>NZ_VYKL01000046.1 GCF_008710145.1 Niallia endozanthoxylica
CGCTTTAACGCATAAGAATGTTTTACGAACATAGATATAAATCATGTGTTTGATTGGGATATTGCCTCTGTATTGCAATAGCAATAAAACTTTACTGAACATTCAGTAAAAAGTTCTTGAATGAGTTGGAAGAACATTATATTATTGTAAGATATAAATATCTTTTCTACTTATCAATACTTTCGCCATTCCATTAGGGTGTGAATGCTGTATATTAAATAAAAACATGCAATATGAGCTAATTCTCTTTCACATTCATTACAATATGAAAATAATCTATAGTAGTAGCTAATATATTTTCATCATTACTTTTCTCATTAAAACGAAATCACAATAATAAATAAATGGAGGAATCATACCTCCTATTAAAAAGGGAGATGCAGAACTGTGAAACAAGCCTTAAAACAGATTGAAAAAGACATTTTTGCTGTGTTTGACCATCTCCACTGTCATGCAGAGATTAGTTGGGAAGAGGTTCAAACCACAAAGTTTATTAAGGAACAGCTTGAAAAGGAAGGTTACCATACCCACACCTTTGAGGATTGCACAGGGGTTATCGGGGAAATAGGAGAAGGTGACTTTACTGTTGCACTAAGAGCTGATATGGATGCACTTTGGCAGGAAAAGGATGGAAAATGGCAAGCTGTTCATTCTTGCGGTCATGATTCACATTCAACGATGGCCCTTGGGGTTGTGAAATTATTTAATAGAATGGGCTACAAACCGCCCGGTAAACTGAAGGTGATTTTTCAACCAGCAGAGGAAAAAGGCGCTGGCGCTTTGAAAATGCTTGAAAAAAAGGTGATAGATGGTGTTGATTTCTTATATGGAGTGCATCTTCGTCCCATCCAAGAGCTGCGTAGCGGCTATGCCTCTCCTTCCATTTGCCACGGTGCCTCTCAAACCGTTACAGGGGTAATTAAAGGAGTTTCAGCCCATGGAGCACGCCCACATCTTGGTATTAACGTCATTGAGGTTGGCAGCAGCCTGATTCAAGAAATAGGCAAAATCCATATGGATCCTCAAGTACCTGCATCCATAAAAATGACAGCGTTTCATGCAGGCGGACCAAATGCAAACGTCATCCCGGACCGTGCTGAGTTTACGCTCGATTTACGAGCCCAAAACAACGATGTAATGAATGAATTAGAATATAAGCTAACCCAAATTGCAGAAGGCCTTTCTGCTATCTATGACGCAGACATCAAGTTGAAGTCGGAAATCAAACTTCCAGCAGCACAGGTTGATCCGACAGCTCAGGAAATGATGGAACATGCCATTATTGAAGTAATGGGACAAGATTGCTGCGCTCCGCCTGTCATTACATCGGGCGGCGAAGATTTCCACTTCTACTCGCTTATGAAGGAAGATTTGAAGACAACGATGCTTGGACTTGGCTGTGACCTGACACCAGGACTGCATCACCCGGATATGACATTTAACAAGGACGATATATTAAATGGGGTTCTTATTCTAGCCTCTACTGTGATGAAAACCTTTGAACGAGGGAAAAAATAAGGTATGATTTTGGAAGATGGCGGCAGGATTACCCCTGCAGCCGGTGAATATTTTTGTAATCAAATTCCCCTGTCGAATTTACGTCCGGATTTTTATCAAACTCGCTTGATAAATTACCTATAAAAAATCGCAAGACTCGCCGAAGGCTTAACTTCATTCAGCCGGGATTTGAATCCCCACTGAATCGGAGAGCTATTCGCATTCATCCCCCACTTACAAAAGTAGAGGATAAATGCTGAATGAAGTTAAAGAATCTGAAACCACGGAGGCATAAGATGAAGCTGGATCGCGTCGTATTAAGACATTTACAAATGAAACAAAAATCACCTTTTTCAACAAGCTACGGGACGTTTACAACAAAGGACTTTATTTTGGTCGAGGCCATTGATGAAGACGGCATCACAGGCTGGGGAGAGGGTGTTGCGTTTCATGTTCCATGGTATACCGAAGAAACAGTGAAGACAAGCTGGCATATGCTCGAGGACTTCCTATTGCCGCTCGCATTCAATTCCCCTTTTGAACATCCGGATGAACTGAACACACGCTTTTCTTTTATCAAAAAAAATAACATGGCAAAAGCAGCGATTGAAGGTGCCGTTTGGGATCTTTATTCAAAAAGGAAGGGTATTTCGTTAAGCCAAGCCCTCGGAGGGAAAAAGAAGAGCATCGAAGCCGGTATTGCCATTGGCATTCAGAAGACGACTGATGACCTGCTTCGCATCATTGATAAATATGCGGTAGAAGGATACCGCCGAATGAAAATCAAAATTAAACCTGGCTTGGATGTTGAGTTGATTGCCGCCATCCGCAAGCAGTTCCCGACGATTCCGTTAATGGCCGATGCGAACTCAGCCTATACTCTAGCAGATATTGACCTGCTGAAAGAGTTGGATCAATATGGACTGATGATGATTGAACAGCCGCTCGGCTCGGATGATATTATCGATCATGCTACGCTGCAAGCACAGATTCAGACGCCGATTTGTTTGGATGAGAGTATTCTTTCTATCGAGGATACACGAAAGGCGATTGAACTTGGAAGCTGTAAAGTGATAAATGTAAAAATTGGCCGTGTCGGTGGATTATCTGAGGCTATAAAGATTCACGACTTGTGTAAAGAAAGGGAAATACCTGTTTGGTGCGGCGGCATGCTGGAAGCTGGAGTGGGACGAGCGCACAATATTGCAATTACGTCATTGGAAAACTTCACAATGCCTGGAGATACGGCTGGTTCCTCCCATTATTGGGAACGAGATATTATTGATCCTGAGGTTGAGGTAAAGAATGGATTGATTACAGTACCTGAGCAGCCTGGGATTGGGTATGAGGTGAACAGGAAGATGGTTGATTATTATACGGTTAAGGCGAGAACCTTTCGAGGGGCTGCAAAATAAACAGCTATTACATTCTTTCCAAGGCACACAATAATGCACCCGCGAAAATTACGGGTGCTTCTCAAATCTTCAATTATATCCCCCTCGAATGCCATTTCCAAGCACTTGCAATCATGTCCACTAATGAATACTTCGCCTTCCAGCCAAGCTCCTTGAAGACTTTTTCTGAAGAGGCAACAAGTCTCGCCGGGTCCCCTTCTCTGCGATTCGCCATAATCATATTCGCTTGCTTCCCGGTCACTTTTTCACAGGTTTCAATTACCTCTTTTACAGAATAACCTAAGCCATTGCCAAGGTTATAAATGGCGGTTTCTTTATTACCCAACAGCAGGGCATCAAGCGCTAACATATGCGCCCTCGCTATATCTGTTACATGAATATAATCGCGGATACAAGTACCGTCTGGTGTGTCATAATCACTGCCAAACACAAAAATGCTTTCACGCTCCCCTAGCAGCTGCTGCAGCACAATTGGAATTAAGTGAGTTTCCGGATAATGCTTTTCACCGATTTCACCTGTTCCATAGGCACCGGCCGCATTGAAATAACGGAGTACAACATAATGGAAACCGTACGCTCTCGCATAATCTGCCAATATCTGTTCAATCATTAACTTGGAACGACCGTACGGGTTGATTGGAAGAGTCGGAGTTTCTTCTGTAATCAGCTCAAACTTGGGAACCCCATATACTGCTGCAGTCGAAGAAAATATGAAATTTTTCACCTCATACTTCTTCATAGCTTCTAATAATATCATGGTTGCAGCTACATTATTTTGATAATATTTCATCGGATCTACAACCGATTCACCAACAAGACTGTTGGCCGCAAAATGCATCACCGCTTCTATTCCATAGGTAGAAAATACAGAATCCAAATCCCCAACATCCCCTAAATCCCCTTCAACAAAAATAGCTTTCTCATCAACGGCCCATCTATGGCCAGTTGATAGATTGTCGAGTACCACTACTTCCTTCTCTTTTACTAATTCTTTAACCATATGGCTGCCTATATAACCGGCCCCGCCGATGACTAAAATCATGGAAGCATCCCCTTTAAATAAGATCCAAGATAAAGCCATAGCATTTCTAAAACTTATCCTCAAATTAAAATTTAAAAGGAATTTTTTCAAAAAATCTGCCATTTTTCTATCAGTCTTTTAATTTTATAGTAGTAGTCCTAGGATTCTTTATTATCTGCTGACCTCTCTATTACGGTGAGATTTTTCAAATGTAAATCCCCTCTTCTATTGCTGCAGATCCCTCTATATTATTTCTATCTTAATCATCGCCCCCTCCACCTGAATCACTGCCACTGGAGGAATCTCCACTGTTTGATTCAGGATTATTATCATAGTCGTTATCGTGGTCATAATAGTGGCTGCTGCCATGAGAACCCCTTTTTACACTGCTTCGTTTAGTTGGAAAAAGAATAATGGCTAAAACAACAGCCGCAATCCCTAGTCCTTCATTATTTGTAATAAAGAAAATAATACCAAGCAAGACAAGCAGGACACTGAATATCCTTAACATAACCTTTGTCATTTAGAGATTCCCCCTAAACATTTTTTTATAGATATTCAGTTTTACTCTTATATATTCACAGCAATATGTTCCGTATAAAGAACTTTTATAACAAATTTCGTTCTATTTAGGTTATAATTATTTAAATATTTAAAATTTAAAATATTCAGGGAGGTTTTGTTATGCCTTTAATAGCGATGAAAGAGATCCTCACACCACTAAAACTAGTAGGTATTCGGTTATTTAAATCAAGTGATGGGGAGTATTATATAAAATTTTGGAATTGTCCGAGGAGAAAAATTATTAATTAATAGAGAAACGCTGTTTATAAAGTGGTATATTGCAATTTTCAAAAATACAAATGTTAAATTTGACAGAATAGTGTATAATTAATAGTGATAAAAGTCACACTACTAAATTTAAAAGGAGAGATTAATATTGCCTTTAGTTGAAATGAAAGAAATTAGCACACCACTTAAACTGGTAGGAATAAAACTTTTCAGATCAAGAGAAGGCGAAATTTATGTGAAATTTAGAAATCGCCCGCGAAAAAAGCTCTTTAATTAGGATCGCTATCTCTCCACACCTGTCCTGCCGCATTCCTCTTTATCTGCATAATTATGGCTGAAAGGAATAGACCCGATAGGACTCCAACAGCATAAAATCCTACATCAAAGAGCCTTCCAGCTCGTACAAAGAACAGCTGGAAGAGCTCAGTCATATATCCATACCATATACAAGTAACAAAGCAGAACTGGTACGAGTGAAAACATTGGAGAGCAAGGAGCCTTAATAGAAAAAACGAAAGGATATGGCCTACTTTCTGGATCATAAATCCTTCTGTGATGGCCGGCAATGGAGAAAGAACATTGAAAAATCAGGTGACTTCTGAAATGTAAAATGGACTGAATGAAGAATGATTAATTCATGTAAATTAGACACTTAGGTCTTTTAAAAAAAAACGGCTCTTGCCCAGATATAAAGAAACATCGTTTTAACTATTAACAAACTATTCGCACTTTCCAATAGTTAGTACAAACCGTTTGAAAATGTACTTTCAGCCTTAAAAGCAACCGATGCCGAACGAGTTCTCGGCATCTTTTTTTGTGTACTGATGCTCTGTTAATAATATGATTGTAGCTTCTTCACTATTGAATAGCAGAAGTCTGATAAAATAATACGATACTACTAGATTGTTTCAATGAGGAAAACACTTTTCCAGAAAAAATGTTTCCAATTTCACATGTTATTTCTTATAATAATTTATTAAACGCTCCCCATCTGTCTAAATGGCTGTTGACGGGGTAAATTAGTATAAATGCATATAAAAAGAAGGGAATTATATGAAACGGAAATATCTATACATAGGCGGCTGTGTTTTAGCGATTGTACTCATTACATTCAGTGTTTTCCAGTGGAATTCAAAGGTGGAGACAACTGTCGAAAAATCTAAAGAAGACCTTAAAGTGGCTGAAACTAAAAAGAAAACTACTAGTGAGAACGGAGAATCTCCTGAAAATGCAGAGGGGTTGGCTGATGAAGGTACAACTAGTAATCCGAATAGTAATCCTGCAAAAGGGAACAATCACTCTACAACTCATTCAAACACCGAGTCAGGAAATGGACAATCGCAAACAGACGGCACATCAGACACTGAAGGAAACACCGAATCCCCCCGTTTCAAAGGTACTTCCTTAGAGCAGATAAAGGCAGCTTACCGAACTATTTTCTCGGATCTTGAAGTTCAGGAAACGAGCAGAGCGGACCAATTAATGGTCCAAGCAAAGGCTGATTATGTCAGCGGTAAAATGACAAAATCAGACCTTGTGGTTAAATATCAAGATGCAGCAACGGCTCTCGAGCAAAATGCTGATAAAATATTTAATACCATTTACAATCAGTTACTGGATGACTTAGAAAAATATGGCCATAATCCAAGCGAAGCGGTAGAATTTAAAGACGAGTATGAAGCAAAGAAACAGCAGCGTCTGGCACGAATATTTAGTGAATTAGAAGCTTTTTAACTAAAAATAAAAGCTTACTTAAAACCTACATCAAGCAGGTTTTAAGCTTTTTTCATTTTCTTTCTGCCCGTCGCACAAAAGGGATGACTCAAATGAGCCATCCCTTTTGCCGTATTCCCTTATTCACTACCGTAATAGTAGTAGTAATGACTCTGGTTGACATTTTTATGATTTAACACGGTACCAAGAAGTTTTCCGTTAGCTGATAATAATAATTCCTTTGCTTTGATTGCAGCTTCAACTTCCGTCTCACCACTCTTAATCACAAGAATCGTGCCGTCACATAGATTGGCCAGTATTTGTGCATCTGTTACTGCAAGTACAGGCGGTGTATCAATAAGGATCATGTCATACTGTTCTAAAGCTTTATCAAGTAGATCCTTCATTACTTGTGACCCAAGCAGCTCCGCAGGATTTGGTGGGATAGGTCCTGTTGTCAGAATAGATAAATTCTCTATGGCTGATTCTTGGATACATCCCTCGAGACTACCTCGTTTTGTTAGAACATGTGTTAAACCTTTTTGATTTTCGACGTTAAATTTATAATGAACGGTCGGCTTACGCATATCCGCATCAATCAAAAGAGTTTTCTTCCCTTGCTGTGCAAACACAATCGCTAAATTCGCAACCGTTGTTGATTTCCCTTCCCCCGGTGCTGAAGAAGTGACAACAATTGAACGAATTCCTAAATCAGATGAAAATTGGATATTTGTCCGAATCGTTCTGTACTGTTCAGAAATCGGTGAACGGGAATTTAGGAAGGTAACTAAGGACTTTTTATTTGGAAGCTTATTTTTTTCCTTTTTCTTAAACTTCAACCTTTGCACCCCCCTTATTGTTCATAATTGACGATTTATTGGCAGTACTTTTTTGATTTTCTAATTCAATTGTATTAACCGCTCCAAGTACCGGCAATCCAAGTAACTTCTCAATATCCTGTTCATTCTTAATCGTGTTATCAAGATATTCTAATAAGAAGGCAATCCCTACGGAAGCCATTAATCCGACAACGAGAGCAATCGCCATATTTAGCACCGGCTGCGGTTTAATTGGAGTTGGATTTTCTGGCATCTCTGCAGGCGTTAGAATATGAATATTATCAATCCTCATAAGTGCTGAAATTTCACGCTGGAATACCTTTGCAATTTCGTTTGCAATGGTCACGGCCTTTGCAGGGTTTTCATTTTGGACCGCAATACTGACAACCTGAGAATCACCTTCCTGTGTAACATTTATATGGCTATTCAAACCTTGTGCAGATGTATCTAAATCCAATTCTTCAATTACCTGGTCTAAAATATATGGACTTTTTAAAATAACATTGTACGTTTCAATGTATTTTGCATCATTATCAAATGACATGCCTGCAATAGATGCTAATGATCCTGCCGCAGCTTGGCTGACTAGAATCTGAGTGGATGCCTGATAAACCGGCTTTAAAAAGGAATAGCTGACAACACCGCTTGCTACAGTTGCAAGCACGGTTATGATGACAATCATTGATAATCTCTTTCTTAAAACAGCAAATAATTCCCTCAAACTTATCGTTTCTTCTTCCATGTGGCCCTCCTAATTGTGCATGTGTTTATTGCTCCTGCTCTTATTAAGAAGCAGTCGCTATTATTCTACAAAATAAGTCTAAATTCCCAATAGTTTCTATTATAGTCGAAAAACGTAAAAAACCAAAGACTTTCCTAATGGTAAATTACTAGTAAAAGTTTTTGTTTTTCAAATAATAATTTTTCGCCCTTTTGACAAAATTTCTTGTTGGGAATTACCACCTCATTTTCTATCATATAAGGCGTTTTTTATTCCATTTGAAACCACAGGAGTAATTATACTATAATTCTACAAACCTCAACAAAAAAATTTATTGGTAATTAACCAGGCTAAAAGCCTTTTTATTTTAAATTCACAGAAAAGTGTTAAAATATCTAGATAACACTTGAAAGGTTGATTGGTTCACCATGAATGCAATGAAAATATATTTGATGTTAGTTGGCTTGATGATTGTCTGGGGCTTCAATGTGTCCATGGTAAAAACCATCGTGGAAAACTGGGCTCCGATTACCATTACGTCTTTGCGGATTTTTACTGCATCGCTAGTAGTATTCTTTATGCTCGGCATTACGCGCAATATCCGCTTACCAGCTAAAAAAGAATGGATATACATAGCGTTAGGCTCCCTGTTAAGTGTCGTCCTCCACCATTATTTTCTAGCTGACGGCTTGTCGAAAACATCCGCTGCGAATGCAGGCTTGATTCTCGGAATGGGGCCTCTGTTAACCGTTGTTTTATCGATGATTTTTTTAAAAAAAAGGCCGACAGCACTGACGTTAGTAGGATTCTTCCTTGGCGGTATCGGAGTGTCAATTACTGTTTTATTTGGAACAGGCACCATTCGTTCTATTAATATAGGTGATTGGGATATCTTTATGGCTATTTTATCTCAGGCGATTAGTTTTCTCATTATTAATAAAGTCTCCAAAACAATGAATCCGGTTCTATTTACAGGTTATATGTTATTTTTCGGCTCGATGATTCTGTTTCTCATCAGCGTAGTACTTGAACCGAACGGATTAGCCACCATTACAAAAGCAGCTCCGTCCCTATGGATTGTCTTCCTTCTTTCAGCTGTTTTTGGCACCGGAGTTGGGCACGCGGTCTATAATTATTGCATCAGCCAGGTGGGACCAGCGGAAGCTTCGATTTTCTTGAACTTAAATACTTTCTTCTCTATAGTAGGAGCCGCTTTATTCCTAAACGAGGCAATCGTTCCCGCTCACTATGCCGGATTAGTACTTATTGTATCTGGAGTACTCCTTGGATCAGGAACACTAGAAGCATGGATCTCACAACGAAGAAATAAACAGCTGCAGATATAAATAATGATGTCAGGCACCCTAAAAAGACAAAACGCTAGAAAATGTCTTTTTGCGGTGCCTGACACCACTTTTAACGATAAACCTTTCTTCATGTACAGACACCTGCCTTATTTTCCGGGCATAGGATAGAGCAAGTCTATTTGTAAGAGGTGGTTGTATGGGGTTTTCTCTTCCGACCGTGTTAACCGGACCGTTAATTCGCAGAGTGGAGCCGACTCAAATTTTTATTTGGATTGCAACAAGCTCTCGTTTTCGGATCCACGCCGAGCTTTTTCTTATGAAAAGGAACGAAGGAAACTGGACAGAGCAGTACCTCCACACTCACAGTAACACCGAGACCATTCAATTTGGAAAGAGGTTATTTATAGTTACCCCTGCTCAAGGACCGTTTCCACAGGATCAATTACTGGGCTATAATCTGTTTTTCAACAGCCATAAAGAATCCTTTCACCTTGGGGACCTTGGATGGCTTTCCCCCAACCACTCCAATTCCATTGTTTATGGTGATTTAACCTATCCTACCTTTTTCATGAACAGCTCTGAAAAACCTTGCAGACTGCTTTACGGATCCTGCCGCAAGCTTCATGGAAAAGGTGAAGATACTCTTGCTCTTGGCGATGATCAGATAAGCCAGCAGTATGACCATATCGAAGATCGGCCAGGCTCTCTATTTTTACTGGGAGATCAAATATACGCTGACGACGTTCCTGATCCAATCATTCGTGTCATTTCCCAATTGGGTGAACAATTAATAGGACAAAAGGAACAGCTTGAGCCGTTAGACAGTCATTTAAACGACGAACCACTCCGCACCTCCATTCACCAAATAAACGGCAGGCAGTTTATCATGGAAAATCTTTGTCATTTTACTTCATCTTCAGCCGCTAATCATCTCATTGAATTCGGTGAGTATGCTGTGATGTACTTACTCGCGTGGAGTCCGGCGCTCTGGGAGTCCTCCTATGAACAGGGTTTATTCGAATCATTCGAGGAAGCCCTTGAAAACAACCATATCCATCTTCATTTTCAAGCCCATCACCCGTTCACAAAGAAGCAGCAGCAGGTCATCAAACAACTTAAAGATCGCTACAATGAACAACAGGAACTGTTAACAACGATTCAGTATTCTTTATATAAGGTTCGAAGGCTGCTAGCAAATATCCCTTCCTACATGATTTTTGATGATCATGATATAACTGATGATTGGAATATCTCAAGTACCTGGAGAAAAAATGTGGAGCAAGCACCACTTGGCAAACATGTGGTTGCCAACGGCTTGTCCGCTTATTGGGCGTTTCAAGGCTGGGGCAATGACCCCGATGCATTTGGTCCTGAGTTTATTTCCATCATGAACAACTACTTTCACGGCCTTAGAAAAGGGGATATGCATAACTATCATAATCATTGGATAGAACTTCTATGGAAGGAACAGCAATGGCACTTTATTACACCAACCATCCCGACTGCCGTTGTTCTCGATACCCGAACAAAGCGGGATTATGCTCTTCAACCAAAGCCTGTAAGCTTGGGAAGAATCATTGAGGATACTCCCCAGCCCCCTCAGCTAATCAATCAAAGAGAATGGCAGCAGGTGACCAAGCAGCTGTATGACAGCGGATGGAGGGCCGGTCGTCCACTTATCGTTGTTTCCGCTCCTCCTGTCTACGGCATGGGTCTAATCGAAACCTTTTTACATGATTATGTGTATCCCCTAAGGTTACTAGGGATGAAAACCCAGACTACCTTTGATTTTGAGGCTTGGAAATATAACGGCAGAGGCTTTACCAACTTCCTTGAGCAGGCAGCAAATTGGGGGCCGAGTGAATGTATCATTCTATCAGGCGATGTCCATTACGGCTCATCTGTCTTTTCGACCGTGACCTTCTCTGACAGCCGTGAACTGAAGGTAAAACAATTTACAGAACTCCCGAACGAGAAAGCCCACGGCTTTAGTCGTGAGATGAGAGTGAGGTCAAACTAGGCGTGTCGATTGACAGGTTGATCGTTTGACCTTTTTTAATTTTTATTAAAATAACGCTAAAAAAAGAACCTATGTTCTGTTATAATGGTAATAGGCAATAAAAAGGAAGGGAGGGAATGAATTGGAGATTTTTCATAAGGGATATAAATTCCGATTATATCCGACGAAAGAACAGGCAGCTTTGATTAACAAAACGATTGGCTGCTGTCGGTATGTGTTCAACTGGGCATTAGGTCAACAATACGATAAAAATGCTTATTGGTACATCGTGGAGGAAATGGTTCAAAACGGGCAGTTAAATCAGAATCTTTGGAAATCTGAATTTTATCATGCAGCCAAACAACAAAAAGAATTAACCGGTCTGAAAAAAGAGATTCAATGGTTGAATGAAGTAGATTCAACTGCTTTGCAAAATTCTCTTCAACATCTAGGGAGTGCCTTCAAAAGCTATTATGAGAAGACAAAGGCAAAGCCTAAATTTAAAAGCAAAAGGAATGAAATTCAGTCCTATAAATCAAAATGTAACTATGGAAAGTCAGGAGCGACCATTCGTATTGAAAAAGAAGGTTATCTTCGCCTGCCGAAATTAGGTCTTGTCAAGTTCTCTAAAAGTAAAGAAGTGAAAGGTAAAATCCTTTCGGCTACGGTACGCAGAGCCCCTTCCGGTAAGTATTTTGTGTCGTTGTTGACCGAACAAGAGGTTCAATCGGTCCAACGATCGATGTTCGAAGTAGGGATTGATGTCGGGCTGAAGGTGTTTGCGACCCTTTCAGATGGCACGAAAATTAAAAATCCGAAATGGTTCCAAAAAACGGAGGAAAAGTTGGCGAAGGCTCAACGTATCCTTTCAAGAAGAAAAAAAGGCGGTTCAAACTGGTACAAGCAAAAGAAAAAGGTAGCTAGAATTCATGAAAAGATCGTGAATCAACGAAATGATTTTTTGCACAAGGTATCTACTTCGCTTGTGAACGAAAACCAAGTCATTTGCATGGAGAACCTGCGTGTAAAAAATATGTTAAAGAACGGAAAACTAGCCAAAGCCATATCAGAAGTATCCTGGTCAGAGTTTCGTAGAATGTTAGAGTATAAATGTGAATGGTATGGCAAGCAGCTGAGTGTAGTTGGGGCCCATTTTCCCAGTTCCCAAATATGTTCAAGTTGTGGAGCAAAAAATAAAAAAGTAAAAGATTTATCGGTACGTATATGGACATGTTCGTGCGGTGCTACACATGATCGAGACGAAAACGCTGCGAAGAACATTTTCCAAGAAGGGAAACGCCTTCTAACCGTCGGACAGACGGGGCTAGCCTAATGGTTGCTAGACAGCGTTTTAAAGCAACCCTTTTGAGTCAAAAGATTCAAACGACATAGGAAAACTTATGGCTTAAGGAGCTTTGTTGAGAAACAAGGTGACTTAACGCAAGTGGGGTTAAGAATCCCACTGCTTTAGCTGTGGGAGTGTCAAATCCAGTCCGTTAAAAAATATGAGCTTTTCAGATATTTGGGGCTCGCTTTTAAAATTAGCTATTGAAGTGAACATTTTAAAAAGAAAAAATAAGGATATCCTTCGGTACTGTGATCCTTCTTATCATATCCAGACGGTTGAAAAAGAAGAGGCAGTAAGAAAACCTTACCTATGGAAAGATCTGCTTCGCTACAAGCCGGTTAACAAAGATTATATTATTGAAACAGAGAATCATCTCAGCATGCTTTCCCTTACTGCCGAAGGTATCGAAAATAAGCGTTGGAAAAAGGTGAAAGACGCCTCAAGGATTTAGTTCTATGAGACGTCTTTTTCTTTTTGGATAAAATCCCCAGTCTACTCAACATACAGAGTCTTATTCACGCATATTAGTTAAAGGAATATTGTTTCCTCGTACGGGCTATGTTGGCCTTCCAAAGTAGAAAATGTTTTTTTGAAAATTTTGTTAAAAATCATTGTTGCTGGAAGAGCCATGTTGTACAGTATTCATATGTTTGATTTAGAAGAATTCACGGGAACGTACACCACAGATCATTTCTTACATAAAGACTTTGTCTAAAAACGTCCTTATGCAAGAAACACCGTCTGCAGGAATTCTAAACAGGAGATGATGGAGATGAAATCAGCACCTATATCTAACTCTGAAAGGATTGTGACGATTGACATTATTCGGGGTTTTGCACTTCTCGGGATATTTCTAGTCAACATGCCAGCCTTCCATTCCCCGGCGTTTATGGTCAGTTATCCGGACTATTCCGGCGTGAATTACTGGCTTGACTTGCTATTTCAAATGTTTGTCCAAACAAAGTTCTATACCATTTTTTCCTTTTTATTTGGTCTCGGCTTTTACATATTTATGAGCCGTGCTGAACAAAAGGGGCTAAAAATTAACCGATTGTTTTCAAGACGGCTGTTCGCACTATTATTATTCGGCGCCCTGCACATCGTTTTTCTTTGGTATGGCGACATCCTGCATACCTACGCGATTACCGGCTTTCTTCTGCTTCTTTTTTATAAAAGAAAGCCAAAGACACTCTTGATCTGGGCATTTAGCTTATTGTTTATTTTCCATGCTCTGATTTCCGCACCGTTTCTGATACCTGCCACAGAGATGGAATCAATTGCCGCGGGACTTGACCAAGAGGAAGCCGCTAAGCTTGGAGAATACGTGGATATGTATGAAAACGCACCCTATTTAGAATGGGTGTCCTACCGCCTGCAAACAGAAATGGGTCGGCTTTTAGCCAATCTTCCTTTTGCTCTGTTCAACATTTTGGCGTTGTTTTTATTCGGGTTGTATGCTGGAAAAAGGGGTGTGTTCAAGGATGTTTCCGCGCATCTGCCAATGATTAAAAAGGTTTGGTGGACGGCGTTAATCTTAAGTATTCCACTTGTTACATTCTTAGCTCTATATAAAATGGATGTCATTGACGTTGGTGTCTATCAACAAAATGCTATCTACCTGTTCACCAGCCTTAGCGGTTTAACTCTATGTTTCTTCTATATATCATCCTTAACACTCATGCTGCGCCGCGAGTTTTGGCAGAGGTTTCTCCGTCCGCTCGGCTACACTGGGCAAATGGCCTTAACGAATTATCTGTTACAAACATTTATCTCCGTGGGGATTTTCTTAGGTCTAAATTTTTACGGCAAAGTCAGCCTAGCGACTGGAACGCTTATCTGTCTAGTAATCTATGCGGCTCAAACTCTGTTCAGCTATGTATGGATGAAAAACTTTCGCTTTGGTCCGTTTGAATGGCTGTGGCGGACGATGACGTACGGATATATTCAGTCCATGAAAAAAGAAGAGAAGTTGAGCAACTCCAATAGACAAGATACAGGTGTTTAAATAGGAAATAGGTTATCTATCCTCCAAAGGAAACTTGTGGTATGATCCATTTAATTTTATACTTACTATTATAATAGTAGTTATTGTTTAATACGGAGGGAAAACATGCATAAATACAGACGCCGCAATACACCAGCCTTCACCATTTTGTCTTATTTTACACTGATTGCTGGTATTCTATTATTTTGTATCGGACTCTACAATGAGGATTCACTTGAATTAAACGAAAAAGGTTATTATCTTGCCGTTATGATTCTAGTTGCCGTTGGTGCGATCCTAACGCAAAAGGTGACAAGAGATAATTATGAAGATGCTGAAATTATGGCTGAGCTTGAAAGAAAACAAAATCAGTCTGCTAAGCTGGATTAAGATTGACCTGGGGTGCTAGTCCATACTCTATTGTGAGCCGGGATTAGCGCCTTTTTTGATTCCATTGCACACGAAGTTCTTTAATTTTTCACGGAATATCCTAGCATATTATATCATCCACCCAGAATAGGATAGGGTTGGGGCCTTTTTCGGCTGACTGACCTTTTTTCGTTCCCTCCCCAAATATCCAATTGCTCTAATTATTCAGAGGTGAAGATGATGAAAAAACACTATGGTATGATGATGTTATTAGTTCTGTTATTTATTTTAGCTGGGTGTTCCGATAAAGACACGTCGAGTGAGGATTCAGCAACAGAAGAGGCAGCTGCAGAAAACGTTCAAAATCAAGGAAATGGAACGGAATCATCCCCAAAGGAATCAACACCTAAAGAAGAGTCTCCTAAACCAACCAATCCGAATAAGGATAAACCTAATGGAGAGATTCAGACTGGCGGAGGCAAACAACCGGCACCTCCCCCTTCTAGCGAAAAGGATACAGAAAGTGAACATGAAGACCCTGCCGTTCCTGCTATTCTCCCTTCTGCTTCGTCCCAAGAAGGACCTTCAGAGCTAGAAGAGCAGCAAATGATGATGTTGATGGATGAATATATGGCTAACTATCCATTAGCTGTTAATGAGGGTGCCTTTATTTATATTATGCATTTAATTGACCCAGAGAGCATCTTTTATCATGACCAGGCAGACTACGTGCTGGAAACATATAACCGAAATATTAAAGAGAGCCTGCTTTATTATGACATTGGAAGCATCACACCGGTTGGAGAAGATACGTATCAGATTACAGTACAAGAGTCATTTGCTGTCTATTTCGGAAATGAGGATAGAGAACAAGTCATGGACTTTGAAAATATCTATACGGTAAAAAAATTCGAGTATGGTGTATTTTTAATTACGGATTTGCAGGTCACATCTTTAATCTGAGGTTTGAAAACTGGTGAGGTTCCGAAGGATTCAAAACATCGTTGCGAAGGCATTCGCAATACTGTTCCGAAACCTTCGAAACCTCTTAAACCTGCTTTTTATCAAAAAGAGAGAGATTCCTCATAACGAAGAATCTCCCTTTTATGATTAACTAAATACAGAACCGAAGGCTTCATTTAACTGACGGCGGTGATAGAAGATGCCTTGGCCAAGTTTATCCTCTGTCCAAGTAATTGTTGGGAAGTCTGAGTACACTGCATATCCTCCAGTATACACTTCGTTGCGGTTACCAGATGGATCAAAGAAATAAATCGTTTGACCTCTTGTGATTCCGTGTCGAGTCGGTGTTACGTCGATTTCAATCTCATTACGAGAAAGAATATCAGAGGCTTTTAAAATATCGTGCCAGCTTTCTAAATACCAGCCCACATGGTGTAACTTTCCAACAGGACCTTTGATTATGGCAATATCATGTCCAGTCATGGTTGTTGTAAGCCAAGTAGCGATTAACTGCTCCCCGTCAACAGTCACAACTTTTTCCGTTTCTACAAACCCTAGTATATCTTTGAATAATCTTTTTGTATCGACAATGTCATCACCTGACAACAATGCATGGTCAAGTCGATGCGGAGAAATTCCTCTTAATCCATCTGGCCATGGGTGCGGGTTAAGCCTGCCCGTTGGAACACCAACATAATCAATATCATGATAGAATTCGATTTTATGGCCTGATGGAACGTGAACACGAATCGCTTCTCCTTCACCAACACGCGACTTATTGGAAATACGCTCAATCGTACAGCCAAAATCCCCAATTTTCTTTTCTAATGTATCTAAAACTTCATTATTTGTCACTTTAAAACCCATATGTTCCATTCCGGCGGAGTCAGACTTTTCTAAGATAACGCTGTGATGATCCCATTCATCCCATGCTTTTAAATAGACTCTATTTTCGTCACGACCGGTAATGTCTAAACCTAAAACATTTGTATAGTAGTCTACTGATTTTTCAAAATCATGTACTCTTAGCTGAATACGACCCATTCTTTCAATACCGTTAAAATTCATCATCCTTAACACTCCCCTTATACATTACTAGAATTCGTTTATTTCATAGATGTTCTATAAAACGATGGAACCTTACTCTTGCTGTCTATATGATTGATAAAAAAGGAGATCCTCCCAAATACACCCCATTTATCAATGTGCCTCCCAGGTTTATAAACTATGAAATAAAGTTTATAAACAAATGATAACGCTTACAAATAAATTTAACAATGACACAAGATGTCTGAAAAAACGATAAAATTAGACATTATCTGTTGTTTTATTGACAAAAATCCCCTTTCATTCACCCATCCTTCTTTCTAAAACCACTTGGCACTTAATTGTCACTTTTATAGCATTATTCATCTTGTTCATTCCTTTATAATTAAATTGGACTATCTTTATTACCGCTTCTTTTGTGAATAAATTAACATAGATGTTTTTTTAGGAGGGCTCAACTTGAATTACACTCATTTATTTAATAAAGGAACTATCGGCAAGCTTGCGTTGAAAAACCGCATTGTTATGCCGCCCATGGAGACCAATTTATCTGGAGCAGAAGGAGAAATCACCGACCATCAAATACGTTATTATGAGGAGCGCGCAAAGGGAGGTACAGGGTTAATCATTGTTGAGATGACCTCCATCGAATACGATTACGGAAAGGCATCAGCTGTACAAACAAGGATTGACGATGACCGCTTCATTCCGGGGTTTCATCGTCTGGCTAATACCTTGCATAAATACGGCACAAAAATGTTTGTCCAGCTTCACCATGGCGGTCGTCAATCCTGTTCAATATACATTAACGGCAGACAAATTGTTGCACCTAGTCCCATAGTCAGCGCAGCAGTCGGAGAGGAACCTCGGGAATTGACTCATGCGGAAGTGAGAGAACTAGTGAATAAATTTATTATGGGAGCAGTCAGGTCGAAGATAGCCGGTGCGGATGGAGTTGAGATTCATGCTGCTCATGGGTATTTAGTGAATCAGTTTTTGAGTCCTCTTACCAACATTCGAAAGGATGAATATGGAGGAAGCTTTGAAAACAGAATGCGCTTTTTAGATGAAATCATTGCTGGCATTAAAGAAAAATGCGGGCGTGATTATCCTGTCACAGTAAGGTTGAGTGTCGATGAATTTGTCAATGGCGGCATAGATGTTGAGCTGGGAAAAAGAATCAGCATGCACTTAGAAAGGATAGGAGTGGATGCTATTCATGCCAGCGCTGGAACATATGAATCATTTGAAACCATCATCGAGTCCCCATTATATGAGCAAGGCTGGAGAGTTTATCTTGCTGAAGAAATAAAGAAGGCAGTCAGTATCCCCGTCATCGCGGTCGGCGTCATTCGTGAGCCGGAATTTGCGGAATCAATTTTAGCAGATGGCAAAGCAGACTTTATCGCAATCGGCCGCGGGCAAATTGCAGACCCTGAGTGGGTCCTTAAAGTGATGGAAGGCCGTGAAAGTGAAATTCGCAAATGTATTTGCTGTATGCACTGCATCCGATCAGTCAGTAAGAACCTCCATGTCCAATGTGCGATCAACGTACGTGCTGGACGTGAAATGGAATTTGATGAGCTGACACCGATTCAAGAAAAACGACATGTTGTGATTATTGGCGGCGGTCCAGGCGGTATGGAAGCAGCAAGGGTTCTATCCCAAAAAGGATATAAGATTACCTTATTTGAAAAAGACAATAAGCTAGGCGGACAGCTTCATTTGGTAAGCAAACCGCTCCATAAGGAAAAAATGAATTGGTTTATTGAGTTTGAGCGGAATGAATTGAAACGTCTCGGTGTTGATATCCGGCTAAATACCGAAGCTGAGCTTAACAAGATTAAGGCGATGAATCCCTATGCCGTTATACTAGCAACTGGCGCAAAAGGCTATATCCCGAATATTCCTGGAATCGACTTGCCGAATATCTACGGCTATGAGTATGTCTATTCACACCATAAATACTTCAATCAAGAAAAAATAGTCGTGATGGGCAGCGGAATGATTTGCTTTAGTATTACCGACCAGCTCGCAGGCAAGGGGAACGACGTCACCTTTATTGAGCTTCCAACGGCGATTGGCAATCGTATCAGTGCTCCAACAAGATTACGCCTGATGAATCGGTTGAAAAGAGCAAATGTCAAAATCCTCACAGATTATCATGTCTTACGGATTCAGCCAAATGCCGTAATGATAGAAGATTCTGTTTCAGGTAAGCAGCGAGAGGTTGAAATGGATCATGTGGTTATTGCAATGGGAACACAAGCATATAACCCATTAGAAGAATTGTATCGTCTGCACTTTAATCACGTCTTTGTGATTGGCGATGCCATCAATCATCCGGGGTCCTTGTCAACGGCTGTGAAGGATGGGTTTGAGTTGGCTTATGTGTTCGAATCGCAGATATGTAACAAAGGTTCTGTTGTGACCGTTTAAAAGAGTTGTTATTAATGTTGAGCTTTGTAAAGGACAATTGCCTCGTGAGGAGAAGATATTTTGTCCCTTCGATTTATAACGAGGGACCTTTTCCTTTCTGTTAAAAGGAATTGTCCTTTTTTATTTTTATGAAGAACATTTTTCTAAGCGGAACTGGATGGTTAGTTGAGTCCCACAGGATGTGGGTCACACAGGCATTGCCACAAATGTGGCGTTCTTAGTCTGTGATTCCACGAATGGACCTTTGGCAGTTGGATCTCCTACCTATCTTCTTTACATCCTCAGAATCTTGAAGTGGGAGTCTTACTGCCCGTTAAGAGTGGGATAAAAAAACTGCAGGAACACTTTCAATTGAAAGTGTTCCTGCAGCCTGTGCACATATTTCGTTTTTTAATATGAACAACTAAATTATTGTGCTTTTACAAATTCAGCAGATTTTACCCCTGCTTGAAGACCAAAAACAATAATTTCACCTACAGAGTTGCCTCCGATACGGTTTTGTCCATGTAATCCGCCGGTTACTTCACCCGCTGCGAATAAACCAGGAATTGCTTGTCCATCTTTATTTAATACTTCTGTATTTGTGTTGATGATAACTCCACCCATTGTATAGTGAATTCCAGGGCCGATTTTAATTGCATAGTATGGAGCACCTGATAAAGCATTGTCCATTGCTGTTGTTCTGCCAAACTCTGCATCGTTTTTATTTGTTACGGCAGTGTTCCAAGTATCAAGAGTTGTTTTTAATTCTTCTGCTGGAACATTCATTTTCTCAGCAAGCGCTTCAATTGTGTCACCTTGAACAGTAAAGCCCATTTTTTCGTATTGTTCAATGGCCTTCGCACGAGATTTTACACCAGAATCAAATACAAGCCATGCCGTTCTTTCTGGTAATGCATTAATCGCTGCAGTTACATTATCACGAGTATCCATTTCGTTATGGAATCTTGTTCCTTCTGCATTAACAAGGATGGCTCCTTCACCGCGAACGACTTCACCAATTAAGTAGGATTTTTCCTGTTGTACAGTTGGATGAACTTGGATTTGGTCCATATCCACTGTTGTACCGCCTAACTCTTCAATCATACGAATACCGTCACCCGTGCTGCCAACTTGGTTTGTTGTTACATAGCCAGCTAGATCACTTCTAACTTTAGTAATCATATCCATATTAGCTCCAAAACCGCCGGATGCTACGATAACAGCCTTTGCTGTAATTGTTTTTTCATCTTTTTCATTGAACACAACTCTTACCCCATTTACTTTTCCGTCTTTTTGCGTGATTTCTTTTACATCAGCATTAACGAATAGAGGAATTTGCTTCTCTTCTACATTTTTCACTAAACCATTTACAAGGTATTGACCTACAGCAGAACCATCTTCAGGACGGTGTGTACGCTTTTCGCTCATTCCCCCTGTAATTGTGATATTGTTCAGACGGATACCGATAGAGTCTAACCAATCAATAGCAGCGCCGGAATTATCCACGAAGAAACGAAGCAATTCTGGATTATTTGTTCCTTTACCGCCTTTTAATGTCTCTTCATAGAATTTATCATTGCTATCTTGAATGCCCTGTTCTGTTTGAAACTTTGTTTGGGATGCATTCATACCTGATGAGGACTTTGATGTATTTCCACCAGCAACTGGCATTTTTTCTAAAATAACTGGGTTCATGCCATTTGCCTTTGCTTCTAAAGCAGCAGTCATTCCGGCACCGCCAGCACCAATAATAACGATGTCATAGCTGTCTTGAAGTTCTTCGTAAGGCGTATAGGTGCCTTCCTTAGATGCACCTGAAACGGCTTCTTCTTTATTTACTTCTTCTTTTTTCTCTTCTTTCGGTTCTTCCTTTTGCGGCTCACTCGCGTTGTTGCTTCCGCATCCCGCTGCAATAAGCATGAAAATACTCAAGAAGAGCATAACTAACATGCTTTTTTTCTTCATTGATGTCATCTCCTATCATGTGAATAGATTCACATTAATTAACACACTCATATCTTATAAATCTTCCTGTTACTTTTCTATAGAATCTGGTTGCTTTTATAAAATGATCACAAGTTTTTGTCCTTTTTATGAAAATTATCCATTTCAATAACATAAGATTTGAGTTGGCTTTATAATAATTGGTTGCATAATTTAAATAGAATATTTATGTAATAATTCCATAACTTGTTTTTATATGTAAGCCTTTTGAAGGGAAACGAATACTTTGTTTTTAAATAAGCTTTGTTAGCAAATAATGTTGATAAGCCTACAGCTTTAGATGATTCAAAATCAACAATGTTAATGAACAAAGCCTTTAAATAAAAAAAGAACCGAAAAAATAAATCGGTTCAATCGTTTACATTACATATCTTCTTTGTATGGTTAATGTATCTTTTCTTCATTATAAAGAGCAGCAATCACATCAATATTATTATCAATAAAGTTCAGTCGTTCTCTTGAAACCTGTGACCACTCACTCGACAGATGGCTTGCCGATAAGATATGTCTGATGCTAAATGTGTAGGTGTGATGCAACTCTGAGATTAAGTAGCTGATGCCCGCATGTGGCTCCTTACTCACAATGCTTTCGACATCCTTCTTTAACCAATCTGGCGCCACCTCAACGGATTTTTTCAACAGCCGTTCATACTCTTCATTAAACATGACTTCTTCTCCTTATATAAGTTTAGTATTAGTTTATCCCAATTATTGAACAATGATAAAGCGAAACTTCCATCAGCGGGGGTTTTTCTTCATCCCCCACTGATGGTTAGTTTAGGCCCGCAGGATGTGGGTCACACAGACGTTGCCACAAATGTGACGTTCTTAGTCCGTGATTCCACGAATGGACCTTTACAGGCAGTTGAATCTCCCACCTATCTTCTTTACATCTTCAGAATCTTGAGGTGAGAGGCTTACTGCCCGTTAAGAGTGGGGTAAAAATTATCCCTTTTAGTTCTAAAAGACATGGTTGATTTAGCTGCTAATACAGGTCGTTATAGAAAAGTTGTTACTGATGAAACGAATAGCGTCTTACCTTTTGGGAGCATTTCTTTTATAAATTTTGTTGACATTGCCATAGTTTATACTGCTTTTAGAATTATTTTAACAATGGAAATATTATTCAAAAGGTATAACCTGCACCTATAGGCTATATGATAGTAGCATGTTGATTTTCTTGGATTGGGGGCTGGAGTTATGACTTTAACCGAAGTTTTGCAGAAGCGTACGATCCTTCAACAATATAAGTGCTGGTATGTTTTAGACAATGACTTCCCATGGAATATTCCTTCTATCTATCATAAGATTCACGACCATTTAGATACAACGTTTCCCATTCCTGTTATTTTTTGTTCCATTCGGGAGGCAAATAAAATTATCAGTGATTTAGGCCATGATGAGGACGAATATTTGCGGTTTGCTGCGGGGATTTATTGGCGGGAGCTCGGGATTATCTTTATTTTCCATTATGAGGAATACGAAACCCTCATTGAAACCCTTTTCCATGAATACCGCCATGTGATGCAGGATTTGGACGCTGACTTTCGACATCATTTTGAACATGACAAGAAATTACCTTATAAAGAGCGCAAGACGGAAATGGATGCCTTTCAGTTTGCTAAGGAAAAAACCAATATTTATTTCAAAACCCTTTATGGGCGGGAAAATGTGGTTTAACTCTACGTTTTTATTATATTAATATAACAAAAGAGAAAGTACCATTTAGGTCTTTCTCTTTTTTCTATGAGTATAAAATAGTGTGGAATTTATTATTGAAGATTACAAACCCTTTGTTACATTGCTGCAGAAAAAACAAACTGCTCTGGCTTTTTAGCTTCAAGCTTGTGAAGCTCTGAGAAGAATTTCTTATATTCTACAATTGATAACTCACCGTAAATATAGCTTTTTTGCAGATAATCTAATAGTTCATTAACATGTAAAGGGTTACGCTTTTTACCAGACTCAAAACGCTTTGTTAATTCTTCTAACATTATTCATCCACTCATTTCATTTAGTATTTTATCAACTTGTTTATGTTGGAATCAGTATAACATGTAAAACCTATTGTATTTTATTTTAAAAAAATTCAAACTACCGACATTTTTCTACAAAAGTTTTGTCGAATGTTCGGAGGAAAACGGCTCCCATGTTTTCAAAAAAAAGAAGTCCAAGCAGAGATTTCTCTTCGCATGGACTTCTTTGATTCCTATTGGGCGGTCAGGAAAAATGGATGGGAGGCATTTCCTGATTCGGATTTAAAATCAGGAAAACCGACCTTTATATCTTATCGTATCTACTGTTTTTCTGTTGATAAGGATAACCCATTTTTGCCTAGGAGTATGCTTCCTGTGAGAAGGGCTCCGATTGCCAACACGACTAGGATAATGAATACGGTGTGCAAGCTATCAGCTAGTGCATGCCCATATAGTTCATCGCTTAGCCATAAACCTGATACGGCAATTCCAATTGCCTGACCGAGGTTTCGCAAGAGATTAAAGGAGCCCATTGCCGCTCCACGGAGCTTCCACTCTACTGCTGATTGGACAGCAACGGTAAAAGCAGTAAGCGCTAATCCAAAACCAAAACCAAGAATAGCTGTCAGGACCATCATATACGCAATCGTTGTATCCTCTTGCATGAAAATTAAACCAAAGGTTCCCGCCAATACGACGGAAATACCTGTAACGGCAATTTTTCCAACTGATGATTTGGCTAGCCATCTTCCTGATAATACAGCTCCGAGTGGCCAGGTAATGGACATAGGCAGCATGGAGATGCCGGAAATGGTTGCATTTAAGTTGTTCACACCTTGGACCCATAAAGGAATATAAAAGGTAACGGTTACGAGAATAAAACCGAACAGAAAACTGGCCGTATTCGCAACAGAAATGAATTTATTTTTAAATAAAGAAAGTGGCAGCATAGGTTCTTTTGAATTTTTTTCAATCCAGAAGAACAATCCGATTCCTACCACCGCGACAGCCAGCAGCAGGATGATACTGCCTGTGAGTTCTTTTTGCTCCTTCAATAACGTTAACGCATAGAGAAACGAGGTCATACTAATGGCAAATGTAAAAATGCCTGGATAATCAATAATCTGCTTTTTCTTTTCCAAGTGCTCATGTAAGGCTACCCATAACAGAACCAAGGAGACGATGCCAAACGGGAGATTCATAAAGAAAATCCAGCGCCAGGATACATAATCAACGATGAAGCCGCCTGCCAATGGCCCGATAATCCCGGAAATTCCCCAGACAGAGCTAATCATCCCTTGGATTTTTGCCCGCTGTTCAAAGGCAAATACATCACCAATAATGGTAAATGGAATGGTCGTTAAGGCACCTGCCCCGATTCCTTGAATCACACGGTACCAGACCAGCTGTTCCATTGTCTGCGCTAGACCTGAAAGCATCGAACCAGCGACAAAGATGATAACGCCCAGCGTAAACATTAACTTTCTTCCATATAAGTCAGCCATTTTTCCAAAAATAGGTGTGCCAATCACCATTGCCAATAAATAGACAGATATGACCCACGTATATAGCTCACTGCCTCCTAGATCTCCAACAATCACCGGCATCGCCGTACTCACAATCGTCCCCTCAATCGCCGTAAGAAACGTCGCAATCAACAATGCCCAAATAACTGACTTTTGATTCGTCTGTTTTTCCATTTTAATCCTCCTTTTAAGAGGCAGAAGGGTGGTACTCTGCCTCCTATTCTTGTTGTTTCACGGTCCGCATCCCTTATTTTACGTTCTCGCTTCAGATTTCTATTTCCGCTCCCCTGCCTTATGTTTGGTAATCATCTGCTTTCGCTTCTTGTTCATAAATCTCAATCGGCAATCCATCTGGGTCGGTTAAAAACGTGAATTTTTTTCTCGTAAATGGGTCAATCCTGATTGGTTCTACTTCAACACCTTGCCCCTTTAAATAGCTCACTGTCTCTTCAATATCCTCTACGGCAAACGCAATATGACGCAATCCTGCTGCCTCTGGGTAGCTTGGGCGTGCCGGTGGATTTGGAAACGAAAATAATTCAATCTGGTAGTGACCGTTCACTTTCAAATCCAATTTATAGGAATCCCTCTCCTCCCGATAAACCTCTCGGATGGGGGTAAAACCTAGAATTCTTATGTAGAAGTCTTTAGATTTCTCATAATCTGAACAGATAATTGCAATATGGTGGATACTTAATAATTTCATAACCTACTTGCCTTCCTTTTACATGAGATGTAAGAAAAATAGTATCATATTTATTCCTTTATGAATTGCGAAACGACTTGTTAATGAAACACATTTTTTCGACAACTATTTAACTAACCGTTGATTGTTGTCCTGCAGCGTATTCGTCCATGTGTTTGGTCCAGCATAAACACGTGATAGACCGTAGAGATAGGTATGCTACAGTGTGTTAGAGGTCGTCACAATTAATTATCACAGGCAACAAAAAAGAACCTGTTTTATTTAACAGATTCTTAAAAAAACATGATGTTCTATTTTTCCTGAATGTCTTTATAATATTACTGTAGGAACCTTAGAAAGCTTAGCTTGAAAAGAACATCCACCTGCTTTAACGATAACTCTAAAAATTCCAGGCTTCTTTTTCTTCATTCCCGGTTTCTTTTGACATTGTCGACGAGTTCAACGAATTGAAGGAGAAGGAAAAATGGCCAGAGGATAACAAAGTAGACTTCTTTTAAAATGGTTTTGAGGGGCTGTGCCTTTAAATACCATAAGACGGTGAAGCCGATTAAAAGGTAAAGGGCTATTTGCAGAAGCATCTAATCACCTTCTTATTCCTTTATAACAGTTTATACAATTTTGGGCTTTTGGTGACAAAAAAATGGGCTGAATTTTTATTTTTATTTTTATACGGTGTTTACTTTTTTCAAATGGTTAACGTAACATTAGAATTCAGTTACAGGAAAATAATAGGACTCCTTTTTAAAGGACAATAATAAAACAAGCAGTCTTCTCTCCTGCTTGTTGTTTACGTTCTATTCTAAGTGAATTTTTCTTCCTCTTTGTTTTGGGACAATGATTTGCAGCACTCCGTCTTTATAAGAAGCTTTTACTGTTTTCTCATCGATTGGCTGTGGAAATGAAATCGTTCTGCTTGACCGTTGCATTGACTGCTGTCGCCTGACAACAACGCGATTCTCATCTTCTTCGGTTAAGGACTCGGAGGATTGAACAGAGATTGTTACGTAATGATCAAGAATATCGATGTCAATTTGTTCCCGCTTAATACCCGGAAGCTCAGAAGTTAGTCGATACTCATTTTCTGTTTCTGTGACATCCACGTTGAATGAAGAACTGAAAAAGAAAGGCTTTTGAAACAACTCATCCATCTGCTGTAATAATCCCTTTACAGGTTTTTCATTGAAAAAATGATTGAGAGGCCTCATTAACTCTCCAAACCGATCATTACGGTCATTTTTTTTACGCTCAAACATATGGTCATCCCCTCCCAGGCAAGAATCAATCCCCAATATCATATGCACAAAAGAAAAAAGTGTGAAACAATATTTGCTTTATCGCTTTAAAGAGTTGGGGGACAGTCCCCCAGTGCTTTAGTGTGTTAAAGTGACCCCGAAGGACAAGCTGCTTTACGGTATACCTTATATAGTATATTATTAATTTCATATTATGATTTATGACTGTTAGAGAGGGATGGAGAAGGTTGAAGGTTACAGATATTGCACGTGATGAGCTAGTCTCGTTGTTAGCGTCAGAGAACCAATCTAGTGTTCGCCTGTTTTTTTCAGGCTATGGCTGAGGAGGCCCTAAGATTGGAGTGGCTCTGGATGAGCCGCAAGCAAATGATCAAGTTGAAGTGATCAATGGTGTTCAAATTGCCATAGAACAGGATCTTATTGAATACACAACTAGCCTTACTTTAGATTACAATGAATATCGCGGCTTTGTTTTATCAGGTATGCAAAGCTGTTAAACAAATAAGACGATAAGACAGGTACCATTTAGGTGCCTGTTTTTTTATAGCCTTCTACGCTAATCTATGAATTTTTAATAGAAAGTTTAATTTATTAGATTATTTTCTGTTGACAGTCTATCTTTTTCCTGCAATAATAAATTCAATTAAATACTGGTACCTTTAATTCAGTCCAGAGAGGCTGACAAGGACAACGGATATTTATCCTAGGCGGGGTATGCCTTATTTTGCTATACCTATCAACCCAGGATAATTAGAAGAGGTTTATTGTCATGTCTGGCAATAAACCTTTTTTTATTGCCAAACACGTCGGTACCAGTTCCAAAAATATTTTATTGGAGGAATTGGAATGGAAAACAAAGATTTAGAATTCTCATTATCACCTGTACCACAATCACATCGAAATGGATTTTGGAAAATACTCGCGGTTATGCTTGGGTTAACGTTCTTCTCTGCAAGCATGTGGGCCGGTGGAACGCTTGGAAACGGACTAAGCTTTACAACCTTTATGCTTGTTGTTCTGGCAGGAAATCTATTACTTGGCATTTATACGGGTGCACTCGCCCATATCTCAGCAAAAACAGGGTTATCGACACATCTTTTAACAAAATATGCTTTTGGTATAAAAGGTTCTTATCTTTCCTCTTTTCTGCTAGCGTCTACTCAGGTTGGATGGTTCGGCGTTGGTGTAGCAATGTTTGCAGTCCCTGTTCATAAAGTAACCGGAATAAATTTATATCTGCTTATCGTACTTTCAGGTATTTTAATGACTTTAACAGCGATTTATGGAATGAAGGCTTTAGCGATACTTGGAATGGTTGCCGTACCGGCCATTGCTATTTTAGGAAGCTACTCTGTTTTTGAAGCAACAGAAACAATCGGTGGTATGGAAGGATTAATGGCGTATCAGCCGGTTCAAGGATTAGGAATTGCCGCTGCCTTAACGATTTGTATCGGCTCTTTCGTAAGCGCTGGAACATTGACACCTGACTTTACCCGCTTTGCCAAAACTTCAAAGTCAGCCGTAACAGCAACTGTAATTGCCTTCTTCTTAGGAAACTCATTAATGTTCCTATTCGGCGCAGTTGGAGCGATGACATATGGCAAGTCAGATATCTCAGATGTCATGTTTTTACAAGGATTAATTTTACCAGCGATTATCGTACTTGGTCTAAATATTTGGACAACAAACGAAAATGCTCTATACGCTTCAAGCTTAGGCTACACAACGATTACAAAATGGAATAAAAACAAAATTGTCGTATTCAACGGTGTTCTTGGAACCATCGCAGCTATGTGGCTTTACAACAATTTTACTGGATTCTTAACTGTACTAGGGTCTGCGCTTCCATCAATCGGAGCCATTATCATTGCGGATTATTTCTTTCTAAACCGAGCTAAATACAAAGTCGCTTTTAAAAAAATGACCTTTAAATCCGTGAACTGGATGGCCATTCTTGCATGGGCCGGAGGTGTAGCTGCCGCAGAATTACTGCCTGGCATCGCGCCAATTAACGGACTTGCAGGCTCCATCATCCTTTATATTATCCTTATGAAAAGTGCACCTTTATTCGCAGCTAAGTCAGTACGTAAACTAAATGAAAAGGTGAGTTAATAAATGATTATTAAAAATGCAACGCTTCGTGGAAAAACGGGATTATGGACTCTTGTGATTGAGGACGGAAAAATGGCAAAAATTACACAGGCTGTTGTCGAGACGACAGGCCATGAAGTAATCGATGCGGCGGGATCTCTTATCCTCCCGCCTTTTATTGAGCCGCATATCCATCTGGATACAACCTTAACAGCAGGTGAGCCGGAGTGGAACCTGAGCGGTACTCTTTTTGAAGGCATCCAAAGATGGGCCGAGCGTAAAGAAACGCTGACGTTTGAGGATGTAAAAACAAGAGCGAAAACAGCCTTGAAATGGCAGATTGCTCAAGGAATTCAGCATGTTCGGACACATGTTGATGTAACGGACCCAACACTAACGGCGTTAAAAGCGATGCTTGAAGTAAAAGAAGAAATGTCACCATATGTAAATCTGCAGCTTGTTGCTTTTCCACAAGAAGGCATTCTCTCCTATCCGAACGGCACAGAGCTTTTAGAAGAGTCTCTAAAAATGGGTGCAGATGCTGTCGGCGGCATCCCTCACTTTGAATTCACTCGTGAATATGGTGTGGATTCGATGAAAATCGCATTTGATTTAGCTGAAAAATATGACCGTCTCGTTGATATTCACTGTGACGAAATCGACGATGAGCAATCACGATTTGTCGAAGTAGTAGCCAAGGAAGCATATGAGCGCGGTCTTGGTGCCCGGACAACAGCCAGCCATACAACGGCCATGGGCTCGTATAATGATGCATATACCTACAAACTATTCCGTTTGTTAAAAATGTCTGGGCTAAACTTTGTCTCCAATCCGCTTGTGAATATTCACCTGCAAGGCCGATTTGATACGTACCCAAAACGAAGAGGATTAACACGGGTGAAAGAATTACTGGAATCAGGCTTGAATGTCTGCTTTGGACATGATGATATTTTTGACCCATGGTATCCGCTTGGAACAGGCAACATGCTGCAGGTACTGCACATGGGAATCCATGCCTCCCAATTGATGGGCTATGAGCAAATCGTAAACTCAATTGACCTCATCACGGCTAATAGTGCCAGAACCCTTCAAATCGAGGACCATTATGGAATTGAAGAAGGCAAACCGGCAAACCTAATAATACTCTCTGCAGAAAACGAATATGAAGCCATTCGCAAACAAGCAACTGTCACATACTCGATTCGAAACGGAAGCATCATCGCTCAAACCAAACCAGCCGAAACCAGCATCATACTCGGCCAAACAGCGGAGAAAATAAACTTTAACAAATAATAAAAACTGAAGAATCCAAGGGGTAGCCTTTCGCACATTAAAGCAGCGGGGGACAGTCCCCCAGTGCGTTAACGCGCTGGGGGACTGTCCCCCGCTTTGTTAATGCGTTAAAGCATTATCTTTTTTCTAGACTCAGACGAAAAAGGCCATTGTTGTTTGTCACTTGCTTTCAATATTATGATAGAATAGCTAGTACGGTAATTTTATAATGGGAGGGGTATCCTGCTTGTTAGAGTCCCTGTTGTTGAATTTTTTATTTTTGCTTTTACCCGTTTTGACTTATCTTATTTTTTTTGAGAATCGAATGCATGTGTTAACGATGCCAGTTGTTGTTGTTCTTGGCGCCGCTTCAATGATATTGTGTATGTCGTTTCCAATTTATTTAGAGGTCGGATTTATTTTTGATTTACGTTTAATTCCACTGATTATGGTTTCTCTTTACAGTGGTTATAAATATGCCTTTATCCTTTATCTTGTTCTCATAATATACCGTTTTATTATTGGCGGAGACGGCACAATTGAAGCATTTTTGTATAATACCGTTTTGTTTCCGTTTATCACCGTATGGAGCAACAAATTTCGGCAATGGAAGCCGCGGCATAGAATTAATTTCGCCGCTTTGATCTCATTTTTCTCCATACTCTTTTATCTATTCACTCTTGCTTTTCAGGTACCATTAAATCGGGAATTCTGGCTCCTAGCTGTCAATTCATTGTCAACCTATATTATTATGACCCTTATTCTGATGTTTTTAGTTGAGAAGATTATCGCTAATACAAAAGCGCGTGAATCTTTTTTATACAAAGAACGGTTCCATATAATTAGTGAGCTCTCAGCCAGTGTAGCACATGAAATCCGTAACCCGTTGACGGTAACGAATGGCTTTCTTCAACTGCTCAGCGAGTCTAATTCCATCCCAGGTAAAGAAAAAGGTTATATCGATTTCTCCTTAAAGGAGTTAAAGCGCGCGGAGAAAATTGTCAGTGATTTTCTCACCTTCTCCAAGCCACAAAGTGAAAATATGGTCTATTCCAACTTGAAAGAGGAAGCCGAGTATACGAAAAATATCCTGCAGCCCTATGCACATATGCACCAGGTCGAGATGGATCTTTCGTTTCAAAATACCTTACATTTAAAATATGATAAAAATCAAATGCAGCAATGTTTAATCAATTTATGTAAAAATGGAATTGAATCAATGGAGGAAACAGGCGGTGCACTGTCTGTTAGTGTATTCGAACGGAAGAACAACATAGTCATTACTATTAAAGATACGGGTATCGGCATGACCAAGGAACAGGTAGCTCATTTAGGAAAGCCGTATTACTCGACAAAAAATCAGGGGACAGGCCTTGGCATGCTGATGGTGTATAGCACTATTCATAAAGTAAAAGGGAATATTAAGGTTGATAGTGAAGTAGACAAAGGCACAACATTTACCATCTCCATTCCAGTTTAATTATAAAATTAGCTCCTTGCACAGACTTGCGCAGGAGCTTTTTCTATAGTTATATCCCAGCATTTTTCAAAATAGAAACAAGCTGATTACGATTTGGATAATCGGACTCTGCAAATTGTTGAATCGTTTGGTTTACATCATATGCTACTCTCACAATCGATGTTTGACAGCTTCCATCCTGTATATCCAGAAGAGCATACGAAGCTTTAGCATTTCCATCAAACGGAAGCCCGACACTTCCTATATTAATTATGCATTTTCCATTTAAATATCTAATATACGGTCTATGAATATGTGCATAGACATAAACATCTGCCGCTTGAACCATCATTTTTCTTTCTAATATTTCTTCATTTTCATGGGGAAGAACAATATCAAAAAGACTGCTTGGTGTCGCGTGATAGGCATGAATAGAAACACCTTCGACCTCAAGTTTTAATTCTGTCGGGAGACCCTGAAGATACTCAATAGCGTCCGCATTCAAATGGGCACAAATCCATTCCCTTTCCTTATTCATCATATCTAGCGCGTGATCTGCCACCTCCCCCTTCTTCACTCCACGTATGACCCATTCATCTGCATTTCCTTTAATAACCTCAGTATGTAATGCACGGACAAGATCCATTGAACGCTGCGGCTCCGGTCCTCGATAGCAGATATCTCCTAGAACGTAGATTTTATCAACGGCCCGACCCTTGATATCCTTTAACACAGCATCAAGCGCATTAGCGTTTCCATGGATATCCGAGATAAAAGCAATCTTCATTCCACCATCCCCTTTTTTTCAAATTAATTTTATTGTAACTGAACAAATCAGCATCCACAAACATCCCACCCTACTCTATAATTCAATTTGCAGAGAACATCTCCACCAATTCAATTACACTATTTTTGAAAAAACAGAAAAATGGACGACCGCCTTATAGTACTTGTCCATTCATTTCTTTACTAGAAGCATATTTTATTTTATAAGGATGAAAGGGGGAAAGTTGTGTGGAAGAAAAACAACATCACCACATTCGTTTTGATAAAGGGAATGTAGCAGGAATATTTGATGACGATGGAAACTTAATTATTAAGGTAGACAAAGTCATCATCCACGCAGATGATATCATTATTATTAAAAAGGATGACGATAAGCATCACGAACATAAACACCATGATGATCATAAGCATAAGCAGCATGATCATCATGGCGGAGATCGTGAAAGCAAAAGAAAACCGTTTTGGTTTGATTAACAGAAAACAGGCATAGAAGGACTTTCCCTTCTATGCCCTTTCTATTAAATGACAAGAAAAAACCGAGTTCTTTCTAAAACAGCGTTCTTTATTGATAGGCATTTAGATATTAACAAATTTGACTGTTTGTAAAAGCCTCATTAATGGCTTCTTCCACTTTTTGTTTATTCATACTCGACTTAATATATCTTTTCGTTACGTTAATATCTTTATGACCTGCCAGTCGAGAGACTGTTTCAACATCCACTTTATTATCAATGAGCCGCTGACAGAAGGTATGTCGAAGCTTTTGGGGATTCACTTGATATTTCTTCAGCATATATTGAACAGCTCTCTCTGTAAGACGTTCACCTGCATTGGAAACAAAAACCGCTTCTTCTGCCGAATGCGAGGCTAAATAATTTTTCAAGTATTCCCTCGCCTCCTGCGAAAGTGGAATGACTCTTTTTTCATTCGTTTTTTCTACAATTAATTCATGATTGTCCAAATCAATATGAGACCGATTTAAGCTGCATAATTCTGAAACACGGATTCCTGTGTGCAAAAGAACATACACAATCGTAATATTGCGAAGATTCCCATCCTCTTTTACCTTTTTTAATAACTGATTGTATTCGAAAGCAGATAAAGTCTCAATTTCATTCTTTTTTTCAACAGGTTTGATTTCGATCCCAAACGTGAGCTCTGGTTTTTTTAAAAATTTAGCAAAAGTCCGAATCGCTCCAATCGTTTTATCTATCGTTGCCAGACTTTTCTGCTGTTCTTCCAAATAATCAATATACGATTGGATATCTGATTTTTCTAGGTGATTGATATCCCTGTTCTTCTCTTGAAGCCATTCTTGATATTTTTCCAATTCTCTCTTATACGTTTTAATCGTATTGGGAGATTTATTATGTTCGTTTAACCAGAGACAGAAATCAAGAATCAGCGGAATAGCTTCAGTAGAATGTTTTTTCATTTCAATCCTCCTAGTTATTTCTTTATTCTTATTATAACTTAATAGAATATTAGAAATAAACCCACTTCTACGAATACTTATTGTTCCTTTGACGTAATGTGTATTTGAAAAGATTATTTTATTCTATAAAAGAAGCTATTCTATTCATTCAGTTTTTATTAACAAACTTTTGTTTTAAGTAGATTTACACACCCAAATAAGCATTTTTAATCATAAAAAAGAGAGTCAATCAACACAGATTCCTCTCTTTCCGATGTATCAATAATAAATATTTATTCTAAGAAGTATTAACTATTTGAAGCAAAAATAAATGAATCTGGCTTTTGTGCGTTTAATTTATCAAGCACAGAATAAAACTGTTTGTATTCAACGATGGATAATTCACCATGTATGTATCTTCTTTGAATGTGATCTAGTAATTCATTAACATGCAATGGGTTACGATTTTTCACTTTCTCAAAATGACTCTTTAACTCTTCCAACATAGTAATCCACCACTTTCTTTAAATTTTCAAACATTTATACGCAGGAAGAATCATACCATGAAAAAATCACTCTTTTTTATTTTTATAATTTTCAGACTAACGACATGAATTTACAAGATTTTAGTTGTGTGAGTCGTATAAATTTGGTGCAACCTTTTCATATAAAGGTTTTTACCATTTATATGCATTCTACAAATGTCGTCGAAAAAACGATTTCTGCGCTATCTTTGTAGGATTCTCTCGAAAACTTTTTTACTTTTATACAAAAAATTACTATCTTTCTATATACAAATATTCCAGTTCAGGAAATATCTTTTAATATTTCGGAAGCCTTGAAAATACAGAATTATTAGTTTGGAAAATAGGGTTGGCAAAATGGATAATATGAATTAAAATAAACTCTGTTTTATAAATATGTAATAAGGATGATTTGAATTGGAACAACTATTACAACAAGAACTGCAAAAAAAGAAGTCCTTAAAAAGACTTCTAACCTTTCTGCTCCCATCATGTCTTGGAATCTTTCTATTTATGGTTCCGATTTCGTATAACGATAATATTACCATTCCGATTGCCGTTTTATCCGGTCTAGTACAGGAATGGCTGGCTGACTCCTTACCGGCCATTATGACGGGAATTATTATTCTTACTCTGCTAGGTACACTATTGATAAAAACCGTACGTCCAGCAGTGATGAATCGAAATCCGTTTTTAAAAACGCTGCTCGACGTTCCGCCCGTTTGGTTTGCTGCACGAATTCTTGGCGCAATTTTTGCCGTTTGTGTACTTTTCCAATTGGGACCAGAAATGATTTGGTCTGAGAATACGGGAGGATTGCTTCTAAATAGCCTGTTGCCTGTACTTTTCTCTGTCTTTTTATTTGCCGGCTTGTTCCTGCCGCTCCTATTGGACTTTGGTCTGCTTGAGTTGTTTGGAACGCTGCTAACAAAAATTATGCGTCCGGTTTTCAAGTTACCTGGGCGTTCGTCCATCGATTGTATTGCTTCCTGGCTTGGTGACGGAACGATTGGGGTTCTTTTAACAAGCAAGCAGTATGAGGAAGGCTATTACACGAAACGTGAAGCTGCTATCATTGGTACCTCTTTCTCAGTCGTATCCATTACGTTTAGCCTTGTCGTCATTTCTCAGGTTGGACTTGCTCATATGTTCGTCCCGTTTTACTTAACGATCACGGGAGCAGGATTGGCGGCTGCTTTTATCGCACCTAGAATTCCCCCGCTTTCTCGTAAAAAAGATACGTATTATGTAGAAAAACCGGATGACTATACAGAGGATCATATTCCTGAAGGTCATACGCCGCTTACATGGGGATTTGCGCAAGCACTTAAAAAGGCCGGCCATAACCGTGGTCTTCAAGCTTTCTTTATTTCCGGCGGTAAAAATGTTCTTGATATGTGGATGGGCGTGGCACCAATCGTGATGGCTCTTGGAACTCTTGCCCTAATCATTGCCGAGTATACACCGCTTTTCCAATGGCTTGGCTTGCCGTTTATTCCTTTATTAGAATTACTGCAAATTCCTGAGGCAAAAGCAGCTTCAGAAACATTGGTTGTTGGTTTTGCCGACATGTTCCTGCCATCTGTTATCGGTGCAGGGATTGAAAGCGAAATGACAAGATTTATCGTAGCATCTGTATCGGTTACACAGCTGATTTACATGTCCGAAGTTGGGGGATTGCTGCTAGGCTCGAAAATCCCTGTTTCTTTCTGGGAGTTATTCGTGATTTTCATCCAAAGAACGTTAATCACCTTGCCAATTATTACACTTGTAGCGCATTTTCTTTTTTAATAATTGAAACACCTCCAAAATTTGGGGGTGTTTTTTGTGATTAGGGCTGCTGGATGGCTAGCAGCCCATCATTTCATTTAGGGATTCCCTCATCATTCTTAGGAAGGACATTTTCCTTTGTCTAACATACTATTTTATCCTTTGTGACTTTTTACAGTAACAGCAGCGCCATTCTATAGGACACTCCTGAAATGAGCACTCCTTTATTCATCATCAATTTCGCCGTCGCCAATTTCATCTTCTTCCTCAACGTCTTCTACTTCTTCACCTTCTTCAGGCTTTTCATCATTACCGCATCCTGTTAAGGAAAATAAAGAAAAGGCAAGACAAAACATCATAAAATACTTTTTCATCTGGAAAACCTCCTTTGTTTTTAAGGTTTCCAACCTGTTTAGGAATATGTAGACGATTCAGCACAGGATGAATATTAAAAACAATAGGACATTACTTCAAATGCTCATTTAAAATACTTTCTTCCAACACACTGAATTTATCTCCATATACTTTCGTAATATGTTTTTCACCCCAATCGCAAAGCGAATGCAAGATTCCCTCCAAGCTCCATCCATATTCACTTAACTCATATTCCACTTTGGGTGGAACTTGATTGTAAACGATTCGATTAATCACTCCAGCTTCTTCTAATTCACGCAGCTGCTGGGTTAACATTTTTTGCGTAATAGTCGGCATCAGCTTTTTCAATTCACTTGTTCTTTTCTTTCCTCGCAATAAATGGCATAAAATCACGCATTTCCACTTGCCTCCAATCACTTCTAACGTTGCTTCTACAGATATATTGTATTTCTTCTTTTCTATCATAATGACCTCCCTTTTATAGATACTAAAAGGTACCTATATAACTTTTTGGTATCTATATTACTTTAAAGTACGTACTTCTTTTTCAAACCCATTTATTCCATAATAGCATTTGCGGGTTGAGCATAACAGTATTCATTTATATTTATAAAAAGCCAATCAACCTACAAATCAAAAGGAGGAGAGATCATGTCTCTAGATAAAAAAAGAAGTACCTTTGCATTAATCGCCTTAGCGGTCAGTGCCTTTGCTATCGGCACCACAGAATTTATCAGTGTGGGGCTGCTGCCTTTAATTGCTGATGATTTACACATACCTGTTACAACAGCCGGTTTAACCGTTTCCTTATATGCTCTAGGTGCAACTTTTGGAGCACCCATTCTTACAGCCCTTACTTCGAGGATGCCACGAAAAGCTTTGCTGCTTTGGATCATGATTATTTTTATTATCGGGAATAGTATTGCCGCGAGTGCCGGAAGTATCGGTGTTTTACTTACAGCCCGTGTAATTTCCGCCTTTTCCCATGGTGTTTTCATGTCAATCGCCTCTACGATTGCAGCTGATTTAGTACCTGAAAACCGGAGGGCCAGCGCGATTGCCTTTATGTTTACCGGTTTGACGGTAGCAACCGTTACTGGTGTCCCATTTGGAACCTTCATCGGGCAGCAGTTTGGCTGGAGAATGGCCTTTTTAGTCATTGTTACAGTCGGTATCATTGCACTGATTGCCAACCATTTTCTTGTTCCTTCTGATTTAAGAAAAGGAAATCGAACAACACTTCGTGACCAGATTAAATTAGTGACAAACGGCCGCTTGCTGCTTGTCTTTATGATTACTGTATTAGGCTATGGAGGAACCTTCGTTGTCTTTACTTATTTATCACTAATCCTGCAGAATATAACAGGTTTCAAGGAAGGAACAGTTGCCTTCATTCTGCTTCTTTACGGGATTGCCATCGCCATTGGCAACATGGTAGGAGGAAAGGTTTCAAACAAAAACCCCATTCAAGCCTTATTTTATATGTTTATCGTTCAAGCTGTTGTATTGGTGATATTGCTGTTTACGGCTCCATTTAAAATGGCAGGTTTACTGACCATTTTCTTAATGGGCCTTCTAGCTTTTATGAATGTACCAGGTTTGCAAGTATATGTGGTCATGCTGGCCGAACGATTTGTTCCGACTGCCGTTGATGTGGCATCAGCGATTAATATTGCTGCATTTAATGCTGGGATTGCCATCGGATCCTTTTTAGGCGGCATTGTTACTGATTCCATTGGGCTCATTCACACCACCTGGATTGGGGCACTGATGGTACTAGCAGCTGTCATTCTTACAGGATGGAGCTCAAGCCTTGAAAGGAAAGATCAAGGAGACGTTGAAACACTGACTGAACAGGTGTGTTAATTGTTTTTGACTAATTTTTTAAAAAATAATAATTAATAATCGGAGGTCTATTCAAAATGATTCAAAATTTAGAAGATACTACTACATTGCATAATGGTGTTAAAATGCCTTGGCTTGGTATCGGGGTATTTAAAGTAGAAGAAGGTCCAGAATTAGTGCATGCCGTCAAATTTGCCATCAAGCATGGATATCGCAGTATTGATACAGCTGCCATTTATGAAAATGAAGAAGGGGTTGGGCTGGCGATTCGTGAAGGGATGCAAGAATCCGGCATCTCCAGGGAAGAGTTATTTATCACATCAAAGGTGTGGAATTCCGATTTAGGCTACGAATCTACTTTGGCAGCCTATGAAACCAGCCTAAAGAAACTTGGGCTAGATTATTTAGATTTATACCTGATTCACTGGCCTGTGGAAGGGAAATATTTAGAGGCATGGCGTGCCTTAGAAACACTATATAAGGAAGGCCGTGTAAAAGCGATTGGTGTCAGCAACTTCCAGGTGCATCATCTTAAAGAATTATTGAAAACGGCAGAAATCAAACCAATGATCAATCAGGTAGAATACCACCCTCGTTTAACCCAGAAGGAAGTTCAAGCCTTTTGTTTAAAAAACAACATTCAGCTAGAAGCTTGGTCACCTTTGATGCAGGGCCAGTTATTGGACCATCCTGTTTTACAGGATATAGCCAATAAATATAATAAGTCGATTGCCCAGATTATTATACGATGGGATCGGCAAAACGGTGTGATTACCATTCCAAAATCGACGAAGGAACAACGGATTTTAGAGAACGCAACTATATTTGATTTTAAGCTGACGACGGAAGAGATGGCAGCAATAGATAACTTAAATCTAAATCTTCGAGTTGGGCCTGATCCTGATAACTTTGATTTTTAAATAGAAACAAAAGCCAGCAGCTGTTTTCCGTCAGCTGCTGGCTAAGCGCAGTATATAAAAATATAGAAGGAAAAGAAATAAACCGATGGAAAAAAACCCGCCAAACGGGAGTAAGAATAAGACTCAGTCTAGGTAAAGCATTAAAGCAATGGGGGAAAGTCCCCCACTCTGGTAAAGCGTTAAATCAGCGGGGGACTGTCCCCCGTCATGGTAAAGCGTTAATCCAGCAGGGGGCCCACCCCTTTAAACTTTGTTTGACCTTTTAGTCCCCTGTTGGATTAGGCTTTTATATATGAACCGTAATAATATTTAATCTTATTATACGGTTGCTGGTACTTTTTGAAGCATCGTGCCGTTTTTGGCAAAGTTGGTGTGCCATGAGAAGGCTTTTTCTAGAACATGAGGGGTTTGACCGCCTCTTGTTAGCGCTTCCTCAAAGTACTCACGTAATTGGTCACGATACATTGGATGTGCGCAGTTTTCGATGATGACTTCGACTCTTTCTCTTGGAGCTAATCCGCGTAAGTCTGCATATCCTTGTTCTGTTACAATGACATCCACATCGTGCTCCGTATGATCTACGTGAGAAACGAATGGTACGATACTGGAAATATTTCCGCCCTTTGCAATGGATTTTGTTACAAAGATAGCTAAGCGGGCATTTCTGGCAAAATCTCCTGATCCGCCAATTCCATTCATCATTTTGGAACCTAATACATGAGTCGAGTTGACATTTCCGTAAATATCTAATTCTAAAGCCGTATTAATAGAAATTAATCCGAGTCGGCGGATGATTTCAGGATGATTGGAAATCTCCTGTGGACGCATGATTAATTTATCACGGTATTTTTCAAAGTTGTTAAATACTTGCCCCATTTTCCCCTCAGAAAGTGTAATGGAACAGCAGGAAGCAAAGCTAACTTTACCGGCATCGATTAAATCAAATACCGCATCCTGTAACACCTCTGAGTATACTTCTAAGTTTTCAAACTCTGAATCTAGCATGCCATGAAGGACGGCATTTGCTACGGAACCAATACCCGATTGTAATGGTGCCAACTTTTTAGTTAAACGACCTGCTTCTACCTCACTTCGCAGGAAGCTGATTAAATACTGAGCCATCATTTGTGTTTCTTCATCAGGCTGAACGATCGTGGATGGAGAGTCCTGTTGATTCGTAAACACAATTCCCTTTACTTTTTCAATATCAACCGGAATGCCGATGGTACCGATTCGATCATCCGGCTTGACAAGAGGCAGTGGCTGACGATCGCCTTGTTTTCCAGGCTCATACAAATCATGAAGGCCTTCTAGTTGTCGGGATTGAGCCATATTAATTTCAATAATGATGGATTTAGCATGTAAAGCAAAGGTTAAGGAATTTCCTACAGATGTTGTTGGGATGACCATTCCATCTTCAGTGATGGCAATGGCTTCTAAGATTGCCACGTCAATATCTAATACATTCGCACGAATCAACTCAACTGTATGGGAAAGATGCTGATCTACAAATAAAAATTCTCCTTGGTTAATCCCTTTACGCATCGTAGCATCTGCTTGGAAAGGTAATCTCTTTCCAATAATGCCTGCTTCCGCAAATAGTTTATCAACATCAGAACCTAAAGAAGCTCCTGTATACACATTCACTTTAAAAGAATCATCATCCTTCACTCGATTGACAAGTGCGATTGGAACAGCCTTTGCGTCACCTGCACGAGTAAAGCCACTTAGGCCTAACGTCATTCCATTTACAATCCAAGATGCCGCTTCATCAGGTGTAACAACGCGGTCTTTTAGACGTTGGTCTCTAATACGCTCCAAATTCTCCATATTTAATCCCTCTCTTAATGACTAGATAGTTATTATTTTACTGATTCATGTCATTAACAGTAGATTTTTGGCACACAATACTAAATTTTCAGAATAAAACAGCGAAATTCGACGCTCAAACAGGAACTTTTTTAGAACCCCAACAGTTTTCGGAAGTAACTGGAATATGATTGGCTGACAGGCACCCGCTCTCCATTATCCATTGAAAGCACAAACGTGGAATGGGTATCAGGATAGATTGCCTCTATATGATTGACATTGACAATAAAAGAACGATGGCAGCGAATAAAGGAATCCTTTGGAAGCAGGTATTCAAATTCCTGTAACGTGTTTTTGTGCGTTCCCGTTATCTGTCCGGAATAGACAGTCGTCTTCTTATCCTTGGCCTCCATATACACAACCTTTGCAAAAGGAATCGGAATCCAGCCGTCATTTGTTTTCACGGTCACAACTGATTTGCCATCTGCTAAAGCAGGATAAATGGCTGTAACGCATCCTTCAAGCTGTCCATCATGAAAAATAGGCATAGCCATTCCATGATAAGGAACTCCAAATATATCCCGGTTGATAAACTCGGAGACTTTCTGCTCCATTTGCATCGCTTTATATGCCATCGTTCCTTCCTTTACAGGGTCACCTTCTTTGATTTTTAAATCAATTCGTTTACTCGGGCGGTAGTACATATATTCGTTCTTGTTCGATACGGCAATCGAAATTTCATCTGAAAAAACCTCACCAATCACATCTAATAATGAACCTAGGGTTATATCTTTCATCGCGGGATCACCTCGATTATTATTATACTATTATTGAAAAAAACAAGCATTTAGAAAATGAAACAGCAGATGTTTTGTTCAAATTAGATTCTTTATTGATGTATAGTTTTTGAGGACTAGAAGCTGCAGGATTGGGTAATGCTTATTTGGATTTTTCGGATATGAACTATCTGTATTATGATTATTTTTTCAGTTGCTGCGCTAGTTGACCACCAAAAGACATGTAAAAAAACTGAGCTTAACCTTTTTATACTAAAGGTTCAGAACTCAGTTTTCTTTTTATTCTTCATTCGAAAGCAAGAGAGCCGTCCCTCCGCTTCCACAAACAATTATTTTAATAAGCCGCATAGGCGGAGGCCGTTTTGGATGCCGTCCTCGTCGTGGGAACTGGTTATGTAGGAGGCAGACTGCTTTAGTATTTCAGTGGCATTTCCCATTGCGACTGGGTGTTTGACAAGATCAAACATTTCGAGGTCATTTAAGCCATCGCCGAAGGCATAAGTATTCTCCAGCGATAACTTTTTCAAGGACAGAAGCTGTTTGATTCCAGTCGCTTTTGATGTACCAGCAGGATATATATCACAGCCGTATGGTGAGTTCCGTACAAATTGGAAATATGGAAACTGTTCCTGATAGTGAATTTCTTCACCGATTTCACAGAAAATCAACATTAAATGAATCGGCTCATTTTCATAGAGACAGCTGTCAACCACCGGATACTCGCCGCCAACCCGCACGTAATTTTTTCGGATTAGTTCAGAGTCTTCGGCAGTAACCGTTATTTTCTCAGCATTATAGAAAGCCATGTCGTGGCCATTGCGGGAAGCCTCAGCATGCAGTGCGGTTACTTCTTCTACTAGTAACGGATTTTCGTAGATTACTTCTCCGTTATACATGACATATTGTCCGTTCATCGCAACGCAGGAAGTAATCCCGGTCGCTTCGAGAACGTATTCAATTTCATGGATAGCTCGTCCGGTTGCAATCACCGGCTCTGCTCCCCCTTCACGGATTTTTTTAATTGCTTCAACCGAGCTTGCCGCTACCTGTAATTGACTCGTTAACAGAGTCCCATCTAAATCAAAAAATATAACTGGTTTATCTGCCATTTTTCCCCTCCCAAATTACTCTTATTTTGATTGATTTTTAAGAGTTTACTAGATTTGTTTTATCAAGTCCGTATGCCTTTTGCCATTGATTCTTAAATTCAGTTACATCAGCTGGTGTAGCAGGAAAAGCAATAAATTTTTCGATTAGATCCGGTCCTACTGTAACCGTATGGGCACCAACTAGGCAGACAGCATGAACCTGCTGGACATTTTTAAAACTTGCTGCCAAAATTTCCGTCTCAAACTGATACGTTTTATACAATTTGGCAATTTCCGCTACCACATTCACTGCATTGCCCGTTAAATTATCAATTCGGTTTACATATGGTGCTACATATTTAGCTCCGGCCATCGCAGCCATCAGTGCTTGAAAGGCTGTATAGATTGTGGTTGCTAGTGTTGGAATATTTTCTTCTGTCAGCCTCTTGATTGCTTTTAAGCCTTCGTCAGTTACTGGAATTTTGACAATGACATTCCCTGGAAGCTCGTTATTAATAAATTTAGCTTCCTCGACTATTTCTTCGGCTGTGTCTCCAATGGCCTGGACAAATAATTCCTTTTCTTCCCCAATGATTTCACGGATTTCCCGCAATACTTCTAGATACGGACGGTTCTCTTTTACAAGAATGGATGGATTAGTTGTCACGCCGGCAATCGGAAAATATTCGTTGAGAAGGGCAATTTGTTTAACATCTGCTGAATCAATATAAAGTCTCAAGGTATTTCCTCCCTATAGAAAAGGGCTTAACCTATAATAGATTAAGCCCATTTTTTAATCACTTCTTGTAAGTGCGTGGAACGAAATGGTGATTAACCTACAATCTTTAGGTCTGTGCCTTCTTCGATTGCAGGAATCTCTTTATTTTCTAAGTAAAGAGTTCCTGGCAGCTCTGGAGTGGCTGATCCGTCAAAACGAAGAGTAATATGGCCTAAAGTAGTAAGATTACGTTGAACAAGATTTCCGACAGACGTAATTTCAAAAGATTCATTGTTTATCAAAAGCTTTTGTCCGGCTTGGATGTCACCAGCTGTATCCACAACGTTAATGTTATAGCAAAAATCCTTTAAATCTTGTGGAGCTTCTGTTCCAAATAGGATAAACATTTTTTCCTCTAAAAATGAATTTGCTAACGGCCCTACATTAATAATTTTATTTTCATATATTGTTTTCATATCAAACGGCATCATCGAAATGCGATGCCATCCAGCCTCCTTTTTGTTACATATTCTTATATTAGTCATGTCAATTCATACTGAAAAAATCATTGATTCTTACTCATATAGTCCAAAACTTGCTAGCCATGCGACGATTACCCTCGGAACCCCAATGAGGAATCGTGAATAGAGAACGGACGGAACACCGACCTCAACAGTTTCAGCCTCTGCTTCAGCAAGACCTAAACCAACTGGAATAAAGTCACAAGCATTTTGAGTGTTAATTGCGAATAATGCTGGTAGCGCTAAGCTTGGCGGAATGTTCCCTTTCCCAATTTCAACCCCAATCAAAGTACCGATAACCTGTGCAATAACACCGCCTGGTCCAAGCAATGGAGATAAGAATGGTAATGAACAAACGAATCCGATTAACAACAGTCCCCCAATATTGCCTGCGAGCGGTGCCATGACTTTCGCAAACACGTTACCGATTCCTGAGCCTTGGATAATTCCGATTATTAAAGATACAAAAGCCATAAATGGAATGATTGTATTAATCATTGTTTGGACAGCATCACGGGCTGCTTGATAGAACGTGTTAATTACTTTCCCTGCACCAAGACCAAATTTTGTTATAATGCTATTGTTTTTCTTAGCAGCAAGTGTCTGAGAAATTTTTTGATTCGTACTGTATTTAAATTCTCTTTCAGGCTGCTCTGGAAGCCCCTCTGCAGCAGCTGCTACAGGTGCCGGTGCTGCTACACCCTCAACAAGCTGAATTTGATTCACATCAACAGCAGATACATAAATATCTTCGGTAATGAATTTCGCTAATGGACCGGTCTTAGTAGGGTAAGTGCCCAGCGCCTTTCCACATCTCTATGGTAGGTT
>NZ_VYKL01000047.1 GCF_008710145.1 Niallia endozanthoxylica
AGAGGGAACTAAACTTGGTTGATAGTGCCCGAGCAGGTGAAATAAAAGAGCTAGAGGGAACTAAACTTGGTTGATAGTGCCCGAGCAGGTGAAATAAAAAGGCTGTCGGGAACTCAACCTGATTGATAGCGCCTGAGAGGGTGAAATTATAGGCACGTACGGTAATTATGAATCATTCCTCGGAATAAAATATGAAAATCTAGCTTGCTTAATGTAATGAAAGTTCTTCTTCAATACTCTCCGAATCGTTTTCTTTGATTCAATCACCTGACACCATTCAAAAATATCATTCGTCGTAATCTTTCTATCCGGAAAAAGCAAAACAAACTCCTCTACACTTCGCAAGATAGTTGAATCAACACTTTCCCTATACCCGCACACATGACAAATTACTTTATTCTCTATTATCACGCTTATGGAGGAACAGCAAGAACCACAAATAATACCTTTTTTTGGATGGTCAAACTTATACTCAGGTATGCGTGAGATACGAGGTTTTACGAGATGCAAAGATACTAATTGTTCAGCTAGCTTTTGATATGTTCTGTTTAACTTAGAGGATTTGGATTGTATTTTCAGCTTGTCGATAAATCGATTCAACTGTGTTGGGAAAATAGCAGGAAGATGGAGGGGGGCTTGATATAGAGTAAACTCGGGGTTAATAAAGAGAAGATAAGGTTCGACGGTAATTGTTGAACTGAGACTGAAGTCATGGAGCAATCGCCGCAATAAAGACTCATTTCGTTTTAATTGGTCGAATGGGTTTTTAATTTCGCTTCCTGATTTGCTGTACCATGCATCCATTTCAATATAATAATCACCAGCGAAATTTTTTATCTCAAAGAGGTAAATGGTTTTTTGCGAAATAAGGAGCGAATCTATTTGATAACTGGAATTATTTTTTTCTAACAATAAGTCAGATACAATGAAATCGTTAAGCTTACTTTCCAGTAGTATCGCTTCAAACTTTTTTTCTCCTTCATAGCCTTTTTCAAGATTAGTATAATATTGTTTTTCAGAGGAGGATAATTGCATTCTTATGTTTAAGCTCCGCAGTATTTTTAGTTCAGTTGATACTTGAAGGGGTTTTATTAGCATAGGATACTTCCTTTCATTTTAATTTTACATTCATCATATGAAAAAGAATCTATCATTACAAGGATTACCTGAAGGGATGACTAGTAAATTTTTTCAAAGCAAATAAATATAAAGTTATAATAGGGACGATGGGAAAAAATTAAAGGGCGAAAATTCCAGTTGGGAATCTTGTAAAAGATGTATACTAATATTTAATCTATGGGAGGGTTACAACAGTGGAGCCACAGAATAACACAAAAATTTATTGGTCCTTGATAAATCATAGAGAGTGGAAAATGTATTTAGCTGCAACGGAAAAGGGACTTTGCTTTGTAGGGTCACAGAATAAGCCGTTTGACGAGGTGACAAACTGGGCTGAAAAAGTATTTCCGGGAAGTATACTTGAAGAATGTGGGGAAAAGCTGCAGGCATATGCGGTTCAAATAACGGAGTATCTAGAAGGAAAACGGAAAAGCTTTTCCATTCCATTTGATTACAATGGGACGGAGTTTCAAGTGGCTGTCTGGAAGGCACTTTGTAACATTCCATATGGTGAGACGAAAACCTACTCAGATATTGCTCAGCATATTCAAAAACCTGCAGCAGTCCGTGCAGTAGGGGCAGCAATCGGGAAAAATCCAGTTCTAATCACTGTTCCATGCCACCGAGTTGTCGGAAAGGATGGATCATTAACAGGATTTCGCGGCGGTTTAGATATGAAGAAACAGCTTTTGGAATTAGAACGGAGCTGTCAGTTATGAATCTAAAGTTTTGAATTGAGCGAACAGTGCTGCACTGTTCGCTTTGTGCATTCATTAAGAAGCTATTTTAATCGCTCTGCCAAAAGGCACTTTTGGCAGGAATTCATCCGGTACAAGCCAGAACATTTCGTAATCGACTTTTTCCATATCTTCATAAATATAGCCGGTTACATCGGTAATATAAAATAAAGTATCAATCTTTTCTTGTTCAGCCCACTCTAATACTAATGTATAGGATGCTTTACCGTGGGTTTGATATTTGATCGTGTCTGCTTTCACCGGTGCAATGCTTCTTATTTTATAATCGGCCTGAACAAGAAATGTATCAGGCTTAACCGTTTCAAATAACTTGACAATATTATTTATAAGGATGGTTGGGACTTCATTCGTTGAGGTATCAACAGCCAGCGCAACTTTTTTATCTTGTCGCGATTGAATCATGGATAATAAGGTCTTTTGCCATTTCAAATCAATCATCTCCTTTTAAAGACTTTTAGCAGCAATTCTTATTTTGCTTTACGACAGTAAAAATATAATGGTGAAGGTAAAAAAGATTTAGTCAATTAAATATTTTATTGTACATAAAAAATCCATTAAAGCGAGAATGCAGATAATTAATCGTTTATGATAAAACAAGCTGCATGATATGTAAAAAAAATCATTAGAAAAACCATCAGTGGTGATTACACCACTGATGGAGTCTTTATTAAGATAATCGATTGCTATAATCTTCAAATCCAAACTGTCTAATCACTTTAATTCCTTCTTCATCGTTATAGGATGCGATGGAAGGAAGGTTCACACCATTGAACATATGGTTTTTCACCATTGTATAATGAGCCATGTCAGTGAAGACAACCTTGTCACCCGGTTTTAATGGCTCTTTGAAGGAGTAATCACCAATTACATCTCCGGCAAGACAAGTCATTCCTCCCAGTCTATAAGTGTATTCTAGCTCATTTGGCATGCCGGCATCGATAATATTTGGACGATACGGCATCTCAAGAACATCTGGCATATGGCATGTTGCTGAAGTATCAAGAATCGCAATCGGCATGCCATTGTCAACAATATCGAGTACGGTTGTCACAAGATAGCCGGTATTCAGGGCAATTGCTTCGCCTGGTTCTAAATAGATATCAACGGAGTATTTCTCCTTCATAAATAAAATGGTCTCAACTAAGGTTTCAATATCATAGTCTTTCCTTGTGATATGATGACCCCCACCAAAATTGAGCCACTTCATTCCTTTAATATACTCACCAAATTTTTCATCGACTACCTTAATGGTACGAGCAAGGGTATCGGAATTTTGCTCACACATGGTGTGGAAATGTAATCCGTCAATGCCGTCTAATTCTTCTGGTTTAAAGTTAGCAAGCGTCACACCAAGTCTGGAAAATTGGTAGCATGGATCATAAAGCGCTGTCTCAATTTCGGAATATTCAGGGTTAATACGAATACCAGCCTCAATTTTTTTGGGATGGTTTTTCACTTTTTCCTTGAACTTTTTCCACTGTGGAAAGGAATTGAACACAATATGATCAACATAGCCTAGCAGCTCGTCAATTTCTCCATCAGAATAGGCAGGTGCGTAAGCATGAACTTCCTTACCCATTTTTTCATAACCCAGTCTTGCTTCAAATAAGGAACTGGAAGTAATCCCTTTTAGATATTTACCGACTAAAGGGAATACTGAATGCATTGAAAAGCCTTTTAAAGCAAGAAGGATACTGCATCCAGTGCGCTCTTGAACCGAATTCAAGATTTCTAGATTTTGGGTTAAAAGTCTTTCATCCACAATATAACAAGGTGACGGCAGTGCCGCAAAATCAATTTTCTTCATTTTCTATACCTCAATCTAACAGCGTTGGCGAGAAACTTTCTTGCCATGGCAGCCCGTTTTTATTTAGTTCTTCCATAAATGGATCTGGGTCAAATTCTTCGACGTTGTATACACCAGGTTTTTTCCAAATTCCTTTCATCACAAGCATAGCGCCTATCATGGCTGGAACACCTGTTGTATAGGAAATGGCTTGTGAGCCAACTTCAGCATAGGCTTCTTGATGGTCACAAACATTGTATACATAATAAGTTTTGGGTTTTCCATCTTTAATACCTTGAATAATACAGCCAATATTGGTTTTTCCTTTTGTCCTTGGTCCTAATGATGCAGGATCAGGAAGGACAGCTTTTAGGAATTGAAGGGGAATAATCTGTTTTCCTTCGAATTCAATTGGCTCAATGGAGGTCATTCCTACATTTTCAAGAACTTTTAGATGAGTTAAGTAGTTCTCGGAAAAAGTCATCCAAAATCTGATTCGCTTAACCCCTTTAATGTTAACAGCGAGTGATTCTAACTCTTCATGATACATAAGGTAAATATCCTTAGGACCGATTTCAGGCAGATCATAGACTTTCTTCAAAGCTAGTGGAGGTGTTTCAATCCATTCTCCATTTTCAAAATAACGGCCATTTGCCGTTACCTCGCGAATATTGATTTCTGGGTTAAAGTTGGTTGCAAACGGATATCCGTGATCACCTGCATTGGCATCAACAATATCAATGGAATGGATTTCATCAAAGTAATGCTTTTGAGCATAGGCAGTGAAAACACCTGTTACACCAGGATCAAAACCGCTGCCAAGAAGGGCTGTTAATCCGGCCTTCTCAAATTTTTCTTTATATGCCCATTGCCACTTGTACTCAAATTTTGCCGTATCTGGCGGCTCATAGTTTGCTGTATCAACATAATGCACACCTGTTGCAAGACATGCATCCATAATGGTTAAGTCTTGATAAGGGAGAGCAACATTGATCACTATATCTGGTTTGAAGTTGTTTATTAGATTAATCACTTCGTCAGTACGGTCAGCATCAACTTGTGCTGTAGTAATTTTTGTTTTGCTGCCCTCTAATTTATTTTTTAGAGCCTCACATTTCTCAAGCGTTCTGCTTGCAATGCAAATTTCCTCAAAGATATCTGGGTTCTGGCAACATTTGTGTACAACAACACTAGCAACGCCGCCAGCACCAATAATCAACGCTTTTCCCAATCTTAATCCCCCCTAATCAATATATCAAATTCGCCCATCGAATTTGCGTCTGGATTTTTATCACGCTTCAAAACGCCGCATCCGTATGTCTAGCCTGACTAGGACGTCCTGTCCGTCATCGATCTCGCTTAATAAATGACCTTTAAAAAATCGCAAGACTCGCCGGAGGTTTAACTTCATTCAGCGGGATTTGAACAATCACTCACTCGAAGAGCCTTTTGCATTCATCCCTCATTTATGGAAGTGAGGGATGAATGCTGAATGAAGTTAAAAAGTCAATCAGGCTGATTATACAGAAATTATAAAAAGCAATCAATAAAATCCGACAAAATATGAGAATCTCTATTTGTATAATGAGCAAATTACTATTACATAATCCATTATTAATAAAAAAGGAAGCCGAATAGAGAAAAAAAGCTCCTGCTGTTATGACAGCAGAAGCTTAATCTGAGTATAGTTATGTTAAAAAATAACTTATGCTTTTATTGGTGTAATGTTTACTGCACAGGCTTTAAACTCAGCTGTTCCAGAAATCGGATCATATTCATTGAGTGTTAGAACATTTGTCGGTACATCACTAAAATGGAAACTCATAAACACAAGACCAGGGGCAACTTGATCTGTCACTTTTGCTTTAACTGTGAGGGAACCCCTTCTTGAGGAAACCTCTACCACATCGCCTGTTTCGATACCAAGCTTCTCGGCATCATCCGGATGAATATCAAGACTTTCTTCTGTTTGCTTAATTTTAACACCGCTTGCATAGAAACGGGTTTGCGAGTGTGTGTTATAGGATTCATATCTTCGTCCTGTTGTTAGAGTATATGGATATGCTTCGTCCGGGAGCTCGAGTGGCTTTGTAAAGGTGACCGGTACGAATGGAGATGTAGTGTTTGTTTCATTCTGTTCATGGAATCGGGTATGAAGAATGAACGTGCCTGGATGGGACTCATCCGGACAAGGATAATGAAGACTATATTCCTTATCAAGCCGTGAATAAGGCATACCGCCGTACATTTCCCATGCCAGCGAACGCAATTCATCCCAAATTTCTTCACTGTTCTGGTAGCTCATTGGATAGCCTAATCTTGTCGACAGGTCGCAAAGAATCTCCCAATCATCCTTCGTATTTGGATGTGGAGTGACAGCTTGGCGAACACGCTGAATACGGCGGTCAGTGTTCGTATAAGTGCCTTCAACTTCACCCCACGATCTTGCAGGAAGGACAACATCAGCGAGCTGGGCTGTTTCGGTTAAGAAAATATCTTGAACAATTAACAAATCAAGCTTTTCTAGAAGATTCTTTGTATGGTTCATATGAACGTCTGCCATGAGCGGGTTTTCACCAATGACATAAAGGGCCTTGACTTCTTCTCGTTCCATCCGTTCAAAGGTTCTTGTCTGCGTATCTCCTGCGATTGGATTGATTTCTACATTCCATGCCTTTTCAAAGCGTGAGCGGTACTCATTATTTGTTAAACTTACAGCACCTGGAAGCTGGTTAGGAAGACAGCCCATATCTCCGGCGCCCTGTACATTATTTTGTCCGCGAAGCGGCATAATTCCGCTGCCTTCTTTTCCGATATGTCCTGTTAACAGAGCAAGATTGGCAACATCAAATACATTATTTACTCCGCAATGGTGCTCTGTAATCCCAAGAGTATAAGCAATCATCGCCTTATCTGCTGTTGCATATTCTCTGGCTGTGTCAATAATATCCTGCGCTGACAAGCCGGTAATGGAAGCGGCATATCCAGGTGTATACATTTCTGTCATTTCTTTTAATCTATCAAAATCATTTGTATATTTTTCTATAAAAGCTGGATCATATAGCTGCTCTTTGATGATGACATGAATCATCGAATTCATAAGGGCAATATCCGTGCCAACGTGAAGCGGCAGGTGACGGTGTGCACTCTTGACCATATCAATTTTCCGCGGATCAATGACAATCATCTTCATTCCAGATTTGACTGCCTTTTTCATCCGGTTAGCAATAATCGGATGCGCCTCTGATGTGTTAGAACCCATTAATAAAAGGACTTCGGTTCGATCAAAGTCTTCCAGCGTGTTTGTTGGAAAACCGCTTCCAAATATAGTTGCCAGACCGGCAACGCTCGGAGCGTGTCAGGTTCGGTTACAGCCGTCTATATTATTGCTTCCAATAGCTGCTCTCATGAATTTTTGCGTAACGTAGTTTACTTCATTTGTGCTTCTAGCCGTTGCAAACGCTGTAATGGCTTCTGGACCAAATTCAAGCAGAATTGCTTTTAGTTTATTGGCGATAAAGTCATAGGCTTCTTCCCATGTTGTTTCCACTAGTTCTCCGGCTTTACGGATAAGCGGTGAAGTAAGTCGGCTTTTGGCATGAACATATTCGTATGCGAAGGAGCCTTTTACACATGTCTGACCTTTGTTGACAGGAGCATCTTTATCTCCGCGGATTTTAACAATCCGGTTATTTTCTACTTCAACAACTAATCCGCAGCCTGTTCCACAATAGCCGCAAACGGTTTTAAACTTAGTCGTTTCTCCCATACTTACTCCTCCCATAATCAATCAATGTAATTTTTATTTTATAAAGTATATCTAAAATATATGAAAACAGCGATGACAATCGTCACATAAAGTATGAACAATAAAATAACCCGACAAATAGGTGATTCATGTTGTCGGGTAGATAATGTATATGAAACCTCTTATATTTAAGTTAATTCGTTATTTTTGTTTCAGGAGGGAGTTTGTTATCGGTACTAGGAATTTTATTTGGCTGAGCTATTATTTCTTCTGAGGAAAATACAAGTACAATCATCATTCCATTAATAGCCTTCGCTTTAATCAAGATGGGCTCATTATATTCGTTTTTAAAGGTAAAGTCCGGGCCGTACCAGCTGACGGTTGCATCACGACCCGGCGGTACATAACGGACACGTTTGCTGTGAGAATAGCGCTCCAATATTTTCATGCCGGAGCGGTCTACTGCATTAAAGAGAGTGGAGGATACTTGACAAATCCCTCCGCCAATCCCTTCAGAGAGCTCACCTTTAACGATGATCGGGGCAGGTAAATATCCTCTTGCCTTTGTGCGTATGCCGACTGTCTTATTAAAGGAAAAAATTTCACCAGGGAACACAACATAATTATCTATTGCTTCAGCGGCAAGAAAAATATTATGAGACCTTTCTTTGTTTCGGCTGTTGAAATAAGTAACATAATGGCCAATTCTTTTGTTCTTTATAGCTGCAAGAATCTCGCTGTCAACACGAGGATAGGTACGTCTGACAGGCGCATTAATCATAGATGGTCCACTCTGATAATAATAAGTTAAAAGCTGTTCCATAAAGGCCTTTTTATTTAATTCAATACCTGGCTGCTCAGGAACAATCCTTCCTCCATCATCAATCACGGCATTTACTGCTTCTTTTCGAATCTGCTTGTCTAGTTGGTCTGAAACCTGACTTAGCTTTTTCAGATTCACTAGCTGCAAATCTGGAGTTGGTGAAGACAGCTCAGAGCGGCTGATGGTCATAATAGGTTCATTTTCATAGGTAATCGTCATTTCATCCTGTGCTTGGTGCTGCTGAAAAGCAAAAATAAGACCAAGAATTAATAAGAAATTCAATTTTTTCACCTCTATTTTAGTATTAGAAAGGTGAAATTTTTTATGTGAAAAAAGATGAACATCTTAACTTTTATCATGCAATAGAAGAGGTACAGGGTTTTTATACTATTTGTTTTTGTATAGGAGAATTTACTATGGGCATATATCCTTCACTTAAATGATTTATAGGTTTACCTAGTGCATATCCCTGACCCAAATGAATGCCTAAGCATTTTAAGAATTTAAGTTCGGAAAGAGTCTCAATTCCCTCCGCGATAATCATAGTATCAGACTGCAGGGCGAATTCCAAAAGAAGCTCGACCAAGTGCTGTTTCTCAATATGTTTATCAATATTCCGTATAAGTGATTTATCAATCTTAATAAATTCCGGTTTGACACTTACAAGAGTTTGCAGGCTATTGTAGCCTGTACCTGCATCATCGACAGCAATTCTAAATCCTTGCTTCCGATAGTGCTCGATCATTTTCTCGAATTGCACTTTGTTTAGTATGGCTTCCTTTTCAGTCAGTTCTAATACAATCTGATGTGGGGAAAGGTTATGTTTTGTCAATAGTTCTAGTGTTATGCCGCTTTGATAGGAGGGGTCGGCTAAAACCTGAGACTGTATATTAAGAAATACTAAATGATCTTTATGTCCCTGAGATATCTTGATTTGTTCTGAGAATCGTTTGAATGAAAGGTTTCTTAAATAACGTTCAACCACAAAAACATCGCTGCTGCTGCTAACATAATTATAAAATTGCTCAGTAGTAGGGAAATAGGGTGAACTTTCAGGCCGGTTAAGCACTTCAAAACCAATTGTAGAACCTGCTTGAAGTGATACAATAGGCTGAAAAACAGTGTAGAATCTTTCTTTCTGTATTAGTACTTCAAGTTCTGTCTGTTTATTAAATTCTTCATGAAGCGTACTCCATTTAGAATGTAAAAATTTATAAAAACGAATAAGATTAAGCATTTTATTATTTTGCATTACATCACCTTGTTGGAATATGTCGAAATCTAATTTAAATTATAGAGCCTAAATGTCTATTCTTTTGCTAAGTTTTTGTAAAGGTTCTGTAAATTTAGATAAAGATGATAATGCGTTTTGATAAGGAAAAAAGTAAAGAGCGCAATCTAAAAAAAGTGCAGTGATGGAAAACTACCTTTTTTTAGATTACAGAACTTTCCTAAAGAGAAAGCCCATCTCCTTTAGGGGTGGGAGTATCAGGGCAGTTAACAAATTTTCTCGATTAATTGCGGTGAGTTATTTTTGGGAGAATTAACTAAATTTGATACCTCATAAGCTTCAATAAATTCCTCTGGGAGCGGTTTTAGAATAGAATTTAATTTGTGTGGATCTTGGATGGAAGGATTCAGCCAGGTCTGTTCATCCTCTTTTTTAAGAATGACAGGCATCCGGTCATGAATATCTTTAACCACTTCATTTGGGGTCGTTGTAATGACTGTGCAAGAAAAGATGGTTTTTCCTTCTGATGATTTCCATCTTTCCCAAAGCCCTGCCATCGCAAAAAGTTCATCGGTCTTCAGTTTAATCCGCATAGGAGTTTTGTTCTGTTGATCATGTCGTTTCCATTCATAGAAACTATCTGCTATGACTAAACAACGTCTTTTCATATACGCATCACGAAAGCTAGGTTTTTCTGCTAATGTTTCTGCTCTTGCATTAATGAGCTTGAAGCCGATTTTTTGGTCTTTTGCCCAGTTTGGAATGAGTCCCCATTTTAAGTAGCCTAATCGATTGCGGCTTCCGTCATTAATCACAGATAGAACAGAATGAGAAGGGGCTATATTGTAGCTTAACTGATAGAGCTCCTCTTCAATAGCTGCCTCAATCGCAAAACGTTCAATTATCTCAGAAAAATCGGCAGATAAAGTAAATCTTCCGCACATTACCATCACCTCGTCACTTATATACGAATATTGTAACAAGTTTGAATATGAAAAAGCAAAACAGTAAACGAATAGGCGATGCAATGTATATTACATCAAATATAGAGACTGTTCCAAAGAAATAGCAGCTTACAGATGCTGTTATCTCCTTTGGAACAGTTTAATTGTGAAAGAATGATTTTTAAAAGGAATTTTTCGAGCAAGCTCGACGGCGGACAGGACGTCCTAGTCAGGCGAGACATGCGGATGTGGCGTTTTGAAGCGTGATAACAATCTATGCGCAAATTTGACGGAGTGAATTTGATATTAGGACCAAGGCTTCCACCATTTTTTCTGTTGTTTCTTGGCAGCAGCAACCTCCCTATAACTAGAAATCATTTCTTGAAAAATTTCTTCTCTTTTTTGTATTTCCTCTTGCGATTGCTTTAGCTCATTGATTGAATCGATTAGGTAATCCTGCTGCACATCAAAGAATTGGGAGACGCTTTTCATTTCGTCCCTTGCTTCATCTACCTTTTTCGATACGTTTTCGAGCAGTTTCTGATTATCTCTTTCCGTCATTTTTGCTGTTGCATTGATTCGTTTAGCAATCCTTTCGTAAGTAGATTCCGAACCCTTCAAAATGTCATAGGAAAGGGTTCCGAATGTTTCGGAAGTCTTTTCCGAAGCTCTTACAATAGCATTTGAAATTTCCTGGACCTCTGCTTTTCTTTTATCATTTGATCGTTGGATTGATTTGGATATTTCTTTTACAGTTACAAGGGAAGAATGGGAAATTTCATTTTTCATATCATCGATTATATCGTTTTTGCTCAATTTCATCTCATGTTTAATTTCATGTTTAATTTCGTTCAATAAATCCTGTTTGAAAAGTTCCATTGCTTGCTGTAAAGATTCTAGATTTGAGGGTTGGAGTTCATTATGCGGTACGGGTTGAATGGGTTGTTCCGGCAGAGGCTGAATGTTTGTTTCGAATGATTCGGAATCAGGTTCCGATTCTTGATTGAGATATTTCTCCAATAGTGACCGAATCATCCCTTTTGGTACATTCTGCTCTCGCATTTCTTTCACTTTGTTTAAGATTTTTATTTCGTTTTCCGTATAATAACGGGCCCCCTGTTGTGTGCGTGGAATCTTGAGGAGCCCATTTAAATCTTTTTCCCACTGTCTAATGGTTCCGTTTGGAGTATTTAAAATTTGAGAAACTTCTTTTATTGAATAAGCTCGTGTTAATTGTCTGTTATTCATAGTTCCATTCCTTTCTAGCAAATTAATTTGGTTTTACATATATTCTTTCTAGTGACTATTGATTTCCTGCTGCTTGACAAAAGCTATCAAAAGAAGATGGTATTCAACAAAAGGAGTCCGGAAACACCGGGGAAAGACATTTATTTTACAAAAGGTGGAATAATAAGCAGGGAATTTAATATTGTAAAAAAACAATTTTGGGTCAATTAAGAGTTTTCTAATAATTGTTTTTTTTACTAGATTTTTCATTTAACAGTAGAGTACATTCTTGACATTTGATAAAATTCAAATTAATAAGATATTTACGTATAGCTCAGTTCATTATCATCGTTCTATGATGAATGTTTTAGCGACCAATCTCCATACACTTATTTGATAGATTTTATTAAATGAAAATCTAAATAATAAGGTGATGAAGACATTTTATAAAAATACTTTTGACAAAATCACAAACAGCTTTGAGGAGAGGTTTTATGAAAACAGATGTTCAAATCGCACAAGAAGCTTCAATAAGACCGATTAATGAATTAACAGAATATCTTGGGATAATGGATAATGAATATGAACTATACGGAAAATATAAAGCCAAAGTATCATTAGAAGTATTGGAACGTCTTGAAGACAAACCGGATGGAAAACTTATTCTTGTAACTGCCATTAATCCTACTCCCGCAGGGGAAGGAAAGACTACAGTAAATGTCGGACTTTCTATGGCTTTAAATAAAATTGGAAGAAAGACAATTACGGCATTAAGAGAGCCATCACTTGGACCTGTATTTGGTATTAAGGGTGGTGCGGCCGGTGGCGGCTATGCCCAAGTGGTGCCGATGGAGGATATTAATCTTCATTTTACAGGGGATTTTCATGCCATAACATCCGCCCATAATTTGCTTGCTGCTATGCTGGATAACCATATTCATCAGGGAAATGCTCTAAATATTGATCCGAAAAGGGTTGTATGGAAGAGAGTACTTGATATAAATGATCGTTCACTTCGCAATATTATCATCGGGTTAGGCGGAACAGGTGATGGTTTTATTAGACAGAGCGGCTTTGATATTACGGTAGCTTCAGAAGTCATGGCTATTCTTTGTCTAGCAAACAGTTTTGGCGATTTGAAGGACAGGCTTTCCCGAATGATTGTAGCTTATACAGAAGATGGACAGGCTGTTACGGCAGGGGATTTAGAAGCTACAGGTGCCATGACTTTATTATTGAAGGATGCCATTAAACCAAATTTAGTACAGACATTAGAAAACACACCAGCCTTTGTTCATGGAGGACCGTTTGCTAATATTGCCCATGGCTGCAACTCTGTTATGGCAACAAGAATTGGATTAAAGTTGGCTGATTATGTTGTGACAGAGGCTGGATTCGGAGCTGATCTGGGTGCGGAGAAGTTCTTTAATATTAAAAGCAGATTTGCAGGGTTAAACCCTGCTGTTGTGGTTGTCGTTGCGACTATAAGAGCTTTAAAAATGAATGGCGGCGTTTCAAAGAATGAGTTGGGCTATGAAAATCTGTCAGCTTTAAACGTGGGCTTTGCTAACCTTGAAAGACATCTTCAAAATATAAATAAATTTGGCGTTCCAGCTGTAGTAGCGATAAATAAATTTCCAACTGATACCGATGCTGAAATTGATTTATTAAAAGATAGATGCGAAGGACTAGGTGTTGAGGCCATTCTATCGGAAGTATTTACAAAAGGCGGAGCAGGAGCAATTGAATTAGCGGAAAAAGTGGTTGAGGTTTGTGAAAAGAAAGCATCCGATTATAGGCTGTTGTACGCTGTTGATGGTTCCATTCAAGAAAAAATTACGACGGTTGCAACTGAGATTTATCGAGCAGACCGAGTGGAATTTACGGCAGCTGCTAAGAGGCAAATCCAAGAGATTACAGAACTTGGACTTGATAAGATGCCGGTTTGTATTGCAAAGACTCAATATTCATTCTCCGACAATCCAGCATTACTGGGAGCTCCGACAGGCTTTGCGGTGACAGTTAGAGAGGTTAAAGTGAATGCAGGAGCAGGATTTATTGTGGTCATAACAGGTTCGCTAATGACTATGCCAGGACTGCCAAAGGTCCCTGCTGCAAATGGGATGGACATCACTGAAAATGGAGAAATAATCGGTCTTTCTTAAAGAAGACTTCCATCAGTGGGGGGCGTACTGTCTGTTAAAAGTGGAGAAAAAACAGGAGGTATTATATGGGAATCAAATTAGCCGGGAAACCGGTTGTTGAATCATTAAGAGAAGATATTAAATTAAGAGTTTCGGCTTTAGGTGAAAAACAGATTACTCCTACTTTGTTATTAATTCGAGTTGGGGCACGTGAGGACGATATTTGGTATGAAAGAAGTATATTAAAAAATTGTGACCTGCTCGGCATCCAATGCCAGGTAAAAGAGCTCCCGCTAGATGTTTCAATGGAAGAGCTCAGGCAGGTATTCCATGAAGAAAATCATAACCCGCATGTCCACGGAATTATGATTTTCAGGCCTCTTCCAGAGCAGCTTGACCCGGAAGAAATTAGAAATCTAATTGATCCAGCGAAGGACATTGATTGCATGTCGCCTGTTAACCTTGAAAAGGTTTTTGAAGGAAACAGCGACGGATTTGCTCCTTGCACACCAAAAGCAGTGATTGAACTGCTAAAGCATTATGAGATTCCATTAAAGGGAGCAAATGTTACTGTTGCGGGCAGAAGTCTTGTTGTTGGAAAACCGCTTGCGATGCTCCTTCTAGATGAACATGCTACTGTAACCATTTGTCATTCAAGAACGCAGGACATGCCTTCTGTGACTAGACAGGCAGATGTTGTTGTTGCAGCTATTGGCAAGGCAAAGTTCATGACAGAAGAATATTTCGGTGAAGGACAAATTGTGGTTGATGTTGGAATTAATGATGACGGCACGGGAAAAATTGTCGGAGATGTTGATTACGATGCAGCATTTGAAAAGGTAAAAGCCATTACACCTGCTACAGGCGGTATTGGTCTAATCACTACAACAATTTTACTAAATCATGTTGTTCAAGCTTGTGAAAACATAACAAATGATAATAAAGAACATAGTCAGGTCTAAGTAAGTGTAGAGGAGGCAGGCGCAGATTCTGTCTTCCTTTCATTTTATAGGGTTCATATGCATAATAGTGGAGGGATTATCTTGTTAGAAAAAAGCAGTAATGAGTTTATTCAGGAACTTGCATCAAAGGCTCCTGTACCTGGAGGCGGAGGTGCTTCCGCATATGTTGGGGCATTAGGGATGGCACTTGGCAGCATGGTAGGGAACCTGACTGTTGGAAAGAAGAAATATAAGGAAGTTGAAGAAGATATTATTGAGCTTCTGCAAAAGTCAGAAGCGGTTATCAATAATCTTAAAAGCTTAGTTAGTAAGGATGCAGAAGTTTTTTATCCATTATCACAAGCGTACAGAATGCCATCTTCGACTGAAGAGGAAAAAAAGAAGAAGGATGAGGTCTTACAGGCAGCACTTGTTGACGCAACAATGGTACCGCTTGATATTGCAAGAAATTGTTTAGAAGCCATTTATTTACATGAAGAATATGCTAAAAAAGGTACTCGTATTGCAATTAGTGATGTTGGAGTAGGTGTTATTTTTTGTAAAGCAGCTCTTCAAGGCGCCAAATTAAATGTTTTAATCAATACAAAGATTATGAAGGATACTGAGTTGAAAAATAAGGTTGAAAATGAATTAGCTGAAATTGAGAGAGTTGGATTAGCAAAAGCAGATCAAATCTTCGAAGAAGTGGAAAATATGTTGAAATCTTAATATGCCCATGTAATAAGAGTGTCAGAGCCGAAAATAAATGTGGTACTGGCACTTTTTTCATTTATACAGAGTGATTACCATAATAATTCGTGAATATGAATGGACACACTTTTGTCATTGCCTTTCGTAAGCAGTTTGTGATAACTTCACATTGTTGAGCATAGCAATGGAGAGGTGGATATATATGAGCTACTACAGTCCCAAGGAGATTGCTGATATTTCGATTAATAAAGGGATAGAAAAGGCACAATCATCCATGACTGCAATGGCAGTCTTAGGATTTTTAGGGGGAGCCTTTATATCATTAGGATATTTAGCTTATATTCGGGTAACCGGAACAATGCCTCATGAATGGGGCAGTCTGGTAACGCTTGTAGGTGCAGCTGTTTTTCCGATTGGACTCATATTGGTTTTAATTGCTGGGGGAGAATTACTCACAGGAAATATGATGGCTGTTAGTATCGCTTATTTTGCTAGAAAAGTTAACTTTTATCAATTACTGCGTAACTGGCTTTTAATAGCATTTTTTAATTTACTGGGGGCATTATTTGTAGCTTACTTTTTTGGACATTTTGTCGGGTTAACGGAAGGGGCTTTTTTGGAAAAGACTGTTCATACAGCAGAAGTGAAAGTGAACGATCCATTTTGGGTAGCCTTTGTTTCTGGAATTGGATGTAATTGGCTTGTAGGCATTGCCGTTTGGTTATGCTATGGAGCGAAGGACATTGCGGGTAAAATATTAGCCATCTGGTTTCCTGTTATGGCCTTTGTTTTAATTGGATTTCAACACGTTGTCGCAAATATGTTTATTATTCCTGCCGCTATCTTTGCTGGCAGTTTATCTTGGTCAGACTTTTTGCCCAATATCATTCCGGTATTTTTAGGTAATGCCGTAGGAGGAGCGGTTTTTGTAAGCTTCTTATATTTTCTAGTCTATAAAAAAGATACTGCTAAATTTCGGTCCCTTCCTGTTGATAAAAAGATAAAAAAAGCTGGATAATTAAAAGGAGGCTGTTGAAGGAATTTCAAACAGCCTTCTTTTTACTGAAAATAAAAAGGCGACACGTACATGTACGTGTCGCTTCTTGAAAATCTTAGTTTTTATCAAACTGGCTGCTTTACTTCTTCCCAATAGTATTGAATTGCTTCTCTGCGGACTACTTCAGGACAATCTACTTCATCAGCCCAGTCATCATAATTATTTTTACCGTGAATATGCTGAATATCAATTGAATAATATTTATCTTTATATTTAAATATAACAACTACCATTTCATCAAAGCCAGCGTCGTCATTTCCAAGTTCTTGAACAAATTCTAGACCGTAATCAGGATGATTTTTTCTTTCTGCTACAGATTCTAAAATAACATTTTTAGGGAACTTCATTTTATTCTCTCCTTACTTTATTATCCCGCTATTGTCGTATACTACTTCTAATATTCTGAAAGGGTTTGATGGATGTTTTCTATATAAGCGTATTTTAATACGTTACCAGACAAAAATAAATAAAAAAATAAAAGAAAAAAGTGACTAATTTGTGAATAGAAGGTCTAGTGTTTATTAATCTAACATTTGTTTATTGCCTGACTGAAGATAGCAGCTCATTTTAATCATATGCTTACTTCTTAGCTTGTTTTTTCAGTGTGGCTTTCTTCATGCCTTTAACTAAATAGCCTCCTTTAAAACTAGTTGGTTCATAGGCTACAACGAAGGCTTTAGGGGCATCTTCATTTAAAATAGTCATTAATTCCTTTTCTCTGTTTCTTTTGACAACAATGTCAAGTCGATATCTTTTATTTCCTTCTCGGCCTTCTCCTTCAAATATGGTTACACCAAAACCTTCATCTCTGAGTCTGTTTATTAGTTCAGAGTCATGGTCAAGCAGACTAACATTCACTGTACGATATCCAATGGCTAATCTTCTTTCTAATAAGCCGCCTAAGATGATTCCACCGGAATAACCAACAGCATAGGCAATCATGTTTAAGTAATTTGACAAATCGGAAAAGATGATGCCTAAACTGATAACATAGATTAAAGCCTCGGCTCCCCCCAGCAATGAAGCCATATTTATTTGGCTTTTTACAAGAAATATTGTGCGCAGTGTCGTAAGTGGTACCAGTACAAATTGCATTAATACAATCAGAATTGCATCTAACATTTATAATCGCCTCGCTGTTATTATTAGCATTTCATTCAACTGAAATAATATTATATAAATGATATTATTTAATGTCTTCTAATATTGAAAAGGTATCTTGTTAGTTTTTTACTAGGTTGATACAAAATATTCGATTCATTACTATAATAAAAAAACGGGTTCATACTGAAACCGTTTTTTGTTATTAGATTTATTTTTCTATCTAGTCACTTTATCAAATTGCTCAGCTATTTCTTTGTATATTCCTGAAGCTAATACAAGACCGGGGTTTCCATCAAAACATTCACTATGTGTTACTTCATGTGATAAATCAAATTCTACTTGATCATCATCCTTAAATTCAACATTGCATTTTGGGCAGATTTTATCCACTGGACATCCTCCTTAGTTCATGTTTGTCCATATTTTAACATATAAACGATTTAAATGTTTGAAAAATTAGTGAACATGAAACTAATTAGTAGCCGATAGAAATAATCAGTTTTGACAGATTGCGTGAAGAATTAGAAAATAGTACTATTTTTATAAACATATTATATATGTCCTTTTTAATATTTCGACATATACTAGTGGATATTTGACTCATCTAAGCGATATGGTCATGAAACGGGAGGAGAAAACTCGTTTTCTCCTCCCGTTTCATGACCATATCGCAACCTTTCAGCGGAGCTGAAAGGCGTGTGAAAAGGACTTTTCACACGAATGAGTCAAATACCTAGCGGAAGAACCATGTTTACTACCCGTACACGATAGAAAAAGAATTTTTATGTCGATTTAATAAGTTGGATATATATAGAAGATATTGTTCTGAAAAAACAGAGATGGAGTTGGAGAGTATGAAGAGAACAGTCGAAGTCAGGGGTATTACAATTGGTGAAGGGGTACCTAAAATATGTGTACCGATAGTAGGAGAAACTATAGCGCAGCTGGAGGAAGAAGCAGAATTACTTAAAAGTATTGATTTAGACGTTGTGGAATGGCGTGTTGATTTTTTCAAAGAAGTAGAGGATATCGAAAAAGTGAAAGAGGCACTGCATAGAATCCGAGCTATCCTTTCAGCGGCACCGCTAATATTTACATTTAGAAGTGCGAAAGAAGGCGGAGAAAAAGAGATTGCTACAGAGTATTATTTTAAGATGAATAAAGAAATTTTAAGAACAGGTCTTATTGATATTGTAGATGTTGAGCTGTTTAGTAATGAATATGAGATAAAGGCTTTGGTTGAAGAGGCCCATCGAAATAATGTTTTTGTGATCGTGTCAAACCATGATTTCGACAAAACGCCTGCAAGAGAGGAAATCATCGCACGACTGCAAAAAGCTCAGGATCTAGGCGGTGATATACCGAAGATAGCTGTTATGCCAAACAGCATTGAAGATGTTCTAGTGCTTTTAGAAGCTACTAATACGATGCGTAAGAAATACGCTAAAGGACCAATTATTACGATGTCGATGGCAGGCAAAGGAGTCATCAGCCGTTTAGCAGGAGAAGTATTTGGTTCTGCTTTAACATTTGGGGCTGCCAAAAAAGCATCTGCACCTGGACAAGTTCCAGTTAAAGAACTGAGAGATATATTAAATTTGATACATTCAGGCTTGTAAATAAAAAGAAAAAACCTTGAGTCATCTCAAGGTTTTTTCTTTAGTGGAGAATATGGGGCTCGAACCCACGACCTCTTGCATGCCATGCAAGCGCTCTCCCAGCTGAGCTAATCCCCCAAAGCATTGCTACAAGTGAAATTATAGCTGGAAATGCAGGAGGTTGCAAGAGGTTTTATGATTTTTTTCTATTGGGATTTTCAGGAGAGTAAGAAATCGTTACTTATTGCAGACCGCCTATTTCTGTTCTTTTTACTCCTTCCATACTGGAGACCTTATAATAGACATCAGTTATATTTCGGCGAAAATCAACTGTAACGAGAAGTCTGATTAAATGTTCATCTCCTTTTAAATCTTCTATATGAATTTTTCGTATTGTGATTTTCTGCTGTTCAAAAGCTTCTATAATAGAATCGAATTTACTTTTATCGTCAACTCTTAAGTTGATATTGATTTCTTTTTGGCGTAATTGCCTTGGTCCCACGAGACTGAAGAAAAAGGGGATGATTTCCACGCTGATAATTAACAGGGCTACCCCTGCTAGTGCTTCTGCGAAATATCCAGCTCCTACAGCTATACCGACTCCCGCTGCTCCCCAAATAAGAGCTGCAGTGGTTAATCCGGAAATCGTGTCATTTCCTCTCCGCAAAATAACCCCGGCACCGAGAAAACCTATTCCTGAAACGATTTGAGCTGCTAGTCTAAGAGGATCCATCGTAATGTTAATTTGGTCATTATGAGGAAATTTATAGGCTGATTCAATCGATACAATAGTTAATAAGCAACTTACAATAGAAATGACTAAACTTGTTTTTAATCCGACTGGTTTTCGTTTTAACTCTCTTTCTAGACCAATAATCATGCCTAATATCGCTGAAATACCTAATTTTATTAAGACATCTAATTCCATATGGACCATCACAATCGCTTCTTTCATTCGGTCAATTTTTATTTTCTGCTATACACTTAACGGTATTATACTTCTATAATGTAAATATATTATAATAAAATAATGGTAATATTATATTAAATTTAGATTACTAGAATAATAATTATGAAAGGAGTAGAAATGAATTCGCCAAAATTAAATCCATATATCATCCTGCTCATTGGCGTTATTAGTATTTCAACGTCTGCCATATTTGTAAAGTTAGCTTCTGCACCATCAGGTATCATTGCCTTTTATCGCTTGTTTTTTACCGTTCTTTTCATGCTGCCGCTGTTTGTTTGGAAATATATATCAGAACTTAAACTTATATCAAAAAAAGATTGGTTCTTTTCGATTCTCTCTGGTGTTTTTTTAGCTTTCCACTTTATATTATGGTTTGAATCATTGCGATTTACTTCTGTGGCAAGTTCCACTGTATTGGTAACATTGCAGCCGCTGTTTGCGTTTGTTGGTTCCTATTTATTTTTTAAAGAAGTAATTTCAGGAAAAGCGCTCTTATCATGTATGTTGGCGATTGGCGGAAGTGTGATAATCAGCTGGGGTGATTTTTATGTTAGCGGAACAGCGCTATACGGGGATTTGTTAGCACTAATAGCTTGTGCGCTTGTTACGATATACTTTATGTTCGGACAGACGGTACGTAAAAGAATATCACTTATCACTTATACTTTTGTTGTTTATTTCATAAGCACTGTAACATTGCTTATTTATGTTTTATTGAAGGGAGAACCACTTTTTTCTTATTCCTCAAAAGATTGGATCTATTTCATTCTGCTAGCAATCTTTCCAACATTATTGGGACACTCACTATTTAATTGGTCTCTCAAATGGTTGAATACATCGACGATATCGATGGCCGTATTATTGGAACCTGTAGGAGCTGGTATTTTGGCTTATTTTCTGCTTCAGGAAACAATTACTTGGACTCAAGCGCTAGGCAGTATCATTGTCATAAGTGGTATTATGTTCTTTCTTGTAGACGAAAAGAAAACCAAAATGAAATCAAGCAGTATTAATAATAATTTAATTAGTACTGAAAGAAAGCAACCATAAAAAGTAACATTAGTATTGAAGATAGATTGGGTATACTAAAAAAATCCCTATTAAATAGGGGCTATTTTTTTAACTGAAAGCAAAAGTAAGAGCAGAAAATACAAAGGCTGAAACTGTTGTTAAGATAAATGTTCCTCCATAAACTTTATCGTCACTGTCAGCAATTTTAATTCCCTCAAAGTAGGCGTATAAAAATAAAAAAACTGCCATGATGAATGATAAGTAGAGTGCGATAGATTGAAGCATGGTTCATCACCTTTCATAATTAGTAGGGATACTAGAACCTATGTGTATTCAAACAATAATATGACTTTTTAGGATTAACTTCATTCAGCGAGAGTCCTCCGATTCTTATAAAGTGCTGATGAAGGTAAAAAACGATTTAATTTAGAGTTGCTACAATCCTGGCTAGATGAAGATAAGCCTCCAGAGGGTCTCTTGGGTTTACTAAAGTATATTCAGGGTGAATCAGATTGAACTATTTCAAAAAAATAAAAACTGTGTTGCAAATAAAGTTTGAGCATGGTATAGTAATTCCTGTCCTTAAAAGTTGATGTTAATGAGTATAAGCGTGGTGACACGTAGAGCTGACAAATACTAATTGGGCGAGACTTCAACCAATTTGATTGCGAAGGCGTTTAGCGTTTCAGTTAGACAACGCATAGTCATTACTCAGTACTTTTTCAACATTATCTAGTTTTGAGGGAAAAATTTTTGAGGAATCCCTTGAAAAATTTATAAAAGACATTATAATAGTAAATGTCTTTAAAAGTTTGGTGGTATTAGCGAGAAGATCACAGCTATTCTCATCTTAATCATGGAAGTTAAAGCTCTCATGCATTTGATGGTAGTTTGAATCTTACCCCTGTGCGGGTAGAGTATTGCCAACTATATATTGTGGAGGATTAGCTCAGCTGGGAGAGCATCTGCCTTACAAGCAGAGGGTCGGCGGTTCGAGCCCGTCATCCTCCACCATATTGCCGGCCTAGCTCAATTGGTAGAGCAACTGACTTGTAATCAGTAGGTTGGGGGTTCAAGTCCTCTGGCCGGCACTGTTTTGTACGAGCCATTAGCTCAGTCGGTAGAGCATCTGACTTTTAATCAGAGGGTCGAAGGTTCGAGTCCTTCATGGCTCACCATTTATAATTGAATGCGGGTGTGGCGGAATTGGCAGACGCACTAGACTTAGGATCTA
>NZ_VYKL01000048.1 GCF_008710145.1 Niallia endozanthoxylica
TGATTAACCTCGAAAACATAAGATCCAATCGGGTGGTCACAGTGACTTGACTTTTATTTGTCGAATACATTTATTTATATAGTACAAGATTTCGACTAATTCTCTAAACGATGTCTGTTATAAAGAAATAAATGTTCTTTAAGGAGTGTTTTCAATGAATTTTGAATTCGTACTAGATGCTCTTTTTGGTAAACGAGAAATACTTCATGCAATGGAATGTTCCATTTGTGGATTTGATGAAATTTACTACATAGACGCTATGACCAATAAACAAATAGGCAGAGCTTGTAAAGAGTGCAATTTTGTCCAAAAATTTGACTTTTAGATATCATACGCGCAGTTAGTAATACTCACTAACTGCGCAACATCCCCAAAATAAGTGCAACAAAAAAAGAGCACTAGGCTCCTTTTTGCAATTGAGAATCTCGCAATTGCAGCTACTTAAAAGTTAATATAATTATGAAATTCAAAATGATAGACACTTATTCAATCATTAAAAACGTCCCAAATAAAGAGTTAAATACTAAAGAAAGACTTGCAAAACTAATAATCTCAAATTTTTTACTAAAGATCTATTCAACCTCATTAGTTTGCCTAATAGAATAGCCGACACCATAAAACACTGTTCCGATAACTGCAATGTCAAACTCAAAAGGTAATCTGTCGCCTACAAGTGTTAGCAGATATCCGGCCACAGGGAATGCTATAAAAGTTATTCTAGCAGTTAAAACCTTACTCAAATCTTTCTTCATGGTGAAAAATAATACATCCACAATAAACAAGCAAATTAGATACCATGAAACATTTCGTGGAACATCTTGTGAAACAAGATTATTCGGGTGGTCACAGTGACGGAACTTCAAAAAATTTTTAATACGAAAGGAAGAGATACTACTTGTATCCTTATCAATATTTCCCCAATTATCAATTTGTCGATCAAAGATTAACCCCTGTTGGTTGTGTAGGAAAATTTACATTAATCACATTAAATACAGGTCAAACTTTCGGAATAGTTGTAGACTCAGCTGATCCATTAGGATTTACAACTGGAAGAGTTCCACCAACAATGGCACCAACTTCATTTCCATCTAGCTCAATTGCTTCATCTATCTGTGTTTAAATTTATATCAAAAGTCATTTCCATACAGGAAATGGCTTTTAGTTCTTTTCTCTTATCTCCCCTGTACGAATGTGCATATGCTATATCTTCTTGAAATCATAAATGTGTCACTATCTATATCAATAAAGTACATGACATTAATTTCACATGTTTATGGCATCATAAAAATGATGCCATAAACATGTGGTGTCAACGACTGGTAAATTGTTTGTAAAATAACGGTACAAAAGATGGCAAAGGTGGTAAAAAACGTTGGCAGTAATTACCTTTGGCTCTGTCGCAGTAACGCACTGAAAAAAAGACCCGCTACGCTACGTAAGCAGGGTCTTTCGGCTTCTGGGTTACCTATAGATTTTTATACTTTAATAATAAAGGAGGTATTAAAGTCTTTGTAACGAACCGAAACAGTACAAATTCGGCAGGTTAAAAACATTTTAACACATCACTAATCTTAATTGTTCTTTATCGTTTAGGACTTCATCAATATCTACAGATTCGTTTATTTCACCAACAATTGAAATGTTAACTTTACGATGCGGAACCGCCTTTGGATGCATTTCTTCAATTCTTGCTTCGTATCTGCATTTCTTTTGGATGACTTCGAACATCCAACCGCTGTAAAATGCAGGAATAAAACCTAACTTCTCTCCGCCTACTGTCAAAACTGACACAGCTTTGTGATCTTTGGGATTTGTAGGATCCCAAGTGAAATCTACTGTATCACCTCTACGAAGTTGGTCAATCATACTCTCCCCGTCATAGTAACGCCATCCCGCCACAAAGAAATCTAAATAGAACTGGTTCTCTTCTACAAAGATAGGCGAAACAAATTCATAAGAATCCGTTGCTAAAATCCCCCCTGATGCACGTAATAGATCCATTTCAGTACAATCTAGTGGAAGTCCTAAGTCTTTTAGAATCGTTTGATAATCCGGTCTTCTCGAATCAGGCAATCGGCGAGCAAACGGTCCGAAAAGTTTATTAGAAGTATACACTCTATTCGTGTCTGGGAAAGCCAGATGAGGTCGATAACCATTTTCCATAGCTTCTGCTAGCTTCCTTCTATAGCCGCTCTTCTCATAGGAAAACGTATAAATTCCATCTTGATGAAGCAATCTTCCTACATGATACCGTTGACGAGTCTCAGCATTTTGCCAAATCAGCCACAGCTCAAATGGTCTTTTTCTCATACTCTCACACTCCCTTCATACCAATTCATGATCCATTCCTTACGGTACATCAAAAGCCGGACGACCCACTCTTTATCTAATTCGCTCATAATGTCGATTGAAATATCCTCAACTATTGTTATTAGCATTCCCTCATTCAGTTTATTTAACCTTGTCACAGCCGCTGCAGTTTCTTGGGGCATGTAGTTATGCAGAGTGGATAGCAATTCAAAATGCTTAGGTCTTTTTCTACCAGATAAACCAATACTTGGTTTACCTCTGTTACAAAAGCCCTCCAACATGTGATTGTCAGTCAACATTTTCTGCTTTTTATTATTTATCTCGTTAAAACCAAGGGAAGAACCATTGTCATAAATAGGAGCCAATCGATATCCTTTGGATCCGCTAAGAACTCCCCAATTATCGCAATGCCGATCATTATTAGCAATCAATGCATCAAAAACCGGTACGGCCACAAACTCCTTCTCTAAATCATATGCATTAAGGAGCTCTAGGATGTAGGGCAACTCGTAGTAGGTCAATGAATGTCGATCAAATTCCTCAAATTTTGCCAGAAACAAGTCTCCACCTTCATACAATTCTTCAGTTTTTGTTCGAAAGTTCTTCGAAATGGTACCTATAATTCCTTCATTTATGGCTAACTCCGCTTCAGCTGTATGAAATCCTAACTCAGCACCAACTTTACTCGCTACAAATTCAGCCCAATGCCCACCAGTCCCTTCGGTAGGTATCTTAAAGAGATACTTTTCAGCATGCTCAGGGTCCTTGCCAGGTTCAAATAACCAAAACTTTTTCCGTGTTCCTGAAGCTTGGCTTTTGATATCCCGTTTCCAGAGCGAAGTATCGATCATATATCATCGCTCCTTCAACTAAAGTAACTATTATCGACAAGTATATAATTTATGTTTCTTCATGTCACTTAGAAAACATGAAAAATTCTTAATCAGCATTTTAAAGAGGTAGGAGACAGGATTTGCATTTGTTTTGTGGAAACACAGGAACGCTTCCCGAAGTTTTAATGGGACTGGCCTGCAGCAAATTCCCGCTTTATCAATATTCATATATTCCAGCCATTTGGCATTATCCCAGTTGTTCCTGCATTTCTTCATTCGTACACCTAGCCAACACTTCCTCACAATACTGCCTTTCTTTTTCTCTAATCGTTCCTTTAAAGTTTTTTAATAGTACATTCCTATCCATATAAATATAAGGACAAATCGCACTGCCTTTATAATAAGAATAGCTGCTCCAAGGATAATCCTCTGGTTTTTCAACCATCTTGGCTTCAATTGGATTTAAGTGAATATAGCAGCTGACCTCAATCATCCCTTTATTGGAATCAATCACTTTGGAAAAATACCTTTTTTCAAATACATGGCCAGTCAAACAATATTTTGTATTATAATAATCGGCATATCGTTTGTTAATAAGGGACATTACTTTCCAAATGGGTTCCTTTGCTGCTCTTAATTGAAGATGATAATGGTTTGTCATCAAACAGTAGGAGGCTAATTCAAATGGGACTTTTCCATATACTTGCTGAAGGATATACAAAAAAGTCATGAAATCACCTCGATCTTTGAAAAGCGGATCCCGTCTGTTTCCGCGGCAAACAATATGATAAAAACTCGTTTGATCCCAGGTCCGTTTCTTTCTGCCCATTCTAACCGTTCACCTGCCATTTTTGATTGATCTTTTGTTCATTCCTCCTAAGCGAGATCGCTTCCCAAAGGGATTCATTTGTTATCATTTCTTCACCCTGCAGATCTGAAATGGTCCGTGCCAGCTTGAGAATTTTTACCTGTACACGATTACTAAATTGTTCCTTACTTGACCATTGCTGCAACATGATTCTTTGATTCTGGCTTAGTGGATTCTTTTCTAAAAACAAATCATTTGATGCATTAGCATTATTGATTCCTTCCCCATACCGTTCATATTGTCTATTCCGAGCAGCGATCACCCGCTTGCGAATATCTTCTGAAGTTTCTACTAACTGTGTGATATCTTTAACAATTAGTGCAGACTGAACAGAAAGCAGCAGATCAAAGCGATCCTTCATCGGTCCGGAAATACGGCTTTGATAGGCTTGGATTTGTTTGGCCGTGCATGTACAATATTTGTTTCTCGCACCAAGAAATCCGCACGGACATGGATTCATTGCACCAATTAAAATAAATCTGGACGGATAGGTTGCGGATGATGCAGCCCGGCTGATGGTTACTTTCCCTGATTCCAATGGCTGCCTAAGCATATCAATCGTCCGTTTCGGAAATTCTGGCATTTCATCAAGAAATAGCACCCCATTATGGGCCAACGATACTTCGCCTGGCTTTGGTTGATTCCCTCCACCTACTAATGAAATAGCCGATGACGAATGGTGTGGTGAACGAAATGGCGGAAGACGATACGAATCTCTCTTCTTTCCAGCAAGCTGATAAATGCTCATGACTTCAAACTGCTCATTCTGCGTTAAAAGAGGCAGGATCGATAGAAAGGTTTCTGCCAACATGCTCTTTCCGCAGCCAGGTGGTCCGCTCATCAGAACGTTATGACCGCCAGCAGCCGCAATCTCTAATGCTCTTTTCTCTTGCTTTAGTCCAATAATATCTTTGAAATCTTTTGGGTAAACAGGAATAAGTGAATCTGATGATTCTCGATGTGAGGAAGTTCTTTGTTGAAGAAAAAGGGACGTCTGTCCTGAAAAAGATTGAATCACCTCTTCGATTGTTTGAACAAACCGAAGCTCTAAACCGTCTACTTGCTGAAAAGGTAACTCGTTAATAAACGGAAGATAAAGAATTTGAAATCCTTCTTGCTTAGCTGCAATAATAGCTGGCATCATGCCTTCTACTGACTTAATCGAGCCGTCCAGTGATAAAACACCTAGAAATGCCGCTTCTTTAGGAATTTTTTCCGAAAAGTGGCCCACTTCCTTCATCATTCCGATTGCCATGGCCAAATCAAAAAGCGGGCTGTTCTTCTTTTGCTCCGCTGGGGAAAGGTTAATAATGATCCGCTTCTCCGGCAACTCGCAATCAATTGCTGCTAATGCTCCTAATACACGGTCCTTTGACTCCTTTACAGAAGCATCTGGCAATCCTACAATACTAATTCCTTCCTTCCCTTGAACCATTTGGATTTCAACTTGAACTCTATAACCTTCTATCCCTTTTAAACCAATACTTTGAATAATTGTCGCCATCTTTCATACACCTCGCTTTATAGGGAACATTTGTTCTATTAGAATAGTAACCGATTATAATAGTTTTGTCAATTACTTACAGGAATATATGTTCTGTTGAAAATCAAAAAAATATTCCTCTATGAATGAGAAAAAGGATATCAGATTTAATCTGGGGTCGTTGGTTGAAAATTACCTTAACCGTATACTTTCATCCGACTGAGCAGTAAGGGTTTTGGTGATAAATCTTCTGCTTAGAAAGAAAATGATTAGACCCTTACCGCACAATAGAGTCAAATGGTGAATGAAAGCTATATTAATCACCGATCATTAAAGAACTCGCAATCTTAAGGGAAAAGGTTACAACTTGTTATATTCTATCAATCTACAAATATCGACAAATTCCAGGTGGTGACAGGCACCCAAAACTGAAAACAAAATTATTTGCTAATGGTATCCGCGGGGATACCACTTTCATTGTTTTAATATGGTAATTTTTCCTTATAGTCAGTTTAGTATGATTGTAGGGAGAGCGATGGAGAAAAAGGTAAATGTCAATATTAAACAGCTATTACTTGAATATAATATTTCTCTGAGAGAATTATCAAGACTAACTGATATTGGTCATGACAAATTAAGTAAATTAGCAAACCAAAAGAGGCAGGGTATCCATTTTCGTCACATTGAAAAAATTGCCGAGGCGCTTAATATTGAAGATATTAGAAAAATTATTGACTTTGATAAGAATGATAGAAGGTAAATAATGACCTTTTTATAAGCAATATTTACTTTCTATCATTCCACAATCTTAAGCCATTTTAAAACTATTTTCCTTATGTCCTACTTTTCCATACGGGTGATGATTTACAAAAATCATATCTCTCTAAATCCCTTTGGACTATTGATGATTTCATTTGTGAATAAAATCACATATAAAGGAGGTTAGTATAGAAAGACAAGTACAATAGCATAACAAGCACGTGCCACAACAACCATTACCCTACGAATTGGAGGATGACACATGTTCAGTCAATACATCATTAATCGTTATACAGACGCTCTTGCCTCACATTTTCACAATGGTTATGAATACACGCAAGTCTTGGAAGGAACGGAAACGTTTCTTGTTGCTCAATCTCCAGATGATATTGTAAAAGAATCCTTTCTTCAAAATGGATCTACCCTTGAGGGCGCCATCGAATCTGCCCGCTACCATTTGAACAAAAAATACAAACTCCCTGTTGTCCTATCTGCCAAGCATCATATTGCTCTTATTCGCTGTCCAGCTGTCGATAAAACTGGTATCGTTTGGCTGGTTCATTCCCATATTCACAGCATCGAACCCGATCCTAATCATCACAACAAAACCATCGTTCATACAAATCATGGTCATTCATTCACCATTGACATGAAGTTAGACAGACTTCAGACAAGGCGCAGTCAAGCTTCATTCCTGAATTCCACTTTATTAAAAAACTCAGAGATGAACAAGGCAATGACCTTTTTCTATGACAAAGACCACGGTTTCCAACTTGTCAAAAAAACCGGGCAGCTCAATTATACATTGAAGAAAAATAACGATATAGTCAAACTAGAAACAGAATAAACATATTCTGACCATAGGATTGGAAGTAACATCAAAATGTAAACCCTTGCTTGATAGAGGAAAAGATACAAGCTTTTCCTCTTATTCTACAAATCTCGACAAATCCCGGGTGGTGACAGGCACCCAAAACTAAGAACCGTCCCCACCCATGTTTCAATACTCTATCATCCTACAAATCTCGACAAATCCCGGGTGGTGACAGGCACCCAAAACTAATTCCTTATCTGTCCTAGCATTTACTTCAACTTTTACACGGTAGCCATCCATTCCATTTAAACCAACTGGCATTACCGTTGTTCACAACTGCGCTCTAACCTTATCTTTTATTCCTCTCATTCCCCTAGAGTTCACTCGTAAAATCACCTTTCCCTTAACACGAAAAATCCTAAATCGTCAATGAAAGCTATATTACTCATTAAGGAACTCGTAATCTTAAGGGAAAAGGTTACAACTTGCTATACTCTATAAGTCTACAAATATCGACAAATTCCGAGTGGTGACAGGCACCCAAAACTATTGCCAGGGAAAGGACGTAACCATTCATTTTGGAGAACTTCAGTGTCGGCCCTCTGTTTTCCTACCGAATCTACCGGGGAATTCTATCGACCGTGGCTGGTGGCCCGGATCTTTAAGAAACGGATTTCATTTCAACATGCTATATAGCAACGTTCAAATTGAAATGGGCCCTAAAGCGAAAGAAAATTCACTCCAATTTATTAAGGATAAGACATTTATCAACTTACAATTCCTTCATGACCTTTTGGGTACAGTACTTTATATTCACGATAACGGAAGCCCACCCATTCGCTTTCAATTCAATCCCGATTCCATGCAACTTATCTTTGGAATTCAAGAGGTTGTAGAGCAAAAGGACAAAAGAATTGTACTTAAGGCATGGGACGGGGAAGAAACGTTACAATCTCAAATGTTTGATTTAGTTGATAATCAATTTTGCATGTGGAAATTGCCTTTCTACCCTACCAAAATCGGCTACCAATTATATGAAATAATAGATCAACAATGGAAATTAGTAAAACAGCATTCTTCCTATTTAATCCATCGTATTCATATCAATATGGACATTACAGTCGGTAAACTTGTTGTGAAAAAGGGGGATGAAACGGAAGAACATGACATCACCATTCGTCAAGAACCAATTAAAACAGGGTCTTCTTCCTCCGAACAACCTTGGATTGACGCAGAAAGACAGCGATTAAAAATCAATAAAGGCGTTGAGATTCGGCAACTAGGAAGCCTGTTCCTCCCTTATAAAGGGGGCTCCTCCCACCAGGAAAGCTGGCAATTAATCGTGAATGAGTTACTTAAAAAGGCTGAACAACGCATTTGGATATGGGATCCTTTTTTAGATGAAAGTATACTTGATGAACTTTTTGTTCTAGGATTAAAAAAACAAACCCTTGATATCAAATTATTATTAAGTGAATTTGAAGGGGAAAAAACAGGTGAGGATAAGCAAGTTAAAAGACAAGATGATGATTCAATAGAAGTGAAAAATAGCTCCTTTCCACGTTGTACCGCTATCAATAACTATTTTGCGGAAAGAAATGAATCACTAGAAGCCTTGAAACGTTTCGAAGTTCGGAATTGGTATCGTTCAGGAAAGCACACGTTTCATGACCGCTTCATCATCATTGACGATTTTGTATGGAGTATTGGTTCTTCATTGAAAGACATCGGTAATTACCACACGACTATTTATCGTCTAGAAGGAGATTTACCTGAACAAGTTATCGAGGAATTTAAAAATGGCTGGGAAGGTCATTTTGGACATATGAAACCACGTGGATTATTCATCTTTCCAGACTGGCGGCTTATACCAAAGGGGGAGCAAAATGAGTGAGACTTACTACCGACAATTCCTTCATATAATCTCAAGAGATACGGATCAACCTGGTAAAATTGAAAGACTGAACAAAGATGAAATTTCTAAATTAGTTACTTTTATAAAAAGCTTAGATTATAACGAATCAAATAACCTTGTATCTTTAGCTTCCTTCCTTCATTATGGACAAATGACTGGAGGGGAACAGTTTATAGATGCATTCGATGTGGAGCAAGCTTGGAAATTAGAAGTTGTGTCCCAATTAACAGAGAAGCTTCACTCCCTTTCCTCCCATACTGGTAGAGCATATGAACGGGACAAGGAGCGGGAATGGAGACTGCAAACCTATCAGGAACTCACCAATCCAGTTAAAGGTTTTGACGCATATTTTACTTATCAGCCAAGCATGCTGCTATTTGAAACAGAACGATTCTTGCACGAGCTGATATGCTATATGCTAGATTCGATCGCACTAATAGATCCAAAAACCTTTACAAATCTTTGTCAGAAGGAACAAAATCCATTGTGGTCATTAAGATGGGTTCAACGGTTGGACAATTTCACTAGTGACATAATCCTGAATAAAGAGGTTTTTGAAGGATTGCCAATCGGACACCAAGGAATCCTATCAGCCTATTTATGGGATCAATGTTTAATGAAGAAGGAAAAGGAATGTCGCGAAACAACAAACAAGTTGCTTCTCTTCCACATGCAACTGCCTAGGTCTTTCTTCTTGTCAATGGTGGCGAGAATTCTTTCAAATATTACAAATAATCATTTCTCTACCCTAAATCATATTGAAAAAATCAAAAAAAGTGAGCGACAACTGGAAACTCTGCTTACTCTAGCTGCAAAACAGTTTGTAAATCTTCCATTACTGACTGAAGCGGAGGTCAATCAATTTGTCGATAATTTCTACAATCCAGTTAATCAGGAAGTGATATGGGCTTGCCTTACACTTGTTAAGAAAGTGGAAAATGATTGCACATACGAATATCCAATCAAGAACACTCGAAAAATTCGACAAACAATCATCAATAGCTACCCTTCTTATTGGAAAACAAAAGGTAACCATACTCGGTATTCTTTCAGCGAAGATTTAACCATAAATTTAGTAGAAGAATTAGCTATTGCTATAAACGCATGCTACCAAGAGCAATCCTTCGACCTACTTGACCAATTCAAAGACATACCCGACCTTTTCGACTTATTTTACTTAAGGGATGCTCACGAATATGGCCAGTTAATTGAATCTAAAAGACTTCTATTAGTTCATGCCTATTTAGCCTGCCAACTTTTGACTATACGTGGGGAGCAAAAAGAAATTCCAAAGGAAAAGTGGGATGGCTTTTTTGATTTTGTTCTTCATTTTACGGAATTAGATTCAAAGGAACACTCCCCTATGGACCAAAAGATTAGAACTGCTGTTTTTACTGCTACTGGATCTCTATTCGCTGTATATGGATACCCAGATACCTTTAATAAATGGCTTAGGTTGATTCATGATCCCTTTGATTATCTTGCCATAATAAAGAGTGGTATTGAGCTCGAAAAAAAGGATGAGATATTTGCTTTAATTGAAAATAGGTTTCCCTTATATGTTCAATTGCTACGGTCAAAGGATCTTTTAGAATTAGGCTATGAGATATACTCAGAAAAGAACTTTACATTAGCGGCAAAAATATTAAGCCACATTCAAATAAAATCATTTAATGCTGATCAAATGTCCTACTGGAAGCGGCTTACATCTACAGCATATCTTAATGCTGCATTTGAATCTAAAAATATCTCTACACAAATCCAAAACCTTAAAGCTGCATTACAATTTAGCCGACAAAAGGTGGACCATTCATACAATCCCTATATGAAGGAAAATCAAGCTGTAACCGTGCAAATCATTGGGTGGCTTTTCGATCGCAATGAGGCCTCATACTCAGAACTATTAAATGCCTACAACTTAATTGCTTTGCAACCTTGGAAAATCGAAAGTGGAGCACTACATTCAGAAGATTACTATGTTAGCAGCTTAATTTTAGTACGACTATTATCTGCATCAGAGAAACCTGAACCTTATCATTTAGAACAAATGGAAGTAGCCATAGAAAGAATGTCGGACTTACCGGGACATCAACTCACCCAGGAACTCCTACGAAGCTGGTATGCACTGTTTACTGGAAAAGATATGGAACGGACAATGATTATGATGGAACAAGAAAAAATTAAAGCTTCTAAACAATGGCTTCCTAGGGCATTGCAAACATTTTTCGAGGAGATCATCAATGGAGACATTTAATGATTTAATTTTTTCCGCACCGCCAATATTATCACCAAAAGACCACTTTGGTGAACATCATCCAGCTATATATGAAATCTATGTACAACCCGATAAATTATCAATATTTATTTGGAATGAACAAAGGTTGATAGGAAGCTATAGTCGTCCCGTTCATCATGTTGAGGAACATATGGGAATGTGGAGCAGTTACCTGCGGTCAACATTTGATCACTATCACCATACACGAAAATCATTAAATGAAGATGGTGATTTGAATTTTCTTAGTAGTACCATTACCAATATCGGCAAACAAATCTGGCATTTTATTCACAATGATTCGAAAGTCACCGAAATGTGGACTAGGTTTATAGAGTTATCCCGTCAAAGCATTAGACCGGGGGTAATTATGTTAAGGGGAAAAGACGTAGCGACATGGCCAATTGAATGCATGGCTGGAATGAAAGAGGAAGAACTGGATCATCAGCAACTATCTGTCATTAAGTTCACAGGAAAAGAACATAATCAAAGGAACTGGCCAATATGGCTTCAAACGAATTTACCAAAAGAAATTGTTTTCTTAACAGGACCAAATCCACCGCATCCCCAGCAACTAGATAAATTGGATGTGGAACAGGAAGTAAAATATATGTATAAAACGCTGTTTCCTGATGATTCAGAAGACGACTACAAAGGTTTTAAACTTTATGGAGAAAGAACGGCAAATAATCCTTCTTCTTTTAGAATGCACTATCTTCCAGATAATGCAAAACTTGAGGATATTAAAAATATTATCTCGTCCATTACAGAGCCCTATCTCTTCATCTTCTCGGGACATGGGCTTCATACGAAAAGCTCTACGATTGACGGCGAATTATACTGGCCACAATTAGTTGCAAACAAAAGAAACGATTATATTGCACATGAACAATTAATGTTACTGACAAAGTATTATGTCCGGAAATTGACGGTCTTAGTTGTCCGCATTCTGCTGGATATTTTTCCTAAAAAAGGGAAGCTGTTTATAATCATCAAGCTTCCCTGATCTATTAGTTTTCAATCTCATAGACTTCATTCATTCTCAAATTTAACTTCACTTGATTTAATCCTATTTCCACATACCATAATTGTTGCTCTGCTAATTTAAGATGACAAGGAACGCTGAGTTCTTTATCTAAGCGCAGATTAAAGGATTCCCCAGGATTCATTGCTCTTGCATAATCTCCTTCTACTTTTATCCAACATCCGTAGTCTTTATAATACCAAAGATACTTTCGTTGATGATTCATGACAGCTCACCTTGAATAACATGTTTAACCATATGGTCATCGATAATACGCCGACCATTTTGAGCTCCATAAAGGAGACTGTGTGTACATACTTTATTAATTAACCTTGGAGTTCCACCAGAATATCGATGGATTTCTTCTAAAGCACCATCTGAGAAAATTTGTTGTTCCACTCCTGCATATGCTAGATGTCTTGCGACATATTCATCTACTTGAGCCCGATCATAATGACCTAACTTGAACTGAATATCTATTCTTTGTCGTATAGCAGCGTATGATTGAAGACGTAGGCGGTCCCATAACTCACTCTGTCCCACAAGGATGAGAGCCATCGGACTTTGTGCATCCATCTTAAAATTGAGTAAAAATCTTACTTCTTCAAGCATTTCACGGTCTAGAAGATGTGATTCATCGACTACAACTACAGGTTGAATTCCATGAATTCCTTTCATTAACTCAATCTCTCGGTGAAGTTGTCGTTTGGCATCACCTCGATAAAACTTCGCTTCCGACCCTAGCTGTTCTAGTAAACCTTTATAAAAGTGACGTGGAGTGAGTTTTGAATCGGATAAATAGAGTACTTGGTATTTTCCTTGGTCTAGACCATCGACAAATTTTCGAATGGTCGTTGTTTTTCCTGTCCCACAATCTCCTGTTAATACGGCAAATAATTGCCTTTCTGCTGTATATTTTAAGCGTCCCAATACTTCCTGCATGGTAAATGAATCATATAGTTGAGTCGTAGGGACATCCCTGGTAAAAGGAGTGTACTTCATCTCATAAAAAGCTTCAAACATGACCGCCATCCTCCTTCCATACAGCTCGGAATGATACAGCTGGGGCCTGCTCTATTTTTCTTTCTTGATGTTTTTGTTCAGCTGCTTTTAATAGTCTAGAAGAATCAGCCTCATGTGGTTGAAGATGTGGAGGGAGTGTTGGCCGTTTTCCAGACCTTTCTCCAATCACAAGCTTCTTGGCTTTCCAAGGGGTGTAGCCTTCATATTCAATGGTTAACTCTTCTAAATCTGCTGGATCATAGACAACATCTACTTGACGCCCGATAAAGGAAAGACCCACTTCGTATTTTTGATCCATAAAGCTGATGCATCCCGACTTATCTACTTTTCTCGTTTCGCAATGGAGGAAAGCATTGGCTAGTTCATCAGGATTAATAAAGCGCAGAGCTTTCTTATCACTTCGAAAAGCCGTTTCAGGGCTGATTTTCTCTCCTAATCCAGCGTGTGGTTTATGTTGATAACACTCCGAAAGCCACACTTGAAAAAGTTCATTTAAACGATCTAAGGAATTTGGCTTTTCAATCGCTACTTCTCCTAAAAAGGAATCTACAACTCTATTAAAACGCTCAACCTTTCCTTTGGATTCAGCCGCATATGGCTTTGCATAAATCAGTCGCGTCCCTAATTTAGAACATGTACGTGTCATCCATTTGGTTCGATACTGTTTTCCATTATCAAAATAAACGGCCTCAGGTACACCATATTTTTGGATGGCATTTCTAAAAGCATCTTCAATAATTCTAGAATCCAGAGTAGGATAGAAGGCACCATGAAGAATAAATCGAGTCGCATCATCTATAATGGCCACTAAGTAAACCTGTTTTTTAGTGCCATTTGGACCAATAGGTAAATAAGGTCCATATTTAATGTCAGACTGCCAAAGTTGATTTCGATGCCGTTTCTGAAACCGTCTAGCAGCTACCCCTGTTTTAGAATATAGCTTCATTTGACGAGAACTATATCCTCTTTCTGTTAATTTTTCCTGAAGAGTAGAACGTTTTATCTGACCAGGCTCTGCTAAACCCTCCCACTCAAGAATTTGAATAATTTGTGCAATACTTCTAGTTGGAGCCTCTTTTCGTAGGAGAATAGCCTGTTCTAATAAATGTGGTGGAATAGCTTCTCTTTTCTTGTTTCCAATATGACCCTTTGGTTTTAGACCTCCAAAACCATCCTTGCGATATAGTTCAAGGTAACGCCTAATTGTCCTTTCAGAAATACCAGTAGAACTACATATCTGTGCTTTTAGTTCTTTTGCTTTACCTGCATCTAGCCCTTCCGCTAAAAGGGGGGAAATGAGCTGAAATCGCTGTACGGCAATTTCTTCTGCCTTTTTTTGATCTCTCATGATAACACTCCTCTTTAATGTGATTATCATGAGTGTAAATCAGCTATCTTCGGACAAAAATGCCGAACGGGTATGTAACCATAAATTTATATTCACAATCGGGCGGACAATTCTCTTCAGCCATCTGGGGGCATCTCCCACAAGTTGTCCGATTCTTTGAAGCGCAGTCTCTGAATTTGCGGACATCAAACTCAAAGGGCTCATCTCCTGGTTTGTTCGAAGCACAATGGATATGAGACAATTAATCCAATAATCTACAAAACGATGAAACCACTTGAACCATCGAAAAAGGGTAGATTCATCAGCTGGAATGTCATGTGTAGAAGGGTTCGTAAGAACCAACTCTATGCATTCTGACTCATATCTCTTATATGGAACTAAGAAATCTGGTAGCTCATGATGAATCTGACCACACTGATTACAGCGCAACCGGCGAATATTATATACTTTTGTTTCTCCAGACCTTTCTTTTGACTTTCTATCTCTAGTACCAATGATGCTCATGCCTTTCCCACAACAAGGGGATGGAATCCTCCCTGCACCTCTAACCAAAAACTCCATTGTTTTCAATTAGTCTATAATCTGATACAATAATCATATGGTTTTTAATAGGGGACGCTTCCCGTATATCTGTTGGCGCAGATATACATCATGGGAGGCGTCTTTTCCTTTCTCCAGAATTATAAATGTCCAAAAATTCCCAGTATTATACGGACATTATACTCGTCAATTTCTGGACAGGCAATACCGTCAACTTTCGGTTATTTTTGATTAGCAATAACACAATTAAGAGAGATATTCTTTCATAATCCTCCATTCATCTCAATCTTTAATTGTTGCTCGACCATGAGAATGACAGATATATCTGGTTATCTAGTAAACAAGCTTCACCCAATGGAACGAATGTATCAGTCAATTCCATCGAAAAATAACGAACCCTTTCGAATTATCTTTGCAAATCGTGCGGAAACCTTGGACTCTTCTAGCCTTCATATTTCAAAAGGGATAGCAAACCATATTGTAAACGGTGGTACCATCTTTGATTTACTGGAAACAATCCGTTCAATTAAATCAAGTGACTTCGGAAATCAAAGGCGTTTAATTGAGCTTGTCAAAAGGGACAGGGCAGTAGGAACAACATTGATGATTTGACCGTGTTCCAGTTTCCATGTTTCATTAAACTCCATGTAATATCAACAGTTGATGGTATTTATACCTTTATTGAAAAAGCAAATAAAAAGGTAGCTCAGAAAGGGAAACACCGAGACGGTTCTGCTGTTTCATAATGAAATACGAAGAACCGTCCCCACCCATGTTTCAATACTCTATCATCCTACAAATCTCGACAAATCCCGGGTGGTGACAGGCACCCAAAGCTAAAAGCTTTTGACCCTGACGGCATCATTCAAGAGGAACATGTTATAATCGGCAAAAGTAAATAAATTGAATACAACCGAGCCCGTTCTTTTGGAACAGGCTCACTCTTAGTCAAACGTTTAAAAAATATTGTATGCTTCCGATGATTCAACCATTAATTCTTCAAGCCTATAATTCTACAAATATCGACAAACTTCGGGTGGTGACAGGCACAAAAAACTCTTTTTCCATCTTCTCTTGATGCCGGAACCCATCTACCGATTGGTTCCAACTCTAACGTTTGAAAAAATTCCTCTGGCAGCATATTTGGAATCACTCCCTATGAATAAAATATCATTATTGGAACCGTCCCCATGTTTCTTATGCACAGGCACTCAAGACTAAAAACTAGGCACCCAGATTTTTTTAAATAGTTTAACCACTATAGGCTAACGAGTTCCCCCCCTTTCCCCTATCCAACCAATAACCCATACTATTATAATTCCTACACCTGCTCCAAAACTATCTACAAACACATCTTTTAATTGAATGCCCCTTCCCGGAGAGAAGATCTGATGAATTTCATCGAATACGGCATAAAAGACACAAAGCAATAAAGCCAGTCCCATCCCCCGAATACCACGTATTCCAATAACCTGCAAAATAATCGTCACTAATATACCGAGTATTAAATAAGCTAAGAAGTGGGCATATTCTCTTATACTGCTATTATTAATATTAAAATCAGCATCTAGATGAACCATTGCAACTATCTTAACTATATATTCTGTAATGATCCTACTAAGCTCATTAGACTCTGTAGCTGGTTGCTGAGATAGGAAGAAAATTAATCCCATCCAAAGAATGAGAGCCAGCCAAGAAAGAATTTTATACATTTATATAATTCCTTTCGATAATACCTTGCACACCAGTTCAAGTCTATCATATTGCAAATCTCAACAAAACTCGAGTAGTGATAGGCACCCAAAACTGATGTGTTAATGTTTAACAGATAAAAAAGTCCCGCTACACTATTAAACATTATGTATAGCGGGTACTCTCCATTAAACTACTAAGCTCATTATATGCAAAGTATCAAGCCCAGATATACGAAATAATAACACATTTACTGGTACACCCAATTTATTGCATTTGAACATTTATTATACAGTATACTGTCTTTCAAAATACCCCTTATACTCCCCACTAATAATCTGCTCCCACCATTCTTTGTTATCCAAATACCATTGAATAGTCTGAGAAATTCCAGTTTCAAACGTATAAGTAGGTTTCCAGCCTAATTGTTCTAATTTAGTAGGATCAATCGCATAGCGCTTATCGTGCCCTAGGCGGTCTTTAACAAATTCAATTAAACCTTCAGATTTCCCCAAGGTGGTGATAATAGTTTTTACTACTTCTAAATTTGTCCGCTCATTATGACCACCTATATTATAGACTTCACCATTTACTCCTTCGTGCATCACTAGATCAATGGCAGCACAATGATCGATTACATGTAACCAATCACGAATATTTTTGCCGTCACCGTATACAGGGACCTTTTGGTCATTTAACACGCGAGAAATAGTTAATGGAATTAATTTTTCTGGGAAGTGATATGGCCCATAGTTATTAGAACAACGAGTGATATTTACTGGTAAATCAAAGGTTTCATGATAGGCACGGACTAATAAGTCTGAAGATGCTTTACTCGCACTATATGGACTATTAGGTTGTAACGGTGTTTCTTCCGTAAAAAATGTGGTTGGATCAAAGTCCAGCTCCCCGTAAACCTCATCTGTTGATACATGGACAAATTTCGTAACACCAACTTCCTTTGCTGCGTCCAATAATACTTGGGTACCCAAAACATTCGTAAGTACAAATATACTAGGATCTGTAATTGAACGATCGACATGGCTTTCAGCAGCAAAGTGAACCACATAATCAAACTTCTCTTTTTCAAAAAGCAGCATGATTGTTTCACGGTCCGCAATATCCGCTTTAACAAAATGATAGTTATCCTTTGTTTCAATATCACGATGTTTCGTTAAATCACCGGCATAAGTTAAAAGGTCTAGGTTATAAATATCATATTCAGGATACTTATTAACCATATACTGCACAAAATTACCACCAATGAAGCCTGCTCCACCGGTTACAAGAATTTTCTTCTTCACCATTTATTCTACCTCTTGTTTCAATTTATTTAAGTATTTTCTAACTACATTCTACTTACTACAAATTATTTAATATTGAATTTCTCCATTAGCTACTTTCATTAAGTATTGGCCATATCCAGTTTTACTTAGCTTTTCACCACAACTCCATAGATGTTCCTTTGTAATCCAACCATTAACAAATGCAATTTCCTCAAGAGCAGCAATCTTAATTCCTTGATGTTCCTCTATTGTCTTAACAAAGTTCGTTGCTTCTACTAAACTTTGATGTGTACCTGTATCTAACCAAGTATACCCACGTCCTAATAGTTCAACATCTAACTGACCTTGTTTTAAATAAGCTTCATTTATTGAAGTAATCTCTAATTCACCACGTGCTGAAGGTTTAACATTTTTAGCAATATCAATCACACGATTATCATAGAAATATAATCCAGTAATAGCATAATTAGATTTTGGTAGCTTTGGTTTTTCTTCTACACTTATTACTTTGCCATTCTTATCAAATTCAACTACACCAAAGCGTTGTGGATCTTGTACATGATAACCAAATACTGTCGCTACACTTTCTTTATTAGCTGCACGTTGAAGGATTCTTCTCAAACCACTGCCATAATAGATATTATCTCCTAATATCATGGCAACAGAATCTTGACCTATAAATTCTTCACCAATTAAAAAAGCCTGAGCTAGACCATCAGGACTTGGTTGAACTTTATATTGTAGTGAGATACCAAATTGAGAACCGTCTCCTAATAAGCTTTCAAAACGAGGAGTATCCTCTGGTGTTGATATAATCAAAATTTCATTAATTCCCGCCAACATTAATGTTGATAATGGATAATAAATCATTGGTTTATCATAGATTGGTAATAATTGTTTGCTCGTTACCATTGTTAATGGATAGAGTCGAGTACCACTACCACCTGCTAATATTATTCCTTTCATTTCATAGAACCCCTTCCTGCTCTTTAAAATTCAATTTATACAATATGTTCGACTGGTGGCCCCCAGTCCAATAAATCCCGGTTAGTAGCCTTTATTTACCTGTGAAACATTTCGTGAAACAGGATTTTTTGATTCGCCACTGTGACCTAGAACAAAAGGAGAGCAGTTCAAATTCGGCTGCCCTCCCTTTCCATTTATTTGATAACCATACTTCAATACAACATTTCGTGGAACATCCTGTGAAACAAGATTTTTCGAGTTGTCACAGTGACAGGGTCTTAATATCCAATCTGAGTTGTTATCATCAATGTCTTGATTGAACTTTGTAGAAACAAAAAATAATTCAATACCCGAATCATTATGGCAATACATAATCTTAATAGTAACGGATAAATTTCTTAAGTAAAAGGACTCTTAACATGAGTCCTTAGCTTATTTCTATAAATATTAACTGCTTTTATTTCCTAGTATTACTTTTGGAAATTTAGTTTGCTTCAAAGTAATATATATAAAAATAATTAAAGAGGAGGCTATCATTGTATTATATCCGTATACCGTAGTAGTATTACTGAACAATACTTGTAAATAGAACATTGCTAAAATAGGTAGGGCGACAAAGGATCCTCTTCTTGTGCTTTCAAAAGCCTTTCCTGCAATTATACCAATTAGAAATAAATACACTAAAGATCCCGGAAGAGTCAAATCCTCAATAAGATAGCGAAAAATGGTAAAAATATTTGTTCCAGAGTCACCAACAGAAACACCTTCTGTAAAAATACCCGCACTCCTAGCTTTAATACCCAAAACATCAAAAACTCCAGCAAATGTAAATGCGCCCATCCCTATATTGTTTATAGCATATGCAGATGATACAAACCATTCTGAGAATCCAGCAAGGTAACCAACATAATAAACTGTTAGTCTATCAAAAATAAATTTTAGACCCGATAAGCTAAACATTTGATATCGTAACATCGAAAGCCAAACAAATATGCCTGTAAGGAATATACCTACTATACTAAGTTGTAAAAATAACCGGGCAGGAATATTAAGCTTTCCTAACCTTACTCGCATGGATAACCATCCTGCTATCCATAAGAAAACAGGAAATATGATAAGTGCCTTTGTTGTATTCACTGAAGCAGTCAAAATAATTGGGATAAATGGGATAAATGCAATTTTTGTTGCTCTTAGTGACCTCAGCATTCCACCTAAATAGCATGCTGCATACGTAAAACATAGAAGTAGTGTATAAAGTGCTGGAGGATTACTTCGTTTAATATATCTAGATTCAGACACAGATGATGCAACGTTTGTTAAAGTATCTATTGAAAAGAATATCCCAAGCCCATATCCTAATTGCTGAACATAATAAACCGCTCCTAATATCCCTAGAAAGGAAAAAAATAAAACAATTCTATTAATATTTCTCAATTTATAGTTAGTAAATTCATTAATTTCATGAGTATCGGGCAGTTCTCGTTTAGATATTCTGCTTACCATTGAGCCAATTCCTAGACATAATACGGAAGCATCTATCCACCATATTGCAGAAGGAGATACAAGATAATCGGAAGGTGCAAATAATAATGGAAAAACAATAGAAACGGTCCAATACGCCGCAAAAATAGGAGCTGGTGCTATCCATGTTTTAGCTTGTAATCTAAATAGAATAGTTAATATAACTAGTACAGTAGTTGGTAGAACTAACATTGGACATCATCAAAATAAAACATTATTCTCCCCCTATGTTCCTACAAATAGAAAAGTTATTAAAAGGTAGGTAATTCATGTCAAATAGACTAAAAACTTTTTCTAGGCTTGTACTAATTTCTTTATATATAACACAGATTCTTTGATTTCCTTTCCCTTAATTACTAGATAAATTAAATATCCTGCTAAATAAGCACTAACTCCTAGCCAGATTGATGTAATAAACAAACCAATAATAATAAAAATTAATGTAAATAACATTTCTAGTAAAATATCCTTATATACAGAAATGTTTAGAGTTTTGGACAAAAGGATTTCTCCAAAAGCGCATCGAATAGCAAGTAACAAAACAATCGATAATATGGCTAATAATAAATTTTTTAAAACTACCGTAAATAATACTGTGAAAATTATACTAAGTACTACTGTTATTAAATTAATTACAAGTAAAACTCTCTCTTTTCTCAGCGTTTTTAAATATGTGTTAATTAATAATCCCATTTTACCTTCGTATACACACATTGGAAATATAATAGCCATAAACACAAAACTGTCAGCATATTGAGGCAACCATGCCGACAGAAATACCTTCATTGGAAAAAACACCAAAAGTATACCTAGTAAAGGAAACATCAATAATGTTCTAATATTAATATATAAACTTGATAGTTTATCCATATTAGTACGTCTTAATACTGGGTACAGTACTAAACCAACAGCATTGATAAAGATCATCACGAAACTGGAAATATTTAAGATTAATGATATCTTACCAAATATTGAAACATCCCATGTATGTTCGATTCCAAACCTAACGATTCCTATAATTAACATACTTGCAATGTTGGCAAACATTAATTTTATTCCTACATTAATATTTTTATAAGTCTCTATAAAATTCATATGAAAAGATGAGAGTTTTTTGAAGACTATATCCCTGCAACAGAAAATTGCATATCCTAATGAAATAAGTTTTCCAATTATATCAGCAATAATCAATAATTTATATTCTCTTATACCTAATAATAAAAAGAATATTATTAGTAAGCAATACAATACCTTTTCTAGCATCTTTATTTGTGCATCTTCTTTTATTCTATTAGTGCCTTGTAATAAATAAATTAACATATACCTAATGTTAACAATGAACATACACAACGCAGTCATATTAATAATGTATAATTTACTTGTATCGGTACTAAATATATTTGCACAATATATAATGATCAAACCAATTAAAGTCTGAAAGGCAACTAACATCCAAAACTGAGAAAAGAATAACTCTTTATTTAATTGTTTATATTCTTTACCACCGTATCTAAGATAAATCCCGTCGTTCCAACCAAAATGAAGGAAACCTACATATGAAGAATAAAAGAGATATAACTGCCAGTATCCATATTCCTCTACACCTAATAATTTTGGTACAATGAGAATTACTATTGCAGAAATTGCTAATGATATAAGATTCGATGATAAGGTAAAGGAAAAATTTTTTATAAATGTAATTGTTTTTGTATTCAAAATTAATCCCTCGTACTTCAAATTTAATTAATTAATTAATTAATTGGAGGTATATTAAAGATCTCTTATTTTCACTATAAAAGAAATATTAATTATTGCTGCTTCTCTTCCAATTTTCATAGTAAACTATATATGATTCTTTGGCTGGGTTTACAGATTTATTTTTTTCTAAACCAACACTCCCGTCCTCTTTATGCAATACAGAAATTGATGGAATCATATATGTCTTTACATGTTTACTATTTGCTAGCCTAGCAAGATGATTTTCCTCACAAAAGAGGAACATTTTTTCATCATATAAACTACCTAATTTCTCCAAAGCACTATGTCCTATGATTAAAAAACTTCCATGAGCTGCGTAGATTTTTCTCCTTTTTAACCTTAATAACCAATCTATAAAAAGATTCAATTCTCTATACAACTTATTTAGAATAAGTGATACATACAAAGCTAACCTATTACCACTTTTATAATAAAAATATATCAACCATTCAAAAAGCTCAATTTTAGAATAATAATATGGATTTTGATTTTTTCCATTAAGTGTAGTAATCTTGGGAGCAATTATATAATCCTCTGTTCCAACTAAATCTGATATGGATAAACTATTTATTTCAATATCTGGGTTACTTATAATTAAGTAATTAAAGTCATATTTTTTTTTCGCAAATTCAATACCACGATTATTTCCATAGCCATATCCTTTATTTTCAACATTTAAAAAGTCACATTCATTTTCATTCGCAATCCTATTAAATGCTTTACAACTTTCCTCATCATAATAACTATTTACTACTATTATTTTGTAACTATTTTTAACATTATTTTTTGTAGTAATAATAAAATCTGATAAGTCTTTAGTATTTCTATATGTTAGTACTATGAATATAAAATCATATTTGTCGTCCTGCAAATGTCCCACCTCTTAAATCTTGTTAAAAGGGTCCTATAAACTCCAGTATATATATCCTTTATCTACACATTCTTTTCTGCGGAGCATACCCTTAATATCAATTAATACCTTATTATTATCAGCATAAACTTTATCAAAATAGTTTAAATCGTAATTATCTCTAAAAACATCATGTTTAACTGCGATTACTACAGCATTTAAATCTTTAATAGCGTCTATATCGACAAGATTTATTCGATACTCCTCCCAGACTTCCTCCTTATTCGCCACGGGGTCATGAACCAAAACCTCAATTCCAAATTCCTCTAATTCATTTATGATGTCTATTATCTTTGTATTTCTTACATCAGAACAATTTTCTTTAAAGGTTACTCCCATAATTGCTACTCTTGAACCTTTTATTGGTTGCTCTGCTTTAATTAAACTTTTTATTACGTTTTGGGCAACATATAAACCCATATCATCATTAATTTTTCTACCTGAAAGGATAATTTGTGAATGATATCCTAACTGTTCAGCCTTATAGGTAAAGTAGTATGGATCTACTCCTATACAGTGACCACCGACTAATCCAGGGGAAAAATTAAGAAAGTTCCACTTAGTTCCAGCTGCGTCTAAAACAGCCTGAGTATCTATTCCCATTTTATTGAAAACCATTGAAAGCTCATTCATAAATGCTATATTAATATCCCGTTGTGAGTTTTCTATAACTTTGGAAGCCTCTGCAACTTTAATAGAATCAGCTTTATGAACACCAGCTTCAATAATAGTCTCATAAACCTTTGAAATTACTTCTAAGGCTTCTGTATCTGAGCCAGATACAACTTTAGTTATCTTAGTTAATGTATTTACCTTATCTCCTGGATTAATTCTCTCAGGAGAATAACCAACTTTAAAATCAATACCAAATTTCAAACCAGATTCTTGCTCAAGAATAGGAATACAAACTTCTTCAGTTGTTCCGGGGTAGACCGTGGATTCAAAAACTACTATGGATCCTTTTGTAAGGTTTTTAGCCACAGTTTTACTTGCACCAATTATTGGGGTTAAGTCTGGTGTCTTATCACTATTAATTGGAGTAGGTACTGCTACAACATGAAATTTACAATCTCTTAACTTCTCTTCCTCATTTGTAAATATCATTGTTGTATTTTTTATTGCGTCATCACCTACTTCATCTGTAACATCGATTCCAGATAAATATTTATCAAGCTTTCTACTATTGATATCAAAACCAATTACTTCAAACTTTTTAGCAAATTCGATAGCTAAAGGCAAACCTACATAGCCTAATCCAATCACAGAAATTTTCGGGTTTTTTTCTTTAAATAAATCAAAGTTCATAACAACCTATTCTCCTATCTGAAATCTATTTCCCCAGGCTCTTACCGTTGTATTTATAAAACTGTTCGAATATCTCAGGGCATAGCGTATCAATAATTTAAGCGGACAAGAAACAATATTATTTCTTATATGTTTTTGCTGTTTTCAACAAATAATCAGCAAGCTCAACTGTAACCTTATCACCATTAAACATTCTTTCATATAAAGTTCTTGAATTTTTTGAATCTGCCCTTTGCTTTTGACTATTATTTCTGTAGTCAAGTATTTTTTCTGCCAAATCTTTTCCGTTTGAATAAAAATATCCACATTTGTTTTCCTTAAGTAGTTTTTCCATTGAACCAGTAACACTTACAAGTATTGGTAAATTTGCAGAAAGGTATTCTCCAAATTTATTTGGCGTATTTCCCCGATAATTTATCCCATCTATATAAGGAATTAGTCCTACCTTTGAATTAATTAATAAAGATGAAATTTGCTCCTTTTCTACCCAACCAGGCATTATAACATTCGCTCCAACCCTATTCTTGATGGAATCAAACTGAACGCCAGTTCCACATAATACAAATTTAATATCATCTTGACCTTCTAATAATCTGCTTGCCTCAATTACTGATGAATAATCAAATTGTTGACTGAATGTCCCAGTACATGCAATTATAAAATCATTATCATTGAGACCATTCCAATAACCATTTATTCTACCTCTGAAATTGGTGTAATCATAATTAGGATAGCCTATTGGAATTACAGTATCCTCAGTCTTTCTTGCTCTTTTAGCATACTTAAGTCCATATTCTAAGAAATAATCTGACAATCCTATTATTGCATAAGCCTTTTTCATCATTTTAGATAGTTTTAATTCATGGTATTTAATATAGGGAATAAGTATTTTTCTCATTATCGGTTTAACCATATCCCCAATAAAGGCCGGCCATAAGTCACGGACGTCTACCACAACAGGTACATCATATTTTAATCCATACTCACAAGCATAATTAGTTAAATCCACATGGGCCATTGTTGCTATAATAATATCTGGCTTTTCAGTTTCAAAGAATTTGGAGTTGATTCTCTCTGCAGTTTTATATCGAGATAATAATCTGCCAATTGATACATTTTTTTTATAACCTTCCACGTATGATAGATTTAAGGTATAGTTTGGTCGTACGCTTATTTTAACATCTTTATCAGCACGCTGTTTTTTCTTATGATGATCAAATGTTTTGGCAAACCAAGTAACTGTGTGACCTTTATCACTTAAATAATTCGCCAAATTTCCCATTCTTCTTAATCTCGTATTTTCACCATCAACTGGTAAAGGTTCACCATCACTTACAATCCATACCTTCATCGTTTTCCTCCAAATATACAAATATAACTTTTATTAAATGACTTGTTAATTACTTTTAAAATTAGACACTAGTTCTTTTATATTTATTGAGGATCATTTACCTTCAGAATAATATACGTTATTCTCAATACAAATTTCTTTTATCCTTTTTAATACTGCTTTTGTGGGTTTGGTATTGAATAAATCTAAATTATTACTTAAAATATCCGGACCTAATTTCCACCACTTACATTTTTGTAGTTCTTGAATAATTTCATCTGGAAACCTTTTTTTTAGAGTTCTAGCAGGAACTCCTGCAACAATAGTATATGGTTCAACATTCTTTGTAACTACTGCTCCAGCTGCTATTACTGCTCCATCACCAACTATAACATCCCGACATATAACTGCATTACAACCAATCCATACATCATTTCCAATGATACAAGGTTCTTGAAACCTATCATATAAAGGAGCCTCTTTTATAATTTCAAAATCCTTTGAGTATAGGAAAGCATGAGTCGTAACTTTTTCATAATCATGATTTGCTCCACCAATACCAACATTCCAAGATATAGAGTTAAATGCTCCAATCTCAGCATTCCAAATATGTGTATTTCTTCCAGTATAAGTATATCTACCTATTTTCGAATTATAAATTGAATTATTACGTTGAATGGTATTTCTTTCACACAATTCACTATTTTGTACCACGGTAAAGTCATTTATTGCTACATGTTCTCCTAAATTGGAGTTGATGACTCTCGTACCTTTATATATTTTACAAGAAGATTCAAAAGTCACATCTTTTATAAAAGCACTTTCATCGACATAACCGTTTTTTTGTTGGCTCATATCGCTTCTCCTTTATTCCATTAATTAAACAGTTATTAGTAAATATTTCAATAATCACCGCTGTTTAATAATGCTGACAAAGCTTTATATTCACATCATTAATTATTCAGATTAATTTAACAGGGTTTATTTGAATAGTAATATATTACTATTCAAATACTACTGTAATATTTTCTTCTACAGATTTAAGAAGTGACTTACACTCATTTAGAGTAGTACCTTTTAGAATAACTTGCCCAATTCTGTTAGATCCATTAGTAAACTTTTCGACTTCTGAGCCTTTATTAATATTGAAAGATATATCAACTATATTATCATCTATTTTATTCTTATTAATAAGATCTTTTACAGTACCACTTTTTTCAGATATCAATAATTGTGCAAGGCAAGGTGTAGTTTCTGCATTTCGATTTTCAAAAACACTTTTAGGGTTCTCCCCCATAGCCATTAAAACAATCATCTTATATATATCTATACCATAATATATACTAACAAGTTCAGGAAGACATGTAGCACCAATTCTTCCAGTCAATTCTATAATATATACTTTTCCATCCTTTTCTATTAAATCGATATTTACAGCACAATTATCAAGTCCTATTGCTTTTATTGCCAGCTTTGATTGTTCAATAGCTATCTTTTCAATACTTTTATCCCCTTCAAATGGCATAGAGTGTCCAACTGGAATAGCCGTACTACTTGAATATGTCATATCGTTATGAAGAAGGACATATATAATCTCTCCCTCGTAAATAAAGGCCTGTGCACCAAATTCATTGCCTTCTATAAACTCTTCCACAATGCAAAAGTGTTCCTTTGTTAAACTCATAGTTTTTTCATATGAATGACGTACCTCATCCTTTGTTCTAGCGATATATATCCCTAAACTCCCCTGCAAATCAACAGCCTTAACTATTAACGGTAATTGTAAATCGTTTATTACATTTTCTAATTCTTCTTTTGAAGATACTTTTCGAAATTTTGCTGTACTTACCCCAGATTTTTCAAATATATCCTTCATATCTGCTTTATTTGAAGAAATAATTCCTGCCTTCTCTGAGATTCCCTTTAATTGCATTTTGTCACAAACATATCCTAAAGATTTAATACCTGTATCCATACAGCATGTGGCTATACCATCAATCTTATTTTGCTGTGCTCCAGCCAAAATTTCATCTGGATTTCTCAAATCTCCATAAAAGACTTCATCCGCTTCTTTTATCCCTGGATTATCTCCAGGTAATGTAGCTACCACCGTTTTATAACCTAGCTCTTTTGCTGCTTTTATTAGAGGTACCTGAGAATAGCTAGAACCTAATACCATCAATTTTTTTTTGTTAGTTTCCATAATACTTACTCCTTAGTTAAAATATTAATTTTACTTAATGCTTCTTCACATATATCCATAGCTTCAATAGCTGTTTTACCTTGGGCTATTACATAGCCTACTCTATCTAAGCTACTATTAATATCAGTTACTTTTTCTCCAACATGTTTCATAAGACAAACTTCTTTAACACCATTTATTTTTCTAACTTCTTCCAACCCATCTATTTTTTCAATTATTCCACTTGAAGCTGATATAAATCTAATAGCACTTCCCAGATTTATTATTGAATTCAGATTAACTTTTTGACCTGTTAATAAATCGATCGTTAACCCGACCATATCAATGCCAGTAGATAAAGGTACCAAATGAGTTGTGATACAATCACCACCCATCCGGGCTCCTAATTCAACTAATTTGGGACCTTCTGCTGTTAAAATAATCTCAACATGCGCCGGACCAATATTTATACCTATAGCATTAACTGCCTGTTTAGCCAATTCAGTTATTTTGATTTTATCGTACTCCGACAATATTGAAGGTTGTGAATGTCCCATTTCCACAAAATGAGGTGAACCAGTAGTTAGCTTATCTGTAATATTTAAAACCGTAGTCTCCCCATCTATTGTCATAGTTTCTACACTTACTTCAGGTCCTTGCATAAATTCTTCAATAATCACCTTTCCATTTCGTGAACATTGCAAACTATATGGATATGCTTTTAACAATTCATGCTCGTCATTAGCTAACATTACCCCACGGCTTCCAGCATTATCTACCGGCTTAATTATGCAAGGGTATCTAATTTCTTTTATATATTTTTTCAACATATTATAATCATTAATAATATAAAACCATGGAGATGCTACACCCTGTTCTTTAAAAGTCTTAATCATTTCTCCTTTATCTGTTGATTTACATGCTGTATCAAAAGATATTCCTGGAAGGTTAAGTTTATTTGTTGCATAAGCTACACTTCTTACAGGCATATCAGTAGCCAAAGTCATTACCCCATCCGCAGAAAAATCTCTAGCAGCACTATATACCTTCTCTTTATCAAGAGTACTTATATTATAAAACTTATCAGCATACTTAATTCCTATTGCTTTAGGATTCATATCAACAACTGCAACTATGAAACCTTTCTCTTTTGCCCTTTTAATAGCAGGCAATTGTAAAATTGAAGCACCAATAACTAATAGTTTCTTACTCATTATTTAACCCCTTAGCGGAATTTTTATTATACACATTTTCTCTTTTTAGAATAGTAACTATTGTTTTTATTAAGACTTTAAGATCTAGTACAAAAGACAAGTTCTCTGCATAAAAAGCATCATATTGATATTTTTCTTCTTGATTAATTGAATTTCTATAATAGGCTTGACTATAACCAGTTAAACCTGGGCGTACTTTAATTCTTTTTTTCATATTTTCATTATATTCCTCTAAGCCTTTTCCAGTTAAAGTAGGTCGAGGTCCAATAAAACTCATATCCCCTTTTAAAACATTAAATAATTGAGGTAACTCATCAATACTTGTTTTCCTTAAGAGCTTTCCAACCTTTGTTAATCTGTCATCTCCATTTGAATTATATGTGGACCCATCAGAATTTCTATAGTCGGGAGAATTCATTTTCATTGTTCGAAACTTGTACATTTTATATATTTCCCCATGCAATCCTCGTCTATCTGAAACATAAAAGATCGTACCAAAGTCTCCAAAATAGATAAGTGGTGAAACAACAACTACAATAATAATCAGAAAGGGCAGAAGTAATATAGAAAAAACAATGTCGAATATCCGTTTTATACCCATTTTATACATTTTAACAACCTCTTACAATCCCAATATTTTCGATTACATTCTTGCATACATACTCCACATCCTCATCACTCATCAAAGTATGAAGCGGAAGTGTAATCTCATTCCTATACATTTTAAAAGCATTAGGATAATCCCTAATATCAAAGCCTAAATTCCTATAAGCCGTAAACATAGGCAATGGCTTATAGTGAACATTACAAGCAACGCCAGCTTCAGCCATCTTAACAATAACTTCATTTCTCTCTTCTTCCCCAAATCCAGTTATCCTAGCTAAATAAAGATGACCTGAGGAAGAAAAATCCCTACCATAATGCTGCAAACTTTGAATACCAATTGGCAAAAGCGCTTTATCATACATCTCAATAATCTCTCTACGTCTTTCCAACAAACCTTCGTATCTATCTAACTGAATTAAACCAATGCTTGCCATAATATCCGTCATATTACACTTATAGGCTGGGTAAACAATATCATATTCCCATGCACCTTTTTGAGTTTTAGCAAGTGCATCTTTAGACTGACCATGTAGACTGTATAACATGTATTGTTTATAGAGCCACTCATCATCAATTCCTTGGTCATTACGCCAAACAACAGCCCCACCTTCAGCCGTTGTCAAATTCTTTACCGCATGAAAGGAGAAACATGTAAAATCAGCAACTTGCCCGCACTGCTCTCCCTTTCTTTTCGCCCCAAAAGCATGAGCTGCATCAGTCATTACTATCACTCTGTCAAATACCTTTTGAAGTTCATTATTTGCTTTAAATAGTTCTTTCTTGCTTTCTACTATTTCGTAGATTGTTTCGTAATCACACATTTTTCCTGCAATATCAACAGCAATAATAGATTTTGTCTTCTCTGTAATCGCATCGGCAAGTTTTGCATAATCCATTTCAAAAGAATCTGGAGCTGTATCAACAAGAACAATCTTTGCCCCTACATGATCAATAACTGAGGCAGATGCTGTATAGGTATAGGCTGATGTAATAACCTCGTCACCGGGTCCAACACCTAAAATACGCAGAGTAAGCTCCATAGCTGCTGTTGCAGAATTTAAACAAACAGCTTTATTAGTACCCACATACTCAGCAATTCTTTTTTCAAACTCCTTTGTTCTTGGTCCAGTAGTAATCCAACCAGACTTCATTGCTTTTATAACTTCCTCAATCTCCGCATCTGTAATATCTGGTGGAGAGAATGGTATATTTCTTACTTTTGAATCAATCATTTACATTTTCCTCACTTTATACTAGTTTAGGTTTATTCAATAAATATATTTATCTAGTAACTTAGTACTTAATTGCATTTTAGATATTAACCAATTCAACCAACTACTAATTCACTAAATACAACATCATATTACTTCTATAACCGTTGACCAATCAATAGGAAATGAGTTCCCTATCTCTACTTAAAACAACAAAACAGAAGGATGTAAATGAATACCGTAAGTATCCACCCACACCCTAAATAATCACATACTACCAACCAATATCTTTTTCTCACTAAACTTCGTATTAGCAATCCCCACAAGCGTTTCCTTCAACTCAACAGCATCCATATCAGGAAGTGTTCCAATAACCGAATATAACTCGTTCTTCTCCATCGGCTCTGCCTTCCCAATAAAAATCTTCGGAAACACCTGCTCCTTCTGAACTTCATTATCATTCAACAACTCTTCATACATTTTTTCACCAGGGCGTAATCCAGAATATTCAATCCCAATTTCTTCTACTGAATATCCAGAAAGTGTAATAAGATTCTTTGCAAGATCCACAATCTTAACTGGCTCTCCCATATCTAATACAAATACCTCGCCGCCGCGAGCCAACGCACCTGCTTGGATGACAAGTCTTGATGCTTCTGGAATTGTCATAAAATATCTTGTAATATCAGGGTGTGTAACTGTTATAGGGCCTCCTGCCTGAATTTGCTTTTTAAATAATGGGATGACGCTGCCGCGACTTCCAAGTACATTTCCGAATCGTACCGCGACAAACTTTGTTTTACTTTCTTTCGCTAAGTTTTGAATAATCATCTCAGCAAACCGCTTTGTTGAACCCATGATGTTTGGAGGATTCACGGCCTTATCTGTTGAAATTAAGACAAAATTCTTCACACCCATTGCATCTGCTGCTTCAGCCACATTACGAGTACCAAAAATATTATTCTTTACCGCTTCAGTTGGATTGTACTCCATTAATGGCACATGCTTATGTGCTGCCGCATGGTAGACAACATCCGGTTTGTATTGCGCCATGATATCAAAAATTCTATTACGATCTTGAATATCAGCAATTATAGGAATGATTTCAAATTCATTACTATATTTCTTACGCAATTCCATATCAATCGTATAAATACTATTTTCACCATGCCCTAAAAGAAGGAGCTTTGATGGTGAAAAGCGTGAAATCTGCCGGCAAATTTCCGAACCAATTGATCCACCAGCACCCGTTACAAGAACGGTTTTTCCTGTTAATTTATCAGAGATACTGTTCATATCCAATTCAATTGGCTCACGGCCAAGCAAGTCTTCTACTTCAACATCTCTGATTTGGCTGACAGAAACCTTTCCTGTCATTAAATCTTCAATCATGGGAATAATCTTTGTTTTCGCCTTCGTTTTTGCACATCCATCATAAATATTCTTCATTTCCTGCTTACTTAATGAAGGAATTGCAATAACAATATGACTGATTTTACATTGTTCCACAATTCTAGGAATATCACTAGAATTGCCTTTTACTTCTACTCCATAAATTTGCAGCTTTTGCTTGTTTTCATCATCGTCAACAAATGCCACTGGATAAAGGTCTGCTTCATTACTTTTCAATAATTGTCGTGCAACCATTGTTCCTGCAGAACCCGCACCAACAATCAATGTTTTTTCCTTATTTGGATTCGGTGCAATAAAGTGGTCTCGTAACACACGCCATGAAAACCTAGATCCTCCGATTAAAATTACGTGCAGCATCCAGGTAATCCCCAGCACTCGTACATAAACATTTTGATAGCCTACTAGCTGAACAATAGCTGTCAAAGCAATAGAAAACGTAACAGCTTTAACAATCGCCTTTAACTCTCCTACACTCGCATACTCCCATGCTTTCTGGTACAGACGATAAACAGAAGCAAATAAATGATGGCTGCATAATAATGTAATCGCACTGATCCAGAGCATCGGCATCGTGTACACATTCATGTAAGGATGTAAAACGTAATAACCAATAAAGATTGCAGTTAAAACAATCAATGAATCCAAGACAATTAACAATGGCACTCGTTTTTTATAACTCACCAGCAATCCCTTCTTTTTACTTTATTTTTAGATGTGACTATTAGTATTTAATGACAATACACATTCACAAACATGTCCTCTCATTAAATTCTAATTAATATTGCGATACTACTAACCAACTAAAAAAATAGACTATAATTAAAATAGGCATCTAACCCACCCTCACATCACGCTCCCGACAACCAGTGTCTAAGGACTCGCTACAAAAGCCCCACAGCGCAACCGAGTGCCTCCATGGATAACGGACAGGAGACATCGCCAAATGCTATTCGTTTGTTTATTCTAGTTATTTACTATGCCCAGAATAACAATGTCAACGATTATGATGTTTAACCTCAAAAAACCAATGGTTTTCATTTGCCCATTCTCATAACTACACTGAGATATTAAAATATTCAACTAAATAAACACAAAAAACGAGCAGGATAAAGAGAAAGGATAATTATAATTCTTTTCATCGATAAGTGCTACTCAGATGCTTTAACTTACTGAAGTGCATAGAATACCCATAACAAGAAAATCATTTGATGTTATTTCCGCCATCCTGCTCTTTGCAAAGCTACAAGGTTTGCTATTAAAAAATCCCCAAAAACTTCTTCCTCACGACTTTTTCAGGAATCTCTTTATTCACACGCTGATTTTTAACAAGCAACTCCGCATTTTCCTTCAACATATAAACCATATCATTTCCGTAACTCTTCTCTACCTCAGCAAATGCCTCTGCCATCTTAAACCCTCGGCTCGTTACATTATGAGCATCGGAAGCAATAAAATGAGTAAGATTGGCTTCAATCAACTGATGGGAGAACTTTTTAATCTTTTTGCCGAAATAACCGCAAACACTGCCTGCTGTGACCTGTGTTAATGCGCCGTTTTTCACAAACTTGTACAGCATATCCGGATTCTCTATCAGTTCTTGATTTCGTTCTGGGTGAACAATGATTGGAATGAGTCCTTCTGTTTGAATTTCGAACAAAAGCCGTTCTGCATAACGCGGTACATGACCTGAAGGAAATTCAATAAACAAATAGGAGCTTTCTGCTAATGGAAGAATCTTGCCGCCGGCTAGGTAATCCTCAAGAATCTCTCCATATAGGCGGTTTTCCTGCCCAGGTAGAATCTTAAGTGGGACCTCTGCTTTTACCAGTTGTTCATTTAAATCGGAAACTTTTTCTAAGATGGAGTGTTTTTCATTGATGTATTGATGGTTTTGATGATGTGGAGTAGCAATGATTGTTCGTATTCCCTCTTGAACCGCTTCTTTTGCCATTATGATCGAATCTTCAATGGTTTGTGCGCCATCATCGACTCCCGGCAGTATGTGACAATGGATATCAATCACCCTTCACACCCCCTAATATTTGAATATGTAAATATAGAAAAAATAAATAGACTAAAAATTTATAAATTTGAAACCTTTTATAAAAACAATGATTTCAAATGCATCTTTTAATAAAAAAACAATTAATTTGTTGATAATTGTCTGAATAGTTCTTATTCTACAACGAAATCACTATAAAAAGAATCCTTTTTTATATAAATGTTATATCTTTTTTCCTACTATCTATTAAAATTATTTCTATTGATTTTTCAAAAACAAACCTATCATATCATGAATACATGATATTGCTTGTCGAATTTTGTTGTATTGTATTAAGATTTGATGTTTTATGCGAAATACCAACTAGAACACTACTAATTAAACTATCTTTTTGCTCTTCTGTGAAGGGAAAATTACTATTTGGTATTTATTACATGGCAGAAAACTGGGAGAGGTTAGGAAAAAAGACAGTGGAGATCCGCTCCAACTGCCTTTTCTTAAGCCCATTTATCCTATTGATCTAGCTTCTTTGCCATAAATTTCAGCAAATCTTCCCGCAAATCCTCGTGCTGCAAGGCAAATTCAATCGTTGTTTCAATAAAGCCAAGCTTTTCTCCCACATCATAGCGCTGGCCTTCAAATTCATAGGCAAACACACGCTGAATTTGATTCAGTTGCTGGATAGCATCGGTCAGCTGGATTTCACCGCCTGATCCGACCTCCTGCTTATCTAGAAACATAAAGATTTCCGGTGTAAAGATATATCTGCCGATGATGGCCAGATTGGACGGCGCCGTTCCTTGCAAGGGTTTCTCCACAAAGTTTCGGACCTGATAGCTGTGTCCGAAGCTTTCCACGGGATCAATGATTCCGTAACGATGTGTTTCACTTTCAGGAACCTTCTGGACGCCGATGACAGAAGAAAGGGTTTTGTCATGCTGAATCATCAACTGCTTCAAGCATGGTGTTTCGGCCTGTACGATGTCATCTCCGAGCAGTACCGCAAACGGCTCATCGCCGATGAAATTCCGCGCACACCAAACCGCATGGCCAAGTCCCTTTGGTTCCTTTTGGCGGATATAATGGATATCAACCATATTGGCGATATTGCGGACTTCTTCTAACAGCTCGTATTTTTCCTTGCTGATGAGGTTTTGCTCAAGCTCCACCGCATGGTCAAAATGATCCTCAATCGAGCGTTTTCCTTTCCCTGTTACGATAATAATATCTTCGATGCCTGACTGTATGGCCTCCTCGACAATGTACTGAATCGTCGGCTTATCGACAATCGGGAGCATTTCTTTCGGCATCGCTTTGGTCGCCGGCAAGAATCGAGTGCCGAGTCCCGCTGCCGGGATAATCGCTTTACGTACCTTTTTCAAACTCATCTCCCCTTGGATTATTTATTTTCATGCTTTTATTTATCTTATTAATGGTATCATGTTTTATTCTTCTTAGGGGACATGATGGCTTGATTGGTTTCTTATATTTTTCTTTTTTAAACTGACGTTTATTTCATAGTGGTTGGGTAGTTGGTTGGTTGGAAAGTTGGGTAGGAAAAGCGGGAAAGGCACTTCCTATCCAACTAACCCCTAATCAACTATCTTTTCAATGATTCTAGATTTAGAAAACGCTTTCCTTCTATTATATATAGTTGGTTTGTTGGTTGGTGGGATGGTTGGGTAGGAAGAGCAGGAAAGGCACTTCCTGCCCAACTAACCCCTAATCAACTATTTTTTCAATGATTCTAGATTTAGAAAACGCTTTCCTTCTATTATATATAGTTGGTTTGTTGGTTGGTGGGATAGTTGGTTAGGAAAGGCTGAAAAAGCACTTCCTGTCCAACTAACCCCTAGCCAACTAATAACTATCCAACTTTCCAACTCAACGATTTTATTGTGCAAAAATGTTCCGCACTTTTTCCACGACTACTGATGAACCTGTTTCCTGAACTCCTTCGACCATCATGGCAATGAGGAGGGATGGATTTTCCGTATTGTAGGCGACAAACCAGCCGTTTTCGGTGCCTTTTTCTCCTTGTTTTGCTTTCAGCTCAGCGGTGCCGGTTTTTCCTGCTAGAGGCATTCCTGGTATATAGGCTCTATGCGCTGTGCCCCGCGGGTCATTAACGACTTTCTGCAGGATAGCATGGATGTGGGCTGCCTGTTCTTCACTGATGACGTTCTGCTTCCACGCTTTGCCGAGCTCGTTCTGAATCAATAAGGTCGGTTTAATCAGCTTGCCGCTATTGATGAACGGTGTGTAGGTTGCCGCGAGATGGAGGATGTTCATCTCCACCTGTGCCTGTCCATAGCCGGAATCAGCCAAAAGGATGTCTCTGTCCATCGGGCCTGTCTTTGATGGTTGGAGCGGGAAGAGGTATTCTATCTCTTCTTCAAAGCCAAATCCCTTCAGGCCGTCTGCCAGCTTGTCCTTTCCAAGGGCAAGGGCAGCCTGGGCATAATAAATATTATCCGAGTAGAGCAGGGATTTTTCCAAATCTACCGACGTTCCCGGGTCGGTGACTCTTGTGACATAATAGTTTCCCCAGGAAGAATCCTTCTGCCACTGGAGACCTGTCACTTGGATGGCAGCCGCAGGATCAAGCGTTCCTTCTTTGAGACCTATTGCTGCTGTCAGCGGTTTGATGACCGAGCCCGGTGCATAGGTGGCACTGAAACGGTTCAGCAGGGGTTTGAGCGGATTGTCCTGCAGTGCCGTCCATTGCTCGGCTGTCGCTCCTAATGACAACAGGTTCGGGTCAAAGCTTGGCGAGCTGACTAAGCCCAGTGTTTCGCCTGTTTTTGGATGGAGGGCCGCAGCGGTTCCGGCTTGATCAGCAAGCTGCCCGAATAATTTTGTTTGAAGTGCTGCGTCAATCGTCAGCTGCACATTTTCTCCGTCCTTGACTTCTTTTTCTGCAAGAACGGTTTCAGTTCCATCCGCTTTATTTATTTTGATGGTGACGCCATTTTCACCTTTGAGCCTTTCATCAAGTACCTGCTCGAGGCCTCTTTTTCCGATAGAATCATTGGCAGTGTAGCCTTTTCCTTCTCGTTTCTCCAGCTCCTCTGCGGTGATGGGTCCAACATAGCCGATGAGATGGGCGGCCGCTTCCTTCATCGGGTAGACCCGTGCGGCGACCTGTTTCGTGTTGACGGATGGAATGGTTGTTAGGCTGGCCGCAAGCTCACGTTCCTCCAGCGGAAGCTTCTTAATCGGGACGAAATACTCCGGCTTTACCCATGATGCGTTCAGGGCATTGTTGATTTTTTCGGTAGTGATGCCAAGCTGGGTGGAGAGCTGGGTAATGATTTCTTCCTTTTGTTCGCCCATTTCAGCTGGAACGATGCCGACTTCATACACCTGGCCGTTGACTGCGAGCCCTTGACCTGTGCGGTCGATGATTTCGCCGCGCTTGGCTGTGACGGTTGATAGACTGATTTTCGCCCCTTCTTCAAGGTCAGGGAAGATGTAGGTTGTATTCCAGTCGATGGTCCATCTTTCCTCGTTGTTTTTTTCTTCTTTGATGAGTGTGGCTTGATGGTCGAATGCGATTTCTCCGGCGATGCTGTTCATGCTGGCGGAGAAAGGATAGGTCACTTTGTCTTCTTTCGGTTTTTCTTCGTTTTCTGGTTTTTTGAATGTTGCTTTGAGCTCTGCGATTTCCAGGTCTTTGTAGTATTTTTCATAGCGATTGACGAAGTCTTCTTTGCTGATCGACTTTTGTGCTTGTGTTGAGAGGAGCTCATACATGCTAGCGAATTTCTGCTTATTCCAAAGGTTTATGTATTGTGTCATAGTGTCTGCCGGCTCTGGTGCTTTGTTGCAGGCAGTGAGGATTAATAGCATAATTAGTATAAATGCGTAGTAGAGCTTTTTCATTGTTTTGGATCGCCTCCTTGGGTTTAGTGTACCACTAGGGGTGGATTTTAGTTATAGGATTGATTGATGGTTTGCGGGAACTTTGCTTGCTCTGTCTGGATGGGTTTTGTATTCGGACTGAGTTTGGTTGATTTACAGCCAAACTCGGTTGTTGATAAGCTTCATGGGTGCTCGAAAAAGAGAGTACCTTCACTTTTCGGACGTCAATAGGCTTGATAGGTGCCCGAAAAGGAGAGAACCCCCACTTTTCGGGCATCAATACGCTTGATAAGTGCCCGAACAAGAGAGTACCTCCGCTTTTCGGGCATCAATACGCTTGATAAGTGCCCGAACAAGAGAGTATCTCCGCTTTTCGGACATCAATACGCTTGATAAGTGCCCGAACAAGAGAGTATCTCCGCTTTTCGGGCATCAATACGCTTGATAAGTGCCCAAAAAAGAGAGTACCTCCGCTTTTCGGGCATCAATAAGCGCGATAGGTGACCCAAAAGGAGACAATCACCTTAGTTCAGGCGCCTATAAGCTTGATTGATTTCCGCTTCTGCTTTCAGAATGACCCACCCCGGCCATGAGCGCATACTTTTTCACACTGCCAGTAATAAAAAAAGAGACAATCTGTTGCCGGCCTTGAAGCGAGCCTTTTCCAGTCAGTCTCTTGAGATTGTGTATATATATTAGATTATTTTTGTGAAAAGATCATGCGCAAGTCGCCTTCCATGGCCTGCAGAAGTTCTTTTGTGGAGACTCTTTCGTCAGTTTCTCCCTTTTCATACATTTTTTGCAGCAGGTTTTTAAATAGCTGCATTTGCTCTGACTTTTGCTCTTTCAATCCTCTCAACCTTTCTTCATATTCATTTGTTCCCTATTGGGTATCTAAGCTCGTTATTTGTCTAGTTATAGGTAATATGTGTTAAATACACGTATGTGTCTATCATACTCATTATCTAGAAGTTTGGCAATATGTTTCAAAATATTCTAATATCTTACTAATTACCTAATAATTTGACAATTCCTATCAAAATATCTATTATCTCACAAGTCTAATATGGTAGAATAAGATTAAATTATGTGATTTTTGGGGGTATATGTCAATATGGAAAAAATGGTTGCTACTCTTGCCACTGCTGCCTTCCTGTCGACCGCGTTTTCGTCGACAGCGTTAGCCAGTTCCTACACAGTCCAAAAGGGGGACACCCTTTTTAGCATCGCTAAAAAACACGGTACGACTGTTGATCAATTAAAGCAATTAAACGGATTGACATCCAACCAGATTTATGTGAATCAGAAGCTCCAAATTGCAAGTACTGAAACGGCGGCAACAGATACTGCAGTAACGCCGGCTGCTTCCACTCCTGCGCCCGCTCCAGCACCTGCTGTGAATACAGCTTCTGCTTCTTATACGGTTGCAGCTGGAGATACGTTAAGTAAGATTGCCTTTCAGCATGGCATTACACTCGCTGAACTGCGCGCCCTGAATGGAATCTCTGGTGATTTGATTTATTCTGGTCAAGTATTAAAGGTACCTGCAGGAAGTGCGTCTACTGGAACGTCTGCACCATCTTCAGCACCAGCAGCTTCCGGATCGACTTATACTGTTGCAGCCGGGGATACGCTGATAAAGATTGCCAACCGATATGGCGTTTCACTCGCTGAGCTGAAAAGCTGGAACGGGATCTCGGGGTCTCTCATTCATCCAGGCCAGGTGTTGAGTGTAGGAGGTTCTAGCCCTAGTGTGAGTGCACCGCCTGTGGCAGCGCCTACACATTCATCCTCTACACCAACTAATGCAGGAACGTCTGAATATGTGATTAAAAGCGGGGATACATTAGCTAAGATTGCATTACAAGTCGGCTTGAATGTTACGCAGTTAAAGGCATTGAACGGGTTATCATCTGATTTGATTTTTCCTGGGCAAACGTTGAAGATAAGCGGAACCGCCAGCGCCAATGTGCAGCCAGTCACGAACAACAACCAAGATAAGCAAACAAGCGTTGCGGAAACAGCTAATCCAACGATTGCACAGGTGCTTCAACATGCGACCAAGTTGATCGGCACACCGTATGTGTTTGGCGGCAAAACGCCAGCAGGCTTTGACTGCAGTGGTTTTATATATTATGTCTTCAACCAAGCAGGTGAATCAATCACACGCCTATCTGCCGCAGGTTATTACGACCGCTCGTTTGACGTCAGTTCACCGCAGGTTGGCGATTTGGTCTTTTTCAAGGATACATATATTAAAGGAATCTCCCATTTAGGGATTTACCTCGGGAATAATGAGTTTATCCACGCCGGCTCAAACGGTGTCGATATTACAAGTTTAGATAATGTCTATTGGAAAAAGCATTTTGATAGTTTTAAACGATTCTACTAATATATACGTAAAAAGCCCAATCCGTGGGCAGCTGGAAGTCAGCTGTTTGTGGATGGGGCTTTTTATTTTTTGTGATAAAATGAGTAAGTGAAATATCCAGTAACAAAGGATGGATAATACATGATGATCATTCCCTTTATAAAAAGCCCCTTCCTTATAGGAAAGCGCCCGATTATTGAAGATCTGCGGCTGCTGAAGAAGGCTAGAACTTATTGAACTCTAGTCCCCCTTTAATCTAACTAAGAATATTATTCTTTGCTTTTGAAAACAGCCTGAAGCGTTTTTAACCTTTGCAGTACGACTTTCACAAACAATCCCAATAAAATATAACCTAGGAAAGAGTAAATATGTTTCCAATTTAACATGACATAAATACCCAGCCATTGGAAAAGAGTCTCCCCGACAAATGCAGAAAATAATGCAAATATTATAATTCCTAATATGTATGTTTCCCATTTAGGAAACCATTGATAAATCATCATATAAAAAAAGGGAAAAATAGAAAAATCAGCAACTGCCCACATGTCTCTTTCTAAATATGTTAAAGTATATGGATAAGTCCAATAACCTAGTGATGAACCAATTTGGTCTAATATAAAAGCAATATTAGATACAATTAGTCCAACTATGCTTATTTCTATAATCCGAGTTTTATCCACCAATCTCCACCATATAAAAATAGGGATAATCAACACAAAAACTATGATCCACCACTGATAAGTAAAAACCACTTCTTGAATCCAGTAATCCAGCCACAACTGCCGTAAATGCTCATAATGCTTTTCTATTTCTTGAAATTTATCCATGTCGCTGCCTTTTTTATTCCAGTATGCGTCCGCAAAAAAGGACTTATGTAAGGATCTTAACTTTCTTGCCATGCTTCACCTGAACTGGTTATTCAACGAGTATCATTAATGAACTTAAAAGGAACATCAAAGTAAGATATTAAGAAGATGATGATAAATAAAGAAAGGATATAAGCTCTGAATGGTTTATATTGATGCAGTGCAATGACTGAAAACATGGCAATATCAAATAAAAAAGAATACCAAAATGTCCAGCCATTCTGATAGGAGATTCTTCCGAACACATACAATATCCACTCAACAGAAATGTAAATTCCAGACCAAAGCAATATGTATTTAAGTCTTTGAAACCACCTTTCAGGAAAATGGGAAAGAAATAAAAAGATACTAACAGGCATCGTAATTAGAGCATAAACAATCACAACCATTTCATGACCATAAAGAAAATCAGGATGGAACTTCCATAAGGTGTTTTCTTTTACAATATATTCATACAACAAACCGCCCGTAGCGATAAAAAACATACTGGCATGGTGCTCCCTCCAGTTTTTCCAGTTTCCCCACCTAAAGGAAGCCATAAGAGTTAGAATCGCAATAGTGACGTGCATTAAACATACCCTTTCACGTGTTTTAATAACAGTTTTCACTTTTTACTGTAAAATCATGTAAAGGAATCAAACTATTTCATTTTGATAAGCTAGTTAGCAGTCAACTATGTTTCTTTTTTGCACTATTCTGCCTGTTGAACAAGTAAACATTCCATAACTCTTAAGTTATGAAACCTTATAAGACTGTTACAGTCGGTTATATCTTTTTGAGAACATAAAAAGCCGATCCTCTCAAGTTAAGGAATCGACTTTAAATTTATCTAACATTCTAGCTTTCACTCAAATTCTTGTATAGCTATAGGAATTTCTACTGAGGTCGCAAAAGAATTACCTCTAATTATTCCCTTTTTGAATGTTACTTTTATATAATAATTATGATTTAATGGCCGAGTTGGTGGATATAGCACTTCTAGCATTTCAATTGATTCACCGGGATCAAGAAAATACTGGTTAACCATTTGAGGACAGGCCATTACAGTAACCCATTTACTACCTACTTTTACTTGCTCAGCTTCACTTTCAGCGAAAAGATCCGCAGACATTCCTGGATCACACCCATGACCACTTATATATGGAATGGTTTCACTACTTATATTGGTTGCTTTTACTTTTGTATACACCTTCTCATCCGACTGATCTATCATGATTTCAAATTGTATTCCATCCTGTTCGATCGTCTTTTTAACGTTAAATTCAGATTCTCTTGTTTGAAATTTTAATTTCAAAGGCTCCGCTAAATGGGTTCCATTTATAGATTTCACATCTTTAGTAATATATAAATAGTAAGTCTCATTAAAATCATATAATTCTCCTAAACGGAGTTTTACCGATTTTTTATCATCCCAGGGCTCAGTAATGTTTATTCGTTCATTGTCTCTTTCACGGACAACATAAATATTGTCATAAAGGCTTCTCGAGTCTAGTTCGTCATTAAAGTGAATGACCCATTCTTTATCAATATCCACCTCTATGATAGAAGAATCTCTTTCCCATTCCGAAATGGATTCGATAGTCAGCGCTGGCAAACTTCTAAATGAAGGCTCTAGCGCACGTGCCATAAATGCAGAAAACTGACCACGAGTAACAGCAAGGTCAGGACGATAAGTGTCATCCGTATATCCATTTGTAATCCCACTTGCGTAAACGTTTAAAATAGATTGATACGCCTTCATATTTGGCGAAACATCTTTATACGTGTTTGTTAGACTATGAGTTAGTATAAAGGCTCTGTTTAAAAATATTGCCATTTGTCCACGAGTTACAGGATCACTTGGCCGGTAAGTGTCGTCAGAGAAACCAGTAATAATACCTTTTTCAACAGCTGAAGCAATATAACCTGATCCGGTTACGGTGGATGGAACATCTTTAAATCTTGTATTTTTGGGGTCTCCATTTAAATCTAAAGCCCGGCCAATCATTATGGCTGCTTGCGCACGGGTAACCACACTATCTGGATTGAAACTCCCATCCTTAAATCCAGAAATAACTCCCTCTTCTGACAAATACAAGATCTCATCATAAAACCTGTAGTTACTTGATACATCTTTGAATCCAGCTGCTTGTCCTACGACTGGAGCAAACATTCCCACTATTAACATTAACGTTATCAATATAAAGTACTTTTTCAAATGACCCCCTCCTATGATTCTTATTATACAGGAATCCTTCCATCCTATTTATCTTTCATTCAATTATGACCCCTAATGTTTTATGAAAAAGCAATTTAATTTCTTAAGAAAACTGCTTGACTAAACGTAAGAAAAGAGACCGCCAATGACGATCTCTTTTACTTAATTGGGTATTAGTTGACAACTAAAGCTAGTTCCTTATGCTAGGAACTAGCTTATAACCTTTTAATCAAACTATTACATTTGAACTTTCTAATTTATCAATCACTTGTTGTGTTGAAGCAATTTCAGCAATACAAAGAGACAAACTAGTAAGTGTAGCCTTTTGAACCTCTTCTGCTGTCATAGCTCCTGCTCCTAAATCAGGGTGATCCATTGTACCGTTGGCATCTGATACAAAAATGACATTATAGTCCCTAAATTGAGCATCTCTCGCCGTTGACTCACAACACATGTTGGTAACAGTACCTGTTATAATTAACGTTTCCGTGACATAGGGACAGGTCCTGTGTCCCATCCCTTTTTCTTGAATCATACTCTCTTCCTAAAAGCTTCACACGTTTTACCTTAGACCTGAAAAAACAACAAAATTTTCTTATAAATTAACAATGGATTAATAGGCTATTTACATTGTTTATGTATTTTTAAAGTATATCAAATACGAATGAATAGGAAGTGGAGAACATTGAAGAAGAAAACAATCCTGTCATTAAGTGTGCCGTTTGTATTGGCAACTTCTTTGTTTGCAGGTGCTGCCAGTGCAGCCCCAAATGATAACTGGTTGAAAAGCAGTAAAACGGAGTTGAGTGCTCACCGCGGTGCACAAGTGGCCGCTCCTGAAAACACATTAGAGGCAATCACTCAGGCTGGGCTATTAGGATATGGCTTTGTTGAAATTGATGTCCAAAGAACAAAGGACGGCCAATACATATTAATGCATGACAAAACGGTTGACCGCACGACTACAGGCACTGGAGAGGTTAAAAACTTAACCTTAGAAGAAATTCAACGTTTTGCTATTGAAGATAAAGCAGGAAATGTAACAGATTATAAAGTACCTACACTTGAGGAAGTGCTAGATGAAGCTCATAAATACAAGATTGGCATCAATTTTGATGGTTCAAAAGGTGACTGGCATGATAAGGAATTTGTAGATGATATTATGGAAGAAGCTGAAGAGGCCAAAGTATTGAATCATTCATTCTTTGTTCTAAGCAATGATGATATTCGAAATCAATTTAACGAATGGTACCCAGAAGCAACGGTGACCTTCCTTGGAAATGCATTGAAGAATGTAGATGCTGATATTGAAGAATTAAAACAATACGATAACGCCATTTACACCACATCTATTAAAAATGTCGATGCAGAAACGGCCAAAAAGATTAGAAAAGCAGGCCTTAAACTCCATGTATACTCCGTCAACACTGCTGAAACCTATGCAAAAGCGAAAAGCATTCATCCTCGATTGATTGAAACAGATGTGATTGTCCCTTAATTTTATGGCTAGCATTCATCTATAAGACAAGGATTCCCTGCTTAATGGGACTATAAGAAAAAGACAAAATCTCGTCCGTTCATTGTGAATGGGCGGGATTTTGTCTTTTTACACACGACTAGGCCTAAGAACAGGGACAGTAACGCAGTACATTTCATTGTTTTTCATTCAGTATTTTTTACTGATTAGGATGTTATTCGATTTCTTTTTTACTCCTCCAACTGCTCGAACAAAGCCAGCCTCTTATTTCTTATTCAATCGCTTTCCATTCTAACAAGAGTACATTAGCGTCAGAACCTGGTCTATATATTCTGATAGAGTAACCTGACTGGGCGAAGTCCTTTGTTACGCCTTGATTGTCTCTGACGGACCTTAGATTGGCCTCTATTTCTTTGCGGTCTAGTGGGATGGTTTGGATTGTATCGATAATATCGACATATAAATTAAAGATTCTTTCGTCTGTTGCATGGAAGAGAGTGAGAGCGGGACATAGGGACAGGTACAGTGATTCAGCTAACCATAACGGCCAGCACTTCCTTCATATAAAAAGCCCAATCCGTGGGCAGCTGGAAGTCAGCTGTTTGTGGATTGGGCTTTTTTTAATTAAATATGCGATTTCTAGATTATCGATGGTAGAATCATATAATCAGAACTTATTCTAACTAGAAAGGTGTGATTAGAATGGAAAACTATCTTCTATTTGTCCTTATGTGCTCTTTACTCATTCTTTTACCAGGTCCCGATACGGCCATTGCTACAAAAAATACGGTTACCGTTGGAAGAATTGGGGGGCTGAAAACCGCTTTAGGTACTTGCTGCGCTCTTTTAATCCATACGTCTGCTGCTGTATTAGGACTTTCCGCACTCATTGTGAAGTCCGCCTTATTATTTTCGGTCTTCAAATATGTTGGTGCCGTTTACTTAATGTATCTCGGTGTGAAGACATTATGGTCTTTGAGGAAAAAGGACACAGCAGCAAGCGTTGAGGTTCACACAAAGAGTCGGTTTAAAAACGCCTCTTGTTTTAAGCAAGGATTTCTGACCAACCTCTTAAATCCGAAAGTGGCTGTCTTTTTCTTAACCTTTTTACCCCAATTCGTCGAATCTGGCAGCAGTTCCTTTATCCCGTTTCTGCTAATGGGGATTACTTATACGGTATTAACGGCCGTATGGTTCTTACTGTATGTCTACTTAATTCATCGAATTAGTGCGTTTATGAAGAAACCGAAAACACAAAGGATGATTGAAGGGATTACAGGCGCTATCTTGATTGGTTTTGGGTTGAGATTGGCTCTGGAAAAGGCCCATCACTAGATTTTTTATGTAAAAGGCTCTGTTACATTTTAATGTTGATTTTAAATAAACTAATCGGAACTCCGATTTTTGTGGAGTTCCGAATTAGTCAATCCCAATAGTTAAAGATGATTTGTCCTATCGTTTCAGGCTTCCAATAAGCAATTTGTTCCAATTCAGCACTATTTAATTCCGTTTGCTTTAAAAGATGTTGATTTAAAGGAGCATGTAGTTCTCCTGTACCTATGACTCGATAGAATGATGAAAATATCTCATAGAGAACAGGTTTGTTGATAAATTTTATGTTTCCAACTTCAACTACTGAGGCGAATGCAAGATAAGGATAATGTTCATTAAGCAGGATATAAAACCGATTACCTGCAATCTCAACATGAGCATAATAAAAATTTGATGGGTATTGAGGCGTAATAAAATCTATTACTTTTCCACTGTTACAAGAAGCAAAGTCGAAGCATAATCGCTTGAATTGTTTCCCATCTACTTGTGGGGGGTTATTGACTTTTGAATCATAAAAACCAGTTACTCCATTAGGAAGTTTCATCCTGTGTTCACCATCCGTTACACAATGAATTTAGATAAACGCAAACGATTATAAGTATCCGTCATTTCAAATACAAATGATGATAAAAGAAATTCTTTTATATGGTGTTTTGTGCTTTTGTTACTACAGCTATCTACAAATAGGAACCAAGCAAGGTATTTCGTAGCCACACCTTTAAAACCTTCTATCCACCTTTTCATTCGTGAATGAAGACCATTGACATTTTGAAATCGAAGGGTCTCTCTTTATCAATGATAGCTGCTTTGGGGTTGCTTGATGACTCAGCGTCCTTTGTCCTTTCCATTCCCTAAAAGTCAGTAATAGCAGCTCTAGCCCGCTGGCATTCTCAGCTCTTCACCGCTTGCAATCCATTCGTCGGCCACCTCTTGTGCCATTTCTAAATGAACTCTATTAAACCACTAGTATAGAAACTTTATAAACTGGAAATCATGTATTCATTAACAACGTTTAAATGAATGTGAGGTTTCTAAGTATGCATGTCATTCATATTAACCCGGATAATTATATTGATCTCGATGATCAGGGGAATGAAAAGGCAAAACATAATCAAAATGCTGTGAAATCCGGTTGGATTGTTATGAGACCGTCTGGAAAACTCAACAAAACTTCCATCTATATTTGCCCAAAACCTAGTTTTTATTATCGGGACAGTTTTGCTGATTTGCTAACAAGGACACTCTTTACAGAATTCCCTGATGAAAGTGGTTTTTACACGGAAGTAATTAGTGGCATCATACAATTTCTAACCAATCGAATGCCCCATTATCAACTGATTAATTTAACGCATAAAGATCAATGTGCTCGATGCTTTAACATTAAAAAATTTGTAAAAGAAAGAGACTATCATTATCAGCAATGTGATGAGTATATCACTTTCAATGAACCTCTTTGCACCTGGTGTTCTAATCATTTACTCACGCTTGAAAAGAAAAAGATACTCAAAGCTTTTAAAATCAAGCAAAAGGAAGAGGAAGAAAGAAAACAACAAGAACATCAAAGGTTACTACTTGAGAAAGCTCGTTTGTATCATACGCCTGTTCATGATCTTAATCAGATAACAGGATTCGAATTCGAGGAACTTGTTGGCCAGCGTATTTTACCGAAAGTTGGATATACCAATATTGAAATCACAAGAAAGACCAGTGATTATGGTGTCGATATTATTGCCACTTCTTCTTCTGGAAAAAGAACTGCCTTCCAATGTAAACGGCATAAAGCGAAGGTAGGAATGAAAGCGATACAAGAAATCTATACGGCTATGACTATTTTTGACTGCACAGAAGCTATTGTTGTTACTAATTCTACGTTCTCTGACCAGGCAAAATCAGTAGCTCCAAAACTTCAAGTTGAATTATGGGATAAACATAAACTTCTAGAAATCTTATAAAGTTTTCAATTACTCCAAGCGGACATCCCTTATTTTTTCGAGGTCATTGAAAAGGGCAAAACTGGATCTCGCCTATTAAAATAGTATACGGCACTAAAAAACATGAAGAAGAAAAGTCGACTTCTGTGTGTAAAATCGACTTTTCTTCTTTATTTTTAACTGCTGCTGTTCATACAAAGAAGGTACAGCCCCAGAATTTCATGGTTTTATCCTTGTGATGTGTTACTGACTAGAATGTTATTCGATGTCTTTTTTACTCCTCAAACTGCTCGAAATAAAGCCAGCCTCTTCTTTCTTATTCCATCGCTTTCCATTCTAACAAGAGTACATTAGCGTCAGAACCTGGTCTGTATATTCTTATCGAGTAGCCTGACTGAGCGAAGTCCTTTGTTACTCCTTGATTGTCTCTGACGGCCCTTAAATTGGCCTCAATTTCTTTGCGGTCTAATGGGATGGTTTGGATCGTATCGATGATATCGACATATAAGTTAAAGATTCTTTCGTCTGTTGCATGGAAGAGAGTGAGGAACTGATAACCCCTGTTGTTCGGGATGAACGTAGCAAAGAGAGAGAGCTCTCTTTCTCCTGAAAATACTTCTACCATATCATCGCCTGGTTCAGCCTTTATATTGGCACCCTGGTGAAGTTCGTTAAAGTTGGAAATGAGAGGTTTTATATCATGCCATAATTGGGTTTTGTAAGGATTTTGCGGTTGTGGCGGCGGACTCGATTCTGTTTGGATAGGTGTCCATACTAATCCATCTTCAAACATCCGTTTTCCAAAGATATTCTCTGTACGATAAAGGAAGGTCACTGCTTGGGCTCTGGTTAAGGTCTGTTCAGGGTGGAATATGGATGGTTCGTTTGCGGTGATTCTATGGTCATACAAGTACTGGATCGCTTTTTCCTCGGAAAGTAATACTCCGCCTACTAATGAGCCCAGTAATTTGGCTAGATGCCCTCGGCTTATATGGATATTTCCATTGTGGTCATCTGCTGAGCCTATTGTTGGGAGGTTATAACTATCAGCCAAGTAGTAGGGCATTTCTGCAAACCACCTATCATAGATATCACTCTTTTGAATTAACGTATGTGGGTCTATGTAGCGCATGAACATCGTAACAAACTGAGCTTCTGTTACTGTTCCATATGGGTTTAAATGGGACGTGTCTGTACCTTTTACGATTCCCTGTTCTACCGCCCATTTCATGGCATCTGCCCAATAGGCGTTTGGTTCAAAATCTACGTATGGAGTTATTTGCCCCGTTTGGATTGGATTATTTTGTACGTATACCTTTTCTTGTGGTGCAGCCATGCCTGTTAATAATAATCCGGCTACCCCTAACGCAATGATTGATTTTCTCAAATAGACCCCTCCACTGTTCGCCATCTACTACAAGTCTATTATATAACGCTTACCAACATTTTGTTAGATAAAAAGTTTAAAATTGTTCTATTTTAAGAACAACAAAACCCTCTTTTGAAAACCTTTATGCGGACAAAATTAGGTTTAAATATTAATCATTTTACAAGTATCTCTATTACGTTAAAAAATAACTTCGCTCCATGGTCAGAGCAAACGTCAGGAATGCTTCAACACACCATCTGGAACACTTTAGAAAACGAAGGGTTTGGCGCATCGCTGCAGCACTACAATCCGCTGATTGACGAGGAAGTTAAAGAAACATGGACTATTCCAAGCCATTGGAAGCTTATTGCCCAACTGCCATTTGACAAGCCAACTGCTCCTCCGAATGAGAAACAGTACCAGTCGCTTGAAGAACGTGTACTGGTGTTTAAATAAGGATTTTTTAGAGAGGAGATCATCGTTTTTGACAGTCTTTTTTTAGATTGAGATGGGTTTTACTATATTTTTGTTGGTTTTGTTGGTTTTCATTGAATACCCAACACAAATTCAACTATAATAAGAATAGGAGGTGATCATTTCATGATTAAAGAGCGTGAAGAAGAAATTTTGTGGGATACTGTCACAATATTAAAAGAGCAAAATCTTTTTGAAAATGCCTCGGTCTTATTCAAAACTCTTATTGAAAGAACCTTTTTGACATTAAAACTACCAACAAAGTTTTTAGAAGACATCAAAATTGATTTGCCCTCTAATGAAGTTGTAAACCTTATTCGTATACTTGATAAGAAAATCTATCAATCCTTAAAAAGCAGCGATACAACGCTGGCCTATGAATCATTCGTGGAATACATTCTAAAATTATCAGAAATTGTTCCTGAAACAGACGGGAAAAAAATTATAGCTAAAATTTTAGCAGAACAAACACAAAACTATAACGAGAATCATATGGCAGTAGCCGAATTGACTATACCGATTACAGTAGAACATACTGAAGCCTACACATCTACAGAAGCGGCTGAGATCATTGGTGTTACTGATCAGACTATTCGGCGCTGGTGTGAAAAAGGGAAATATCCAGGTGCCTTTCAAACCGAGGGCCGTCATTGGAGGATTCCAAAGAAGTATTTTAAGATTTCCATTGAGGAAGCGCGAAAGCGGAAAGCTTTTGAACAGGAATTAAATGAATTTAATGCTCAATATGGGGAGGCAAATGAAGATGAATTCCTCTAATCCTGCCTCCCCTATTGTTTTATTTGATACAACAGTACTTTCTCCAAGCCAAAGTTCCTGACGTTTTCCCATACTTATAACGCCTGCCAATGTCCTGCTTTGAAAAGCCACCATCAACTGACAGCCAGCCTCTTTCCTCCCTTCCACATCCGCTTTTACTCCCTTTCCATCCTGTTTCTTTTCCCTTTTCGAGTTCTATTTACCTTCGTAAAGGAATAGCAATAGGACAGAGCTGTTTTTATCTAAAAATGATAATGATAACAGGATGATCTAAGATTATAAAAGGAGTTGGTATAGGATGGTTGATACTTTCAAGCTGTTTTATCAGGGATTCCCGAATTTGAACAAGGCGCAGGGCAACTTTGGAGATATGTTCGCTTTGAATCAACAGTATATGCGATGGACTGAAGAGATGTTAGGCATGTTCCAGCCAGGAAGTTTGTGGGGAAGCGGCAAAAATGATTATTGGAATTTTTGGACGAACTATTTCAATCTTTTTCAAAAGTCAGCCTTTGGGTGCCCGTATTCCACATTCGATGCGTATCAGCGGTGGTATGAGGCCTATTTTGAAAAATACAATGAAATCTTCCAGGGCTGGCAGCAAGAACATACGGTGCGGACAACCCCTGTTGCACAAGAGAAAAACTATCCGGCTGACTGGAATGAAGAAAAAGAAATGCTGCTTATTCGATCGGTTATCGATGGCACGAAAGAGGCCCAAACGCTCTCCTCTATCTTCGAAGCAGTGGGTGAGGAAATCGGTATTTCGCCTGCTAGATGTTCGACTTATTGGTACACAAAAGTCGATCAACGCTACAGGGATCTTGTCTATCAGATTAAGCAGGAGCAGGCCAAAAACTGGACAGAAGAAGAGGAAGCCTTATTGACAAAAATCGTAACGGAGGAGTATCCTCATTTGTCTGTGTTCCAGACGATTCCTATTGCAAGCACAAGGTTGAAACGCCATAAATCGGATGTTCAACGAAAGTGGTTTTCCCTCCAGAAAAAAATCAGACCGGGGATAAGCCCAATGAGTTGAACAGTAAGCGGTACATAGGGACAGACACCTTGACCCGGCAAACGATAAAAACTAGTGTCTCTAGGTCCCCTGATAATTGAATCAAATGAGCTGGTTAGAGGATGGTAATGCTAGCTGGTTGTTGCCGCAGACCTTATAGTTGAAAGACAAAAAACGCTTGGCAGCAAGCGTTTTTTGTTTGTTTGTCAATCCTGTTATTTATGCTTTTTCTTGTCTTTCTTTTTGTCTTTTTTCTTCGGTTTTGGCTTCATTGGTTTCTTGTGCTTCTTAGGTTTTTTATGCTTCTTCGGTTTTGGTTTCATTGGCTTCTTGTGTTTCTTAGGTTTTTTATGCTTCTTCGGTTTTGGTTTCATTGGCTTTTTATGCTTCTTCGGTTTCTTATGCTTCTTCTTGTGCTTGTGCTTGCCTTTTTCGTCTTTTTCATCTTTTTTCTTATTGTCCTTCATTTCATCACTCATTTGCATCTCTCCTTTCATTAAAGTCTTTATATCTTATTAGGACAGGCAATGATTGGTAACGGCCATTCTATTGATTAAATGTCTTATATTTGGAGAAATGATTAAGAAAGGTGAAGAAGCATCTGAAACGATGAGAGTAGAGGCAAAGGCTCTGAAGGAACACAACTAAAACCATGCAGCATTTTCTTAAAGGAAAAGACAAAAAACGCTTGGTGTGAGCGTTTTTTGTTTGCTTCTATGCTTTTATTTAAACCGCTGTATCATGAATGATCCTCATTATCTGCTGGCCTGGAGGATTCCGCCAGTTTCATTAAATAGTAGCGCTCCTCTCGATACATATGGTCTGCCATTGGTGCGGTGAAGATGCTTAGCACCTCGGCGCTTACCTCCCATTCCTCCAGCTCTTTTAAAAAGGTCATAAATAATTTCATTTCCACTTCGACGTCATGTGTAAATCGGTTCAGTGCGGGAAAGTGATGGACGTTCGTGCGCAGGTAGCCGGTGAGTTCAACCGCTTTTAGATAAAATTGTTCAAAGTGTTTCATAAAGGTTTTGCTTTGTTTCTTCAGCTTGTTTTCCACGGCATCCATTTGGTCATTGATGGCTCCAGCATGACCGGCCGCATCCACTAGCCAAACTAAATGATGGTGCAGCTCGTGACATACCGGCGGTTCCTGCCCCTGCTTAAGGCAGCCTACTATTCGCTCGTATTCTTCTAATTCGTTCACCATATGATTAACGAAAGTCGGTGTAAGGTGGATGCCCATTTGGCCTGTGAGATGCCTTTTAATGATGGAAAGCTTAAAGGCTTTTAATTGGCTGACCGGTTCTTCCACCGTTTTTGAAAAAGTAACGGCATTGGATGGATTGATGGATTGGGCCTGCATGTGGAGCTGATCAAACAGCCTGATAAAGTGATTGGCTTTGGCAATGTCCTCCTTCTGTGAAGGATAAAGCGAATCATGAATAAAGCGGGAATGGTCTGCAAGGACCTGGAGCCAAAATTGGTGCTCAAAAACGGCTGTCTGTATGTGATTGCTCATATGAGGTATTCCTCTCCTTTCATACTGACTTTTTCCACTTTATTCGGGAGTAGAGGGGTTTATTAGTAGGTTTCTCTAGTTTGGTATGGTTAGGTGGAGCATCGTGCTTGCTTTCTGACAGGGTTTTGGGTTTTGTGGGTTGTCTTGTCAGAATCTGGTCTTCTTTCTGACAACGTTCCGGATTTTTG
>NZ_VYKL01000049.1 GCF_008710145.1 Niallia endozanthoxylica
GAATCTCCCACTTCTAAACGAAGTGAAAGTGGGAGTAGTTCAATGATAAGCGGAACCAAGTATTAGTCTCGAATTAATGCTACAAGATATATGGAACGGAAAAAAGCTTTTTTAGACTAGTATATAGTTGCAGAAGGAGTTAAATAGTAACAGATGAGCTGTGTAGTAAAAGAAATAGAATTTCAAGGTCGACAAGAATCAATTTGGAAGAGGGCAGTCTTTTTCTCCACTTTTCATACTGCTTCCAGTATATTGGGAGATATTCTTAACTATCCTGTCCGTTCGTATTATAAGGTTAACCAGAATGCTAAATATTTCTGGTTGACCTTATTTATTTTGGTCTTATTATATCAGTAGCCAGGGTAGAACGTAACTCCCGTTGGGCATTGACCCCGTCAAGTAAACCGTTCACCCCCTACTTGTAGAAACATGATTGAGGCTGGTTGGGACGTAGATCTCGTATAACAAGCGAAGCTGTGACACTGCAAGGAGGAATTAGGGATACTGGCAAATTACTAGATTAGGAGGAGATTTAGAATGAATCCAGTCGTTGGTCTGGATATTTCAAAAGGGGAAAGTCAAGTTCAAGCATTTTTAGATAAAGGGAAACCATTTCGTAAGAGTTTTAAGATGTCTCATACTATTGAGGGGCTTAATTATCTTGTAACGTTTCTGGAGGATGTGAAAAAAGAGTCTGGTAAGAAGCCTTCAATAGTTTTAGAAGCTACAGGGCATTATCAAACTCCTGTCGTTCATTACTTGGAAGAACGAGGGTATTTATTGATCATTATCAATCCGTTAATTTCATACAAGGCAAGAGGGGTAAGTTTAAGAAAAGTAAAGACAGATGCCGTAGATGCCTATCTCCTCTGTGAGTTGTTCTATAAAGAGGAATTAGAGCCTTATAAAAAACGTGGTGTCCAATTATTAAACCTCCGCAATCTTACAAGACAACATGAAAATATTACTGGAGTCATGATTCAAACGAAGCTTCAATTTCAAGCTGTTCTTGAACAAGTGTTTCCAGAATATAAAGGGGTTTTTGGAGATTTATATTCGGTGGTATCACTCTTAACACTTTCAGAGTTCCCCTCCTCCGAGGATATTATTAATGCAAGCGAAGAAACAATTACAGACAAGATAAATGAAGTGTGTAAAAGTCGATCAATCAGGTGGGCAAAAGAAAGTGCAGTTAAACTTAAGGCTGCGGCAGCTCGTAACCCTTTTGAAAAGACAGTCTATCAGAGTCATATTTTAAGTCTTGGTATGTATATTAATATGATTCTTCAATATAAAGAGCATCTATCAAAGTTGGAGTCAGAGATAGATACCCTCGCTAAAGAAATTGAAGAATATAATATTATCAAATCTATCCCTGGTATCGGAGAAAAAATCGCTGCAACGATTATTTCAGAAATTGGGGAGATAGATCGATTTAATGATCCTAAAAAGCTTGTAGCATTCGCTGGAGTAGACCCTAGTGTCTTTGAATCTGGTAAATTTTCTGCCACGAAAAACCGAATCACTAAAAGAGGGTCAAGTAGACTAAGACACGCCTTATATATGGCTGTTCGTTGTGCGATTCGTGATTGTCGTAAAAAGAAAACAACGGATGAAATTATCCCTCGTAACAAGAAAATGCGAGAGTTTTACGACAAGAAACGTGGAGAAGGAAAGCCCTTTAAAGTAGCTGTAATTGCATGTGTAAATAAGCTCTTACATTGGATATTTGCCCTTTTAAAGAACAGAACAACTTTCCAAGATATAGCCTAGAACCAAAAATAAACTAAATAACACAAAACCTTCCAAAATCAGATTAATGAAAGGTTATTTGGCATACACATTTTTAGTATAACATGAGATATATTAAGTTTTTATTGGAAGATATTGACAAACTATTAGCTGGTTTACTTGTAGGTTAAAATAGAGGTATCCTTAAAACACATTAATTTTAAGATGAGTTACTAAAGAATTTTTAATACGATAACATTTTACATTAGGTTTTCCAAATGACAATGATACAATAAAATAGGCTGCATTTGGATAATGGACATTCTTGATATCATTTCTCGAGGGATAAGGGAGGGCAGTTGGATGGGAATGATAAATTCCAGTTAATTCCTCTCCTTGTAGTTTCATTGTTTTAAATACACGTTCCATTTGCTTGACGTCCATGGCAAATCTAGTGGAAGAGTGTTCGATATTTTCCATTTTCCAGATTGTTTCATTTTTCCCACCTTTACCTGAAATCAACCCGCATGCTTCATAGGGTGCTTCCTGTAGACAATGGTCAACCATAGCGTCCCATACTAATTTTTTTATAAAAACTTGATTGTTTCGATTTCTATTAGAATTAACGGCCACAGCATTTTCTAGGTTGTGTTTTACGGGGGGTGTCGGATAAATATACTTTCCTTTGATCAGTTAAAGTATTTTTAGACTGCTGTACTTTTTTAACTTGGCTGTTTGTTGTTGCATTATTTTTGTGCCCAGTAGGAACACTTTTTTGTTTACCAAAAAGTTTTTTCATTTGATTAAATGACATCATGATTTATCACTCCACTGATTTTTTTTAAAAGTTCTTAAAGTTTATTTACATGAGATTATTTAAATGGATTAAAAACTGAACGTATTGACTGTGCTTGAGGATAAAATTGCTTTAGCTTTTCATATCGTAATTGGCTTTGTTGTTGCTGCTGTACACTGGCCGGTTTGATTTGACTATTCAATTGTTTCCTTTCAGTTGCTCTAACCTGTTTATTTCTTTCTGGTTTATTTTGAGGGGACTTAGGTGTATGTTGGTTTTTTTCACGATATTGTTTTTCTTTTTTTTGAAAACCTTGAATAGTTTCCTTTAATTGCTGTGTTTGTTCGATGCTTTTGAGTTTCATTTGTTCAAGTTGTGACTTATAGTCTTCTTCCCGTTGTTTTATTTCTTTTATTGTTTTTTCCAACTCTTCCTTCTGTTTTTGATGATTACGATCCTGCTCTTTAATTACCCTTAATTCTTTTTCAAGCTTTTCTATCTTTTTTAAATATTTCATTTCATTCTCTTTCTGAATTTGTAAATGGTCATTTAGTTCTTTTGCTTGATTGATATAATTTATTTTATCTTCTTCATATCGCTTTTTATCTTCTTCATATCGTTGAAAATGAGCATTCATTTTTTCTAATAAACTTTCATAATGTTTTAATCCCTGTTGCAACTCCTTTATAGTGCTGTTTAATTGTTCAATTTTTTCAAGATATCGCATTTCACTATCATTGCTCCACAAATGCCAGGCCATGCTAAGCCAACTCCCTTTCTTTATCGTATACATTTCATGCCGTTCTTGCTTAGGCTTTTGATCCTTTAATTCCATCAAACTTTGACTCTTTTGTTGAATTTCTCTTTCCATTGAACTTATTTTTTGATTTCTTATTTCTATAAGATTTTTTAACTCGTTTACTTCTTGTTTTAACGAGTGAATATAATTATTTTTTTCCTCAAGCCTTTGATGTAAAACGACTTCAAGTTGTTTATATTTAAGAAGAGAGTGTTCTTGTTTTTCTATTTTGTTTAAAAGTTGTAGCTGTTTATTTTCAACAGAGTTAACTGTATCTTGTATTTTTTCTTCGGCTTCCCTCACAGTATCTTCAACTAATTGTTTGCTTGCTTCAAGAGCTTGAGAAAGATGTTTTGTACTTCTCTCATATAAATGTATAGTAATTCTGTAATCCTCTATCTCTTGTAAATAACCATTTTTTGTAATGATTAAGTGTTCAATGTTTTCTTCCTGTTTCTTTAATTCTTGTTTCAGTTTTCTTTCATTAGCTAGAAACTTTTTCATTTGGAGATAAATATCATTTAATGATTGTTCTAATTGTAATCGTTTTTCTGAACTGTTTGAGTTTACTCTTGCTAGGTCTTTTTCTTGGGATAGAGGATTTAATACAGTATTCATTTTTTCAATATGATTTTTAATTTCAATTCTTTCATCTTTATAACAATTTAAATGATTTTTTAATTGTTTAATTTCATTTTTGGAAGTAAGAAGTTTTTTTTCGATATTCTCAATTAAAAGGAGATCTGAATTAGCTTTTTCTTTCTTTTTAAATGGAATAATGTCACTAGTCATTTTGAACCTCCTATATAGAGAAATCACTAATTAAAATATATGAAACTTTCCATGGATGGTGAATGAATACAGGCAACTTACGAAGTGTCCTGACCATCAATACTTTTGTTAATTAAAAGGTTGTTCAAAATTTGATATGATATTATATTTTGATAATGGAGGATATAGTAAAACCACCCTGATAATGAAGGGCGGTTTTGAGATTTTTTTTCTGTACATATTATAGTGTTTGCTGATGAGTGGAACTAGTTGATAATGAGGTTTTTAATTGTTTTATTTCAAATGTAAGATTATCGATTTGTTCCTCTAAATAATCAGTTAGTGACACACATGTCGATATCTTTTCATCATATTCATTACTTTGTGAAAATAATTGTTCTATTTGTTGAATAAGTTTGTTGTATTCAATCATTGTGTTTTGTGGAGGGGTATCAGAAATTTCTCCTGAACTATATGAGAAAATTTCCTGTGTTAAATCCTCGATTTTGTTAAAAATTTCACTTTGGAAAGATTCCAAAGTTGTTTTTTCCGCTGTTAATTGTGTTTGTTCTTCTTTTAGCCTTTCGTTTATATCTTTAAGGTGCTGAATTTCTGCTTTATCTTTTATTTGTATATCATTTTGTTCACCAAGTTTCTTTTCTTGTGTAGTAATGTGATTTTGTAAATGGTTTATTTGTTTCAGTTTTTTTTGTATTTCTTCTTTATAGCTTATTATTTCTTCTGTTAATTGTTTATTTTTATCAGAGAGTATTTGATTGGAGACCTGAAGTTTTTGAATCATCTCTTCACTTTGAGTTTGTTGATCATTCAGCAGTACAAGTTCATTTTCAAGAGATGCTACTTGTTTTTGTAATTGTTGATTTGAGTACTTATGTTCTTTAACTTCTTCCAGACTTTTTCTATTGTCAGATTCTGCTTGTTGCAATCTGTCATTTACAACACTTATTACCTTTTTTAAATGTTCAATTTGTATTGTTAATTGTTCTATAAGAGCCTCTTTTTCCGTTATTCTGTTTTGTAAAGTTAAGTTTTTATGATTAATGTCCTTTATTTGAATTGTGAATTGCTTCCGTTCTCCGAGTAAATGGTTGTTCTCAATTTTTAACTTTTCTAGTTGACTGTAATGATAATTCTCCTGATAATCGCGAACTTTTGATCTATATTTATCTAACTCAGAACTTAAGTAAATGATTTGTTGCTGAAGAATAACAGGATTCAAGCGATCATCTGGAGGGTCATGTTTTCTTTTCATAGCAACAACCTCCAAAAATCAAGATTACAGCTGGTGAGAAACATTAAACCAGTATTGATCAACGATTTCTTTTAAAAGGAAAAAGATATTTGGTTATTTGATGGAAACTGTTTTTTATCTTCTTGAAAATAGACAAACGCCTGAGCAGTGATGGACTTTCCATTTTTGGGTTGCTCAAAATTGATTTTAAAGTTAAACATTGTCGTTTCCCCAGGGGGGATTTGTAAAACTTGAATGGGAGTTATCCAGTACTCTCCGTTCTTTTTAACCTTTTGTCTCCAATCATCATATAGATATTTCCATCCTTTCTCTCCATTTATGCTTTTAGTACCTAATGAAGAAACCATCTTGGGTGGTATAATTTGACCTTGTAGAGAAGCACTTTCTACTGGTGTTATCTTGATGCATATTACTGGATTCAATATTGCTTGATTTCCTGTATTTTTTATATATAGAACTCCTTCAATTAAGTATTCTTTTAATTCACTCTCCGATTGAGGGAGGAGAATCGTATAATCAAAAAAGGTTTCTACATTTATTATTCTTTTATTCTTTTGTAGATTTTGGGATATTAATTTTAGTGCTTGTGAGTTTTTATCTTTTCCCTTTTCTATTCTTTCGTCCTCTTGTGGTACATTTTTCTGCTCTGGTGAAATATGTGTTTGTGTCATGGTTACTAACCAATTTTTTAACATGTTTTTTGGAAGATAAGAAAAAATTTGATTTTGTTGACGCTTAATGTATCGAAGGATGACTTTTGCTATACACATAGAAAAGAGTTCTTTATACACGTCTAGATTGGGATTTGGAGGGAAGTGGAACTTTAAAAATAAGGATCGACTAGAGGTTAAGGGGAAATGTTTTGTTTCTTTTAGTTGAAAAGGAATTTTTTCTTTATTCAATTCTGTTCTAAATAGATTTCGTAATCGTTCATCAATACCTGAGCCATGTTCAATGACAAGAAATCCATGTTTATCAGACGTGTTTTCAAAGGTTGCTACTTTGATTTGTAAATAAGGGTTTGTTGTGATCGACTCTAAATTTTCAATTACTGTGACTAGCCCGTCAATAGAGAGAAATTGTTTTAACGTTTGTAATACATCATTGTTTAGTGGGGTGTTAGTTGTTAAGGAGAGTGCAATTTGATTCTGTTGAAAATCAGAAAAGAGGTCTAACCTTTTCTCAACTGAACTCCAGTTTGTATGAAGTCCATGTTGCTCACAAAACAATCGAAAACTAACGAGAGAATGGTAGGGTATCTCTGTAATTACCTCATTATTAAAATAAACCGAAATTTTCATGATGTTCCCCCCTTTTAAGGGTAGTTTCTTAGGAAGAGAATATAAATTAATAATCTAGAGAAAATATGAACGAATTCACAAATATATTTATTGATGAAAAAGTTACAGTACCATTACTATTCAAAAAAATCCTTGATTATGCCTATTTAATAATGGTATTTAGATGGACAAAAGTTGTCAACTACCCACCACTTATCAACCTTACGGTTTGATTGAAGTGGGGGCTTGAAAAAGTCCTGGTTGTCTAGCCTAAGTTCTTTGAGAACTACGTTATCCTTCATGTAGAAACCTATGGATGATTCCCTAGTCCGTAGCTCTTTCGTGGCTCTGTAAACAGCTCTAAGGGCAAGGAGCAGTCAACCACATTGCGAAGGTTGGATAACATTGGCGAAGGGAAACAAACTCCAAAGGAGGGAACACTCTGTGTTAGTGTTCGTCACAAATAAGCATGGCGAAGCTCTTATGCCATGCAAATCAAGAAAAGCCAGATTGCTGCTTAAGCAAAAGAAAGCCATCATTGTTAGCTATGAACCATTTACGATTCAATTACTCTATGGTTCTAGTGGTTACAAACAAAAAGTGGATTTAGGAATTGATTTAGGGGCTAAACATATTGGTATAGCCATAACATCCGAGGATAAAGTTCTATCCAAAGGGGAAATTGAATTACGACAAGATGTAAAAGGAAATTTAGAAACTAGAAAAATCTATCGCAGAAGCAGACGAAATCGTAAAACACGTTACCGAAAGCCTCGATTTTTGAATCGTGTTTCATCTAAAAAGGATGGATGGCTACCGCCATCTATTCAAAGCAGAATCGATAACACGTTTCATTGGATTGAACAATTTGCCTTGTTATTACCGAAACCTATCCTTCATATAGAAGTAGGAAAATTTGATGTTCAAAAGATGGTCAATCCTGATATTCAAGGTGTTGAGTATCAACAAGGGCAGACCTATGGATACCATGATGTCCGTTACTTTGTGTTTGCAAGAGATCGGTACACCTGTCAAGTGTGTAAAAGGAAAGGGAAAATTCTAAACACGCACCATATTATTTATCGAAGTAAAGGTGGAAGTGATCGAGCAGATAATCTTATTACCGTATGTACCGATTGTCATACATCGGAGAATCATCAAAAAGGGCAGATTTTATATGGCAATGGATGATGGATAAAAAGAAAACACCATCTTACAAAGAAGGACCATTTATGAATAGTTTTCGTAAGCGTGTGTTTTCCAAATATCCAGAAGCTCACATGACATACGGTTCTATCACTACACCACACCGTAAGGAACTGGGCTTAGAGAAAACACACTCCAATGACGCGATTGCCATTACAGGCATGGCAAAAATCAAAGAAAGTGCGGAGCCGAATCAAATCTTTATGATTAAGCAGTTCCGTAAGAAAAAACGGTCATTGCATGAAGCCACAGCAAGAAAAGGCCGTAAGACCAAAAATACAACGAGTCAGCGAAATGCAAAGAACACCAAACAAATGAAGGGTTTCTATCTTAACGATAAAGTGATGTTATTTGGAAAAATAGGTTTTATCATGGGCTTTACAGGGTCAAACGGAGCTTATGTGAAGACTATCAACGGGCAATACATCACAAAACCAGGAAAGAATTATAAACAAGTAGGTTTGAAAGAACTTACGTGCATTTGTCACAATAATAATTGGCAGTATCAAATCATTCAGGCTAACGCCTGACCGAAATTCATCTCCCAACTACTCATTGGGCTTCGCTCTGCGCATTCCTTGAGGATGGGAGACTTCTTTCGGAAATCCGTTAAAATGTAAACAAACAAAGCAATGACGAAGGGGGGAGGGGTGAGTACCATTTCAATCGTCATATTCCATTTCCGTAAAAAAGAAGGATTAAAAATTTATGTTAAACTTTTCAAAATACCAATCATCATTAAATTTACGTCTTTCTAAATATGCTTGTCTTTTAAATAATGCATCATTTTTTAACACCTTTTTTTGAATCTCTTCAGCACTTCCATTTGGTATCATTTTTCTAATCTTATGAATACGACCGGGACTAAAATGTAAATAGGCCAGTCTTAATAAATTATAATAATAATCATCCAAGCTTATATGGTAGGGTTGAATTTTCCTAAATAAGTGTAAGACTTTAGTGTTTGGCTGAACATGACAGGAGTAACCAAAGAGCCAAAGCTTGATAGAAAGTTCAACATCTTCATGTCCCCAAGTTGGAAACCCCGTTTCAAAACCACCGATATCTTCAAATACATTCCTTTTTATAGCAAAACATCCCCCTGGTATAATTGCCGTTTCAAATACATCCTCTTGACGAGTATTCCAGTGAGTCCGTATTTTAGAGGATCTTTGATTTATCCATAATGTTTGGCCATAGCCGATGAAATTAGGGTCACCAATTGCACCTATGGCAGGAGCAACAGAATTTGTTTTTCCACTGAGTAATGGATCCATTAATCGATCAAGCCATAAATCTTCAAATTCTAAATGGGCATCACAAAAAAAAAGCACATCACCCGATGCAAGTTCGGCCCCAGCATTTCTTGCATTGGCTGCGCCAACTCCAGTTGTATTTATAAGATTAATATTCTTATCCAAAAATTCATTTTGAAGAAAATGACAACAGTTGTCATTTGAAAAGTCATTTACAACAATGACCTCAAATGGATAATTTATTTTAACAGAGTATAAGGATTCAAGCGTTGATTTTACGTTAGGACCTTCATTTTTGACAGGAAAAATGATGGAGACAAAAGGTTTTTCAGACAAAGACTTTCACTCCTTTTACCAATTTTATAAAAAGTGGTCTCAGGGAAAGGAAATCGTAATAGTTAAGACATTTGGGTAAGGTTATAGCGATTTAAGTTTTAATATACCGGAAATACCCGTTTTTCTATCTCCTCAATAGTTAGTTGTCCAGCGATGTAGCTGCATATAAGTGAATAATTAAAATGGATGGCAAAAAGACTCCTATAAACTGTACTTGAAGTTGCTTGTAAGTGAACAAAAGGATCTAATATAAAGGTTTCTACATTTTGCTCATCTTTTTTATTTTTTTCTAATTCTTCCTGATTGCCTTTAAGTATAAGGTATTTGCTGCTGATTGGCGGATAAGAAACTATAATCAAATCATTCTCTTCGTTTTTTAAATTATTTGAAGTGGGGTTAAAATTACCTTGATGAATTAAGGATTCCACCAGATTAACAGAGATTTGTGTTTTTTGAATTTTATACCGCTTAATTAAATATTTAAGCTTGGGAATATTCCATCTCATCAAGTAGTATTCTTCTTGGTTAACAGGAATTTTAACTTGAACATTTTCTTCTTCAGTCATTATATAAGGAGCTTGAAGTGCATTATTTAAAAGCTCTTTGTAAAAATCCAATGTTTGCTCTAATTCATTAGGGGGTTGATTTACGATTTTAAACCCATTATTTTGCACCAACTCTTTCATATATTCAATTGTTAAGAAATTATCAAGCTGAAAAATTTTCTCCAATCAAACTCACCTCTTAGGAAAAAGAAAAATATTCAATTATCCGTTAGATAATACCTAATTATCATTGGTATTTGGATGAACGAAAAAGCTCATCTAAACATCATATACAAATAATAAAAAAAGGTTTACAAAATTCCAGCCATAATTAAGGGATTTAAATTCTATGGTCTGAATACACAAAAAGAAATAAGAAAATGGGCCTATAAAAGATTAATATTCCTAAACAATTAACTTGGGATTGAATAAGATAAAGCGAGGGCGTTGAATTTATTAAACTTGGAATTGGTAAGTAAATTACACAGTAACAGTCAATCAATGTATAATCTATTCACTAAATGCAAGTTGCAAATAAAAAATACCACCCTCAAGTTAATTATTAATGCTAAATAATAAATGTTTAACATACTGGAGTGATTAAATGGATAAATCCCAAAAGTTATATGAAAGGTTCCTAAAATTAAGAAAATTCCCCACCGGAAATAAGGTGAAAAAAACAGGAGAATTATTAAAAGGTAAAAATAAGTTACTAGCAGGAGTTTCTTCTTCAAGTGAGGGCAATGGCAATAAACCAAGGCGAAGGAACTGCTGTCACTATTAAGTTTGGGCATTTCTCAACATTTCGTAATATTGAGATCTAATAAATGAAATAGTATGGAGAGTCAAAAATGTAATCAAGGGTGCATGCGCCTTGATGATCGATATCAAATAAGTAATTTTTTAAATAGTGCGGAGAAATTCATCATGTATGAACTGCTTTAAAAAATGTTTTGTGTAGAACGGTTAGTTTGTTTTTTCCTGAGCTTGTCTAACGGTTTAGTAGTGCATCAAAAGTATTATAAGTTTTTAAATGAATAATGTTGAATTTATAAGTGTTTTTTACTCGGTTTTACTCCTTTCTAATTAAAGTTGTGTTGTGTTGAACGGTTATTAGAAGCCTAAGATATCTTTAGGCTTTTTTTTTTTGATTTTTACTCTGCTGGTTGCAAAATTCACTTTTTACTTATGCGTAGTTTAACGGATCTCCGAAAGAAGTCTCCCATCCTCAAGGAATGTGAAGGGCGACAGCCCAATGAGCAGGTGGGAGAGGTTCACTTTCTATATAAGGAAAAACACCAAATTATAAAAATTATTTAAATTTAGACTTTTGATATAGAACCAAATTGCAAAGATAACCATACAATGATGTGAAAACACAACTTATATTAGAAAGGATGATTTTTGTGAAGCCGATTAGAGGATCTCAATTGACCCCTAATAATGTACAAGAAGAATGTATTCGGGTTCCGAAGGTTTATGATTGGGTTTTTGATGCAATAACAACAGATACTGGGATTGTACTACCTGATGAATGTGCAGCTGCTGTTGATTTGGCAGTTGCAGAAGGTAGAACCCCACTGGATGTAACATGTGAAGTTCCAGATGTAGGTGGTTTCTTCCCGCTTGATCCACCAGATACAGATGGTAACGCATTATGTACGGTGTCTTCTAGAATTGAAAGAAGGGAAATTGTAGTAAACGGTACACCAAGAGAAATCGCAATTGTTAAAGTTATTTTTACAATTAGACCACTAATCACAATTCTTGATAGTGAAGGAGCAGTAATTTGTAGTTTCCGTCCTACAATTAGTGAGTCTCGTCGTCTGGCAGTTTGCGCACCTGAACCTTTTACAAGTGATAATGTGTTCTGTCGAATTATTTCTCTTAACTGTGATACTAACTTTATTGAAACAGGTATACCTGATCTTGGTCTACAAGTTATGCTAGATATTTGCTTTGAAGTCCAAGTTGAGGCTGAGGTTAAATTAGAAGTATTAGCAAAATTCTGCTTCCCTCGTGAAAATGATATTGAAATCCCAACTGCTGGTGTATGTCCTCCATTTGAATGGCCAGAACAATGTAACTTCTTCCCACGTGATAACTGTGACTGCCAAGCGTTTGTTGATACTGATCCAATTACAGGACTTGTTCCAATCACATTTGATGCATCTTTATTTGATGCCCCACTTGCAGCAGGATCGTATACTACAGAATTAAATGCAGAGATTTGTGATAATTGTACTTTAGCAGGAAGCACACTTCAATGGATCGTAGAAGACTTCGTTATTCCTACAGGCACAGGAACTGGTACCGTAGATCAAAGCTTTACCTTCACAGCGGAAGAAATCGGAATGCCTGAATGTACTGAAGTACTAGGTATTACTACTATGACTGTAGAGGGCGCAGGAACAGTAAATTTTGCTGATCCAGGTGTAGCTGATCGTACTGTATTATTTACTTTAACGCTAGTGGAAAATATCGGATCACTAGATGATGCTTATGCAATTACGTTAACTGATTTGGCTGGAGCACCACTAGTAACCTTTGCAGGTGCTGGTGTAGGATTTGTTCCAGACGAGGACTTAGTTGTGCAAGATTGTGTAACATTCCCTAACCTACTTGGCGATACTACTCTTTTATAGAAAATTCCTCAAAATTTAAAAAATGAAATGATAAAAAGAAGGGGAAACCCTTCTTTTTAGTTGAACAAGCATTTAAATAATCTTAGAGACTAATAATTGTTTTTTAAACTTACTAAATAAGTATTTAGCTTTTTATTTTGAAGAGAAAAATAATTATATTTATTTTTTGAGGAGGCAAGAATTTAAAATTTTTCAGCTTAACAGGTACTAAATTATTTTTGAATAAAAAGTGGAATTTATTATATATGCCTATGCAATTAAACAGTGCAAGAATAATTTAATATAGACCAAGAATTCTGTTGACTAGAAATACTTTAGGAAGGGTTTTAATAAATGAAGATTATGACAATTTTGGGTACAAGACCAGAAATTATACGATTAAGCTTAATTATTAAGAAATTAGATTTGCTTGCTGAAGAACATATTTTAGTGCATACTGGCCAAAATTTTACTTCTTCATTAAGTGAAGTTTTCTTCCATGAATTAAAGGTTCGGAAACCAGATTATATTCTGTCAACTCAACAATCAACTTTAGGGGAACAGCTTGCGACCATGTATAAAAGCTTAGAGCTGATACTCTTAAAGGAAAAACCCGATAAAGTTTTAGTATTAGGTGATACTAACAGCGGATTGAGTGCTATTTTAGCGGAAAGAATGGGCATTCCAGTTATTCATATGGAGGCAGGTAACAGATGCTTTGACCTTGAAGTACCAGAGGAAAAAAACCGTAGAGTCATAGATGCGATATCGAGTTTTAATATGCCTTATACCCCCCAAAGCAAAGAAAATTTAATAAATGAGGGTTTTCCAAAAAGTAGAATTATTCTTTCAGGTAATCCTATTTTCGAAGTATTAAATAATTACAGAACCGAGATTGAAAAAAGTGAAATACTTACAAACCTGAAATTATTAAAGGAAGAGTACTTTTTGGTCACTGCTCATCGTGCAGAAAATGTAGATATTGAGCAACGATTACTTGAAATTATGAAAGGGATTAACAAAGTTGCTGATACCTATGGCAAAAGGGTTATATGTAGTATTCACCCACGCACAAGATCCAGATTAGAAAAATTAACATTCTTCAACCTTAACCCGTTAGTTGAGTTACATGATCCGTTTGGTTTCTTTGATTTTGTCAGGCTTGAGAAAAATGCTATTTGTGTACTGACCGACAGCGGAACAGTTCAAGAAGAATGCTGTTTATTTCATGTTCCTACAGTTACGATTCGTAATACAACAGAAAGACCAGAAACAATAGAATGCGGAAGTAACATGTTATCAGGAATAAATGCAAATCAAATTGTTAACTGCGTTCATGTAATGATAAATCAGAAAAATAATTGGTCATTTCCAGAGGGATACGATCATTCTAACGTTTCTGATAAAGTAATTAAATTCCTACTGGGAGGCATTAGAGGTGTTCAATAATCAGATAATTTTGGTAACTGGAGGTACAGGTTCTTGGGGGTACGAGTTGGTAAAGCAGTTGTTAACATATGAGCCAAAAGAGATTCGGATATTTTCAAGGAACGAATCAAATCAATTTACAATGAAGCAAGAGTTTGACAATAATCCCAAATTACAATTTATTATAGGGGATATTAAAGAGAAGGACGCATTAATTGAAGCAAGTCAGGATGTTAATTACATTTTTCACCTTGCAGCGTTAAAGCATGTCCCAGTTTGTGAATATCAGCCACATGAAGCATTAAAAACAAATGTAATTGGAACACAGAATGTAATAGATGCTGCTATAAGCTGTAATGTTAAAAGGGTAGTCTATATTTCTACGGATAAAGCCTCAAACCCTTCCAATTTTTATGGTCTGTCTAAGGCAATGGGAGAGAGACTTATCATTCATGCAAATACATTAAATACAAAAACAAGATTTGTTTGCATCCGAGGCGGGAATGTTTTGGGGACAAATGGCAGTGTTATTCATGTATTTAAAAAGCAGATTCAGGAAAAAGGAAAAATTGGTATAACTGACCTAGAAATGACACGCTTTTTTTTGACAATTGAAGAAGCAATAAAGTTAGTTTTTAAAGCAACATCTGAGAGCTTAGGTGGAGAGATTTTTGTCATGAAAATGCCGGCATGTAAAATTATAGACCTTGCTCAAGTTTTGATCGAGGCTTCCAATAGAAAAGATGTTGGAGTTGAAATACTCGGTATTCGGCCTGGAGAGAAAATTCATGAATTGTTGCTATCTGAATATGAAAGTTTAACAACGATTGCCTATGATGATGAATATTTTGTTATTCTGCCGCAAATATATATTGAAGGTTTAAAGAAACATTATTCAAAATTTAAACCTGCTAATCTTATAAACTACAATTCTAATAAAGACCTGATGAGTAAGGAAGAAATTAGAGAAGTGTTGAAGAAAGGTAGGTTTATATAAATGAAAATATTGATCCTTGGGGGTAAAGGAATGGCTGGGCATGTCATAACAGCATATTTAAAACAAAAGCCAGAGTATCATGTGCAATATACTTCAAGGGACCAAAATGATAAAGATGGAATCTATTTAGATGTCACTGATTCAACCAAACTGGAAGAAATCATAGAAAGCTTAAAACCTGATATTACAGTTAACTGTATTGGCATTTTAAATGATCAAGCTAGTCAAAACACAAAGATGGCTTTTCAAGTAAATAGTTTACTACCTCATCAGTTAGTAAAGTTAACTGAAAGAAATAATGGAAAGTTAATTCACATTAGCACAGATTGTGTTTTTTTAGGTACGAAAGGCGAATACACAGAAAAAGATATTCCTGATGGTACCTCTTTTTATGCTCAATCCAAACAATTAGGAGAAATAATTAGTGATAAACATTTAACCATTCGAACTTCTATTATTGGTCCAGAACTTAAAGAAAATGGCATTGGATTGTTTTTATGGTTTATGAAGCAAAAAGGAAAAATAAAAGGTTACGAAAAGGTTTATTGGAATGGTGTTACTACACTTGAATTAGCTAAAGCAATTGAAACCATGATAAAGCATAAGATTACAGGATTGTATCATTTAGGTTCGGAGAATAAAATATCTAAACATATGTTATTAAAGCTAATACAGAAGACATTCGAGAAGACTGATGTTGAAATTGTACCAGATTCGGAAATTGTTCAAGATAGATCAATAAAAAATACAAGAACTGATTTTCAATACCCAATTCCACCATATGAAGAGATGTTATTAGAATTAAAAGATTGGATGGATCGGCAGTGAACCAGTTAAATAATTTGTTAATTACAGGAGCAAGTGGGTTCACAGGTCAACATGCATGTAGACACTTTTTAAAAGCAGGCTATGCGGTCACAGGAGTAACAAGAAATCATATCAGTAATGGCCAAATTCAAGTAGAGAAATGCAATCTCACAGATAAGGAAGCAGTAAGAAACTTAGTAAAGAAGGTACAACCTCAATATATTCTTCATTTAGCTGGGCAAAACCATGTAGGTCTATCGTGGAATGATCCTGTTTCTACACTCGAAGCTAATTTCCTTTCAACTCTATATTTAATCGATGCCATCCGACATGAAAATCCAAATTGTAAAACTGTTGTTGTTGGTTCAGCTCTTCAGTTTGAACCAAATGATATGTCTACTTTAACTCACCCCTATAGTTTTAGCAAAACTCTTCAAGTACAAGTGGCACAAGCCTGGGCCAATCTTTACAATCTTCATATTGTCATTGCGAAACCGTCTAATTTAATAGGTCCTGGACTCTCAAACGGCGTTTGTTCTATTTTTGCAAAAAAAATCGTTAAAATGGAAGAAAATAAGGCACAAAATGTTCTTGAAGTAAATAATCTAAGTGCACAACGAGATTTTATTGATGTAAGAGATGCTGTAAGTGCTTATGAAATTCTTTTGACTAATGGGAAATCTGGGGAGGTTTATGAAATCTCTTCCGGGAACAGCTACTCCCTTAAAGAAATTGTAACTAAACTAAAATCATTAACGACGATAGATTTTCAAGTTAAATCACAAGAGCATATTTTAAGTGAAGAAAAGGTTTTAATTACTCCCAATAAAATTATGAAATTAGGTTGGAAACCAACGATCTCACTACAATCATCCATGGAGGATATCCTTAATTTTTACCGAGAAAATCATACAAAAAACTTTTAAGGAGTGGATTTGGAATGAGAGATATAGGCATTGTTATGCCTGTTTATAAACAAGATCCAGTATACCTAGATTTGGCCTTGCGATCGGTTCTGCAACAAAGTTATCACAACTATTATTTTGTGATTGTATCAGACGGTGCTCCATCTGAAACAGTTGATGTTATCAAAAATGTAACCAAGGGAGATGGAAGGGTCCACTTAATCCTTAAAGAGAAAAATGAGGGTGTAGCAAAAACATTAAATATCGGCTTTGACTATTTAATGAAAATTGAAGAGGTTAAATATCTTACTTGGGTTTCCAGTGATAATATATATTACCCTTCATTTGTAGAAAAGTTAAGAAGTGCATTAGAAAAAGCACCAGATGAAGTTGGGTTAGCTTATAGTAGTTTTAGACATATTGATCATAAGGGAAACTTTTTAAAGGAACCTGCATTAGAAGAATTTTATAAGTACCAAAACCAACCAAAAGAAAATCTACTTGATGTCTGTTTTATTGGGGTATCATTTATGTATAAAAAACAGGTTGCAGCAAAAATTGATGGGTACAGGCTCGAACCGGTCGAAGACTATGAATATTGGCTTAGGTTAACTGAGAATTGTGAAATTGTATATGTAGAAGAAGCATTAATGGAGTATAGAACTAATTCTCCTTTAAGTGTATCTGCTCAACTAAGAAATTCAAAAGTACAGCACCGACGTTGGAGATATGCTTTTAACCTGGCAAGACAAGAAGCAAGAAATCGAAGAAAAATCCCCTTTTTGTTAACAATCATTTATCCAGTTGAGAATAGTTCTGAACAAACCATTCAAAAATTAGAGCAACTATTTGAACAATCATTTAGTAATTATAAGGTAATAATCATTGATAGATCCTCTAATCAATCTGCTATTAAGATACTTAAGCACATTGTAGATCCACGGGTTAAATTTATTGAATTACCGAATGCCTCTGAAAAGGATGCTATTCGTTCTGGTATGAGTGAAGCTGATACAACATTTACATTAATCCTTGGAAATAGCTTGTTTCCCTCATCACATTATGTATTATACAACTTAATTCTGTTTCATAATCAATTAATACAGGGGGGCATTGCTAACCAAAATACGGTAGTTTTTGATAATGGCTTGGGTCGGGTTGCTTACGATACAGTTCACATAACAAAAGAACCTGTTTCCGGGTATTTATATAAAACAGAAAAATTGCTTGAAATTATTCACTATAATAATTGAAGTTTATTAAGTTAATAGATACTCATTCATTACTCATTTAAAAATATTAAATCAAAGGTTTTTTTATCTTTTTTTAAAAACGGAAGAACGGTTATACATCCTTATTATGTCTCTAGGAAAGGTGATTTAAAATTGAAAACTAATGAAACTGTTCCTTTACCTAAAGTGTTAGTTAATTCATTGCCGAAAAGTGGGACGCACTTACTTTTACAAATTGTTCTTGGTATTCCTGGTATGATCATAACCCCTGCTTGGATTGAAGAGGACAAAGATTTGAAAATGATAAAACTAGGAAGCGTTGGACCAGCTCATCTTGATTATTCAGAGAAACACGTAAATATTTTAAAACAAGAAAATATAAAAGTTATCTTTATTAGCAGGGATTTACGAGATGTTGTTGTTTCGCTAGTTCACTTTGTAATGTTAAATAAATGGGGCAATCATCCATGGACACCATATTTAAAAGAACTAAAAACACATGATGAGCGCCTGTTAACAATGATACAAGGGGTGAAATTTACTCAGGAAGAACAAGCGAAATACGGAATCCCTAGTATACCTAATATTAGAGAATTTTCTCAAAATAAACTAGGGTGGGTAAAAGAACAATCAGTTTGCTCTATAACATTCGAAGAGCTTGTTTGCAATACAGAATCCCAAAATGGGTCCATTATGAAGATTATTGAGTTTTTATGGAATGACCTTAAACAATTGAATTTAACTAAAGAACAATTATTACAAAAAATAAAACAAAATATTGTTCCAAAGAATTCAGGGACATTTAGAAAAGGGAGTATAGGGGATTGGAAACACGAGTTTAACAATGGGCATAAGACAGCATTTAAAAATATCGCAGGAGATCTCCTTATACAGTTAGGATATGAAAAGGACAATAACTGGTAATTTACTTTAATGTTCCTATTTCAGTAATAAAAATGTTTGAAGAAAGGTTATGAACATATATTCCGTGTTCAAATAATATATGCATATGGTCCTTTAATAATTTCTCAAGAGTGTCTTCTTTCACTTGAGCAATAAACTAGACTATCACTCTATTATTTGTTTAAGTAACGGAACAAAGTATTTCAAAATAAGGGGCAGACTTTATTAAAAAGGGAAAATCTGCCTTCAGCATAATGTTCCTATGATTCCTAACAGAAATGTGTTCCTCATAAGTTCAATAGGTTTTTTTTTGCTATATGAAATTCCTCTTCAGTAAGGTAACCTTCTTCTCTGAAATTAGCTAGTTTTTCAAGTTGATTCACTAGGTTGCTAAAAGAATTTCTATAAAGCTGTGGAGCGACAATCAACACTTGATTTTGATTTGTACGTTTTAAGACTCTATATCCTTGATCAGATGCAGTTGCAACCCCAATACGATTTGGTTTACAATAACCACCGGCTTTACATGTACTATCATCGCGAACTAAGAGTTGTCCAATCATTCCAACTGCTACCCATTCAGGTCTTTGTATACGTGGAATATACTCTTTAGAATGGTCCCATTCCGGGTTCAATATCTGTCTACGTTCATTCCGTTGAGGTACGACCTCATTACCGTCATCATCAAATATGGGAGGAAGAGTGATATCTTCGTATAAAACTTCTCCCCAGTCGGAAGTCAAATACTTATTTTTCCATCGTAACTCTCCACTATTGGCCAAGATAGCCGGTTTTGCACTTGTGACTCCTAGTATATAATCATCTTGGTCATTTGCTATGCGTATTTTATCCTCTTCTAATGTCACGAAGTAGCCGAAATCGATAGGATTCCCATCTGATGTTTCAAATAACTCCGCATAATCTGCTGCAGGGGTGGAGACGGTACCGTCAATTTTAACGTTGCCGTTGCTTAATATCTTTGCTGCTAACCCTGGCGTCGATGTATCAGTACCATTAGCCAGATACCAGGAATACGATAGCTCGTTTGCTGCGCCGAATTTCCCCATAACATGAACGCCTTCTAAAGAATTTGCATTTGTGGATTGCCCTTCTGTGTGGGAGAAAAGTCCGCTGGCAACAGTGTTGACTCCCTCTGCATGGGAAGTGAATCCACTCGCAATACTAAGAGCTCCTTCTGCATGAGAGTTTTGACCGATAGCTTGCGTTTGATTTCCTTCTGCATGGGAAAGATCACCGATTGCTGTGGTTCGCTGACCCTCAGCATGCGCAAAACTACCTCTAGCTACTGTCAAGTTTCCTTCTGCGTGAGACGCTCTCCCCTCAGCTCTGGTCTGGTCGCCTTCTGCATGCGAAGATTCTCCCTGAGCGATTGTTCCTTGTCCTTCTGCATGAGAAACAAGTCCGCTAGCAATCGTATTTTCTCCCTCTGCATGGGAGGCAATCCCTGATGCAGTTGTTAGATTTCCTTCTGCATGGGAATATAAGTGTAAGGATCGTGTGTTTGAACCCTCCGCATGAGAATGTGCGCCACTCGCAGTTGTTCCGAACCCTTCTGCATGAGAAGCTACTCCACTGGCAGTGGTATTATTCCCTTCCGCATGTGCTGTATTAGCATTTGCTAAGGTTTGAAAACCTTCTGCATGGGAGGCACTTCCACTAGCAGTGCTCCTATTCCCCTCTGCATGTGCAGTATCAGTAGTAGCAAAGGTTTGGAACCCTTCTGCATGAGAAGCCGATCCGCTTGCGGTTGTGCTTAAACCTTCAGCATGTGAGAAACTTCCACTAGCCGTTGTGTTGTTCCCTTCTGCTGTTGAACATAATCCTGTGGCATTTTGATTACATCCATTGGCCAATTTTTTTCTCTCCTTTTTAAATTATTTATCAAAACTACTAAGTTTATATAAATTAAAATTTAATTTAAAGTTATTATTTTCCTTACCCATATGAATAGAGGTAAGTCTATTAGGCTATTTTAGCTTTGGTTTTGTTGATATTAATGGAGAAGATAATTTTCAAGATCAGTGAGTTAATAAACAATAAAAAATAACTTCCCGTAATTATCAGTGAGGAAATGCTACTATTTTATATTATGTTGCAATAAAAGATTAGCGTGGACAAACTCATTACTTATATAGGGTTTTTACTTTATTTGAAGCATCCATTTCTATGGTTACTTTCACTCATTTCTAGAATAATACTTGGATTATATTATGATGTTTACTAGGGAGATTCGCTTTGGTTTTTATTTATAGGGTACGTATAAAAAAAGGCTTTATGCCAGCTGATAACCATAGCTAATATTTGTATTATTTTCATAAACAATTTTAACGAGTTTTCAAATCTCTTTTTGAATTTATTCCAAAAGAGTACATGGAAAAATGTTCATTTACCCTCCATTTATATAATAAAAAATGAAAGCTAAAGTATCTACTTGGTGTTAATATACAAGCAATATTGCAATAAAGTAATACAATGTAATATAACCTTTTAGAAAGGATGATGAATATTGGCAAAGTTGCTAGATGCTAGAACTTCGCAAAACGCAAGTTATGCAAACTCTATTGGTATTCTCATAACAACGACACCGCAGCTTTTTGCACGTCTTACTCTTAATACAACCGGTGCTACAGGACTTGTACGCACTCAAATAAGCGGAACAGTAGCTGTTCAATTACCACTTTTACCTGTTCTTACTACAGTTACAGTGAGAATTGTAAGAGGGACGGCTCCAACGGATTTCCTTGTTTATTCAGCTGAAGACACTCTTGATACATCTATTTTAGGTCCTCAAATCCTATCATTTTCTGCTTCTGATTTTAATGTTCCCATTCCAGCTAGTAACAGCATAGTTTATACAGCATTTATAGAAGCTAGTGCAGTAGGGACTATACGAGTGGGACCAGAGAGCTTCAACGCTACAATTTATTCAGACTAATTCATCAGTAATTTCTTTTATTAACTTTCCAAGATTTATTTTTATGAATGAAAAGAGCTGTAGTTTCAGCTCTTTTATCTCTAATATGGTTCTACAAGAAAGGACGCCATCCATAGGGTGAGATGTCCTGAAAGGTAAAGAAAGTTCCGATCTTTAATTCTTCATTTTCAGATAGCAAGCTTTATTTCGACCAAAAAGAAGAGGCCATTTCTGTTAAGTCCGGAGTGGGAAACCAGAAACAGGCTGAAGCCGCCAAATGGGCGGACCTTCTACCTGGAGTTTAGGATTATTCACCGATCCTACTCGATTATGGATATTGTTATTTATAATAGATTAGTTACTTTTTTGTACGTTGGAGTTTCTGCATCATATAAAGAAAATTCTTAGCATAAGTTTCAGGGGAGAAGTTCTTTTCAATATGTTCAACAGCATTTTGTCTAATTGATTCTCGTAATTGGTAATTTGACAATAGTTCTTTCCCTTCCTGTACGGCATGATTGATATTGCCAAGTTCAAAAAATTTTCCCGTTGTATTATGTGTTATAAAGCTGCGTACTCCATCTGAATCTGATGAAAGGACTGGGCATTTACAGACCATTGCTTCAAGAACAGCATATCCAAATCCTTCTACTTTCGAGGTTGAACATAGGAAACCGCCGGAATCGCCTATAGTTGAAAAGTACTCAGCCATTTTGTTATGTGGCTGATTAGCATAAATGGTTAGATGGTTACTCAGATTTAGTTCTATAACCTTAGCTTGGAATGCTAACCTTTCCTCTTTTGTCGATAAGGTATTATCTTCAAACATCCACAGTTGAATTAAAGGGTTTTCTTTAATGAATCTGGAGCCAATTAAAAGGAAGTCTTTCCAATTTTTATTTTCTTCCAATCTTCCTACCCATCCAATAATAGGGTTATCTTTTTTGGGAAGTACCTGATATTTAAATTCTTTTGTATTAAAACAATTGTGAAAGCAAAACTGCTTCTTTAATGGAAAATGTGTTTCAAATGCCTTTATAAGATGAGGGGTTTGGGGATATAAGATGGCATCACAATAACGATTAATAGTAGGATATGCGTGGTTTTTTATAAATTCTTCGGCATAATCTTTATTATAGCCTAATCCTTGGACTTCATAAATTAATGGACCTTTGTATCCCAAATTTCTTAACTTCTGTAACATTACAAGATCAGACCCAACTACGATTGCCGTATAGTTTCTCCTTTCAATAATTTCTTTAATTTTAGTATCATTGTTTGTAACAAAAATGGGGGTATTAATTTTATTTTGTAGTCCTGTTCCAGGCTGTGTATATAAGAAATGACAGTTTATCCCTACTTGGCTAAGTGCATATAAACGTTGTCTATTTAAAGTTTCTATACCTCCGCTTGGGACAAAAAATGTAAACAAAATATTCATTCTGTTGTTGGACGAATTTTCCTTTTTAAGTAAGTTCATCTTGTCACCTCAATCATTCAAGTTCTTTAAAAAAGAACCAGTAAAATTAGTTGCTATTGGCCTAAAGTTTAAAAAATTTAACTTTGCATCATTTGCAAAACTTTTCACATATTGTACTGAAGACATGGAGTTGATTAAAAACACTGGTATGTCAACACTAAACTAGACAACTTTTTTAAGGTGTTCAAGTTTGTAATCAATCGGACTTACATAACCAAGTGTTCCGTGGATTCTTATGTGATTAAACCAGTGGACATAGTCATGTAATTCCCTTGTTAACTCTTCTAAACTATTAAAATGTTGACCTTTCACAAACTCTGTTTTAATGATTTTAAACGTCGCTTCAGCTACGGCATTGTCATACGGACAGCCCTTCATGCTTAAAGATCGTTGAATGTTAAACGTCTCTAAAGCATCATCAATCAGTTTATTTTTAAACTCATTTCCACGATCTGTATGAAAAAGTTGGATTTTACGCAGGTCGACCTTGATGGAGGCGAATGCACGATAAACTAGTAATGCATCTTTGTTTGGACCTGTACTGAAGCCTACGATTTCCCGATTAAAGAGATCGACAAATACACATACATAATGCCATTTTTGATTGACTCTTACGTACGTTAAATCGCTGACAACCACCGTCATTTCTTCCTCCTGGTCGAACGCACGGTTTAGTTCATTCTTCTGTTCGGATTCATTACAAGATTTCGTATGAGGCTTAAATTGGGCGATGGTGTAAGTTGAGACTAGACCCTGCTCTTGCATAATGCGCCCAATTCTTCGTCTAGAAACAATAAGGCCACGTTTTTTTAGTTCCACCTTGATTTTACGTGTCCCGTAATTTTGACGACTTGCCTGAAATACATCGATCACATCAGCTGTAATATCATCCTCTTTTGTTCTCTCTTTTGCTTCATAATAATAGGTGCTTCTAGGGATTTGTAGGACTTTACACATTGCTGATATCGAGTATTTATGTTGATTATTCTTGATCACATTTACTTTCGTCCTAGTATCAGCGCGGCTTGCTTTAAAATGTCATTTTCCATTTCTAGTTGTTTATTTCTCTTTCGGAGTTCGATCAGTTCCTTTTGTTCCTCTGTTAGATTGTCTTTTTCCTTAAAAGAACCAGAGCTCTGACTCTGACTCACCCACTTATCTAAGGAAGAAGGAGTCAGATCATACTCACGAATAATTTCTTTTCTTGGTTTCCCATTTTGGTACAGCTGCACCATCTGTTGTTTGAATTCTTCCGTAAATGTTCGGCGTTCTCTTTTAGTCATGTAGATTCTCCTCAAATGTATTATCTGTAGTCTACTTGACCTTAAAAATTCTGTCCAACTAAGTGTAGCCTATCTACACCCTATTATAGATACTTCCTCAATTACATAATGAACCTCTTGTTTTGCCAAAAATCCAATAGTAAGTGGATTCTAAATATTTAATATTACTGTTCATTTACCCTTACCATGTTATGTTACTTTTTAGAGGTAAAGAACAATATTTTATAATATATAAGTGTCCTTCTAAGCTTTTTTGCTCTATGTACAATAAGAATAATAAGAGTGTAAATATAAATCACTGTCCTTCATTTAATTTCATCTTCATTGTTTTACTTATTTTCACAATATTTATTATATAAAAAGTGTTAAAATGCTTTTTTGAAGAATAAGTTCTTAATAATGGTAAAAATGACTAAATTTACTCATAATTCTCTATTTAAAAATAAAAAAGTCATCTTTATAGAAAATTTTTTGGAGTGTGATAAATGATTCAGGTGGAAAATTGTCAGCTATTAGTAAGCTGTTGTAATCAAAATGGAGGTCTTTATTTATTGGATTTTAAAGATAAACAATATGACCTAATAAAGATTCTGGATGTTGAATGTAGAGGGATTGTCAAATACGGCAAATACTTCTTAGTAGTTTCTAATTCTGAAGGAATATTTATTTTGGATGACAAATTGAAAATTATTAAGCAAAAGACTTCACATAAGGGATTAGACTATCATGGCGCTGCAATAAAAAATGATATGGCTTTTATTGTTGAAACCGGTACCAATTCTATTGGTGTTTATGATTTACGTAAAGATTTATTGAAAATTGATGAAATTAGATTTTCACCTAATAAAATTACCGATGTTTGCCACGTCAACGACTTATTTATCGTTGACGATAGCCTATTTGTATCTATGTTCTCATATCCTAATCATTCAGCCGATGGTGGTGTAATTATAGAATATTCCTTAAAAGATAGGAAGATTATTAATTTCATCTACGAAAAATTATCTCAACCTCATAGTGTGCTCTTTCACAATAACCATCTATATTATTGTAACTCTGTAAAATTTACAGTCCATCAAAATGATAAAGAGATTTTTAAAAGTCTTGGGTATACACGTGGTTTAGCTATTCATAAGCAAACAATGTTTATTGGTCAAAGTGAAAGTAGGCACTTAGATAAATTATTAAAGGATCATACAAATATATTATTTGAATGTGGGATATATGTTCATAACCTTACTACGAAACTGTCATCCTTTATATCATTACCTTCTTCTGAAGTTTATGGGATATTAATTATTTAAATAAAGTAATTATAATTATTTTGACTAAGCCTTCTAAATATCAAATTAGATGCTTTAATAATTGGGTAAAGAGAGGTATATACTTAGTGAAAGAAATGTTTAATGAATTATCAGTAAACATTAATAATGCTGAAACCGATAAGGTATCAATTGTTATTCCGTTCTATAACTGCAGATATATTGCAAGATCTATAACAAGTGCACTAAATCAATCTTACAAAAATATAGAAATAATTGTTGTGGATGATGGTTCAAATGAGCATGTTGAATTGCTAAGACCATTTATAAATAAAATAGTTTATATAAAAAAGCGTAATGGAGGTACAGCCACAGCTTTAAACCATGGTATTACTCATTCTAGTGGTAACTATGTTGTTTGGTTGAGTTCGGATGATTTATTATATAGAACGAAGGTAAACGTTCAATTAGCTTTTATGAAGAAAAATAATTTTATGTTTTCTTTCACTGACTATAGATATATTAATGATAAAAATCAAATCATATCTCCCTCCATTACTCCTAAATTCTCCAATAAAGCTTCTTTACTAGATGGATTAAAAAGTGGATGTCCAATTAATGGTTCTACTATCATGATGAAAAGAGAACTTTTCTCATCGGTGGGTTTATTTGATGAATCTTTAGTTTATGCACACGACTATGATTTTTGGATTAGGACTTTTTTAAAGTTTGATATAGGATATCTTGATCAACCTCTCACCTTATACCGACTTCATCGAAAAATGGGTAGTAAAAGGCATGCAAAAAAAATATGTGAAGAGACAGATATTATACAAAATCGTTATAAAAAAGTACTAGATGAATTTCATCTTCAGGAGTAAGTGCAGTGTTAAGAAAAGAATAAGAGAAGATTAATAGTTGTTTATGGGTAGAACCATTAGTTCTTTTGTTTAGTTCCGTTATAGAAATAGCCCGTAAAACCACGCGGGCTTGCCCCGTGGAGTAAGTCAGGTTGATTCACTATATAAAGTTGTAACTTAGAAAATATTATTTTTAAGCTTGGCGCAATAAGACAATTAGGAATGAAATTTAAAGAGCCTAAAGGTGCAAGTATTTACACTTGCATCTTTAGGCTCTTTAAATTTATAAATATCCTGCCCTAAACAGCAATTTTTAATTTCTAAATATAATATTGTATTGAGATTATATAGACTTTAAACGTTTTCTTGTGCTATGGCCGTTTCTTTTTTTAAACCTTTGAATTTAATATTATATACGTTTAAGTTGCCCTTTTTAATCTCTAAAAAGATGAACGGAAAAGAGAACGGTATTTGTAGGAGGAAATATATGGGGAAACTTATAACTTTTGCTCTGATCGGCTTTATAGCTCAACTAGTAGATGGGGCATTAGGGATGGCATACGGTGTTACCTCTACATCTTTGTTATTAGTTTTTGGACTACTTCCATCCATGGTTTCTGCAACTGTACACTTGGCGGAAGTGGTGACCACTGCAGTATCTGGTATTTCTCATATAAAGTTTGGTAATGTTGATCGACAAGCTGTGATTAAATTAATCATTCCTGGCTCTATAGGATCCTTTTTAGGAGCATGTTTTTTGAGCAATTTATCAGGTGAGATCGTCAAACCTTATATTTCTTTATTTTTATTGTTTCTCGGGGGATTTGTTCTTTTTCGATTTTTTCGTATGGAGCATTCGAAAAATGAACGAAAGTCCATTTATTTATCAAGAATGAAGTCGACTTTATTAGGATTTATAGCTGGATTTGCAGATGCTACGGGTGGTGGAGGATGGGGTCCAATAACAACTCCTGTACTCTTATCCCAAAAAGGATCCTCACCTAGAAAAGTTATTGGTACAGTGGATACAAGTGAGTTTGCTATTGCTATTTCAGCTACTTTAGGGTTCTTAATTTCATTAGGTTGGGAAGGAATTAACTGGACTTGGGCAATTACTTTCATGATTGGTGGAATATTTGCTGCCCCAATTGCCGCATGGCTAGTTAAAAGGTTGCCTACCTATTTATTGGGAGTACTTGTAGGAGGATTTATCATTTTAACTAATATTCACACTTTACTTCAAATATGGATGATGAGTAATTTTTGGAAAGTCTTTATCTACTCATGTATTGTTATTGGTTGGGTGGCTCTGATTTTCCTTGTTATTAGGAAAAACAAAGTATAATTTATTGACACAATTCTTAAAAAATTAGATGTAACTTATAATTTTGATTTGTTTTGACAACAGGTAAGGGGTGAAGTTGTGAGTGAACAAAAACATATCTTTCATCATTCATTTAGTATAAAAAAAAATGACAGGGAAGAATTACATGGACATAAGAGCTATATTCTTTGGTTTACAGGTTTATCGGGATCAGGTAAGTCAACAATAGCTAATTTAGTTGAGAAAAAGCTTCATGAAATGGGAATATCCACATACATTCTTGATGGTGATAATCTCCGAGAAGGAATAAATCAGGATCTAGGTTTCAGTTCTGAGGATCGTAAGGAAAATCTCCGCCGTATTGGTGAAATTGCTAAATTGTTTGTAGATGGAGGTATTGTTACTTTAGCTACTTTTATATCTCCTTATGCTAGTGATCGTGAGAAAGTTAGAAAAAAGGTTAGACAAGGTGAATTTATTGAAATTTATGTGAAGTGTTCATTAGAAGAATGTGAAAATAGAGATCCAAAAGGATTATATAAGAAGGCAAGACAAGGAGAAATTTCTAATTTCACCGGGGTTTCGGCTCCCTATGAAGAACCTGAAAATCCAGAGATTATTATTGAAACGAATCAAAAATCAGTTGGCGAATGTGTACAACAAATAATCAATTATTTAAAACACAATGGTTACTTAGGAAATTAAAAATATTAATTCGATTGATATAGTAATTCCGATTATAAGGAGTGGTAAAAATGGATTTGTCAAAAACTATTATTGAACCACATGGCGGGGAGCTAATTCAACGTGAATTGGATGATGTGCGTGAAAAATATCTTCAAAAAATAGATAAACTACCTGAGATTTTAATTTCAACATGGAGTATATCGGATTTAGAATTGATCTCAAATGGTGGATTTAGTCCACTTACTGGGTTTATGGATAAAAGGAATTACGAAAGAGTCTTAAAAGATATGCACTTAGCAAATGGATTGCCTTGGACAATACCCATTACGCTGTCTGTCACAAAAGAAATAGCGAAGAGATTAAGGGTTGGAGATGAAGTCCTCCTAAAAGGAGAAGATGGAATCTATTATGGAGTGATTCAATTACAGGAAATATATGAATATGACAAAAAGAAAGAAGCACAGCTTGTATATCAAACAACTGATCCTCATCATCCAGGGGTTAAAAAGTTATTTGAACAAGGAGATGTGTATCTAGCTGGTCCTATATATCTATTAAATCGCCCAAAACATGGAGATTTTGAAAAATATTATATGGATCCAAGGCAAACAAGAGAAATGTTTACTAATCTAGGATGGAAAACCATCGTTGGGTTTCAAACAAGGAATCCCGTTCATAGGGCGCATGAATATTTACAAAAAGTTGCTTTAGAATCAGTGGACGGTCTTTTATTAAATCCTCTTGTTGGAGAAACAAAAAAAGATGATATTCCTGCAGATGTTCGAATGAAAAGTTACGAAGTACTGCTTAACAACTATTATCCATTAGATCGAGTTAGGCTTGTTATTTATCCAGCTGCTATGCGTTATGCAGGACCACGCGAAGCTGTTTTTCATGCGATAGTTCGAAAGAATTTTGGCTGTACACATTTTATCGTTGGACGTGACCATGCTGGTGTGGGAAATTATTATGGAACTTATGATGCACAAAAGATTTTTAGTTCATTTGATTTAGATGCAATTGGCATCAAACTAATCTTTTTTGAACATAGTTTTTTTTGTAAAAGGTGTAATAATATGGCTTCTTTGAAGACATGCCCTCATTCTGAGGATGAACGAGTTATTTTTAGTGGCACAAAAGTTAGAGAAATGCTAAGAGATGGTATTCAATTACCACCAGAATTTACACGGCCAGAAGTGGCAGAAGTGTTATTGAAAGGTAAAACAATAAGTTAATAATTTCTTTACAATACACGATTATGTTTTAATTTAAGCTATTCACGTTTAACACCTTTGTAGGTTGTTTGAAGTGGGAGATTCCCACGAACATCAAAATATCCTTCAATTATTTAGTAGGTGAACCTCGCCTTATCGACGGTTAGAAGTTTTAGAGTTTCATTTTTGAGATTAATACTTGAGTTAATATCCCTTTGGTGATGTTGCTACAAGAAAGGCATATCCCCTCACATAAATATAGATTTTTAACACCTTTATTCTGAGCCGCACCAAGAACAAAGCTGGCTAGAAGGGAAGGACCTCGCAACCGTTATCACTTATTTTCCATATCATTTCGCTTTGTATTCAATCAGGGTTTTAATTAGTAATCAAGATATTTTATGGAAGTTATTAAAATCCTCATTTTCTTATCTATTTATAAAAATATAAAATTCACCAGGTTTAACACTTAAGTAAAGAAGGGATGAATGAATGGCAATTTTATCAACAGGACCAATTGAAAACCGTCCGGTAGGTGGGAGCAGACCCACCCAACAAGTATCTATTAAAATGATTAACTCTGATTTAGCAAATCCTTCCACTGTTTTAATACAAGGGTATTACTTAAATGGGAACAGAACATTATATGTACTAGAAGTAGTATCACTAACCCCGAATGAAGTAGCAACGAGAAACTATTTTGCCAATTTTGATGCATTTCAATTCATTTTTACAATAAATGGTCCAGCAGCAGGAAATACTGAAATTTCAGTGTGGGGAAAAAGTGCAATTGGGCAGCTAATAACGGCCCATCGTCTTGTATCGGATGAACTTTTGCGATCAGAAGTGGATGGGTCAACATCTACAGCTAATTTATTATACTTTACTTTTTCAGATGGACAGAAACTTGTGTATTCAAATAGTGATGGTTTTGCACAATATGGAGTAACTCAGATTTTGTCACCAAGCGAAGTTTCCTATATTAACTTGTTTATTAATGGTATTCTCCAACCTCAGAGTAATTACAAAGTGGAAAACGGAAAATTAACTTTGTTGATTGATGAAGCTCCTTCAGAGGGTGTACCAATCATTCTTCAATTTATAATTATTAATTAATAAATAAATGTAAACTATGTTTATGCGGAAGTAGTTTCCCTTGTCTAGACAAAGGAAACTACTTCCGCATAAACAGTAAACGTGTAGAACTGAGGAATAAGAGAATATTAAATTAAAAGAAAACAAAAATATACATAAGATATAATGTGTATCGAATAAATTTGAAGCAATCTATTATAGTTAAAAAAGAACCTATTTCCTAGAAGGAAACGGGTTCAAAAAGTAAACTATAACTAGTTGATTACAACTTCAACAACAATTGGAGTTCCAGGATCAAGTGTATCGCCATCCGGAATAGTTATTGTAGTAGTAGTAAGGGTTGAGGTATCGGCTGTTTGAATCTGAGCATTTATATATAAAACATAATAAGCAAATGACCCCGGAAATGCTGTAGCAGCTGCACCAGTGTCATCCGTAAAGGATGTTGCTGGAATTGCAAACGTTGCACCTGTACCTGTACCATCTCCTATTGTAGCACTAAACTTTCTAGAAGCCATAAAGGGTTTGATAATAGGCATTTGTATTCACTCCTTTCCAAAATAAATTAGGACTTCATTTTGTAAGTCAGGTAAACAAAATGAGTATAAAATGTTAAACCTAATTCTAATTTTGTAGAGACCTAAAAAAGCTTGTCCTTTCTAATTATTTTATTCTTCTAGATTAGTTTAGAAACTGTTAAATACCTAGTATATTAATATAATTTTTAAGTTGTAACACTAATTGAAATAACTTAATATGTTTAAATTAAAAAATAGCTCCTTTAATACTTTTTTCATGATTATCAGATTGGGAAAATGGGTCCTAAATTGAGTCCTTCTTGTACAAGAACAGCTAAATCGTCAATGGATTTACCTAAAAACTATGCTGACTTTGGAAAGATAGACCCGGTAAACGGTATTTATTCTAACATAGTGTTTTCAACACCTTGACTACGTCTGCCAAAAGAGTTGGGCTAAATCTAGTTTTTACCTCAATGGACGAAAGTCCAACTTTTATTAATAGATTTCTTTTATTGGTTTTACACCAATTAGCTTGAGTTTAGACATTTGACCAGAAAACAGCAATTCGTCGTTCCTATTCTTTTCGTAATTATGGATTTGGATACTTAGCCACAAAAAATCTCAACTTTAAATTTGAAGAGATTATCTCAAAGATTTTCCGATATGAACATGTATGACTAGTGTGACTCTTTCTAGCTAAAGAGGTCCTTTTTTTAAGATTCTTCCATCTAGATAAAGAAATTAATTTTTTTTGATGGAATAAGAAAACTTATATCATCATATGTTTAATGCAAACAGCCAAAAAGGAGAGATCCCAGGTTTATCTCGTAAAAGAAGAGACTGTATCTGATTGATCCCAAACGAGTTGCATTTATCGGATTTTCAATATTTAATAGCGTTAAAGTTTTTACCGAAATAGAAGAAGCTAAACAACATTAAATTCGCTTATGGGCTCAATGGAGGCACGTTACGAACAATTAGGAAAAGAGGGTGTAAGGAATATTGCACAGTATAATTGTAAAATAAAAGATATCCTATGCCGTATGTAGTAGCTGCGATTGATGAATTTAGTTATTTTATGATACAAGATAAGGAGGATGGAATAGCAGAAGGAAGTATCGTGCGCTTAGCCCAAAAAGCACGAGCATGTGTATTCATTTAATTATTATTTCACAATGTTCTAGCGTGGATGTAGTAACAAGGGTTAATTAAAGCCAATCTTTCGAGTAGGGTTCGTATTTAAATGTAGTGGTCGTAATGACTATAGTACTGTATTAGATCAGAAACCCCCATTTAATTTAATAGGTTCTAGGGATGATATGTATTTATATAGAAGGAGAAGTTTTAACTAGACTTCAAGGACCATTCATTGCCAAAATTGAAGAAGAAACCAATAACAATATTGAAGCTTATGGAATAAATCTATCAAGTGTTACTCTATTATCATTAGAAATTCATTTTGAACCTGTTATTGAGAAAACAAAAGGTCTCTAGAAGCATTAAAAGGATAAATTGCTATTGCTTTTAATGGTGAAATAGGGATCACCCTATATTCGAAAATACATGAAAAAACGGATGAAGGATGTAAAAAAATTGATGCAGGTTTTAGTAGAAGAAGGATGGATCGAAGCCCCAAAATCAAGAAATAAATAGAAATATTTGGGAGGGTTGATAAATTGATAAAATTGACGAAGCATACATAGATAAAGTGCTATTTTGGAGTTTGTGCAGGAATATCTAAATTTTTTCTATCTCCCTGTTTATCGTAAAGCTAATATATTTATTGGGCAAATACATAAAAAATAAGACTGAATTCACATTCAGTCCTTAGAGGGGAAAAAAGGTAATAAATGAATTTACTCTATTGTATGCTATAAATTAAACAAGTGTTAAAGGGTTGATTCCTTTTTTTACACTCTTACCATTTTTACTAAACTGCTCTATAGCATAAGTACATTCTTTAACAATCTTTTATACTAAGTAATTAACGTTGTTTTTGTTTATTGCTAAGGTTTTAGTTCATAAACTAAGAAACTTATTTATATTTATTGATAATTTATCATTTCCCGACAGAAGACTCCCTCTTCAATTTTGTGCAGGGCGGAGCCCAGAAATAAGTGGGAGATGAATGTCGGTTGGCTTTAGCCAAAATGGTTGAGTAATACGAACAAACGTGCTATGCTATACTTGTAAGTTGTTCTTTGAAAACTGAAGGTATGAGGTTGTG
>NZ_VYKL01000005.1 GCF_008710145.1 Niallia endozanthoxylica
TCAAACTCTCCAAAAGAATCGTTTGACTGCTCATAAATAATGTTGCCATATAGCAACCTGAATTAACGTTGACGTTTTTGTTTGTTTAGTTTTCAAAGAACAATCTGCCACATCCATCCAGAAGCGACTAAATTAATTTAACATATCACTTTTAATATGTCAATACTTTTCCGTCAGCTGCGAAAGGATTTTTAATAAGTTTCACAGCGACGGTTATTAATATAACAGTTATTTTTATTTTGGTCAATCCTTTTATTACTCTTTAATTATAAATCTATCCGCTGCTTTATAATTTCTATGGAAAATCCCTTGTCCCTTCGTTTCCATTGTGACAATTTCGATAAAGTGTTTCTCTACTAAATATTCGAAAAGCACCTCTAAATCAACAGAATATAGCTTAAGTTCAGGGTGTAATGCAATCTCATTAATTGACCAATATTCCTTCGTCTTCAATATTTCGATTAAATGACTAATTCCCATCTCCGTTCTGGAGTGAATCAGAAAGTCACTAGCTAAAAACAATAGCTCTAGTCGTTTACCCAATTCTTCATCACTTGTTACTAATTCATTATATAGTAGAAAAATTTCAGGCTCAATTTGCTTAACCTGTTTCCATACAGTCACTTCCGGATGAAATCCATTTTCTATTAAAGCCAATCTGCCAAGATGATGTAAGGAGTGAACAATATGGTTATATGCGTCTAAATACTGATTATTTTTGAAGAAGGATTTTCCGTCCATGTAACGGCGAATAAGCTTAGCAAATTCTAATCCCATTTTAAGTTTCCGTCCATTGAATGGAAATTCGTTCAGTTCAGCTCTAAGATTATGAAGAAATTCATTTCGATCGAATAAGATCCTGCCTGAATAAAGCCACTCTACAATTTTGCGATTACTACCGATTTGAAGCCATTCATTCAGCTGCTCTTTTGTTACGATATGCATGGCCGCTTTTTTATTTTGATAAGAGTAATGTTTGATAAATATTGGTTGTTCCGCATCCTTTACAACAATAAGCAATATAGCATCAAAGGTATCTGTAAACGGAATAGACTTTTCACGCTTCTCAATAATTAATACACCCAAGGTATTTGTTTGACTTGCACGTTCCTGATAGATCGGACGAAGAATGTCTTCCACCTTGATTCCCCCTATACATTCCAATTGTTATGGAACCTTAACTACAGCTCTTACTAACTCATAGCCTTTATATTTTCGACGAAAAAAGATGTTTTCCTTCAAACTTTCGTCAAAATATATCATAAAACTCGTTTATTCTATGATAATCCATTCGTTAACCTTCTATAAATTTGAAAATATCTGATTTCTAATAAACAAAATAATTCATTTTTTTGAAAATATATTATATAGTTTACTTTTAGGAGGGGATTTGTATGGCAAAAAAGTATTCTAGTAAAATTAATAAAATACGTACTTTTGCTCTTAGTTTAATTTTCATTGGATTTGTTGTAATGTATTTTGGTATATTTTTTAAAAACTCTCCTATTCTAATGACTATTTTTATGCTGCTTGGTTTGTTATTTATTATTGCAAGTACAGTCGTTTACTTTTGGATAGGAATGCTGTCGACTAAAACCGTTCAGGTCGTCTGTCCGAACTGCAGCCGACATACAAAAATGCTTGGCAGAGTTGACATGTGTATGTATTGCAATGAACCGCTCACACTTGATCCAACCTTAGAAGGTAAAGCATTTGATGAAAAACTGAATCGAAAAAAACAGCTCTAATAACTAAAATAATAAAAAGAGGGTGTCCATCTGGATTGGACACCCTCTTTTTATTATAGCTTTGTTTAGATAAGTGAGAAATAGCCATTGCTCACTTATGAGTCAAAAATCTGACTTATCGACATTGTTCGTTAACATAGTCTTTACGATTAAATTCAAAAAAACAAAAAAGCCGATAGCCCAGTAAACTATCAGCAGATTTTTTCCCTATTTTTAATGTACTTCTTTCATCGTACAATCAGGGCATGAACCATAGATTTCCATACGATGATGACTGATTTTAAATCCAGTTACAGAGCTTGCAAGCTGCTCTACCTCATCCAATCCAGGATAATGAAAATCGACTATTTTTCCACAGCTCTCGCAAATGACATGATAATGCTGTGTTGTAACAAAGTCAAAACGACTAGATGAATCCCCATAAGTCAATTCCTTCACGAGACCAACCTCACGAAATACTCTCAGATTATTATAAACTGTTGCTACACTCATATTTGGGAATTTTCCTTCTAAGGCCTTATAAATATCATCTGCTGTTGGGTGTGACATTGAGTTTATTAAATATTCGAGTATCGCATGACGTTGTGGTGTAATACGAACTCGCGTTTCCTTTAAGGTTTCTAGAGCTTCCTTTAAATGATTGTGTTCCACCGTCATACACCTCTTTTCAAAAATATTATTAATTTATAATTGTTATAATTAGTGTACAAATTTTTAGTACTTTTGTCAATATAACTACCCTATTAACGTGGTTTACTATCACTTTCATAATAAATTTCATCACTTATTTATAAAATCTTTTTCTATATTAGCGATTATTGTCAGTATCCCTTTTGCAAATCAACTAAATTAATATATTCGTTTTTTTTATTTAAATACGTCTTTAAGTTATGTTTAAATATCGCGAATGATCTTGGTAAATATCTCCCGCTTAAACTGGATAGATGAGGAGAAATGGTCACGTTATCCATAAGCCAAAATGGATGATTTGGCTCTAATGGTTCTTGTTCAAACACATCTAAATAGGCATGAGCGATTTCACGTTGTCTCATTGCTTCAATTAAAGTGCTCTCAGCAACAATATCTCCCCGTCCAATATTGATAAAAACAGCCGATTGCTTCATTGCGTTGAAATGTTCCTTTTTTAATAAATACCTTGTTTCAGGTGTACTTGGTAAAATTGAAACGATAAAGTCAGCTTTAGGCAATGCATGTATCATTTGATTGAAATGATACAACTCATCAATATTTTCAACCGCTCTGCCGCTTCGGTTTACTCCCAATGTTTTCATTCTAAAGGCTTTAGCAAGCCGTGCAATTTCTCCGCCAATAGCTCCAACTCCAAGAATCAAAATGGTCTTATGACAAAGTTCCTCCAAGTGAATATTTCGATCCCAAACTAGCTGACTTTCATTACTCATTAATATTTTTGTTTGTTTGACATATTGCAGCATCGTTCCAATTGTAAATTCGGCCATTGGAATCTTATGAATCCCGTGAACATTTGTTACCATAATCCCCTTTTCTTTAACCGCCTTTAACGGCAATTTATCAAAACCGGCAGTCATCAGCATAATCCACTTTAACCCCTTATGCTGCTTTATATGTTTTTCAGTCAAATCTTCTCCATACGTTATCAATACTTCTGCTTCATAAAATGACTTTTCCGCTGCTTTCATACCCTCATAAAATTCAAATGTAACATCTGGAAATTCCTTTCGTAATTCCATTTGAAGCTGCTGATTCGGAAAAATAGATGAAACAATAAGCATTTCAGTCTCCTTTCCCCTATTATTTATTAAATAAAAAAATAAAAAAAGCAGGCTGATTGCTTCAACCTGCTAAAAACTATCTGAGGAGGTATGCCCTAATATAAAGATATTCAGCACATGAATAAATGAATGGACAGTTGCCTTTTCTAATAAAAATAGGCTTTTAAAAAAAATATATATAAGTTCAATGGCCGTTCAAAAATCTGCTTTATACTGATTCCAATCAGAAATAACCGAATCAAATACTGATGCTCTTTCTTGATGATAATCACAAAGCTTTCCTTCGTAAATTAACTGCAATTGCGGAATTTTTGTAATATCATTAGGTGTAATCAGCTCAATATACTTATCAAAGACATGAATGTTACTTGCATCTAATATGGATGCTACGAACTGGGAACAAGTAAAGGCATTTTTTCTTTTAATCCGTTTATTCATCGCTATTGCCATCACACCAAGTAAATTATAGCGGTATTGATCTTCAAAGTACTTGAATTGGGCAATTTTTCTTAAAATCTCATTATACTGACGTTCGCTGACAACCATCTTATACACAATACATTTCGTATTTTTCTTATATAAGAATACGCCTCTGTCAACCCCTTCTTTTATAAATCCAGCGGAAAGAGGATTGAAATAAACCTTTCTGCCAAAGCTATATAACTCTTTAAGATGTTCATCAAGTGAAATGGACGCATGATTATAGGGGGCTTTTGTGTATAATTTAATCATTCTTGAAAACCATGTACCCGTGTCCGTTAGAAGGAGATAAATATTTCTTTCATTCATTTGATCACCATACACAATTAATGATTTTTATTCACTGCTATACACTATAGACGAATGAAAAAAGAATAAAGACTGCAATTTAATGTTAATTATTAAGAAAAATAAACAAAATGATTATGAATCCTAAAAAAAAGACCCTTTTACATCATGTAACAGGGCTCTTTTTATTAGGATTTGATCTTACGCTAAATTTTCTTGAATGAATTGATATACTTCATTTGTATGGTCTTTTACTTTGACTTTACGCCATTCTTTCACTACTTTTCCTTCGGAATCAACAATAAAGGTGCTGCGCTCGATTCCCATATATTCTTTACCGAAGTTTTTCTTGAGCTTCCATACATCAAATGCCTTAGCTAATTCCTGCTCTTCATCCGAAAGCAAGATAAAAGGCAAGCCATGCTTTTCAATAAATTTTTCATGCCTTGATATAGGATCAGGACTAACGCCAAGAATCACCGTATTTATTTTTGAAAAATCCTCATGGCGATCGCGAAAATCACATGCCTCTGTTGTACAGCCTGGTGTCATATCTTTTGGATAGAAATAAAGTACAATATTCTTTCCACGGAAATCAGACAATTGAATGGTTTGTCCGTTGCTTGCAGGTAAAGCAATATCCGGCGCCACTTGCCCTATCGGTGTTGACATTAAAACATTCCTCCTATCTGTACAAATTTATGTTCTATATACAGATTATCTTATTCCTAATCTTAAGACAACTCTTATCTCACTTCCGCTCACGTCCGTATACTGCCTTTGCTACAAAGGCGGCCGGAATAGTATAACCAATCAATGCTTCTACCATTGCAATAAAACGTCCGATTCCAATGGGCGCAATATCCCCATAACCAACAGAAAACAGCGTTACAGCACTAAAATAGAGATAGGTTCCAAACCGTTCTACAAAGTTCTCAGTCGGCATGGGATACTGTTCAATCATAATTTGATAGCCTTTCGTTTCAAGTACAATATAAACCAATCCAAAACCAATCAAAATCGTAATATAAACAAAGGTTAAATAAATAAAGTTTTCAACAGACACAATTTTGCCTTTAATGGTGTTTGGTATAAAGATTGTACGTAAACTCATCACGATACAATAAATCGTGAAGGCAAGTGTAACGAAATAAATCATGCTTACCCTCTTTTCCTGCCACTCTCAAAATTAGAATTAAAAAGGCCTGCTTCTATTTATATGCAGGTATTTTCAGGTAAACAACCTATATAACCAACAGAAAAGAATTATTAAGATTAGCATCTATTGTCAAAATTGTTAAAAAAACGAATATCATTACCAAGAGTGTTAAAATGTAGAAGCAGACTAAATAGGAGGTTTTAAACCATGTATTTTACTAATTCTGAACGATTACATAACGAAGCCCTCAAACATATTGTCGGCGGGGTGAACAGTCCTTCACGTTCCTACAAAGCCGTTGGAGGCGGTGCTCCAGTTGTAATGGAAAGAGGACAAGGGGCCTATTTCTACGATGTGGACGGGAACCAATATATCGATTATTTAGCCGCTTATGGACCAATTATCACCGGCCATGCCCATCCGCATATTACAGAGGCGATTAAGAAAGCCGCTGAAACCGGCGTATTATTCGGAACTCCTACACCGCATGAAGTTACATTCGCCAAGATGCTTAAAGAAGCCATGCCAGCCCTAGAGAAAGTAAGGTTCGTTAATTCGGGTACAGAAGCAGTCATGACAACTATACGTGTGGCTCGTGCTTATACTGGAAGGGATAAGATTATTAAATTTGCCGGCTGCTACCACGGTCACTCAGACCTTGTGCTTGTCGCTGCAGGGTCGGGGCCTTCCACACTTGGTACGCCGGATTCAGCAGGAGTACCAAAGAGCATTGCTCAGGAAGTTATTACGGTTCCTTTCAATGAAATTGAACCATTTAAACAGGCATTGGAAAAATGGGGCAGTGAAATTGCTGCTGTATTAGTGGAACCGATTGTCGGAAACTTCGGTATTGTTGAACCAAACCCTGGCTTCCTGGAAAAAATAAATGAGCTAACACACGAAGCAGGCGCTCTTGTCATTTACGATGAAGTCATTACAGCTTTTCGTTTTACATATGGAGGAGCACAGGACTTGCTTGGAGTGACACCTGATTTAACAGCTATGGGGAAAATTATTGGTGGCGGCCTGCCAATTGGTGCTTATGGAGGCAGACAGGATATTATGGAACATGTTGCTCCATTAGGACCTGCCTATCAAGCAGGTACCATGGCCGGAAATCCTGCATCTATTTTGGCCGGCATTGCTTGTCTTGAAGTATTAAAACAAGATGGTGTTTATGATTATTTAGATAGATTAGGTGCAAAGCTTGAAGAAGGTATACTTTACGCAGCGAAAGAACACGACATTACGATTACAATAAACCGGTTAAAAGGTGCACTAACCGTTTACTTCACTGATGAAAAAGTTAAAAATTATGAGCAAGCACAAAATGCTGATAGTGAAATGTTCGCAAAGTTTTTCAAATTAATGTTAAAGCAAGGCATTCATTTGGCTCCTTCAAAATATGAAGCTTGGTTTTTAACCATCGCTCATACAGAAGAGGATATTGATGCTACGATATTTGCCGTCGAAAACGCTTTTTCAGAACTAGCTGGCAGTTAATTATCATCTCCCGCAAAAGTATAAACCGTTCGTTCTAATTACGAGCGGTTTTTTAATGGCCTGCTTTAGCATAATTAATTATCGTATGTAAATGCAAGGAACATTCGTTTTAGTGCACTATAATGATAGAAGAGAAATTCCGCTTTAAACATTATCGTTTCAATTGTTTCATAGTCAGCAACGTGATTTAATTAAGTAGAATAACATCATCACCATCAGAAAGGAAATCGTCACATATGAAGTTAGGCGCCCGCATATTAAAAACGGGAATCGCAATTATCTTATCTTTACTTTTTGCTCAATTGATTGGACTGCCATCACCTGTCTTCGCAGGTATTGCAGCTATTTTCGCCGTACAGCCCACTATTTACCGTTCTTATTTATCAATCCTTGAACAAATTCAAGGAAATACAATTGGCGCCTTACTAGCAGTCGTCTTCGTATTGCTGTTTGGCAACCATGTTTTTATTATTGGGCTGGCCGCTGTCATCGTCATTATCATTACATTAAAGCTCAAACTGGAAAATGCCATCGGGCTCTCCTTAGTAACCCTTGTTGCCATCATGGAAACGCCTGGGGATACGTTTATCGAATTTGCCTTGATTCGCTTCTTGACCATTATGCTAGGAGTCTTATCCGCTTTTTTAGTCAACCTAATATTCCTGCCGCCTAAATATGAAACAAAGCTCTATCTTCAGATTTCTCATTCGACTACAGAACTAACAAAATGGATTCGACTCAATATTCGAGGAGCATCAGAGCATAAATTACTCAAGAATGACATTGAAAAACTGAAAGAATCTATGCTTAAAATTGAACAGCTTTATAAGATGTATAAAGAAGAACGAAATTTAAAGAAACATCATCTGCTAAAAACAAGGAAGCTCGTTATATACCGTCAAATGATTAATACTCTAAAACGGGCATTGGATACATTAAAGAGGCTCCATCGCTTTGAAAATGAAATAGCCGGTCTTCCGGACGATCTCCAAAATATTATTCAGCAGCAGCTGGATTGTCTCATTCACCATCATGAACATGTCATGCTTAAATTCATCAGCAAGGTGCGGCCGAATGTAATTTTTGATGAAGGAGATATCCGCTTAAACCGAAAAGAACTTTTTAATATCTTTTTGACCTACCAGCTGCAAGCAACAAAAGAGGACGAAGATACGAACTACCATCTTATGCAGGTGATTTCTGCTATCGTAGATTACGATGAATATATTGAGCATCTGGATGTTTTGATTACAAGCTATCAATCCTATCACAAAGATGATAAAGCACTTACTTTAACAGAAGATGAAATGTAATAATCGACACAACCAAAAAGCAGCTGATGTAACCAGCTGCTTTTTGTATTTTCTTATATCATGATCTATTGTTCAAGTTGCTGTACTTGAAACAGCTTATAATAATGCCCCCGCAAGGCCATTAGCTCTTCATGACTGCCGATTTCAACAATTTTCCCATGTTCAATTAGTACAATTCGATTCGCATGCGTGATTGTTGATAGGCGGTGAGCAACAACAAAGGTCGTGCGGTCTTTGGCCAATTTATCAAGCGTTTCTTGAATCTGGTGCTCACTTTCTAAATCAAGTGCAGATGTTGCCTCATCAAGCACTAGAATAGGCGGATTTTTCAAAAATACCCGTGCTATCGCAACCCTCTGTTTTTGCCCTCCTGATAACTTTACCCCTCGTTCACCCACTTTTGTATCGTATCCCTCGGGTAAATTCATAATGAATTCATGCGCATTGGCTGCTTTGGCCGCTAGGATTACCTCTTCATCCGTTGCAAGTGGATTTCCCAGCAGAATATTTTCTTTCACAGATTCACTAAAAAGAATATTGTCTTGGTGCACCATCCCTATCTTATCACGTAACGAACGTACTTTAAACGAGCGAATATCAACGCCGTCCAGAAGAATCCTCCCTTTTGTTACATCATAAAAGCGGGGAATTAAGCTGACCAAGGACGACTTTCCGCCGCCGCTCATCCCAACAAAAGCGATCGTTTCTCCCCTTTGAACATCTAAGGTGATGTCCTTAAGAACCGCTTCATCTTGTTGATTATCACTATATGAAAAATCAATATGTTCAAAAACAATGTGGCCTTTTACGTGTTTACACTCAATTGAATCAGGCCGGTCTTCAATATCATACTTTTCATCCATAAATTCAAAGACACGATCCATGGAAGCAAATGATTGTGTCAGCGTAGTTGAGGAGTTAACTAAACGCCGCAGCGGATTATAAAGCCTGTCAATATATGCAATAAAAGCCACCATCGAACCAACTGTCAGGTCCCCATTTATTACCTGATAACCTGAAACGCCAATCACAAGGAGAGGTGCAACATCGGTAATTGTATTGACAACCGCAAAGGCCTTTGCATTCCATTTTGTATGATCAATCGCTTTTTCTAAAAAGTTCCTATTCTGTTCATCAAACTTGGTTTGTTCAAAATCTTCAATGGCAAAGCTTTTGATAACCGGCATCCCTTGAACACGTTCATGCAAATAACTTTGAACCTCTGCTAGCGCTTGTGAGCGCTTCCTTGTTAATGCCCTTAAATTCCCAAAGAAATATTTAACCGAAAAAGCATAGAATGGAAATAAAATAATGGATACAAGTGTTAGTGTAACATCCATTGTAAACATAATAGCTATGGCGATAATAATAGTGGCCAAATCCAGCCATAAATTCATCAGCCCTGTCACAACAAAGGTTTTCGTTTGTTCTACATCATTGATTACCCTTGAGATGACTTCACCCGTTCTTGTATTCGAGTAATATTTAAAGCTAAGCTTTTGGATATGAGTAAATAACCGATCACGGATATCATAGAGGATTTTGCTTGACGTCCATTGAGCAAAATATTGACGATAATACTCTACTGGTGGACGAAGAATCACAAAAATGACAATCATAACAGCCATAATGATTAATAATTGATCAATCTTATCTGCTTTTGTCATTGTATCGTTAGCAACAATATCGTCTAACACATACTTAATAAGCAGCGGTATCATTAATGGAATAGCAAATTTGATAATGCCAATAAAAATCGTTCCGATGATTTGGAGGCTGTAAGGTTTTACAAAATGCAAATAACGTCGTATACTGCCCAAGTTTCCCCCACCTTATATGATATTCTCTGTTGTTACGTTCCTAATATGATGTTAAACCTTCATATTACAATGATAATCAAAAGTCTAGTTATCAACAAAGTTAGCAAAGACTTTCACATAAAAACCTGCTGATTGAATCAACAGGTGGTTTTCAACTTATATTATCTTCTGTACGTTAAATAACGCTCATACCATGTATCAATAAAATCTGCAGCAAACGGTCCCTTGCGCTGACGAATCCACTGAATCAATGTATCGACATTGGCTTTTAAGATTTGATCGATTACATCCGGATAATTCATTTCTTTTCGATGCCGCTCATACTCATCTTCATCTAGTAAGTGAAAGGTCATATCAGGAAATACTTTAATATCTAAATCGTAGTCGATGTATTTGATTGCCTCTCCATCATAGATAAACGGGGAGCTTAAATTACAATAGTAGTAAATTCCATCTTCTCGTAGCATTCCAATGATATTAAACCAATGCTGTGAATGAAAATATGTAATGGCGGGTTCTCTTGTTACCCAGGTTCTTCCATCCGATTCCGTTACAATCGTACGATCATTTCCGCCAATAACCAAGTTTTGCGATCCTTTTAATACAGTTGTTTCGTCCCATACGCGATGGATGTGCCCATTATGCTTAAAGCTATGAATTTGTACTGGTTCACCTTCGATGGGTACGCCCATTATTTCCCCTACTTTCGTTACGGACGCTTTGCAACCTTTCAAATGTTTTTCACGTATATACTTTTTAAATTTAAATATACAGGTAACAAAGAACAATTCCTATTTTCTACTATTATAACGGTTTCCAAAAGAATTTAAAACAAAACAGTCATTGAAATTCATCAATGACTGTTTATTTTTTCATTTTTATACAATTTTTATCAATAATTTATCAATTCTACCCTGCAGTTACATTTATTTCTTGATAGGAACGAATAACTTCCTCTGTCTGCTGTTCAAATATCCGCTGAATTTCCTTCAATTCTTCCTCCATCTTCTTGATATCACTTTGAACACTTTCAAGCCTTGTTCCCAGCTGAATTTCCTTTAATTGCTCTTCAATTTCTTGGCATCGTTCCAGCTCACTTTGTAAAAATAATAGCCGGTCCATTGTTTTCATTTGTTCTGTTACTAAACGGTTGAATTCTTTCACACTTACCACCCGCCTATTTAATTTCCACTAGAACGAAAGATTCCGTGGGTCTTTTTCTACTTCCTTATGTATTCGTTCTTTATTGCTTCATTCCTTTGACTAGTTGTGCTGAATGCAAAGAAATTTTGTCGAATATGTGAACATGAAAAGACACTCTTACCGACTAAAGAGTGTCTTTTCTTTCATTCATAAGTATTAGCTGTTTTGACCGCCAAATTGGCCTGAATTTTTCGCTTTGTTCGCTTCAGCTTGAGCATTTCGTTGTCTTACTTCTTGAACATCTGTTTCAGATGCAAATTCAGTACCGAATTGACCTTGGCCAGAAGCAGACTGTGCATTTTGTTGTCTAACTTGCTGGATATTTGTTCCAGATTGAGTTTGATTTGGTCTGTTTGCCATTGTAATCACCTCCACGCTCTTTAATGTAACCAAGCATGGAGAAAACTATCCTAAATAAAAAACATTTTTTTATTCGGGATTAACTGCCCTAAGCAGAAGCCTACACTAATAAAGAAATACCGCCATCTACGATAATCGTTTGTCCTCGAATCATACTGGATTGGTCAGATAACAAAAACATAATCGCATTCACCATATCATCAATTTCAACCATTCTTCCAGCAGGTGTTTTTTCCTTTGCCTCATTTAGAAGCTCCTCTCGATTAGGAAAATGCTTTAGGGCTTCTGTATCAACGGCCCCTCCGGAAACAGCATTTACAATGATATTTTTCTCTGCCAGTTCAACAGCTAAATACCGAGTCAATGCTTCAAGGGCTGCTTTCGAGACTCCTACCACCGTATAGTTTTTCAAATAACGGATGGAGCCTAGCGAGCTGATACTGACTATTTTTCCGCCTTGGTCCATCAACTTAGCAGCTTCTTGAGCACAAAATAACAAGGCTTTACTGTTTATATTCATCGTCCAATCCCAATGGGATTCTTCAAGCTCCATTATAGGCCGCTGCACACCGGATGCAGCATTATTGACAAAAACATCAAGACGTCCATACTCACTTTTAATCGTTTCAAACAGCTGTTTTATTTTGTCAACATCTCCAACATTTGCTTTAACAACTAACGCTTTTCTTCCTAATGCTTCGATTTCAGCAGCGGTTTCAAGAGCACCTGTTTTACTGCGGGCATAGTTGATAACGAGATCATATCCTTCTTTCGCAAGTCTTATGGCTGTTGCTTTTCCAATACCTCTACTGCTGCCTGTTACCAGAGCTACTTTTTGTGTCATCATTTTACCCCTTTTTTATAAATAGATTCTATTCTATGTAATTATTTCCTTTATTTTAGCTTTTTCATGTATAGATGGCAATGAGGTTAAGGACAATAGAATTAGATTCAAATTAAATATAACTAGGAAAGGATGAACGAGTATGTATGTTGGCAGGGATATGACCGAGCTTTCGATGATGTCAAAATCCGAATGGAAAGACAGCGAGCTCGCCTTTTTCCATCAATCGTTTCAACAAATCTTGCCTTATCTAAATGCGGAAGGTCAAAGCATCTACAGGGAAGTTATTGAAGAAATGCATAATCGAAACAGCTTTAAACGCAATGAAGCTGATTATACACACGGCACTAGCGTAACCTTCGATTAATCAGTGTCAGGCACCTCAAAAGGACAAATATCTAGAAAATGTCCATTCGTGGTGCCTGACACCCATTTATTTATAGAACTGTTTTATCATTTTTTGATGGGATACCGGAAATGGAAAAACCTCTATTTCTTCAGGAGATACCACTTTTAAATCAGGTTTTTCTTCTTTTAGCTCTATCAACGTTCCTTCATAAACGTGAATATTCCATGTTAAATGGGAAAATACATGTTCTATCGTACCAATCATTTCACCTAGTGCTATATCTGCTCCGAATTCTAATTTCAACGCTTCCCTTAACTGCTCTTTTTCTGTTTTATATGGCAGATGAATTTCAATATTAGGAAACTCCCATAAATTTGCCAGCAAGCCCTTTTCAGCCCTTTTATGAATAAGGGTTCGTCCGGTATCATCTTTTAATACAGCTGCAGCTAAGTGTACTTCACGCTGTTTTTTATTCTTTGTCTTTATTGGCAATTCATGTTGAACCCCTTCATGAAAAGCGGTACAATGCTCCCGAACAGGACACAGCAAGCAGGAAGGAGAGGTTGGGGTACAAACAATTGCTCCAAGCTCCATTAATGCTTGATTAAAATAGGATGGATTCTCATGGGAAATTAACTCCCTAACAGCCTTTTCAAACACTTTTCGTGATGAAGCTTTAGCGATATCATCTTCAATTAATAATATACGGGATAAAACACGCATGACATTTCCATCTACAGCAGGCTCTGGAATCCCATAGGCTTGGCTTAAAATGGCGCCTGCTGTATAAGGACCAACTCCTTTTAAAGCAGATATTTCCTTTGGAGTATCAGGGACTCTCCCGTCATACTTTTCATGAACCTCTTTAACCGCAGAGTGTAAGTTCCGGGCTCTCGAATAATAACCGAGACCTTCCCATGCTTTTAATACCTTTTCCTCTTCCGCCCCAGACAATGCTTCAATCGTAGGGAACTGCTCCATGAAACGGTTAAAGTAAGGAATGACTGTATCAACTCTTGTCTGCTGGAGCATGATTTCCGAAACCCAGATTTTATAAGGATCCTGATCTTTTCTCCAGGGAAGATCACGCATCTCTTCCTCAAACCAGCCAATCAAATCTTGACGAAACTCCTGTTTATCAATCATCTCCAACGTTTTCAATTTATTTTTCGTCACTTTTCTTCCTCCAGGATGTTAAACATATAAAATTGGGTAATAATTATTAATGCAGATTATTATTGAGTAAATTTATTTAATTTGAAAACATGTAATTTTTAAATAAAATACATATTTTCCTCTGTCAAAGCAATGATATTCTGATACACTTAATATATAGAAAGCTGTTATTCCTTCACATAAGTTGCTACGTTTTCGTTTTGCATCTGGCATGGGATACAGCTGTTATGACATATGATTTCCCCACTAAATACCGAATTAAGGAGGTTTCTTCCTTGGATACAGGTACACATGTAGTAATGGGGTTAGCCTTAGGCGGTCTGGCAACGCTTGACCCCGTTGTAGCTGAGAGTTCAGCAACCACAACAAGTGTCTTAATTTCAGTCATAGTTGGCTCACAAGCCCCTGATATTGATACAGTATTAAAACTTAGAAACAATGCGATCTATATCCGTAATCATCGTGGAATTACCCATTCCATACCTGCTGTTCTTTTATGGCCGTTAGGAATAGTCGCCGTTGTCTATCCTTTTTTCCCAACCGCTAATTTATTACACTTATGGCTCTGGACATTTCTGGCTGTTTTTCTTCATGTCTTTGTCGATATTTTTAACGCTTACGGCACTCAAGCATTGCGTCCGTTTTCAGCAAAGTGGGTGGCACTGGGTGTTATCAATACCTTTGACCCGTTTATTTTCGGCATACACGTAATAGGCTTAATCTTATGGGGGTTAGGCACTGATCCTGGATATACCTTTGCTGTAATATATGCGATTTTGATTATCTACTACATTATCCGCTTTATCGAAAGACAAAATGTTTATAGAAAGGTTCTGCAAAGAATTCCAGATGCGACTGAGATTATCATAGCTCCAACTATGAGATTTCACCACTGGAAAATTGCCGTGATGAATCAACATCAGTTCTTTGTCGGTCGGGCCGTAAATAGACAAGTACAAATATTAGATCAGTTCAATCGTGTTGAGGTTCCTGAAACTCCAGTTTTAGAGGCAGCAAAGGAAGATGAAAATTTAGCGGCTTTTCTCTCCTTCTCACCTGTATATCGTTGGGAAGTGGATGAATATGATGATCACTATGAAGTTCGCTTTATTGACTTACGCTATCGAAGCAAGGATTATTATCCCTTCGTGGCGGTTGTCCACCTGGACCTTGATTTAAACATCACAACTTCATATACCGGCTGGATTTTCAGCGAAGAAAAACTTCGAAAAAAGCTGGATATTATTCCAAGTTAAAGCGATGTCATAAAAAAGACATCGCTTTTTTTATCCATTCTGCATTCGTTTTATTTCCAATTATCACTTTTCCATAAATTAAGCAGATAAAAGCCTCATAGCGGCTAGTAATCTGAACATACTAATGTTAAGTGATGATGGAGAGTCAACCTTCATTATCACTGTTCTTATCCCGCATTAGGAGGTTTTTATATGCGTAATAAAGAAAAAGGTTTCCCTAATCTGAGTAACAATAAATTAGAGGGAGAACCTCGTGCTAAAGCGGAATATGCTTCAAAAAGAGCAGACGGAACCATTAATACACATCCGCAGGAAAGAATGCGTGCATCTTCCAACAGAGATATTGATACATCTAATTTGTTCTAGGAAAGCGGAACGCAGTCTAAGAATGCCATGACCTGCGTACCTATTCGACCTACCTTGCTTCAGTAAGGAGTCAGCCCCTTCTTACTGAAGCTTAACTAGCATAGAAATCGGCAATGCTTCTTCTTCCTGCCCATTTCTCAGACGATGCCCCCATGCAAAAACACCGTTTAAATAATTTATTTTAAAATACGCACCAGGATCTCCTTCAATACGATAGATTTCCCCAGGAATAAAATCATTTGGATCTAATAAATAGGCTTTGGCCATGACTGCTTTTCGTTCTAATACAGCAAACTCATTTACCATTCCCATTTGTTCTGCTTTTCTTGCCTTTTCATGTAATTTGGCAATCTCTTGCTGCAATTCATATTTTGATAATTCGCTGTATCTCTTTTCTTGTGATTGCATGAATCCATCCCCTTTTCTTTCGCGAACCTATGTCTATATTTTAGTATAATGAAAAAGTATTTAATAAGAAAGGAAAGTGTATTTCCTATTCATTCCAATCTTGTTGGTTGAGATATTTTTCAATTTGTTCAAGGGAAAAGCCTTTTCGATAAAGTGCACTTTTCATTTTTTGCTCGTACGTATATCCTGATTCCTTTGCATATTTTCTCTGTAATTTTTCAGCTTGATAACGCAAGGCTTCCATGCCATTATCTTTTCTTTTCAAATTTATGCTGTTGATTGCATCGGCTATAATATTAAAGCTAAAGCCTTTTCGAGTTAACTTTTGTTCAAGCTTAGCCTTAAGCACCCTTTCAGAATCCTTTTGATTTTTCTGAGTTGTTTTTTCACTCAGTGTTTTTGCTTTTTCAAGCTGTAATTCATACGGATATTCGTTAAGAGCCAGTTCAATATTCTTTTCATTAATCCCTTTTTCTTTCAGCTCACTTCTTATTAAAATGGTTCCTTTATCAGTCGTATTCATTTGCGTTCTCACGTAAGCCTTAGCATACTGTTCATCGTTGAGAAATTGGTATTCGTACAGTTTAATGATGACCTCTTGAATGATTGCTTCATCCATTTCCTTTTCTCCAAGATAAGAGCGAACCTCTGCCTCTGATCTGATTCTTCTTGTTAAATGATGAAGAGCTAAATTGTACGCTTTTCGAATATCATCTTCATAATGAATTTCAGTAATGAAAAAGTCATCTAGCTCCATGCCTTTTTTTAGCCCATACTTCACTAAAACAGCTTCATCTACACTAAAAGCATATTGTTCTCCTTTTCCTTCATCGAGAAAAATATTATAGCGTTCTTTATTTTTTTGCTGGGTTGTAATTTTCGATATAATCGGCATCAATTTCACCTCTTATCTAAATGTAGCATAACCCGCAGTAACATTTGAATAAACAGAAGCAAGAAAATAAGTTGAATAATTTTACTTTTTTTACTATTTCCCCCATAGTATGAATCGTTTTTAATAAGGGGAAAATATGGAAGATACTTTCATGAAAGGAAGGATTCTAATGGCGAAGAAAACGGACAAAGAAAAAAGTGCTTTAACAAGTATGCAGGCTGTAACTTATCAGCGTGACTTTAAAATGGCAGACCGTGCCGGTGGTTTTATGGACCGTAAAGGTAGAAAGTAAGCTGCAGGCCTATATTTTCACCTGTTACAACTGGTTAGGCTTGTAACAACTTACCTTTCATAGTCCATTGATGCATGAGCATAATAAAGTATGGAGCAATGCTTCATACTTTATTTATTGAAAGGGGTTTTGTTTATGGGCCGCGCTCAAGGGCATAAAACACGTGACAGAAATAAAAGCTCACTTCCTCAAGTTCCTAAAAATATGAAATATGATCGTATGAGTGAAGAGTATGCTCAAGAATTAAATAATCAAATTAGCAGAGAAGAGCAAGCATTAGCAAATGCCGCTAATCAAAGAAATCAAGGAAATAATGGTTAATTAAAATAAACGAGGCCTCAAACTGATGGGCCTCCTATTTCTCTAGATAGGAAGGAGTATATGAACATGGCTAAACAAAATAATTACCAAAATAACCTTAAATCAGATGGCGTTGATGAAGAATTCTCAATGGAACTGGCTGACAAGGACGATTTAGAGGCTCAAGCTAGAGCCGATGCTGCTAATCAACGGGCGGCAAAACGAAAAAATAAGTAGGACTGCACTGTGAATAAAGTTATCCACATAATCGTTAACAACGTGGATAACTTGCACAGATATGATGATAACAGCTCTACATTTAGTTTATCACTGTGAATAAAGTCCCTAGAATTACGTGTATTTTTTGTGGACAATGTGGATAAACCTGTGGAAATATGGATATATATAGATTTTCACTGTTGATAACTTATTGTATATGTGTGATTAACTTTTACTTAATAAATTTCGAAAAGCCGGGAACACAATCCCCGGCTCTTTTATTTGTATGAAAAAAGCATGCCATATCTATTATCCCGCAGTCCCTCTCTTACCTACAGACGGGACTGCCAGACTGACAAGAATAAAGGTAATCAAGGAAAAAAGAATAGGCAATACAACGGTATGCATCCCAAGTGCACTTGGGTATAAACGGTCGAATAGAATATAGGAACTCATTCCGATAATCATGGACGAAATCGCACCATACTTATTCCCTTTCCCCCAATAGAGCCCTAAAACGATTGGCCAAATAAAGACAGATTCAAGTCCTCCAAATGAAAAAAGATTCAACCATACTAATAGATCAGGAGGATTCAAAGCAAACAAAATCACTGCTGCTCCAATTAACGTTGTTACCCAAAAGCTTGTCTGTTTTATTTGCTTTTCAGTTGCATTTGGTTTAATAAAATTTAAATATATATCCTTCACAACCGTTGAACTGACAAGAATTAATAAAGAAGAAATGGTAGACATAATGGCAGCCATCGGAGCTGAAAGGACAAAACCTGCCAAAACGGGTGACAATACCTCTAATGTAAGCATCGGCATGACCTTATCCCCAATCTCAATCCCAGGAAGAATTCCGCGGGCTAGTACACCGATTAAGTGCATGCCAAACATAATTGTTCCAATAACAGCAGTACCAATGATGATTGCTCGGTGCATTGACTTGGAGTCTTTGTAAGACATTGCTCTAACTGCCATCTGTGGAAGTCCAATAACCCCCACACCAACCAAAATCCAAAAAGTAGACACATAAAGAGAGGTTAATTGACGATTTGCTCCATACGGCGAGATAAAATTAGGATTTTCGGCCGTTAATTTTGACATAATTGATTGCAGACCACCGCCAGCCATAATGGTTGCTATCAGTAATACAATGGTCCCGATTAACATGACAATTCCTTGTGCCGTATCGGTTAAAACAACCGCCCTAAATCCACCGATTAAGACATACACTAACACGGTGACAGCAAAGATTAATAAAGACGTTTGATACGATAATCCGGTTAAAGATTCAATTAATCTTCCTCCGCCTACCCATTGTGCAATCATCGATGAGAAAAGAAAAATAATAATGCTTAAGGCAGAGATAAGAACAATGATATTGCTTTTATAGCGATCTTTTAGAAAATCAATGATCGTTATGTAATTATTTTTTCTTGCGATAATGGCAAATTTTTTCCCCAAAACCATTAAGACAAAGTAGCCGGTAGGGAGTTGGGCCATGGATAGCAGTACCCAGCCTAAACCAGTTGTATACGCTACACCAGGACCGCCAATAAAGCTGCTTGCACTTCCATATGTAGCAATCAGCGTCATAGCCAGTACAAAGCCTCCTAGCTCTCTGCCTCCAAGAAAATATTCTTGAAGAAAATTATTAGATGTTTTTACATATCGATTAGCCCAAACGCCAATCAGGAAATAAAAAATGAGAAAAAGGAGTAATGGGACAATAACAGCCATGTTCATTTTCTGTTCCCCTCTTCCTCTTCAAACGGAACCTCTTTAAAAATAAATGTAATACACAAGTAAACAAGGATTATCATAATAATTGTGCCAACTACACAGCTATAAAAAAACCATGCCGGCAGCCCCATAATATATTGATATTTTTGAGGATCACCTGAACCTAATCCATAAGCAAAGCCATACCACCAAAGGAAATTAAAAATGACTAGTATAACACCAATAATCGCTTCCTTATGAGCAATCTCATACCTTTTATCCTTCAAAATAACCACCCCGCTTTTACAGATTAGGTTACCCGAAAAGACCATTTGCAATCATTCTTTACACAAGTTATTGCAGATAAAAAAGCTCCGGACAGATATGACTGTCGGAGCTCTTGTCAGCTGTCGGCTGACGGCTGTTCTTCCGGCCTTTCTCCTCTTTGCAGCGCAGCTATCGAAAGACCGAAATCCATTTGCAAATGAGGATAATCTTTAAAACGCACCCAATCTCCTCCCCATTCAAAACCGAGACCTTTGGCAAGTGAAACGACTTCTGTCCAATCAGAGATACTGTTTCCATTTCCATCATACGTCATATCCCAAATGACCTCTCCTGATGGGATCTTTATTGCAAAATCAACAGCAAGGCCAAAATTATGATAAGACTCTCCTCCCCTTGCATATGTGACAATTGTACCTTCTGTTGCACGACCTTTTTCATATAATTTATCCTGATCTTCTGCACTGCGAAAACCATCAGTTATAACAATAGATATTCCCTTTTCTGCTGAATGCTGTATCAATTGATTGGTCTTTTCTTCAACAATTGGGTGAAGACCATCCGGCATCGGAGCATTCGGATTTATTTCTGAGTCCTTATCCGGCAGCATCAAATATTGAACATATAAAACGACAGCCATAAATACAAGAACGAATATACTCATTGAACTACCTAGCCATTTCTTTTTCAAAACTTTTATCCTTTCCTCATTGACTTATTACTATTATAAACGAAAACAATAAAATAATAGTTTCATATGAGTTAAAGGTAATAATTGAATAAAAGGAACTAAAATTTACTGCATTAAAGCGGCGGGGGACAGTCCCCCGCCGCTTTAATGCAGTAAACCATTTTCTTACATAATAATTCACTATGTATGAAATACTACTAAAAAAATGTTCGAGGAATTTACGATGAAAAAGAATGTACTAAACACTTTATTTAAGACACGTAAAAACCCAGAATCTAAGGATAAGTCAAATGCAGACGTAGCTGAATTAAAAAAACAAGCAATCAGTGTTGATTACGAGCAAAACTTATCAACATTTAAGACCCTTTATAGTGTCCCTGATAATATGGATGTGAAAGTACGGGAGTTTACCATTCTTTCCACTAATCAGCGTGCCTTTATTATCTTTATTAGTTCCATTTCAGATGCAAGGGTCATTCAAGAAGATATAACAGAAAAATTAATTAGAAGCAACATCCCGAACAAAGAAATTCCCGATCTCTGCACTGCGCCTTTCTTTACAACAGAGACTACCATCGAGAAAATTCTTGATTCAATAAATGGAGGAAATACAGCTCTTTTCGTAGATGGTGATGAACAATGTTATTTATTTGATACACCGAACATTCAAGGAAGGGCCATTGGCAAACCTGACACTGAAGTCATTGTCAAAGGGCCCAAAGAATCTTTTAACGAAAAAGTCATCACAAACATTTCCTTAATCCGAAAAAAGTTAAAAAATGAAAACCTGATCATAGAGACGATGATAATTGCAAAACGATCGAAAAATAACGTATACCTTGTTTATCAAAAGGATCTTGTCAATGGAGAATTACTCCAAAACGTGAAAGACAAATTACATTCCCTTGATGTCGAATCAATCGTGGATTTAAGTATACTTGAGCAATATATAGAGGAACGGCCACGCTCGTTATATCCAACCATTTTATATAGCGAGCGGCCTGACCGGGCTGCTTCATTCATTGAAGAAGGCCATATTATCCTATTAATGGAAAATTCGCCCAGCAGCCTGATTCTTCCAACTACTTTTTGGGCATTAATCCATTCACCGGAAGATCATTATTTGCGTACACCATATGGAAATTTCATCAGGATATTACGGTTTCTTGCCCTGTTCATCGCCATGTTTACATCTTCCTTTTATGTTGCTGTAACAAACTTTCACGTTGGAATGCTCCCGCCTGATTTATTAATGGCGATTGCTGGAACAAGGGAACGTGTCCCCTTCCCTGCCCTGTTTGAAGTGATTATGATGGAAATAGCCTTTGAACTGATTCGGGAAGCGGGACTACGCGTGCCATCCCCAATTGGACCAACGATTGGGATTGTCGGTGCGTTAATTTTGGGACAGGCAGCCGTACAAGCAAATATTATTAGTCCGATTGTCATTATCGTCATCGCCTTGAGCGGTTTAAGTTCTTTTATCATCAGTGATACAAGCATGAATTTTGCCATCCGGATAACCCGTTTTCTGTTTATTTTTTCAGCCGGGTTTATCGGCATCTATGGAGTCTCAGCTTTATTTATTGTCGGGCTTTTTTACTTAGTATCATTGAAATCATTTGGCATACCGTACTTTGCACCTATGACACCAAGCTTTGTCTCATCAAAGGACTTAATTATTCGCCATATCCCAATGAAAGAAAGATTCCGTCCTGGCTATTTAAAACCAAAGGATATGGGCAAAAAAGGAAAGGGATAAATCCATATGAAGCAGCAACAGGGAAAACTAGGAATCCGTGAATATACCTCTATCGCGGTTTTAATGGTCGGTACAAAGGCAACTGAAAATACTCCTGCCGCATTATACAATGCTGTTCAAAGTGCAGCATGGATGATCCCACTCATCTCAGCAGGACTCTTTCTTATTCCGCTGTTCCTATTATTAAAAACATTCTCTTTGTTTCAAGGAAAAGACCTGTTTGCCATCGTTCAGCGATTACTGGGTAAATATATCGGATTTTTTGTTCTTCTATCTATATTTATCATCAGTTCATTTGCATTTTCATTTGATTCGAGAATGGCTTCAGACATCATTCATTCATTCTATTTTCGAACGACACCACTGGTAGTCTTATATGCTATTTTCATATTTGTTTGTGTCTATGGGGCGAAAAAGGGGATTCAGCATATTGGATCCATTTCCTATATTATGGTTTGGTATATCATTTTTTCGTTTGTACTTGCCATGATACTAAGCATCATGGATGGCAATATACAAGCCATCTACCCAATTTTGGGGTCCGGAATACAGGATATTACGAAATCAAGTATATCTGGAACAACCCTTTTTGCGGACCTATTTATCCTAACAGCCATAATATCGAACATGTCATCTACTAAAGATTTTACAAAAGGAACATGGATTGCTTTTATTTTAAACACCATTCATCTAAGCGCCGCAATTTTTATTTTTATTTTTCTGTTTGATCGGTCCTTAGCGGGACTTGGTTATCCATTTCATACAGCTATTCGTTATTTCTCATTTGGAAAATTCCTTACTAATGTAGAAACGCTATTTCTTCCAATCTGGCTAATGGCCACTTTTATACGTTTTGCCGCTTTATTGTACATATGTACAAAGATATTTGCTCATATCTTTCGCATTAAAGAGGCTGATTACTTGATTCCAGCACTAGCTACCATTTATTGGCTGACCGGTATGATTCCGGAAACACCTCTTGACGTAGGTCTTTTATTCAAAGCTAAAGTTCGATTAATAGCCGGTCCGACATTTGCTGCCCTTTCCTTGCTATTATGGATAGTCGCTCTGTTAAAAGGAGAATTCAATCATGCAACAAATAAAAAAGGTATGTAAACTGTTGATTATTATAACCCTCATTCTTTCATTAACAGGCTGTTGGGACCGGGAGGAATTGGAAGAAAACGCATATGTCATTGGACTGGGGATTGACCGTTCAAAACGCAAAGGAAAAATTAAAGTAACCATGTTAATTGCCAATCCCGAAGTCGGAAGTGTACAAGGAGGCGGCGGTTCAACGGAGAAACCGCGAGAAATTATCTCCTTTGATGCCAATGACTTCATTGCCGCAAAAGCGACAGCCAATACCATCATCTCTCGTGACATTAGCTATGAACTATTAAAAGTGATTATCGTTTCAGAGGAATTAGCGAAGGATCAAGATTTTCGCTCTGTCATATCTTCTACACTAAAAGACAAGGAAATTCGTATGGATAGTTATTTAGCTGTATGTAAAGAAAAGGCATCCGAATATTTTCAGGAAAATCACCCAAAAATGGAAACAAGACCACATAAGTATTTTCAATTTATGATTGAAAATGGAATTAATAATGGGTTAATCCCTGATTCTACACTGTTTCGATATTTTTCGGCGGTAGATAGAGGAACAGACCTCTTTCTAGCCATGTATACAACTACAGAACGAGAAAAGAATCCCAAATTTCAGCAGGAGGATCAGTACACAGCAGGACAACTGAATGTATCAGGGGAATTTGATAACACACAATTTTCCGGTTCAGCCGTCTTCAAAAACGGCGTCATGGTTGATCAATTGAATGGAGTGGAAACACGCATCATTAATATTCTTGACGATACAACTGATATAAAAGATGTATTAGTCAATATACGAGATCCTTTTTCAGAAAGTCATAAACAACTAGCAGCCAAAGTGACGAAAACAAATAATAATAAAATCAAGATGAATTTGAAAGGAATTAGACCAAAGATTGAGATAACAGTCCCACTGACCCTGGCAATCATGTCAAATCCATCCATGGTCAACTATGCAGAAGACCCAAAGAAGCAACAATTCTTGAAAGAATTTATAGTAAAAGATACAGCATCCCTATTTGAAATGGTTCAAGAAAAAACACAAACCGAACTAAAAGGATCCCCATACCCTTTATCTGTGTATGCAAGAAAATATTTTAAAACCTATCAGGAATTTGAACGGTTTAATTGGGTAAAGTCATATCCTAAAGCGGATGTTACCATAAAGACAGATATTGAAATCGAGGACTATGGCGTTCAAAAAAAAGTGCTTAATAACCAGGAGGATTAATTTGAATCTCATCATTGCTACTATTTTACTTATCATAACACTCTATACCTTTGGCTTCGCCATCGCTTTGTGGAAGGAGAAGCAAAGATTTGGTGCCCTAGCCACCCTTTGTCTCTGTTTACTGATCATCGTACTCCCATTCTTTTCTATTTTTAAATAAGACTTTTGTATTAACCTCGCTTAAATAATAAGGATATTTACCTAATAAAAAAAAGAAAAACCCCCTAAGATATGATATGATTTATTCATAATATATTGCTAGGTGGTGGGAGTTAGATGTTTTTTATTAAACAAAAGCAAACGAAACAGACATGGGATCTAGCAAAAGGAATCGGCAAAATAGAACTATCCGATGGAAACGATACCAAGAAACAGTTGGAAATGATTGGACTGACATCAAAAGATTTAGACGTCATCCATGCTTTGCAGCCATTTATCAAAGAAAAACTAGATATGATAGCCAATCAATATTATAGGGATCTCGAACAAGAACCTTCTTTATTAAAGATTATCCAGGATAACAGTACAACAGACCGTTTAAAAAGAACCCTTAAGCAGCATCTCCTTGAGATGTTTACAGGTACTATAAATGAGGAATTTATTGAAAAGCGGATACGGATTGCCCATATGCATGTTAAAATCGGGCTGCCGACTAAATGGTATATGGCAGCCTTTCAAAATCTGCTGCTTTCTATTATTACCATCATTGTTGAAAATCTCACCAATACAGATGACCGTCTTATGGCCATTCAAGCAGCCACGAAAATAATAAATTTTGAACAACAGCTGGTATTGGAAGCTTACGAAGCAGAGGTTAACCGTAAGAATATAGAAGCAGAAGAAGAAAAAAGGTCCATTCGAGAATCTGTTGCAAATGCATCTATTAATCTAGCTGCTGTTTCTAAAGAAACAGATACTTCCTTTCAACATTTATGTACCCAATCTAATGATATTGTTTCCATTGCTAATAAGGGTTCAGAGTTATCCGCTTTAGCAGAGGAACGAGCTCTGAAAGGAAAAGAACAGCTGCATAAACAAACGGTTCATTTATCTAATATTCATAAATCAGTTAACAATATCTCAAGTGATGTTCAAGTTCTATTAAATATTTCGAAACAAACACAGGAAATTGTTGAAATTGTTACAGGAATCGCGGACCAAACCAATTTACTATCACTAAACGCAGCCATTGAAGCAGCCAGAGCAGGAGAGCATGGCCGAGGTTTTTCTATCGTCGCTGATGAGGTAAGAAAATTATCCGAAGAAACAAAGAAATCCGTTACAAATGTATCTTCCCTTACGTTAAATACAAATACTCAAATTGAAAAATTAAATCAATCACTAGAAATGATCAAGACCGCTGTTAGCGAAGAAAATAATACCATGCAGGAAACCGAGTACTACTTCCAGCAAATATTAGTGGCCTTGGATGAAACCAAAATTCAAAATCAAAAAATCGAGCAAGAGCTCCAATCATTTGTCAATCGAACAAATGATTTGGGCTCAGCCTTTAAGGAAGTTGCCGTTTCTGCGACTGATTTGACAATGATTTCCCAAGATATGCATTAAAGTTTATTCTCCTTTTAAAACACTAGGCACCACAAATGGACATTTGCTCAGCACTTGTCCATTTATGGTGCCTTCAGTTATTATTTAACCTTTTTTACAAATACAACTTTTAAATAGTTCCCCTCTTCATATTCTTTAATCGTTTTGAAATCATCTGGAAGAGTATATTCTTCCAAGATTTTGTATTTTTTGTTGCTATCGCGAAAGGCCTTATCAATAAAACCTTTGAATTTTTTCATATCAAAGGATGCGCTGTTGGTAGAGGCAACGATTACCCCGTCATCTGCTGTTATGGAAATCGCCTGCTGCAATAATTTGGTGTAATCCTTTGCAGCGCTAAAGGTTACCTTTTTGGACCTTGCAAAACTTGGCGGGTCTAATATAACTAAATCAAATAGCAATTGCTTTTTGACAGCATACTTAAAATAATGAAACACATCTTCGACAACGATGTCTTGAGCCTCATAATCAATTCCGTTAATACTGAACTGTTCAATGGTTTTACTTCGGCTTCGGTTGGCGAGGTCGACACTTGTAGTCTTTACCGCTCCGCCTAAAGCAGCGAAAACGGAAAAAGCTCCGGTGTAGGAAAAGGTATTTAATACATTCTTCCCTTTTGCATATTGATCCCGAATGGCTTTCCTTACTTCCCTCTGATCCAAAAATACACCGACCATAGCGCCTTCATTTAAATAAACAGCAAAGTTCGCTCCATTCTCTTTTACAATAAGAGGAAACTGTCCCCGTTCCCCAGTAACAAAGTCATCCTCTTCGACGTACATACCATCTTCAGCAAAGCGCTTCTTCTGATAAATCCCTTTATATGGAACGAGATTCGTTAATGCTTCTATAATAGCCTCTTTAAACTGGTAAATTCCAAGGCTGTACCAACTGATCACATAATATCCGTCATAATAATCAATGGTCAGCCCGCCAATTCCGTCTCCTTCGCCATTAAACACGCGAAAGGCCGTGGTTTCCTTATCTTGAAAAAAAGGCTTTCTATATTGGACTGCTTTCATAATTTTGTTATGAAAAAACTCATGATTAATCGGCTCATTTTCTTTTCTTGTCAGTATCCACCCAAAGCCTTTATTCTGCTTTCCATAGTAGCCTTTTCCAATAAATTGATTTTGTTCATCCACAAGCCTGATAATCATTCCCTCAGCTTCTAAATGGTCAGTACTTACGATGGCATCCTTCAAGACAATCGGATTTCCTTTTTTCATTTTTTGACTGTATTGCGCTTTAATTTTAACAACCGTTTCCGTCACTATTACACCTCTTCAATCTCAACTGCTTCTTTACAATCAAATTCGCCCGTCGAATTTGCGTCCGGATTTTTATCGAGCTCGATAAATTACCTTAAAAAAAATCGCAAGACTCGCCGGAGGCTTAACTTCATTCAGAGCACCTCTGAATCGGAGAGCTTTTTGCTTTCATCCTCACTTATAGAAGTAGCGGAATTCTGCTGAATGAAGTTAACTTTTACCTTCATAATTCGTCGATCATTTGTTTCAAGTGAAGTAAACATAACATCCTCGTATTCCACACTTGGTGTCTCCTCGCCAATTGGAATATATCCAAGCAGACTAATCACAAATCCACTTAAGGTGTCGTATTCTTCTATTGGCAAATCCTTCTTTAGAATATCCTCGACATCATCCAAACTGACCGTTCCATCCATAATGTATGTATGATCATCAAGCTTCGTAATAACTGGTTCACCTTCATCAGGTTCATCATATTCATCAAAAATATTCCCGACTATCTCTTCAATTAAATCCTCAATCGTAACAATCCCATCAGTTCCGCCATATTCATCAATCACGATGGCCATATGAACATTATTCTTCTGCATATCATGAAATAAATGATCAATTTTCGTTGATTCTAAAACAAAATAGGGATCCCGGATCATCTCTTGCAAATTATATTCCTTTGGTTTTGCATCCGTTTCCTCTAAAAACTCAAGCAAGTCTTTAGAATTAAATATACCGACAATATGATCGATGTCCTCCGAATAAACGGGATATCTTGTGTATTTTACCAAATTCACTAAACGGATGGTATCCCTTAAGCTGGACTCAATCGGAATGGCACTAATATTGGTTCGATGTGTCATAATATCTGATACCGTCTTATTATCGAAATCAAAAATATTATTAATCATTTCTTTCTCGGTTAATTGAATGGTCCCTCTTTCTTCCCCAACATCAACCATCATACGTATTTCTTCTTCTGTTACATTATCATCCTCAGCATTCGGATCAACGCCAAACATCCTCACTGTCACATTCATAGATAGAGTTAATAATTTGACAAAAGGAGCTGTCAGCTTTGACAAAAGGGTCAGCGGTGTAACAGCAAACATCGAGATTGGCTCCGCTTTTGTCATCGCAAGCTGTTTCGGAACAAGCTCGCCAAAAACTAATGTGAAATAAGATAATAACAATGTAATCACAACAACAGATATCGATCCAAGCAGACTTTTTGAAATTGGCACACCTAATTCATATAAGACGTCAGCTAGTCTACCTGCAAAGCTTTCTGCTGCAAAAGCACTCGCTAGAAATCCTGCTAATGTGATACCGATTTGGATGGTTGCCAGAAAACGACTCGGTTCAGAAATTAATTTATGAAGCATAACGGATTTCTTATCTCCTGAGTCAGCCATCATTTTTACTTTATTGTCATTTAAAGAAATTAACGCAATTTCAGATGCAGCAAAAAATGCATTTAAGAGGATTAGTACGATAAGTACAAATATTTCCATTAGCAACGAGGACCCACCTCCAAATAAATAAGTAAATCAAATTCGCCCCGTCGAATTTGCGCCCGGATTTTTATCGAGCTTGCTCGATAAACTACCCCTAAAAAATCCGAGGCATCCGCCGGAGGCTTGACTTCATTCAGCTGGGGTTTTGAACCCCACTGAATTAGAGAACTTTTTGCATTCACCTCTTAACTTTAGAAATGGAGGACTTCTGCTGAATGAAGTTAAAAACTAAAACAACTTATTTTAGAAATTTCCCAATACAGCTTATCACTCTTTTCTTAATAACCCAACTAGACCCCGTTTGTTCTAGAATTCCCTATTAACTGTAGAATTCATTCTTTAAAAAAAGCTTTGTTAGCAAACAATGTTGATAAGCCTGATTTTTAACTCATCTGTGAGAAATTAACAATGTTAGTAAACAAAGTAAAAAAAGAAAGAGTCGAACGAAAGCAGCTGCAAGCTTTCTTCAACTCTTTCTTCCCTATTCTTTTTCTTTAAATAGGACCATTATGCTTTAATAAAAAGTAATTTAAATATTTGGCTGACGATTAACGGCATGAAAGCCAGCCCATAAATCCAGCCAAACTGAGCTCCTGTTAACGGGGCCACTTCAAATATCCCCATAAGCGGCGGTAGCATTAAGACAATCTGTAATAAAAAGATGCCTCCGATAATAGAAAACCAGAGATATTTATTAGTAAACACGCCAATCTGAAAAATCGATTGCTTCGCTCTTACATTAAAACCATGAAATAATCTGGCTAAACATAATGTAGCAAAAGCCATTGTACTTGCGACTACTTCATCTCCTGTTTCTAATCCAATATGGAAGGCGGTTAAGGTTGAAATGGCAATTAACAAGCCTCCAATCCCAACTAGAGTAGCAAATCGCTTATTTAATAATGGCTCATGAATATCTCTAGGCTTTTCTTTCATTATATTTTTATTATGCGGTTCAAGTCCAAGAGCAATGGCAGGCAGACTGTCAGTCAATAAGTTAATAAATAAAAGATGGACCGGTGCAAACGGCACTGGTAAAGCCAGTAATGATGCATATAGTACAGATAAGATACCGGCAGTATTACCAGCAAGTAAAAAACGAATGGAGTTATTAATATTAGCGTAAATACTTCTTCCGTTTGAGACTGCTTTTACGATAGTTGAGAAGTTATCATCCGTTAAAATCATAGCCGATGCATCCTTTGCCACCTCCGTACCTGTAATTCCCATGGCAATTCCAATATCTGCTTGTTTTAAGGCAGGTCCATCATTTACCCCGTCACCTGTCATAGCTACATTATTGCCTTTTTCCTGCCAGGCTCTGACGATACGAATTTTATGTTCAGGTGAAACACGGGCATAAACGGAAAGGTCCCTGACTTTTTCTTTCAATTCCTCATCTGACAGTTTTTCTATTTCAACACCTTCAATCGCTTCAGACTCGTTCTTTAGGATGCCTATTTGTTTAGCTATCGCTGAAGCTGTAATTTTATGGTCACCTGTTATCATGACCGGCTTAATTCCAGCAGCAATACAATTTTCTACAGCCTTCTTTGATTCAGGTCTCGGCGGATCCATCATAGCTGTTAAACCGACAAATATTAAATCATTTTCATCTTCAAAACTAACCGCCTGGCCGTCGGATAATTCTTTGTATGCAAAGCCTAGAACACGTAAGCCTTGAATAGAAAAATCTTTATTTATTTTTTCTATTTCTTTTCGATGGTTTTTAGAAAAATCCAGAATGCCTTTAGATGTTTCTATTTTCTTCACTCTAGATAATAAAACATCCAGCGCTCCTTTTGTAACCATTATATATTTATTATCTATTATATTAACGGTACTCATCAGCTTTCGATCTGAATCAAATGGAAGTTCTCCAGCCCTTTTATATTGATTTCTGATAACAAGTTCATCAAGGCCATACACTTCACCTAAGTTTGTTAAAGCTACTTCTGTCGGATCACCGATTTCTTTTTTGTCTATTGTAACGGAATCATTGCACAATAAAGCCATTAACAAGAGATTTTTTTCTAATGGCTTTTCCTGATTTAACTGGTCATGCGGGATAATCTTTTGATCAACATATACTTGCTGAACCGTCATTTTGTTTTGCGTTAGCGTTCCAGTTTTATCCGAGCAGATAACAGAAATTCTGCCTAGACTTTCTACTGCATGCAGTTTACGCATAATTGCGTTTTCCTTTGCCATCTTCTGTGTTCCAAAAGCAAGAACGATGGTTACAATAGAGCTTAAGGCTTCAGGAATAGCCGCAACGGCTAGAGATACAGCAAACATGAAGGAATCGCCAATCTCACGTCCTCTGAAAATATCTAGTCCAAATATGATGAACGCAATGATGATAATAATAACGGCTAATCGTTTTCCAAAGTGATCAAGTGTAACCTGTAACGGTGTTTTTTTCTCCTGAGCTGAGTCTAGCAGATTAGCAATTTTTCCAATCTCTGTGTTCATTCCAATATCTGTAATTACAGCAACCCCGCGGCCGTTTGTAATAAAACTCCCGGAAAATACCATATTCTTTTTATCACCAATAGGAACTTCTTCTTTATCAATCACATCCAGCTCTTTTACAACAGCCAGTGACTCGCCTGTTAGAGAGCTTTCATTTACCTGCAGGCTGTAATTCTCAATAATTCTTCCATCTGCAGGCACAAAGTCACCCGCATCTAAAGTAAGAATATCTCCTACCATTACTTCCCTCGAAGGAATTTCAACCTTCTGTCCATCTCTTAATACTTTTGCTGTTGGAGAAGACAGAGCCTTTAAACTATTGAGAGACTGTTCTGCCTTCACATGCTGAATAGTGCCAAGAATAGCATTTAATATAACCACAACCATAATGACAATTGTACTTTCTACTTCGCCTAGAAAAGCCGAAATAATTGCAGCTACAAGCAGAATGATGACAAGAAAATCTTTAAATTGTTCGAGAAATACCTGAAAAGTACTTTTTCTTTTTCCCTCCTGCAGCTCATTAAATCCATATTGTGTTCTTTTCTTCTCTACTTCAGATGAGCTTAAACCTTGATTAGTTACGCCTAAGGCTTCTATAACTTCTTCAGCTGTTTTACGATAATAATGACTCATTCATTTCTCCTTCCTTTTATTACTAGAGTACAAAATAGTATTCAATCAAATTTATCCTACAAAAAAGACCCTATAGCCAGAAATTCTCTCAGCTATAGAGTCTCACTTAACGAAAAAAGTTTTCAAAGCCGGGATATTATCCAGTTTGACGGCTATGAATCCTGAAATGACAGGCAGTTACTCCCTCTATTAGACTATATATTGTTTATGTTAATTTTATCATTAATAGGAAAATTATTCAATTACCTTCATTATCTCATCACATTATCTTCCTATTTAGCAATCCCTATCACAAGAGGAGTATCAATTAATTTCCGATTGTTACCTTCTTCACAAATAAAACAAAACTTTTTGTTTTTAGACACTATTTTATTGTGTAAGGAGTGGTAATATCTAGTTATATAGTGTATCTATTTTCCTATATCATGTCTGTAATTAATAGCCAGCAACTATTGTTTAAATCATGTCTTTTTTACTTTTCTTCCATACATTCAAACAACTAAACGTCATACTTTTTTCTAAATAATGAAAGGACGTGGCAGGAATGAACTTGAAGCAGCTTCAATATTTTCGGGTACTTGCAGGATATGAACATTTTACTAAGGCAGCTGAGCAGTTATCGATTACACAGCCAAGTCTGAGCCATGCAATCTCAGAATTAGAAAAGGAATTGGGAACCTATTTATTCGAAAAGCACGGACGAAATATTCGTCTAACTAAATACGGCCGTTTTTTTCTCCAATATGTGGAACGTTCCTTGGATGAACTAGAAAAGGGAGAAAAGAAATTACACGACATTACTTGCCCTTCAAGAGGCGTAGTTGATGTAGCATTTATGTATCATCTTGGACCTCAGATGATTCCAAACATGATTCAAGCCTTTTCTCGAAAGAATGAATATAAAAATGTCAGATTTACGTTAAGTCAAGGATCAACTAAAAAGATCTTCCAAGATTTAAAGACAGGAAAGGTAGATATTGCCTTTACATTAATGGATGATGACGAACCGGAAATTGAGTTTATACCATTATTTAAACAGGAAATGGTTGCTGTCGCGTCCTATGATCACCCTCTTGCACGTTATGACAGTATTGATATGAAAGATACTGCGCCCTATCCTTTTATATTATTTAATCAAAGCAGTGATATGCGCCGTATCATAGACAAATTATTTGAAAGCGCGGGAGTTATCCCTCAAATATCTTGTGAAATGGATGAAGCAGATGTAATCGCTGGTCTAGCAGCTATTAATTTCGGCATAGCCATAATGCCGAAATCCTTATTGCTCAACAATAATAACCTCAAGGTATTATCCATTAACCATCCATTAGCCAACCCTGCTGTTTGTATGGCCTGTGTTAAAAATCGTTATCTTTGCCCTGCCACAGAAGCATTCCAACAGTTTTCGCTCAACTATAGTAATGATTTAGTGCTGCAATTACATTAATAAAGAAGGTGCCTGATACTAGGCACCTTCTTTATTATTTATTATGACGAATTTGTGCTTCTCTCATTTGTCCAACCATGTTTTTAGCATATTTCAAATGAACATTCTTCATTCGCTCTCTGGTTACGGAAACAGCAATAGAACTGACAAGCCATAAAACCAGACCTAGAAAGATACTAAATAACCAATTATTGCTGATTGTTAGTGTAACCCATACGGTAGCTACACAAACAACCCCTCCAATCATACCATATACCGAACCATTCGCTACTTTTGCAGCATTTTTTGAACCTGACACGATTCCCATCATTAATACAGCAGTAATCATGACCGCTGGGAATGCTGCAAAAATACCGGCAAGAATTTTCCAAGGAGAAATAACGGTGACCAAATAGCTCAACATAACCGCAGCTCCGCCTAATAAGAAACGAATGAACAAATCTTTAGTATTCATACACACACACCTTTTCTTTTACAATACATGCAATTATTTTACTATTGTCACCCTTATCAATAGGAGGTTAACACTACTACTGCCATCGAGATGATAAACCAACAGCCGACTGCTTGAGCTAAGCCTTTCTTCCAGCCTTTTCGAGGTAAAAGATATCCTGCAATAATAGCAATGATGATGTTTATTGCCATACCGACAATAGCACCCTTAGACAATAAGATGGAATAATCAACAAGTTCAGCACCGCCAAAATCCAGGCTTGCAGTCAATAATGCTGCTAAGTAAACGGCCGGGAATGCCGCAAAAATACCTCCGGCTTTTTCGCCTAGCTTTCTAGCTACCAGCGTGGATATTACTACAGCTAATCCTCCCAGAGTAAATCGTATGAGTAGTGCACTAATAGACAGTTCAGTCATAATATGTCACCTTTCCTAATCTAGGCTTAACTTCAACCTTTCTCTTTTGAGATGAAAAATAAATGTCCAAGTTAAGCTTAATAGTATGATTAAAAAGAAATTTTGTGTAATATTTCACAATAACTTTCAATATAGTCATTGTATCTTATTTTTGCCTCTTTCCATGTGAACATTTCTTAAACATTTATGAAGCGTTTACATTAAATACATAGGATTATTAATATAGATATGATTAGGTCGCCATTAGACCTTCAAAAACAAGAATTAGAATATGTTTTAACGATTGTTACATACTAGAAATGTACTTTTTTGAGAAGAGTCCAGATAGGAGTTTATTGAACGATGAAAAAACTTACACCCGTATTCATCTACTCAGCAGCCATACTATTTTTACTTGTTGTTATTGGAATTGTTGCTCCCAATACACTTGAAACTGTAACAGCCAACATGCAGTCATTTATTTCAACCGCTTTTGGCTGGTATTATTTAATTATTGTTACAGTATTTCTTTTAGTTTGTTTGTATTTATTTATCACACCTGTCGGCCGCATTAAATTAGGTAAGCAGGATGATAAACCAGAATTCACAAGGACCTCTTGGATTGCTATGCTTTTTAGCGCTGGAATGGGGATTGGCCTTGTCTTTTATGGATCAGCAGAACCTCTTAGTCATTATGCTGTCAGTTCTCCTACCGGTGAAACTGGTACAGCACAAGCCATAAAGGATTCCTTACGTTTTACGTACTTTCATTGGGGACTGCATGCATGGGCAATTTATGGCATCGTCGGTCTCATTCTGGCTTACTTTAGTTTTCGAAAAAATGAACCTGGATTAATCAGTGCAACCTTAAAACCTATCATTGGGGAGCGCGCAAAAGGGAAAACAGGTAAACTCATTGATATCCTTGCTATTCTCTCAACGATTTTCGGCGTTGCAACAACCCTTGGGTTTGGTGCAGCCCAAATTAACGGAGGTCTTTCCTATCTCTTTGGCGTTCCATCGAATTTTTTAACCCAGGTCATTATCATTTCAGTTGTTACCGTCCTGTTTCTTACTTCAGCATTATCGGGACTTGGCAAAGGCATAAAAATCTTATCCAATGCCAACATGATTCTGGCGTTTCTGCTGTTGCTGATTATGTTTACTGTCGGTCCATCATTATTTATATTAAATATATTTACGGATACAATAGGAGAATATTTACAAAATCTTCCTAAAATGAGTTTTAGACTTGCTCCTCTTAATCAAGAAAATCGAGCCTGGATTAATGCCTGGACGATTTTTTATTGGGCATGGTGGATTGCCTGGTCCCCTTTTGTCGGAATCTTTATCGCCAGAGTATCAAAAGGAAGAAGTATAAGAGAATTTGTTTTTTGCGTCTTGCTTATCCCATCCATTATCGGCTTTTTTTGGTTTGCATCGTTTGGAGGTTCAGCCATCGCAATAGAGGCCAAAGGGAATGCAGCCGTTTCAGCGTTAGCGTTGGAAGAATCCTTATTCGGGGTATTTGCAAATTATCCACTAGGAACCGTCATGTCCATTGTAGCAATGATCCTAGTTGCTTTCTTTTTTATCACATCAGCAGACTCAGGTACCTATGTATTGGCAATGATGTCCTCAAACGGTTCCCAAAACCCATCAAATAGATTAAAAGTTACCTGGGGCATCTTACTAACTGCTACGGCTTTGGTACTTTTATATTCAGGAGGACTACTGGCACTGCAAAATACCATGATCATTGCCGCCTTGCCATTTTCCGTCATCATGATACTGATGACAGTCAGTCTGTTAAAATCGCTGAACAAAGAAGTAAAGGACATGGCTCGTCTTCAGCCAAAAGTAAAATAATAACGCCATTCCCTAAGAATGGCGTTTCTTCTTTATATTTTATAGGTTGAACAATCTCAATAGTGGATTCCTTTGCTTATTTTTATCAACAATCTTCAATTCATCCATTGATAATTTGTCTTGGTTTTCTGAAACCCATTTATCCAATTCTTGTTTCGTACTAAAATGAGTATAGTAGGTTTCCCCGCCTTTTCCGACGGCATTTACGATAAATCTACATGTTTTTCCCATAATAATCTCCTTAGCAAGGAATAATATACATGAATTATAACAAGAAAATATTAAAATTCAATGGTTTTTTTGTTAAGGCTTGTTTGCTGTCGGAAAGGTTAAAATTTATTATTTATTGACCGTTTTATAGCGGAAAAGCTGGAAGAACTAGTTTAAAAGATGTACCTTTACGGAGTTCACTATTTACATGAATGGTCCCATTCATTCCTTTAATGATACTGTAAGAAACCATCATCCCTAAGCCTGTACCTTTTTCTTTCGTTGTAAAATATGGTTCACCAAGACGATTGATTTGTTCTTGTGACATTCCAATACCTTGGTCACAAATATCAATTTTGACTGTATTCTGGAAACCAGACAAGTGAATATGAAGCTTTCCCCCTTTTGACGTCATCGATTCAATTCCGTTCTTCATAATATTGATTAAACATTGTTGGAACTTTTTTCTTTCTCCAATCGTCATAAATGGATTGTGCTCTGGACCGTATATTGTTTGCTCTATTTCAACGCCGTTCATTGTTGCTAAAGGATTAATGACATTGATCGCTTGTTGTATTTCTTCGTTAATATTAATCTTTTCATTTTTTTCTACAGCCGGTTTGGCAAAGGTTAAATAATCATTAATGATATCCGTTGCTCGATCTAATTCTTTTAATGCAATATGAACGAATTCTTTGCTTTTTTCCGGTGAAAGATCTTCAGATAATAATTGCATAAAACCTCTGCTCACTGTTAGTGGATTTCGAACCTCATGTGAAATACTAGCCGCCAAATGGCTAACCATTTGTAATTTTTCTGCCTTAATCAAGTTTTGCAATATACTAGAATACATACGAATGGCTTCCCATAGGATTGTTGCAATAATTATTCCAATGATATTAATGCTATAGTACTCAAAGAGAAACAAGCTTGTTATATGCTCCGAGAAAAAAATAGCTTCCAATACTTGGGATACGGTAATCCCTATGACTAGTATTGTCACTGAAAGTAAAAGCTTTTGTTTTAAATTCAGTTTTAAATAATATTTTGAAAGGACACAAATGGCAATTCCGATAGTGATAATCGCTGCAGACCCTGTATAAAAACCCATCCCTCCCAATACGTAACGGATAAGAAGAACAATACTTAATTGTGCCAACCCTAGTTTATAACCGCCATATAGACCACCTAAAATAAATGGAACATAGCATAAACTCCAAATATTCTCCTCGTCTGAATATACCGGAAATACCATACATAACGCTAAAGAGATAATAGGGAATAAAGCGATTTCCCAACTCTTTACTTCTTTTGAACGGTAAGCATAGGTAGCAATATACAGGATTTGTAATAAACAGAGAGCTAATAGTATAAATAGAAAATTAATAAGCAATTCTTTTGTAACAAGATCCATGTTCGCATCGTTTCCTTATGTTTATGAGTAATATGATAATAAAATAAAAGCAGTTTATGATTTTTGAACAATATAATTCCGAAAAAATAAAAAATGACGTCCTAATGGATGCCATTTTTTATTCTCTTACCTAAGCGCCTTAATTAAATACTAGTTAATTCCTTTTTCAACGCATCTTCAACGTTTGTGTAGCTATAACCTAAATCTTTAGCCACTGCTTCATACGTGATTTCTCCTTTTGCTACATTAACACCACTTTTTAACGCTCCATTTTCAGAAATCGCTTTAAATACACCTTTATTCGCAATTTGTAAAGCATAAGGAACGGTTACATTCGTTAAAGCGATTGTAGACGTTCTTGGAACGGCTCCAGGCATGTTCGCTACTGCATAGTGAATCACACCGTGTTTTTCATAGGTTGGATTATCATGTGTAGTAATGTGATCGATTGTTTCTACCACACCACCTTGGTCAATCGCTACATCTACAACAACGGAACCTGGTTTCATAGCCTTTATCATTTCTTCTGTTACTAGTTTAGGAGCTTTTGCTCCAGGAATTAATACTGCTCCAATCAACAAATCAGATTCAGCTACCGCTTCGGCAATGTTAAATGGATTAGAAATTAACGTTTTAATCTGGTTGCCAAAGATATCATCTAATTGACGTAAGCGCTCTGCACTTAAATCAATAATTGTAACATCTGCGCCTAAACCAATGGCCATCTTTGCAGCGTTTGTTCCAACAACACCGCCGCCAATGATCGTCACTTTACCACGGCTCACACCAGGAACACCTGCAAGAAGGATTCCTTTACCGCCATTGGACTTTTGTAAGAATTGAGAGCCAATTTGTGCAGCCATACGACCAGCTACCTCACTCATTGGCGTAAGAAGTGGAAGAGTGCGGTTAACTGTAACGGTTTCATATGCGATAGCAATAACTCCTTTATCTTTAAGAGCCTGCGCTAAGGCTGGTTCAGCCGCTAAGTGTAAGTAAGTGAATAAAATTAGCCCTTCACGGAAGTAATCGTACTCGCTTGGAAGAGGTTCTTTTACTTTCATAATCATTTCTGCTTGAGCCCATACATCTGCAGCATTTTCAATAATGTCTGCTCCAGCATTAGCGTAGTCCTCATTTGTAAAACCACTTCCAACTCCAGCCTCACTTTCAACAATTACTTTATGTCCAGTATTTACAAAAGATACTACTCCAGCCGGCGTAAGCGCCACACGGTTTTCGTTATTTTTAATTTCTTTAGGTACTCCAATAATCATTTTATTACCTCCTAATTAAGTAACTTTCTATATCTGAAGTATACTCATTCGCTTTTTATACATCATTAGACACTCTGTAAAACACTTACTAGAAGTTAAGCTACATTTTGGTTATTTATGTGACAAACCTTTATATTTTTTTAAAGTTGGCTCTGTTAAACATAGTTGTTGATTTTCGTTCCAGGCACTTCGCTTTCCTGCGGGCGACCGCCGAGCCTCCTCGACACTGCGTGTCTGCGGGGTCTCGACTGCCTCGCTTCTCCCGCGGGAGTCTTCGTACCTTCCACTACAATCAACCTGCTAAAAAAACCAATATTATGCTTTAACAAAGCTTAATAATTAAAAAAACTGCGTGAATAACAGCCCCACTCCCAATAAACAAGCCCGCACCAATTTATAACAGGGTTAATTACCGCCGTCATCATAGCCTCGTATTTCATATTCAAGCCAAAGGTTGAAAGCGCTGAGAAAGAACATACGATTACGAGCAGTTTGGAAAGTTAAAATCAAAAAACTACTCCCCCCTCAAGAAAGAGGGGGGAGTAGTTACGGAAAGAATTGCGGAATCACTCAAAAATATCCCTAGAAAAGATATGATTGACATAGGCCTGCGCGCTTTCTTTAATTTCTTCATCAATAGCGGTATAGGTTCCGTTAAAAATAAAGGCAGGTAAAAACTTCGTACCTATTAAATTACTCGTTGCTTGGAAAGGTTTTAACAGCTCACTCATCGAATATTGGTTTCTGCCGCCAGCTTGATATCTTTCTTTTGCACTGCCCGTTGATACAGCTAAAATTAACTCTTTACCATGCAATTTATCACCTTTTGAACCATATGCCCAATTATGTGTAAGAACCTCATCCAGCCATTTTTTAAGCAGCGGTGGTGAGCTATACCAATAAAATGGGAATTGCCAAACAATCCGATCATGTTCTTCACATAATCTTTGCTCTCTTTCAACATCAATTCTTTCATCTGGATATTCTTTATATAGTTCATTTATGGTTATATTCGGATGCTTCTTTAGTTCTTCCAGCCATGTTCTATTTACAACAGATTCTTCAATATTGGGATGGGCTACAATAACTAAAACTTTCATTTATCTAACCTCCATGAATAAATTTTTTACCGTTCATTTTTACATCAAATCACTTTACTCTATATAAATGCATGAAAATGCCCGTATTAGTCATTTATTCTAATACGGGGGTTTATTTTAAATAGATTACGCTTAATAAAATCCTGATATACAATAATCAATCAACCTTAGATAGAGACTTTCACTTCAGAAAATTTATTAAAGTTATTATATAATTGCGTTCTTGAGTCTTCAATACCAGGCTGAAACTGGATAAGTGCTTTACGTCTCGTTTCCTTCACATTTTCAATCGCTTCTTGAATTTGATGATTCATACGATTGGATAACGTCTTCCGTTCGGCTGCAATCGATAAACCTGCTACTTTTCCTTGTGCCATCGCTACCTTTGCACTTTCCACCCCTGTGATGTTGCCTGCAACGTATAATCCCTTAAGGTTGGTCTGCATCCTTTCATTATGTAAAGGAATGTGTCCTCCTAACTGAGGAATATGCTTAAAAGAGCAGCCAGCAACTGCCGCCAGTTCAGACAGTGGTTGTAGACCGCCTGCAATACAGACAAAATCAACAGGTACTACTTTTTCTGTCCCAGGAACAATCTCACCTGTTGCCGTTATATCTGCTATACGTACACCATCTACTTGAGTATCTCCAAGTATTTCAATTGCAGTTTTCCGAAGTTGAATAGGAATACCCCACATTTTAAATCCATTCTTCGGATACAAACGTGCACCAAGTTTTGGGTTTACCAATTTTCCACCAAAACGTATTAACGGCGATGGAGCTAAGTGTGCTAATCGTAAAAGAGATTCCATGTTTTTCTCCGGGTTAGAAGCATCACCAGAAATAAGACTCGGCTGCGGAAGGATAATTCCTTTAATGTTCACACCGCATAATTGAAGTTCTCTTGCAATCGCTACTGATAATACGTTAACACCAATAATCATCCCGTTCTCGCCAGGTTTCACACGATGTACATTTCCCATTACCTGTGCAGCTCCTACAGACATAACACCAGGAAGAGTCCATCCAGGAATAGGTATAGCAGTCTCGGATGCACCTGTAGCAAGAAGGAGCGATTTAGTCTTGATGATCGATCCCGTCGTATATAAACACCATCCATTGTCTAACTGCACTAAATCATATACGGATACTCCACATTTAATTGTGACTCCGAGTTGAGTAGCACGTTTAAACAGCTTTTCCGCCTCGGTAATTCCGTTCACCCATTTACCATCTGGCTCCTCATGCAGCTGTCCCAATAAGCGTCCGCCAGGCTTGACAAATTCATCTATAATAGTTACTTTTAAGCCATTTTCAGCTGCTGAAATGGCTGCACTTAAACCAGCAGGACCGGCACCGACAATCGCTAAATCAATCATACCTTACCTCCTCCTCGTGATGTAGTTGTATGAGACACATTTGATTCAACGATCATATTGTTTTCAACCGGAGTTAAACAAGCACGAACGGAATTTTGTCCATTTACTCTTACCCGGCATTCAAAACAATGACCAATGTTGCAATAAATTCCCTTTGGTGTACCTCTGTCCTCATGACGACGCAAAGTCCGAACCCCAGAGGCAAGCAAAGCGGAGGCAATGGTATCTCCTTTATATGCTGTGAATTGCTGTCCTTCAAATACAAACGTAATTTTCTCTCTTTGACCCATATTTCCGAGAACAGGGTGCTGATCAACTCTCATAGAATTCATATGTTACTGCCCCCCTAATACGCCAAATGAAACGGGTCTAACTGGAGGACGATAGCTAAGTGATACTTCGTTAGAGACAGAAGGTCCACCCAATTGTTCTACTATTTTATCGATCATACAACGACATGTCCGTCCGCCACATGGCCCCATTCCCGCACGTGTTCTTAATTTTACCTCACGTGCAGAACAATGATACTGCTTAACCGTTTCTTTAATTTCTTGGATTGTTACTTCTTCACATCTGCATATAACGGTTTGGTCTTCGCTCATCACTTTCTCCCCCTTACTTCTAGAATATATATTTAAATAAATCCATAATATGGCTTTTGACTAGTTGCAAAATGAGCCCATCTGATCATGGTAATGAAATCAAATACCGGCAATTTAACCGCTCTCTGTATATCCGCTGCATATGGAGGCAAATCACTACATTCTAATAGAATCGCTCCAATATCAGGATTTTCATTGACCATCTTTACAGCTGCATCTACAACTTCTTTTCTTACCTTTTCATTATCAAAAGATCCTCTGCTCTCAATAATAGCGGAAAATTCAGGTAACCTTCCTAAATCTCTCACTACACAAATACTTGGATCCTCTATCCCACAGCTTTTAAAAAGTTCCGGAGTAATTCCGTGTGCATCTGCTGTTAACATACCAATTTTTTGAGTAGGCTTTAACCCGGTTTTAATCCAAGGTACTTGAACAACACTTGAAAGATAAACTGGAATATCTACAGCTGCTGCCACCTTATCCTGGAAGTTGCCAAAAAATCCGCAGGCTGCACAGATAGCACGTGCGCCTTCTGCTTCAAATTCCTTTGCGGCTTTGATAATATCATCCAGTAATGTAGGATCGCCTACATGAATTCTTTCCTGCGTGCAATTAGGTACCACTTTCAGCCTCACTGGGAAATCATACGTACTTAAATTTGCCACGTTTCCAGGTAATACTGGGTACCAGCATTCATCCAAATAAAGGATTCCTACAGAATATCCCGCTATATACTGACCTTTTTTCATCGTAATGATAGTGCTTTCATTTTCCTTGCCCAAATATCCATACTCCCGTTCATTCGTCGATACTTTAGAACTCAATGTAAATCCTCCTTAAAGTTTCAGAGAATACTTTTGTATTCTCTGAAACTAGTTATAATCTTATATTTTTTATACTAGTGAATTCACTTCATATCCTAACTTTACTAGCTGTTCAGCAATCAATGCTTTTAAATCCTCAGTAGGTTGTGTTAAAGGTTTTCTCACTTTGCCGCCTTTGATACCGATCATGTCCATACCTGCTTTTACCGGACCTGGGTATGGATTGCCTTCCGCTTCCATTAATCCATAAATGCCTGATAGTTTCGCATTCAATTCACGCGCAGCCTCTAAATCACTCTTCTCAACTGCAAGCTTATATAATGATACAAGCTCTTTAGGAAGCAAATTGACAAGGATTCCAAAAGCGCCTTGCCCGCCAATGGAGAATGTAGGAAGAATGAAGTGTTCCTCACCCGTAAATACGGTAAAGTTTTCAACATCTCTCGTTAAAGTTAATACCTGACATAGGTGTCCAAAATCTGCAGATTCCTTAACAGATACAATGTTTTCTTCCTGTGCTAACTCATAAATGAGTTCAGGCGAAAGTTCAACACTTGTTGCTCCCGGATAATTGTAAATCACGATACCAACATTTGATTTTGCAGCGATTTCCTTGAAGAATTCACGGATTCCTTCTTCACTTGTTTTATGATAATACGGAGCAAGTACTAGTCCCCATGTTGCACCACATTCTGCAGCAAAATTCGCAAGTTCAATGGTTTCCTCAGCAGTAACGCAGCCAACACCCGCCATAACAGGTACTCTTCCAGCTGCATATTCGCAACCAGCTTTGATTAAACTTTTACGTTCCTCTACGGACATCACATGGTATTCTCCAGTTGTGCCTCCTACTAGCAGGCCATGAACTCCATTTTCAATTTGAAAGTCAATTACTTTCTTATAAGATTGGAAATCAATTGTTTCATCCTCATTGAATGGTGTAATTAATGGTACGAAAATTCCTTTAGGTGCTGTAGTCATTATTTATTCCTCCTATTATTAACCGATTATTTGTTGGTTTTATTATTTATTAGGCGTGTGCAGCCTGTTTTTTCTTCTTGTATCTAGAAAAATTTAATTTATCAATATTAAAATCTGTTGGTTCACCTGCAATAAGCTGAGCTACCATTCTTCCGGTGATAGGAGACATACTGATTCCATCTCCTTCATGTCCACTAGCAATATAGTAACCCGGAACTTCTTCTACCTCTGACACAATTGGAAGATGATCTTCTACCCATGGTCTGACTCCTGCATAAGCTCTTATACAATTAATCTCTTTTAATATTGGTAAAAAGCGTGTGGCTCTTTCTGCTATGGCATGCATCACTTCAATTTCTGCAGCAATGTCATACCCTTTAAAAGCTCTATGGCCTCCTACTAAATAGTTATGTGCATCAGTAGGTTCAATCGTGAAAGCGACATTATGCTTCTCAACTAGTTCACTAACATTTCTTTTAAATTGAATATCTTCGAATTTTGATAGCATATACCCAAATTCATGAACTTTTTGGTTTACAACCTGTAACGGTGTTTTTTCAGAAATTAATACCATGCCTTTTCTCGGCTTAATCGGAATATGAATGCCGACCATTTCTGCAATTTTTGGCGACCAAACACCCGCACAATTGACAATCCGCTTTGTTTTAAATGATCCACGGTCGGTTACGACACTTTCTACTCTTCCTTTAGCGTCCAGTTTAATCTCTTTTACCGTATGATAATCAAAAACTTGTAATCCTAGCTTTTTTCCTTCTTCCACAAACGCATAGCATAGTTTATATGGGTTCATTGACGAATCGACTTCTGTCCAAATTCCTCCAGCTAAATCATCTGCTAGATAGGGTTCTATCTCTTGTAATTGATTTCTATCGACCATTCGCATATCATAACCATCTTTGGCTTGCTGTGAAACATAATCTTTAGCAATTTGCAGCTCTTGATCCGTTTCACAAACATATAGACTTCCTCGAGAAGAAAATTCAAAATCAACTGAAAATTCTTTTGCCAATTGCTTAAAAAGCTGAATACTTGCATAGCCGATTTCTGTATCAATGCCTGGCTTTTTATCACAAATTAAGGCAACTGCGTCACATCTACTTGATGTTCCTGATGCGACACCGCCTTTTTCAATTAAGGCAACCTCTAAACCTTTTTTCGCTAGGTGATAGGCAACGCTAGAACCGATTACACCAGCACCTATGACAATTACATCAAAGCTATTCATATCTGCACCTCCTCTTGAGTAAAAATCGTTTTTATTACTCTATTTCCCTTCAAAAAAGTCTGATGGTTGAACGTTGAGACTGATGTTGATTTGCTTGGTTAGAAGATATTCTTCAAAACCATAAGTTCCTAAATCAGCCCCAATTCCACTTTGCTTATAGCCAGCCCAAGGAGCTTCATTGAATGTTGGATGATACGTATTGATCCATGTAATACCAGCACGTAAGCCGCGAATCACACGTTGGGCTTTTGCTCCGTCGTTTGTGAAAACGGCACCTGCTAAACCAAACACGGTTCCATTCGCTAATTCAAGCGCTTCCTCTTCTGTCTTAAAGGTTTGAATCACTAACACCGGACCAAAGATCTCTTCCTGAACGATTCTCATATTTGGTGTTGTATCCCCAAAGATGGTCGGTTCAACAAAATAGCCGTTTGCCAAATCACCATCAAGAATACGATTGCCTCCACAAAGTAATGTAGCTCCCTCGTTTTTACCAATCTCGATATAGTTCAGGACTGTATTCATATGGTCTTCAGAAACAAGTGGTCCCATTTCAACGCCTTCTTGCCATCCTGGACCAACTTTAATTTTCTTTGCACGCTTGACTAATTCAGGTACAAACGTATCGTATAGGCTTTCTTCTAACACTAATCGTGAACCTGCTGAACATACTTGTCCTTGGTTTGCAAATATAGCGTCTAATGCATAAGTAACGGCCGTTTCGAAATCCGCATCCGCAAACACGATATTTGGAGATTTTCCACCTAATTCTAAACTAATATTTTTCACGGTATCCGCAGCTGATTTCATTAACATAATTCCTGTATCCGTCCCACCGGTAAAGGAAATTTTGTCAACATCAGGATTTGACACTAATTCGGATCCCACTTTACTTCCAGACCCTAACACTAAATTCACAACACCTGGTGGAAAACCTACTTCATCAATGATTTCAAACAAGCGAATAACAGAAAGTGGTGTCTGCTGGGCTGGTTTGACGATGACTGTACAACCTGCCGCAAGAGCTGCCGCTATTTTTTGGTTGGCCATTACTAATGGATAGTTCCATGGAACGATAATTCCAACCACCCCGATTGCTTCGCGAACAACCATGGCTTGAATGTCATCTGGAACATCGTAGGTTTGTCCATGTGGCTTTGTAGCTAATCCTGCATAATAGCGTAATTGGTTGACCGCATCTTCTACGTCACCCAATGACTCTCTTAACGTTTTTCCGTTATTTAATGTATCAAGGTAAGCAAACTCTTCTTTTCTTTCTTCTAATTTATTGGAGACTTGAAGGAGCAGCTCTGCTCGGTCTCTTGCTCTGCTATTTATCCATCCGTTTTTATAGAATGCATTTTTAGCCGCCTCAATGGCCTTTTTCGCATCCTCTGTTGATCCTTCAGTAACTGTCCCAATGATTTCCCCGTTAGCAGGGTTTATAATGTCTCTCGTTTGACCTGATTCACTTAGTACCCACTCACCATTTATGTACATTTTTTGAGTGGTATTATTGCTTATTAAAACGGATTCAATTTCTGCCTTTTCTACTATCATTGCTGCCACCTCTTTATATAATATTCAAATTATAAAATTAAGAATTTTATAATTACTTGTTGATTACATATTACAAGAGGTCGAAATTTAGTTCATTGGACAATCTGTCAAATATATCATCAAATCTATTTAACACATTTTGTCTAACTCTGTTTTTATTGGTCAAAATGTCTTTTTGTTCGTTAATATGAAATTGTTCGTCATTGAAAAAAAGAGCAGAATCGTCTAAACGATTCTGCCATTTAATTCATCTAATCCGTATTTTAAAATAACTTTAATGTCCACTCCCTATTACCTATGTTATTCTCACTCTATTATCTGTTATTTCGAATCATTACTTCATCAACAGCAGCATATTTCCTTGGTTTCATCATATCAATGATGATATCTGCCACATCATCGGGATGAATATAGGTTTCTTCTCCTTCTCCATCTCCCCAAAGCTCCGTTTTCATATTGCCCATATAGGCCGCAAATAACTTAATGTTTGACTCCTTTAGTTCATCCATTAAACTTTCCGTAAAGCCCCTTACCCCAAATTTACTTGCACTATAAACAGATTCCAATGCTTTTCCCCTTTTGCCTGATAGGGATACAATATTGACAATCGCGCCTTGATCTTTTTGTTTCATATCTTCTAATACGGCTTGCGTACAAAAAATGGTTCCTTTTAAATTAATATCAATCATTCTATCAATCGATTCTAGTGATAGATTTTCCGTTAAATCAAATACACCGACTCCAGCGTTATTAATGAGGAGATCGATTTGACCTACTTCTTCTTTTATTAACCGAAAAACCTTTGTTACTTCATTCATTGAAGAAACATCCACTTCATATATGGAATAGCTATTCTTACATCTATTCGCAGTTTGAATTAATTTTTCTTGAGTTCGCCCTAATAAACATACATGGTAACCTAGATTAGAGTACTTTCTAGCTAATGAAGCACCTAACCCACTTCCTGCACCTGTAATGACAACATTTTGATTCATCATTCCATCTCCTTTTAAATTTTTTATATAGAGAGCATATTTTGTTTTGGAACTTCATGAATGACAATCCAACGATTATATTGATCAATTAAAAATCCAATTCCAAATAAGTACGTCAGCGTTCCAATCCCAAGCCCGGTTACATGCTGTTGAAAAAGGATGATAACCAAACTAATCGATATCGGAATCAACGTACACAGAATGGTTCCGATTGTATAATTTTTCATGAGTCTCCCAAACGCCTTGATCAAATAGTCAGACGGTATGTAAACTGTACTTGTTCGAAAATAAATGCTTACAGCTGCAGCCATCAAATTGAGTCCTATAAATATATATATACAACGAATCCATATACTCTCCGGTACAAATAAGATATGATGGAAGTACAAAAACACATCAATCATGATTCCAAAAACGAGGGTAAGAGCCATACTTTTGATAATGATCCCAACAGTAAATGGAACTTTCATCAAATAACTAAGCATAAACGAAAAAAAGTTTAAAAGAATAATACAGACACCAATGGAAAAAGGGAGTACAGTCGATAAATTCTCCCCAGCAGCTGCCCACGGGGAACTTCCTAGATTTGCTATAATCATAAAACTATTCCCCAGGGCATTTAAAACAATGGAACAAACATACCATAGCTGATTGTCATGTAGTCTTTTCATCCTGGCCTCCTTTCTTTTCATCCATTTATTTAGTTGTCCGAATCAAGGCAGTATTCGCTCGATAAATGATGATTCCCCGCTAGAGTTTGTTCGAATGATCAATATTAGTTAAGCCCCAAAACAACATCCACTTTAGCACACGAATTATCATATTGGGAATTTTTGTTATCAACTGGCTATTTAGTAGTATTTTGCTATGTAATTTATACGACTACATTATTAGAAGCCTGATAAATCAATATTTATTAGGCTTCTAATAATGTTGCAATATATAATTTTTGTTAGGGCACTAAAAGTATATTTTGCACCCTAAAAGAGAACGCGTTATTGACAAAACACCTGCACTTTATGAATCTACTTAATAGGATCTAAAACCAAATATCACTTACTTTATGACCATATGCAATTGGATCTGAGGGATCTATTAAAATAACGAGTTATTAGAAACTGTTATTAAAAAATTGTCCAAAAAGCAGTGCCAAAAACTTTTATTGTTAGCTCTATTACATTTTCCCTTCCTTCGATGCAGCAGCTTGACCAAAATGTACTTGTTCTTTATATTCTCCTTGGTTATAATCATTCTCCCAGAAGTCTGCTCCCTTAATCCCCAGAGCAGTCGGATTAAAGACAGGATCTATTCCTTGTTTTCTTTGACGTTCATAGTCTTTTAACACAATTAAAGCTGTCTTCGTTAGGGAGAAAATGGCTATTGAGTTCACCCAAGCCATTGTACCCATGCCTAAATCTCCCATCGCCCATGCAGTGTCTGCCGTTTTAACCGCACCATAGAAAGCAGTCCCTAACATAAACACTTTTAATAAATGATTTAACCAGTTAGAATTTAGTTTAGTGTTTTTAAACAAGAATACAAGGTTTGTCTCAGCTTTGTAATAGTATGAAACAATCGTTGTAAAACAGAAGAATAATAGAGCAATCGCTAGAAAGGCTGCTCCGAAACCAGGGATAACGGATTCAATCGCATGCTGCGTGTAAAGAGATGGTTCAACATCTCCAACATTATTCACAATCGGATCCATTCCCTCAGGTTGTACATTATACATACCCGTTATCAAAATCATAAAGGCTGTTGCCGAGCAGATCACTAAAGTATCAATATAAACTGAGAAGGCCTGGACTAATCCTTGTTTCGCAGGATGAGATACTTCTGCTGCACCGGATTCAAATGTCTCACTCCCCATGCCGGCAGCATTTGAATAAACCCCTCTTTGAACTCCCCAGGCAATGGCTGAACCAAGTAATCCTCCAAAAGTAGCGTTTAAATCAAAAGCACTTGTAAAAATGAGAGAGATAACACCTGGTATTTGTGATGCATTTAAGACAAGGACGATGATACAAACGGCAAGATAGCCAATCGCCATAAATGGAACCATTACTTCAGCTGCCTTAGCAATTCTTTTAACCCCTCCAAAAATAATGATTGCTAAGAGAACTACGATGATAGCTCCAGTGATCGCCGGTGAAATACCGAAAGCATTATCCATTGCTAATGCCATTGTATTGGTTTGGATACTTGGCCACAAACAACTCATGACAAACAAAGTTAAGATTGCTGAAAAAATGGCAAACCATTTGACCTTTAACCCTTTTTCAATGTAAAAGGGAGTTCCCCCTCTGTATTCACCATTTATTTTACTTTTATAAACTTGTGTAAGCGTAATTTCGATAAATGAAGTGGAAGATGCTAAAAATGCTGTCACCCACATCCAGAAAACAGCTCCTGGACCACCTAATGCAATCGCAGTTGCAACACCCGCTATATTCCCAGTTCCTACCCGACTTCCTAGTGACATCGTTAATGCCTGAAAAGAGGAAACTCCTGTATCAGAGTCTTTTCTTTCAAAAGTAAGTTTAATCATCTCTTTAAAAAACCTTACTTGAACAAATCGTGTAAGAATTGTGTATAGTAATCCAATTCCAAGAATTAAATATACGAGTGCTGAACTCCATATATATCCATTTAACCAATTGACTATTTCACCCATTCCTGAATTCCCCCTAATTATTTTTTAGTCAGTTATGATTTGTTCTACAAGATGTCAAAAACAAATGATTTAGATGAATACTCTTTCTACCTCCCCGTTTTTTGAGCGTCTTTCAACCTCAATTTGAAAGCACTTTCAATCTCCTTTGAAAATAAAACCAAGCATTCTACAAAGCATAAATAAATTGACTTTCTCAAGATGATTAGTAAACTTAATAAACATTGAAAAAGTTATTTATGTTTTGTAGAAAATTGGTTATTAATTGATATATTGAATTTAAAGTAAATTCTGAATATTAACATTAGACAAACTGTTAAATCTTCATGATTAAGTATTTTACATTGATAAAACCCAAGTAAATAATGATAAAATCAAAAAAGAGCAGAACTTTTTAAAAGGTCTACTCTTTATATTAGAATAACTTCAAAATATTATAGTGATTGGGTTTTTTCTTCTTTTGAAGGATAATAATTGATTTGCGCATATTCTTTTTCCTTGGTTTCTCTCTGCTGGTATTCTTCTTCCCAGAAGTCAGCTCCCTTAATTCCTAGTTTAGTAGGATTAAAGACAGGATCAATCCCGACCTTTTTCTGCCTTTCATAATCTTTTAATACTTTTAATGCAGGTTTTGTTAATAATAAAATTGCCGCGAAGTTTAACCAAGTCATTACCCCAAATCCTAAATCACCCAGTCCCCATGCAAATTCCGCCGAATTCGTACAATTGTAGAAAACACCAACTAATAGTGCAACTTTTAAAACCGTTAATGGCCAAGTTACTTTTACTTTTCTATTACGATTAATATAAGCAAGACTGGTTTCAGCCTTATAAGAATAGGTAATGAGACTTGTAAACGCAAAGAAGAAAATAGAAATGGCTACAAAAGGAGCACCTAATCCAGGTAAAACGGATTCTACTGCCAGTTGTGCGTTAACTGCCCCTGCTTCAACCTTACCTATATTATTTACAAGACTTTCGCCACTTGGAGATTCTACATTATACATACCTGTAACTAAAATCATGAACGCTGTTGCAGAACAAAGGATTAACGTGACTATATATACTGAGAATGCTTGTACCAAGCCTTGTTTAGCAGGATGAGATACTTCTGCAGCTCCTGATTCAAACGTTTCACTCCCGAATCCTGCCGCATTAGAAAAGGCCCCTCGCTGCACCCCCCAAGCAATGGCCGAACCAATTAAGCCGCCAAAGGTTGCATGAGTACTGAATGCACTTGAAAAAATAAGGGAAATAACACTAGGTAATTGTGAAAAATTAGTGAGTAGTATGTAGAGACAAACGAGTATATACCCAATCGCCATAAACGGTACGATGATTTCGGCAGCTTTCGCAATTCTCCTAATTCCGCCAAAAATAACAACACTAAGTAAAAGAACAAGTATGCCTCCAGTAATGACAGGAGAAATACCGAAAGCGCTTTTCATTGAGATGGCAATGGTATTTACTTGTATACCAGGTACAAGAATGGTCATTGAAATCATTGTAATAATGGCAAACAAAACAGCGTACCATTCTAATTTTAGACCCTTACCAATATAATACGGGGTTCCCCCTCGATATTGACCATCTTGTTTACTCTTATAAACCTGCGCAAGTGTTGTTTCAACAAAGGAAGTACTAGCAGAAAAAAGTGCCATTACCCACATCCAAAATACCGCGCCTGGTCCACCCAAAGTGATGGCCGTTGCTACGCCCGCAATATTACCAATACCCACTCTGCTTCCAATTGACATAGATATTGCCTGAAAAGACGATACCCCTTCTGCCGAACTATTTCCACTAAATGTTAACTTGATCATGTCCTTTAGCAGCCTTATTTGAAAAAAGCGTGTAGCAATACTATAAAATAGCCCCACTCCAATAATAAGATAAACCAATGCTGAACTCCACACGACACTATTTAACCAATTAATTATTTCATTCATCAAATTCCTCCTTGATAAGAGTGCACTATCACCATAATATTAATAATATTCTGATATTTTATCTTATTACTCTATATTTCCCTATAATCTTACATAATGATCCCATGGTAGTTGTGATCTAACCTCTTATCTCCTCCAGTTCATACATTCTATTGAATATTTTTCGGTATACGATATTTCTAGAAATTTTCTAAAATAGATGATTGAATCGCTTCCCTTTATCTAAAAATAATATATTTTCCGAACACTATCATTAGACATATTGTTAAACATTCATAACGATTACTTTTACATTAAAACCATTAAAAAAGGAGCAGATTGCTTCTAAACGTCTGCTCAATCTGAATCTATTATTATTTTAAAAATAGCAGCTAGCTAAAGTGATATAGTTTTTTCAACTGTTTCTATAGCTAGTTGTGCATTACTAGAGCCTGCTTCGGTCTCACCTATATTATTTAAAATAACCATTCCATCTGGTGATTCTACATTATACATACCTGTAATTAAAATTATGAATGCTGTTGCAGAACAAATGACCAATGTATCAATATCTACCGAGAACGCCTGCACCAATCCTTGTTAAATATTGTTAACTACTACTTTTACATTAAGTTTATGTAAATTAGACGACCCTTTAGATAAAAAAGAGTAGGGCGACCATTTACGCGGCCACTCTACTCTTTTACTGTTCTTGATTCTTAATACAATTATTCTGTTCTATGTTTTTATATTCCTTTTCCCAATAATCAGCATCTGCAATACCTAATTCAACAGGATCAAATACCGGATTTTTTCCCTTTTTCTTCTGAATCTCATAATCTTTTAATAGTTTAAACGCTTTCTTTGATAGGAACAAAATAACGATGATATTGATCCAACCCATACTTCCTATTCCTAGATCACCTAATCCCCACCCAATTTCAGCCGTGTTAACACTGCCATAGTAAACAGCACCTAATACGAGTAACCCTAATATATTTCTCATCCAGATTTTCTTCTTTTCCCCTAGAATATAAGCAAGACAGGTTTCTGCGCTGTAATAATAGGCAACTATTGTCGTAAAGGCAAAGAATAATACAGCTATCGCAATAAAAGGAGAACCAAAGCCTGGTAATACAGACTCAATGGCTCTTTGAGTATAAACGGCACCTGGTTCGACATCCCCTAGATTCGTTATTAGAGGTGTTGTTCCATTGGGAATAATATCGTACATTCCTGTAATAAGAATCATAAAACCAGTAGCTGAACAAACTATTAACGTATCCACATAAACGGCAAAAGATTGAACTAATCCTTGCTTTGCAGGGTGGGACACTTCTACCGCTGCTGCTCCGAAAATTTCACTTCCTACACCAGCTGCATTTGAATATAGACCTCTTTGGATTCCCCAAGAAATGGCATAGCCTATCATGGCACCGTATGTTGCATCCATACCTAAAGCACTTCTAATGATTAGCACAAACATCTGCGGGATTTCAGAAACATTTGCCCCCAAAACAATAAAACAAACTACTATATATCCGATTGCCATAAAGGGAACAATAATCTCTGCAAATTTAGCAATTCGTGTCACACCGCCAAAAATAATAGCCGCCAAAACAAGTACCAATATTCCACCTGTTATGGAAGGTTGAATCCCGAATGCATTTTCAATTCCAGCAGTAACCGTGTTTGCCTGTAAGGGAGGTAAGAGGATTCCTTGTGCAATGACGGTAACCGCAGCATATAATACTGCCAGCCATCTTAACTTCAACCCTTTTTCAATATAAAATGGAGGCCCTCCACGTAATTCCCCCATGTCTTTTTCCTTATATACCTGCGCAAGCGTTGTTTCAACAAATGATGTGGCAGCTCCAAAAAATGCCATGACCCACATCCAAAAAAGAGCACCTGGTCCCCCGTACGCAATGGCTGCTGCAACACCCGCGATATTCCCTATCCCGACTCTGCTGGCAAGCGTCATCGTTAATCCTTGAAATGCAGATACTTCGGATTTAGAATCACCTTTTTCAAAAATTAAACTTCTTATATCCTTAAGATGCCTTAGCTGGGGAAAACGAGTAGCAATAGAAAAAAACAATCCTGCTGCAAGAAAAAGAAAAACAAGTGCAGTACACCATACGATTCCATTTAACCCATTTATTATTTCCTGCATGCCTAACTCCATCCCCGATTTAGAGTTCTTTTTTAAGTTCTCTAATCATTATGTAATATCATATATTGGTATTATGAACGATTCATTATATATATTGAATAGATAAATGTTGGAAGCCTATACAAAACAATCAAGATTTTTCTAAGTTAAGTAATAAACTCAAAAAAAAGAAAACGGCATCTTCCCAAAAAAGAATGATAACCGTAATCAGTAGTTAAGATGGTATTTATTTGGAAAGACATTTAAGCGACTGACTTAGGGGTAGTAATAATCGCTAAGAATATAGCTGACATTCCTCCTGCCAGCTTTCCAACTATCATAGCAAATACCATTTCCTTATTCACCCCTGCCACAAAACCCAAATGGCTTCCAAAAACAAAAGCACCGCTGACAGCAAAGGCGATATTGACCACCTTTCCTCTTGGATCCATATTCTTTAGCATAGTAAGCATAGGAATATGATGGGCAAGTGAAGCGACAAGACCTGTTGTAGCCGTACTATTTATTCCGAAAAAATTGCCCAATTTCCCTAAATGTTTATGAAACATTTTCGTTATGAACGCCACCATTGGAAAGGCTCCAGCAAGGACAATCGCAATCATCCCCACTATTTGTATCCCTTCCGATATGGGCGTCATATGAGGGATAATGATCAACCCTGTTAATGTCTCAATAATAATAGCTGTAAGACTTAAAATAGCTAAGATTTCAATACCCTTACCAAAGAAATGAAATCCTTTAATCATCTTATCTGCTGCTTTCCAAAGGCCTATCGCAATGACGACCGAAAAGATGGTAGTCGGAATAAGGTTGGCTATGATGATGTTTAAACTTATATTGGCCACGATTCCGCCAACAAAACAACCAAAGGGAACTGTAATAATACCTAACAGAATCCCTTTCGCAAAGTATGGATAATCTTCCTTTTCAATGATCCCTAAGGCAACGGGGATGGTAAAGACAATCGTTGGTCCCATCATAGTCCCTAAAAATACCCAAGAAAACAGCTCTGCTTCAGGACTCAACGCCATTTCCTTTGCTAATGCATATCCCCCCATATCCAAGGCTAATATTGTGTTAGCAAACGATGACGGATCAGCACCCATAAGAGCATAGATGGGTGCAATGACAGGAATTAACAAACCAGCTAGAACAGGAGCTAAGGATATAACGCCAACCATTGACAGCGTTAATGTCCCCATCGCCATGAAACCCTCACTAAATTTTTGGCCTAAGCCCATACGGTTCCCTATACATTTGTCGATAGCCCCTAAACAAAGAAAAAACACCATGATATAAACGATTATGTCATTGATTCCCATAGAAAACTCTTCCCCTCAAATACTATCCAGTTGATTGCACATACTTTATTTTACTAAGTATATATTTTGTTTTGGAACTTCTTTATGAGTCACAATCCAGCGATTATATTGATTAATAAAAATTCCGATTCCAAACAAATACAATATCGTGCCTAGACCTAGACCAATTACGTGCTTTTGAAAAATTATTATAGGTAGACTGATGGATAACGGAATGAACGTACAAATAATACTTCCTAATGTATAATTGTTCATTAGCTTCCCAAATGCCTTCAACAAATAATCAGACGGCAAATACACTGTGCTTGATTGAAAATAAATACTTATAGCTACTGCCATAAGGTTGAGCCCGATTAATATATATAAACAACGAATCCATATATTCTCTGGTACATACATTATTTGATGTATGTACACAAAAATATCAATTAGCATTCCAAAAACGAAGGTAAGAACTATACTTTTGATAATCATCAAGAAGGTAAATTTTATTTTCATCAAATAACTAAGCATAAACGAACAGAAATTCAAAAAAATAATGCAGACACCAATCGAAAACGGTAATATAGACGCCAGATTTTCACCAGCAGCTGCCCAAGGGGCGCTTCCTAGGTTGGCTATGATCATAAAACTATTTCCTAAAGCATTTAACATAATAGAACAAACAAACCATAATGTGTTTACAGGTAGTTTTCTCATCATAACCTCCGATATTTCACGATATTATTTTGTATCTTGCTCTAAAATTCACACCCCAAATATAATAGGGACGTCCCTGGGTGGATAGGGACGTCCCAACTTGAAATAGAAAGTACTCTAATTTACAGATTCTTTTCTATCACTTATATATTTATACTTTTTTACATATCCTTTGGTTAAAATCAACTAAACTTCGATTATAGGTTGGTTATTACAATTGATTAATACTTTCCTTTAACGTATTAACAATAAAAGTAAAATCATCTTCTGTAATGCTTAATGGAGGTGAAAGTTGTAAAATATTATTATATCCTGCAACGGTATCTCCGTTTTTACCAACGATGAGACCTTTTTCTTTGCAAATTGCCATTACTTTGTTTATTTTTTCAATCTTAATTGGCTCTTTTGTTTGCTTATCTTCTACTAGTTCAATCCCTAATAGAAGACCTTTTCCACGGACATCGCCTACGTTTGGATGTTGCTTAATCTCTTCTAGTTCTAGTAATAGGCGTTCACCTAGTTCCTTAGAACGTTCAACCAGGTTTTCATTTTCTAAAATTTCCAAATTCTTTAACGCTACGGCACAAGACGCAGGGCTCCCGCCAAATGTATTGACATGACGTAAACGGTCATATTCATCATTACCTACATAGGCTTCATAAATTTCCCTTTTCACAGCTGTTGCTGAAAGAGGAAGATATGCACTTGTCAGACCTTTCGCCATTGTAATAATATCCGGCTTCACTCCATAGTTCATAAATCCAAATGGTTTACCTGTTCGGCCAAATCCACAAATGACCTCATCACAGATTAGTAGCGCACCATGCTTCTCACAAATTTCTTTCACTTTTGCCATATAGCCATCAGGTGGCATTAAAATGCCTCCACCAGTAATAATTGGCTCCATAATAACACCCGCTATGGTTTGGCTTAATTCCCATGTCATAACACGATCAATTTCTTCGGCACTTTGCAGTGTATGAACATCATCTGGATTACGGTACGTGTCTGGTGGCGCTACATGTAGGAATCCTTGACCTAATGGCTCATACTTATACTTACGCTGTGCTTGACCCGTTGCAGCTAGCGCTCCCATTGAATTCCCGTGATAAGCGCGGTAGCGTGAAATAAACTTAATACGATTATGATCACCTTTTTGTTGGTGATATTGACGAGCAATTTTAAAAGCTGTTTCATTCGCTTCCGATCCGCTATTCGAGAAGAAAATGACGTAATCATCACCAAGCCACTCATTTAGCTTTTCTGCTAATTTAATTGCTGGAACATGGCTTTGGGACAATGGAAAATATGGCATTTCCACTAGTTGTTCGTAGGCTGCTTGAGCTAGTTCTTTTCGTCCGTACCCTACATTTACACACCAAAGACCAGACATTCCATCTAAATATCGTTTTCCATCAATATCCGTCACCCAAGCTCCTTCTGCTTCCTTAGCAATTAAATTAGCTTGATTAGGATTAGCCCCTCTCATCGCATGCCAAAGGTATTTTTCATCTGTTTGCTGTAAATTTTGTTCTGTTGTTTGCATTGTCATCAACTCCATTCTATTTTTTTAGTTATTAAGGAAATTTCATGGAGAAAACTCGACGAAATTCCTGGTACAAATTCACCGATACGAATTTGATTCTTTTTAATAACGAGCAGTAAGCATTTTCTTACGCGTATAGAATTCTACGCCATCTTTTCCATTTGCATGAAGATCGCCATAGAAGGATTTCTTATAACCAGAGAATGGGAAGAACGCCATTGGAGCAGGAACTCCAAGATTGACACCAAGCATACCCGCATCAATGTCTTCCCGGAATGTACGAACAGCATTTGCACTATCTGTATATAAGCATGCACCGTTGGCAAATTCGGACTTGTTCGTCAGTTCAATTGCTTCATCTAATGTATCTACACGAACAATAGATAATACTGGAGCAAAGATTTCATCCTGCCAAATTTTCATTTCTGTTTGTACGTTATCAAAGAGAGTAGGGCCAACAAAGTACCCGTCTTCACTTGCTGCTGCATCTTTTCTTCCATCGCGAATGAGAGAAGCGCCTTCACTTTCACCAATTTCAATATAATTTATTGTTCGTGCCTTATGGGATTCACGAATAACCGGCCCAAGGAATACACCTTCATCCATACCGTTTCCAATGGTAATTTCATCTGCTGCTTTCTTTAGACGACTTACTAATTCGTCAGCAACATTTCCTACTGCAACTACAACAGAGGCAGCCATGCAGCGTTCACCCGCGGATCCAAATGCAGCTCCAATAATATTTGTGACTGCGTTATCTAAATCAGCATCCGGCATAACGATGGAATGATTCTTTGCTCCTGCAAGAGCTTGGACACGTTTGCCATTTGCCGCTGCTGTTTTGTAGATATACTCAGCTACAGGTTGAGATCCTACAAAGGACACAGCCTTTACATCTTCATTTTCCAAAATGCCATTCACTACGTCATGTGCACCATGTACGATATTAAATACTCCATCAGGCAGGCCTGCTTCTTTAAACAATTCTGCTAAACGATTCGCTAGTAACGGCGTTCTTTCAGATGGTTTTAAGACAAAAGTATTTCCACAAGCAATCGCGAGTGGGAACATCCAGCATGGAACCATCATCGGAAAGTTAAACGGTGAGATTCCTCCGATTACCCCAATTGGATAACGATACATTCCTGATTCAACACCAGTAGCGATATCCGGCAGCTGCTCTCCCATCATTAACGTTGGGATACCTGCGGCAAATTCAACACACTCGATTCCCCGTTGGACTTCTCCGTACGCTTCCGCATAACTTTTACCATTTTCTAAGGTTACTAATTTAGCTAATTCATCCCAGTTCTCGACTAACAATTGTTGATAGCGGAATAAAATACGTGCCCGGCGAGGCACTGCCACTTTACTCCACATTTTGAATGCTTCCTTTGCAACGGCAACAGCCTGATCTAAATCCTCACGAGTAGAAATCGGCAGACGAGCAATCACCTCTCCAGTTGCCGGATTAGGAACTTCCTCAATTTTTTCAGTTGCTGATTCTACCCATTGTCCTCCAATAAAGTTCTTTAATGTTTGGACCTCTTTAATTAATTCCATGATAAATCCTCCTAATGTTTCATTTCTTGAGCTAATTATAATAAGCAGCCTAACGACAATCATTAGACAATGTGTAAAATATCGTTTGAATATTTTCTGCAATAAGGGTCTATTTTCCATGAAGCCATTTACATATGAGCAAAAAAAGAAGCCCATATGCGGGCTTCGAAAAAACTTAGGATGATTTCATTTGGTATGTTATATCTGAAACCGTTTCAGATATATATTCATAAGCAGAAATAGCTACCTCAATAGCTTGACGTTTATAAGCTTCCATGAAGTCATCACCAATCAGTTCAACTATTTTATCTAGTCGATGATAAAGTGTTTGACGAACAATATGAAGCTGCTCTGCTGTTTCTTTTTTAGCACCTTTACATTGCAAATAAATTTTCAATGTTTTTAACAGCTCACCATTTTTCTTTTGGTCATACCCTAATATAGGTCCTAAATAATCTGATATAAAATCATTTAGAACTCCCTTTTCGTTTGCTGTTAATACTAATCGAAAAATATATAAATCCTCATAGAAATAGCTGCTAAGTTTATTTGACATTTTTTCACGGAATTTCAGTGTTTCTTTTGCTGTATCATAGCTGTTTTTAATGAAATGTAATTGACTGACCATTTTTCCAACACCTAAGTACGTGTTTGATTCCTTTACCTTCTTCATAAATTCAGATTTCTTAAAGCAGTCAATGCCATCCGATACCCTTTTCTTCATATCATTTGTTTTCCATTTATTAATGAGAATAAATACCATTTGGTTTTTTTGTAGGTGGGATAACAGGAAAATCCCCCGTTGTTCAAAAATCGATCGAAGGTAGACCAATAAATAATTGAATTCTGGAATCGCTTCTTCTAGATTATCAACTTTGCAGAGTAAAACAGTGCATCCATTTGACTTTAGATTCGGTTCAATTTCTAAAAGATGACGATTGATTTGTTCATTACTATACTCGCCTTCTAGCCAACAGCTTACCCATTCTGCTTCTTTTGCCTTTCTTTGCTCTTCTACATATAGCTCACGCAAAAGGCTCTGCGCTAATGCTGTTGCACTGCGGTCTAAAATTAAAGATTCATATTCTGTAATGGTTTCAGACTCTGATATGATGAATACATCCGCAAAAGTATGGTCCATCGCTTGTACAGATTGATGAGCAATATTCATATGTTTAGATCTGTTATTATCATTCAAGAGTTGAAATAGTTTCTCTTGTTCTGCCGGGGTTTTCTTAGATATGACTTGCACCTTGCCTTGGTTTGAAATATAGAATACGGTCATTTTGATATGATCATGTAAAAGCTGCAGGATTCTTTGCTGTGAATTAGAGGAAAGGAGCAATTGATTCAGACTATTGGAATATTCCTCTAAATCGGAAAGAATTTGATAATTTTTCTTAATTAAAAGACTATGAATTTCTTGCGTGATGTCAATGAACCGTACTTTCTTCGGGAAAACAATGATTGGGAAATGATGAGTATCAGCTAGTTTGATTACTTCTTGAGGGATTTCAGATATATATCGTCCCAATTCAATACAGAGTCCAGCGGCATTGGAATCGATAGACTGTTGAACGATAGAAAGAAAAGTTTGATTATTCCCTTCCCATCCAATTCCTGTAGAAAGAATCAATTCATTCCCATTTAATAGATTTTCTATGGATGTTAATTCTAGAATATGAACCCATCGGACATGTCGATCAAGACCTGATTTCCCTGCTAATACTTTTGCATGTTTAAAATGCTTATTCTGCATAATTTCTTGCACGGATAATTTCACTTCAAATTTCACTGCAACTCCCCCGTTCCTCTTGATGTCATTTTATTAATTAATCATTGATTGTTACACAAAATGTAAGAACTAGATGTAACCGCTTTATTTATTATTCAAAAAAATAATATATGGCAATCTTTATTATTTTAGAAAAATGTAGTTACTTTAGACAATATTCCAAATCTTTTTAACTTTGCGATTAATCTAAGTATATCTTAATCATATACATGAGTAAAATGAATGTTTATAATATAATACATGAGAATAACTAATAAATGAGGAATAAAGACCATGACACTTAGCAGATACGAAATTTTCTTTACGGTTGTTGAATCAGGAAGTCTAACAAAAGCAGGGGAACTATTAAAATTAACTCAATCAGGTGTTAGCCATGCCATTACTAGTCTCGAAAATGAATTTGGTTTTTCTTTACTAACCCGAGGGAGATCAGGCATTCAGCTAACGAGTAACGGGGAACGTATCATTACATATATTCGTGAGGTCCTCCTCATAGATGAAAGAATGAAACAAGAAGTGGCAGCCATAAATGGTTTAGATATTGGTATAGTGAAAATAGGTACCTTTACAAGTGTTGCATCACAATGGCTGCCCCATATTATTAATCGGTTTGAACATGATTATCCCGGAATAACCCTAAAATTATTTGAAGGTGACTATTCAACACTAGAAGAGTGGGTTTTACAAGGAGTCATTGACTGTGGGTTTCTCACCTTACCTACTCCAAAATCCCTTGAATTTCATCCTTTAAAAAAGGATAAAATGCTTTGCATCTTATCAGATCAGCACCCACTTCATTCACAAGAACAAATATCCTTTAAACAAATACAAGCAGAACCCATGATTTTGCCCAAAGAAGGCTGGGACAACGAGATACAGCAGATTTTTAGAGAAAACAATATAAAACCAAATATAAAATTCAGGGTATCCGATGACCAAGCCATCAAGTCTATGGTACAAGAAAATTTAGGTATCAGCATAAGGCCTAAAATGACTTTAGCTCATATTCCCGATAACGTTCGAATTCTTAATTTAGAAAACGATTTTTTCCGTATTATTGGGATTGCTACAAAACCTAATATGTCACCTGCCACAAAAAAATTTATGGATTGTGTTCACTCGTGGTTAAGTGACCATAACCTATTGGATTTCTAGCTATAAATAAAGTGACTCAAAGGTTTTTCCCTTTTGAGTCACTTTTGTTTTATAGCCAGCTAAGTAAGCGGTTAACAAATTTCCTTAATTTGAGAAAAGCGAATGGAGTATACCTGTTGGTTCTCTCCTTTCAAAGAAAGTGTTTGTTGATTTATATTAAGGTTGCAAACATGACCTTTACATGTCTGTGTTAGTCCGTCCTTGTAATAATTAATGGTAATTACACCGTCTTTTGCCAATCCTCTTAGAAACATGTACTTTTCTCCCTTCTTATTATCAATACAACTAATTATATTCTTACGTAAAAATACTAACATTAGACGTTATGTCATTACTTTTTTGAATTTTTCCTACACTATGGTTATTACGCAGCTTTTGGGCTTATTAGTTAACGAGGCGAAAAAAGAACATTGCCAGCTTTACATGTAAAAAAGCCATACTGAGATCAGATGTCTCGGTATGGCTTTTCTTAAATCTATTCAACTACTTTATATCTTCCATGCTCTGTAGAGATGACATATTCAGGCTTAGGCGGTTTGCCTCCGTGCTCTTTCATTTTATTTTTATGTCCTGCAATATGCTCTGGGCTTTTTTCCCATGCTTTCCAAGCCTCTTCTGACTCCCAGCGAACAATTACTAATACCTCTTCTTCACCGTGACGAACATTTTTTACCAGTAATTCACGACCTAGAAAGCCTTCTCTCTGTTCTATTAATGATGGCCCTTGACCTGGCTTCTTTTTAAAACGTTCAATAACTTTATCAGAATTTCCTTCTGTAACTGTCCATTTACGAATTTGTACAAACATTTTTCTCTCTCCTTTTACTTCACACACACCAAATCGATAATGAGAATCATTATCAAATAAACAATAACAGCCTATTTTATTATTTGTCAATATTAAGTTAAATTGGATTATTTTAAATAAAAAAAGCCGAAATACATTCGGCCTACTGTTCAATGAAAGAATTAGAACAATTTCTCCCTTTTTGTTTCGCTTGATAAAGAGCTTTATCTGCTTCAACAATAAATTGGTCAATCGTCTGTTCCTCATTAGGGATTATGGTGTTCACGCCTAAGCTAACCGTCACATATTGACTAACTGCCGAACCTGAATGTAGGATATTTTGACTTTCAACCGCTTTACGAATCATTTCAGCTGTAAGTTCCGCTTCCGCACGTTCGGTTTCAGGAAGGATGACACCAAACTCTTCTCCGCCATATCTAAACACCATGCCTCTTGTTTTCTTTGCAGTCACATCAATCGCATTTGCTACTTTTATTAAACAATCATCCCCTGCCTGGTGACCATACGTATCGTTAAACTTTTTAAAATAATCAATATCAAGCATAATAAGTGAAAGGGCAGCGGAGTTTCTTAAACCAAAACTCCATTCCATTTCTAACCGTTCATCAAACGTTCTACGATTCCAGACTCCTGTCAATCCATCTTTTGTAGAAAGTTCTTGCAAGACTCTATTCGTCTCTTCAAGTGTTTGTTCGACCAGTTTCCTTTCTGTTATGTTTCGTGAAATACCTATCAACTGCGGTTCATCTGGCTTTTTACCTTCCAAACATTTAAACGAGGATTCAAACCAAATGTACACCCCATCTTTTCTACGGATTCGATACGTAGAAACGACATAACCATTCTTTAATAAAATTTCATGGTTCCCTCTAATCATTTCTAAATCATCCGGATGAATAAATAGATAGCCGTCATACCCAATCACTTCATTGTCTTCATATTGTAATATTTCTTTTCCCGCAGGCGAGACATATAAGTATTTTCCAGAAGAGTCATGTATGGTGATCATATCAGTGGAATACTCCGCAATCATACGAAATCTTTCTTCACTTTTTTCTAATGTCACAATATAATTTTCTATAATTTCATTCATTTGATTAAAATTATCACATAGTTCCTGAAATTCAATTGCTTCTTTTTCATATACATGCTTATCTAAGCGATAATTAAAATTACGCTCGCCAATTCTTCTTGTTCCTTCTAACACTTTCCGAATGGGGCTCTCGATTTGAGTAGATACCAGTATAAGCAGTATGTACCCTATAAGACTTCCAAGTAAAACAACGATTGAAAACATAAATGCCATATGATAAAACGGCTCGTAGATTTTGCTTTCTATGATTTCCCCTATGATTAGCCATTGATTATTATGTACCCACCGATAATTACCTAAAACTCTTTCCCCATTTTTAGTTTCGTATAAATGAGTAATAGGTTTTCCTGCTATTGCTTCTTTATATATTTTTGTACTAATATACTCTCCAATTTCACCTTGACGCGATTCCGTTATTAACATCCCATTTCGATCAACTAAATACGTTTCACTTGACTCGTCATGAAATTGATTCATGACGTTATTAATAGTAACTAGTGGAACTGCTCCGAATATTAATCCTCTAAAACTGCCATTTGAGTCATATATAGGGTTAGAGAATATAATAATTTGCGAATGAGACTGTCTCCCTATTAACACATCTGTTACAAAGGACTTCCCTTTCTTTGCTTGCTTAAAGTATTCTCGATCAGATAAATCAATTCCTGTCGGCCCACTTGTATCAATTTCTGTCATTCCCTCTTCATTGATATACACGACCCCATTAAATTCGGAATGGCTTTGATCAAACGATTCTAATGATTTTGCCATGAGTTCCAAATCAAAGGCTTTCACAATCGGAAGTTCAGAAAGAGCCTGAATGTTCGCCATTTGCTCTTCAAACCAATTGTTTATGACCACTTGTTGTAACTGAATCGTCTTTTCAATGGTAACATTAGCATCCTCCCGTTTCTGTTGTTTTCCAAGAAATACAAAAGGAATAGATGCCATTAACACCATCAGTGCAATAAAACATAAAAACCAAGATTTTAGTCTTCCCTTTAAACTTACAATACCTAAGCGATTAAAAATATTGCTAAATAACAAAATGTTCTTCTCTCCCTAAAGTGATTTCATATGTATTGGTTCCATAAACTTCTTTTACGTTAGGCTTTTAAATCTAAAGAATCGTTCATAGGGATTCATATAACTACAAACAAATTTCATATTTAGTAAACAGGAGAATCAATTCATAATATTTCGATATATTTAAACCACTACAATAGTACCATAAATATATTTCTTTATAGTATAACAATCTATCATAGTTTGAAGAATATACCATAGATTTTAATCACAAAAGATAAGCGACAAATAGCCCCACCTTCATAAGGGTTGGGGCTATTTGTCGCTTATCTTTTAAGCAGCAGTCTTTCTAAAGTTACATTACCTATATAGTTAATCTAGCGTATAATAAGCTTCCCTCATTCTTTATAATCAGAAACTTTAGACGATCAACTGATTCTTAATTCTTCAAAAAAACAATATTGATTTTTTACTTTTCTTTTTGCCTCATACAACCATTGGGAAGTTCAGTTAGCTGATCATAATAGGCTAAATGAATTGCCTCATTTTGACCATTTGTATCTGGTGTATTATCCGAAGGTTTATACAACCACACTCAATTCTTAGCAATCAACCTATCAATGGTCTGTGATACATCTTGTAAAATCCTATTCCATTTTTCTCCTAAAATTTTGCTTAATCCAATATGGAACATTATCTCATAAGGCTCCACTCCTATAAGATACCCCTTTATTGATTCTTTCTGTTGATACAATAATTGAAACAAATGAAAGTTATGCACTGAGATGTCTAAAGTTTGATATTCATGTAAATTGGCAAGTGGATAAACGGTAAACTCCCCTGGTTCGTTTCCTGAAAATACAGCATCCACAATGATGACAAATGTAGCGTTCATTATTTGATCCATGCAGTAATCAATATCTGATTCTCCAATCAAAAAAGATACATGAGGTGTACGATTCATTTGGGATAGTTGCTCAATTAGATAAATTCCAATTCCATCATCCATCATTAATATATTGCCAATACCTAAAACAAGTATTTTTTCCATTAAAACACCTTTATCGTTTTTACTTGTTTACCTGGACTATATACATGAGTCGCACATGACATACACGGATCAAAAGAACGAAGAATTCTGCCAATTTCCGCAGGTTTATCTGGATTCTGAATGGGTGTACCGACTAAAGCTTCTTCAGCAGTACCTCTATAGCCATTATCATCCCTAGTTGAAAAATCCCATGTAGAAGGAGTAATGATTTGATAGAAGGAGATTTTCTTATCTCGAATCTTTAGCCAATGGCCTAGTGCCCCTCTCGTTGTATCCACTAACCCCCTTCCAGATGCTAATTCTGGAAGTTCATATTTTTTTTGCACATCTACTCCTGGAATGATTTGCTGAAGTAATATTTTCATAATTTCTGTGATTTTCTTTGCTTCTAATGCTCTGGCAATTGTTCGATCCATAGCGGAGATTCCATTGTTATACGCTCCACTTAATATTAATCTTGCCAGCGGTCCGACCTCAAAAGGGAGACCATTATATCTTGGTGCCTTCACCCAGGAATAAGCATTTTCTTTGTCCATATCGGGCTCTGTCACTTCTTCATTCGGTTGATTGCTGTTGGTTAGTGATTTGAAATAGGAGTAATCTATTTTTTCTTGAATTTTACTTTCATCAAATGATTCAACAGATTCCATTGTGGATACAAGCGGATCTACATATAGTGTGCCTAACTCCTTATAATGATTAAAAGCACCGTAGGTTAAAAGATTGCCATACCCTCCGCCTAATCGAAAATAATCTGCATAAAAGCGCGCAATGTCATACACATCCGGAATCATTTTTTCATCTATAAATCTGGTAATTTTCCCTAATATAGAATCGATATGAACCACTTTCTCGGCTGTTGCCTGTGTTGTAATCCCTCCAATAAAAACCCCATGATTATGGGGAGCTTTACCCCCTAAAACGGCTAACATCTCGTGAGCAAGACGACTAAACTTGAGGGAATCAAAGTAATGCTGTGAAATCCGGTCATTCATGTTTTTAGGTAATCGAAAATCGTCATGGTCTGACTGGAAAAGAGAATTTTGTTCAATCTTTACAAAGTCAGGAACAGTATATTGATAAAAGTGGCGGATATGATTTTGTAAAAACTCACAACAATGGATGATGTCTCGTAAATATTTTCCTTGTTCCATTGGTTCAATGTTTAAAGCATCCTCTAAAGCACGGGATGACGCCATTGAGTGAGCTGCAGAGCAAATGCCGCATATTCGCTGAGTAAAATAAACAGCATCGAACGGACTTCTGCCTACTAACATTTGCTCAAAGCCGCGAAATAAATTTCCTTTTGTTTTGACATCAACAACTTGATTCTGATCGATCACCACATCAATTTCCATAAAACCGCTAATTCGTGTCAACGGATTAATCACGATTCTCTTACTCATTCTTCACCACCCTTGTCGTGTCATAGCTAATGAACGGCGCCATGGCATCTGGAAAACCAAACTGAGCACAGCCAATGCATGGGGTATCATCTCCAATCGGCCAATTCACATGACCATTCCATTGTCTTGTTGGACAATCCACTCTCGTCACAGGGCCTCGGCATCCAAGCTTAAACAAACAGGTTTTATCCCCCAATTTTTCAGCAAAAATCCCACGGTCAAAAAACGGTCTTCTTGGACAACGATCATGGATAAGCGTGCTATAAAACATTAAAGGCCGGTCTAGGTTATCTGTTTCCGGCTCTCCATATAATAAAAGATGTGCTAATGTCCCTAAAAACCAGTCTGGATGAACAGGACATCCGGGAAGTTTAATCATCTTTTTGTTTGGCAGGACCTGTTGCAGCCCAACAGATTGGGATGGATTGGGTTTTGCTGCTGATACCCCTCCATGTGTGGCACAAGCCCCCACTGCAAAAATATGTGAAGCCTTTTCTCCGAGCATCTGTGCTGCTTGAAGGCCTGTAAGAGGCTTCCCTTGCCAGCTGCCGATAATATTGTATAAACCATTATTTTTTAAAGCCACAGCTCCTTCAACTGCCAAAATATACTCTTCGTCCATCGTTTTTATTAGTTTCTCGATGGCACGCTCTCCTTCAGCAGCCATTAAACTATTGGAATACTTAAGATCAACCATTGAATTTAACGTGTACTCAAAATCAGGATTCTGCCCGTTTAACAAGGAAATGATATTACCGGAACAACCATTTAATTCTAAATAAATGAGGTTTCTTTTCTTGATTATCCCCTTTTTGAGGCTCTCCAGCGCCGTACTTGTTAACCTTTGGGCAATGGCTTCATTTGTTAAAGACTCTGGGGGCAAGATTTGTCCTTCCATTAAACTAACCTCCCTACAACGGGTAATGTAGCTAAGATTGATTGTTGCCCTGCATGACAAGAAGCAAATTCCTGCGTATAATCTTTGCCTGCAATTAAGCCAAAGTGGGTAGCCGCAGCCCAGGCTCTGTTGTTTGTCACATCATAGACAATGCCATTGACCGCAACATAAGCAGGCCTCCCATTTTTCCCATTAAATGTGGCCAATTCCCCAATTGTAAACGTTCGTTGATTCGACTGTGATATAGGTGGAGTGGGTAAAGGAGTCATGGGTGGAATTTGTGACTGATTTAAATTCCCTGAAGAAACTGGAATAAATGGTTGCGAAGGTAAAATAGGATAACTAGTCTTCGCTTGATTTGCCAGATATTCACTAAGAAACTGAATTGTTGATAGTGCATCCCATAACCGTTGAAGAATTTGCGGCTTCATGGAAGTATCACTCAATGTAGATAATGTATAGATATCATGACGTGCTTGTGTAACAAGATAATTGATTTGCATTCTAATCATTTCGATGTTTTGCATGATGTTCTCCCCTTTAGGCGATTTCCCCCTATCCTATGCTTCCATATCAAAATGATTTAACAAATTCTAGGCAAAATCTGGCCAGATAGGCGATTAAGCCTTCTTGTTGTACCGACAGCCGTTTTTAAAAGTAGTTTCCCAGATTGAGCATGAGAGGATGTAATTTGACCAATCACACTTGCATTCCTTCCCAACTCATGATTCTTCAAGATATCAAGTGCCTTTTGTTTATCATTTGAATCAACAATCATCACTACTTTTCCTTCATTTGCTAGATAAAGAGGATCATAACCTAAAATATCACATGCACCTTGAACATCCTTACGTACCGGAACAGAAGCTTCATCTATTTCAACTGTAAAATGAAAGTCTTCACATAGCTCTACTAGTGTTGTAGCTAATCCACCCCTTGTCGGATCCCGCATAATCCGAATTCCTTTGATTTCTGCTAAAAGTTCATGAATCAGGTGGTTTAATGATGCACAATCACTCTTAACATCGGTGAGCAGCCCAAGCTCCTGGCGTGCACTCAGGATAGCGATTCCATGATCCCCAATTGTACCGCTAACGATGACAGAGTCTCCTTCTTGAACCATTTCAGGTTTCAATCGATGCTCTTCTTGGATTACACCGATTCCTGTCGTATTAATAAATAGACCGTCCACACTCCCCTTTTCAACTACTTTTGTATCACCGGCAACAATATTCACCCCGGATTTTTCTGCTTCCCCTGCCATAGAGTGAACAATCTCTTTAAGATTTTTTATTGGAAACCCTTCTTCAATCATAAATCCAGCAGTTATCACGTGAGGAATCGCACCACTTACAGCTAAATCGTTCACTGTTCCTGTTATCGCAAGCTTCCCTATATTACCACCTGGAAAGAAAATAGGCTTTACCACGTAGCTATCTGTTGTTATAGCAATGGTTTGTGAAGGAATAGGTAGAATCGCAGAATCAAACTGTGTTTGCTCTGAATGTCCAAATGATTGGATAAAGACCTCTTGTATCAGTTGATGAGTTAACTCTCCACCTTCTCCATGGGCTAAACTAATTCGCTGCACCAAGGTTACACCTCCCTCATGAATTGATAATGTGCCGCACAGGTTCCTTCTGTTGATACCATACAAGGTCCAATTGGGTGAGTGGGAGTACAACCTTTATTGAACAGCACACACTCTTCTGGTGTAATCAACCCCCGAACAATCTCACCACAGCGGCATTTGGTAACTCTCGGCTCCCCGACCAATATGTTAAACTTCTTTTTCGCATCGTACTGCGCATATTTTTCTTTGAGAACTAATCCGCTTTTGGGAATCGTACCCATCCCTCTCCATGCTTCGTCATCCGCTTCTAAATATTCTTCCATTAAACATTGAGCAGCTGTATTTCCTTCATCTCTTACAACATATGTATAATCATTGATGATTTTAACCTTTTTTTCCAACTGAAGATGCAGGAGCTTATAAATCCCACTGAGTAACTGAACCGGTTCAAAACCAGTAATGACACCCGAAATAGCATATTCTTCTGCTAAATAACGGTAGCTCTGTTTTCCTAAAACAACGGAAACATGACCAGGCAAAAGAAATCCATCAAGTTTTACTTCTCCTGAGCAAAGAAGGGCTCTTAAAACAGGCTCCACCAATTTGGTTGTCATCCATATCGAATAGTTTTTTAAGTCCCTACTTACTGCATCACGAACAGCAAGAGCGAGAATTGGAATGGTTGTTTCAAATCCAATTCCTAAAAAAATGACTTCCTTATCAGGATTTTCCTCTGCTATTTTCACACTATCTAATGGAGAGTATATGACTCTGATATCCTTTCCGTCTGTTTTCGCTTTCATTAAGGTAGACTTCGAGCCCGGAACACGCATCATATCACCAAATGTACAAAGTATGGTGTTAGGTTCTTCCGATAATTGGATCATTGCATCAATGGACTTTTGATCTGTGACACATACAGGACATCCCGGCCCAGCAATCAACTGTACATAATCTTTCAATCTCGTTTTTATTCCCGTTTTGGCTAATGCCATCGTATGTGAACCACATACCTCCATAAATACTGGAATTCTGCCTTTTTCTTCTTTAAATCTCTTCGCTAAATCGATAACCGCTTCAACTGAATCACGAGTTAAGACCGGATCTGAAAAAAGGTCCATGTTTGTCATCTAACACATTCCTCCATTCTTCAATACTTTCTTTAGCAAATTCCTCATCCACTACAGTCATGGCCTGCCCCGCATGGAGTAAAACATAATCATCAATCCTGACCTCTGGAACAAAAACAGTCCCTACATACATCCTCGAACCCATCACATCTACTAAAGCTCGTTGCCCTTCTATTTCAATGACTTTAGCCGGTACTCCTAGGCACAAATCCATTCACCACCTTCATTCTTTTATCAACCTTACAACTGATGAGCAGCAATAATGATTTGTCCTAATGACAAACCTCCATCGTTACATGGGACATTTCTGTGTGTATAGACGTTAAATCCTTCTTTTTCAAGACCTTTTTGAATCTCGCTGGCTAGAAAAACATTTTGGAAGGATCCTCCTGAGAGTACGACTGTTCTATTTAATTCCGGTCTGTTCCTCAATAGTTTTGAAACCACCTGTATACCGCAAGACACTAATGTCATATGAAATTTCTGTATGATTGCGGTAATGGATTGTTGTTGAAGTTTGTCCTGAATAATTTGATAAATCATAGGAGATAAGTCTAGTTGTAGTAGGTTTGGAGTATTTGTTTTTATATGAAATGAATATTTCTCATCTGTACTTTCAAGCACAGTTTTATTCATATAATCAGATAATTTAATCGCTGCCTCTCCTTCATACGTTGAAATTGAACAAATTCCGAGAATGGCACTAATGGCATCAAATAAGCGGCCGCATGTTCCAGCCATAGGTGTATTCATCTGATGGACTATCATTTGTTCCATCATGTTTATTTCTTTTAATCTCTCAGGAAAAAGTTTCATACATAATTCTTTCCCCTCTTGCGGCCAGTAATAAAGCAACATCCCAACTGCATTTCTCCACGGTTCTTTCACGGCCTTTTCTCCACCTGGAAGAGGAGTGTATTTCAGGTGAGCCAGTCGTTCAAAAGATTTTGCATCTCCATATAGAAATTCAAATCCCCAAATATTTCCGTCTTCCCCATATCCTGTACCATCTAATATAATGCCTAAACAAGGCTCGTTAAAACCGTTGTCTTCCATACAAGATACATGGTGTGCATGGTGGTGTTGAATGGATATGATGTTACAATCAAGTTCTTTTACAATAGAAGTGGAAGCGTATAGCGGATGCTTGTCGACGGCCACATTCACTTCTTTAACCCCTAGAAATGCTTGATAATGATGGAGTTGTTTTTTGAAGGAATCAATCATTTCTTCATTTTCTAAATCACCTATATGAGAACTCATGACAATGCTATTCTTTTTTCCGACAGAGAATGTATTCTTTTGATTACCACCTAATGCAATAATTTGGTCCACATTGGATGTTGTTTTACGTGGCACTGGAAAAAAGCCTCTCGCACGCCGTACAAATATCGTATTTTTTCCATCATATTGAACAACTGAATCATCAATGGGAAAATTGATTTTACGGTTATGAGTTAAGATATAATCACATATGTTTTGTAAGTATTCTAAATGGTCATCACGATATAAAATTGGCAGACCAGATGGATTCGCACTCGTCATTATGATACATTCCAACTTTTTATTTTCAAATAAAAGATGATGTAATGGGGTATAAGGCAGCATCACTCCAATAGTCGATAAACCTGGAGAAATATTTGATGGTAATATTCCCTCACTTTTTCTTTGTAAAATAACGATTGGCATTTCGGAGCTAGTAAGGATATCTTCTTCATAACTGGAAATAAAACAAAGTTTTCTTACCACTTCTAAAGACTTGGCCATAATAGCCAGTGGTTTCTGTGGTCGCTTCTTTTTAAGCCTTAATTGGTCAACTACCTTCTCTTGGTAAGCATCACATGCTAAATGGAAACCGCCTATTCCTTTTATTGCAACAATCTTTCCTTGTTTGATTAGATTAACTGTTTGGATGATGGCTGATTGGTTTTCAGCCAAAGATTCCCCACGTTGGTTATAGAGCGTAACAGTAGGTCCACAAACTGAACAACAAATAGGCTGAGCATGGTGCCTTCGATTGGTTGGATTTTCATACTCTACTTGGCAATCATGGCACATCGTAAATACCTTCATTGTCGTATTTGAACGATCATACGGAAGACGATTGATAATCGTATAGCGCGGTCCGCATTGAGTGCAATTAATAAATGGATATTGAAAACGTCTATTAGATGGGTCCTTCATTTCTTCTAAACAATTCTCACAAATTGCGGCATCACTAGGTATCCAGGGAATAGACCTTCCATTTTCCTGACTAGGAATAATCGTAAATTCTTTGTATTGGGCTAGCGGAATTTGATGAATGGTTACCTCATTAATTTTTGCTAATTTAGGTGGGTACCTTTTGATTTCGTCCAACATCTTCTCTAACTGCCCTTCCTCTCCTTCAGCCAAAATAATGACACCATCAAGATTATTTTGGACCGTTCCATTGAAATGATATTTTTTTGAAAGAGCGTAGATAAATGGACGAAAACCAACTCCCTGTACCTTTCCTTTCACGATTATTTTTATGGCTTTGTACATTGACGCTGGGCATCCTTTATCCAATGAATCCATTCCTCCATCCCTTCACCTGTTTTGGCTGATAATGCTTTGAATTGCGCTTGTGGATTAATTTCTTTTAAGTTTTTTTTCGCTTCTTCTAAATTGAAAGATACAAAGGGAAGTAGGTCGATTTTATTGATGATGGTTATATCTGTACGTCTAAACATGACGGGATATTTCGGAATTTTATCGTTGCCTTCGGGAACACTTAAAACGACCACTTTATAATCTTGTCCTAAATCATAACTAGACGGACAAACTAAGTTCCCAATGTTTTCAATAAAGAGAATATCAATCGTATCTAGTTCAAAATCTGGTAATGTTTTCGCAATCATCCTTGCATCAAGGTGACATCCTCCTACTGTATTAATCTGAACTGTTTTGACTCCTAGTGAACGTAATCTTTCTGCATCCAGTTCCGTTGCTAAATCACCTTCAATCACAGCCATATGAAACTCATTCATTAAGGCTTTAATCGTTTCTTCTAGTAAAGTCGTTTTGCCCGCTCCTGGAGAGCTCATTAAGTTAATGACAAGAGTATGATTCTTTTTGAATGTTTCTCTATTGAATGCAGCAGCCAAGTGTTGATTTTTTAACACATCTTCTTGCAGCTTGATTTTCACCGCTCATCACTTCCTTCGTATGATTCAACCCTAAAGGTTTCACCGGAAACGAGTAAACAATTTGGCAGCCTGCACTTTGGACATAGCGCCATTCTATAGTCGGGTGTAAACTCAAACAAACAGGTTTGACATTTTGCTTTCGCCGCTTCACGTATAATTTCGAATTTCGTATGTTCATCAAGAATGCCTAATCCTTGTTTTTGAAAATGGAAAAACGCTAACTCTAGTGCATCAGGCAGTACATTTGATAAATCACCAACAATCACATCTATTTTATCTACTTTACTAAGACCATGTAATCTAGCATCTTCAGAAACTATTTTAATTATCTCCAACATAAGTGACATCTCGTGCATCCTTAACACCTTCTTTTTTTCTCTCCTAAATGTTTATTCCTGGCTTTATTAAAAAGAACCTTATTAACATACCACTCACGAGTTAGTAGAAGCGGACATGGGAGTAAAGGAAATTCTGCTGTGTTAGCCATTTAACACAACCATAGATATTTTTATTCATAGAACGCAAAAATGCCTCCCATCAGTTCAGATAAACTGATGAAAGGCATTTAAATATAATTCCATTTTATCTTTTTAAAAATATGAGCCTGTCCAAAGGAGCGGCTCTTTACTCACTATCAAAATTCTTTGACGCAAAGTTATCAAGCAATGTGCGCACTTCATCTGTTGACTCTGTGCTCATTAATTGATTTCTTAATTCACTTGCCCCTCGGAATCCCTTGACATATATCTTAAAAAAGCGATGAAGAGCCTTGAACGAACGCAGCCCTAAACTTGAATATTTATCATGAAGATCCAGATGTAATCTTAACAAATCAAGCAATTCTTTACTGCTATGATCTTTCGGCTCTTTTTCAAAGGCAAATGGATTATTGAAAATACCACGCCCAATCATCACTCCATCCACACCATATTGTTGAGCAAGCTTCAAGCCAGTTTGACGGTCAGGAATATCTCCATTAATCGTCAAAAGTGTATCTGGTGCCACTTGGTCACGAAGTTTCTTAATCTCCGGGATTAGTTCCCAATGAGCATCCACTTTGCTCATTTCATTTCTTGTACGCAGATGAATAGAAAGATTAACAATATCTTGTTTCAATATGTGTGTCAGCCAGCCCTGCCATTCGTCTACATCACTGTAACCAAGCCTTGTCTTTACACTTACGGGCAATCCTCCCGCTTTGGCTGCTTGTATTAAATCTGCTGCCACTTCTGGACGACGGATAAGGCCGCTTCCCTTCCCGTTCTGTGTCACATTAGGTACCGGACAGCCCATATTGATATCCACACCCCGGAATCCTAGTTCAGCCATACCAATACTCATCTGCCTAAAGTTTTCAGGCCTATCTCCCCATATATGGGCTACTATTGGCTGTTCATCCTCCGTAAAAGTCAAACGCCCGCGTACACTCTTGATTCCCTCCGGGTGACAATAACTCTCACTGTTTGTAAACTCTGTAAAAAACACATCAGGTCTGGCTGCTTCACTCACTACATGGCGAAAAACAACATCCGTCACTTCTTCCATTGGTGCCAGTATAAAAAAAGGTCGTGGTAAATCACGCCAAAAATTATCTATCATCTTTACATTCAAATCCTCTCATTATGAGATACTAGGTCAACCGTTCTCCCAAAATTAAAAAGCAGAATGTCCCTGCTTCCTTTACACTTATACCATGCCTAAGCACTTTTTATCAAACTGATTGGAAATATTTATTTTCACCAAATCTGGGTTTGTGTCAGAAATTTTTATTTTAACTTCACAATCGCAAAAATAATCTCCTGCTAAAATCCACCCCATGAACCATGCATTCCACTGTTCGAATGAAAAATAAAGTTTTGCTAAAAAGACTGAAAAGAAAATGGGAAGAACACTGGGTTGACATGAGTTTAACAGGAAAAAGACCTCGAAATCGCAAAAGTATTCTTTAACGAAATCAAGGCCGGATTAGCAAAAGCTTATTTTTAAGGTTACACGTTTAAAACGAGTTGCGCCACACACCCGACATGTCCGGAGTGTATGCGGCAACACATGGGATGTTGGTGAGTTTTTATCATTAAAAACAAAATCAATCTATATTCACGTTTCCTGAGCCCCGAAGCATCAAATCATTGACGTACTGGGGGCCGGGAGTCTCTATTACAATAGGTCTCTTCTCAAATCTTCTGCAGATTTTGGAGACAGATAACCAGGTGCAACATCAAAAACCGTTTTTGCACCAGCTTGTCCTTCTTTATTTAAACGATAAGCTGCTCTTGCATATGCCACTAGTACACTAGCTGTAAATTCAGGGTTACTATCTAAGTTCAGCGAGAATTCAATAATTTGGTTATTGTCTTCTCCTGTTTTTCCGCTTCGAATGACAAATCCACCATGTGGCAATTTTGAATGGTTTTCTTTTAATTCTTCTGCTGTAATAAAGTTTACTTCTGTATCATAGTCAGCAAAGTAGTTAGGCATTGTTTTAATGTCTTGTTCAATTTTTGCCTGGTCATATCCTTCTTCTGCTACCACATAACAAACACGTCGGTGTTTTTCACCTGTAGATAATTCAGGATTTACTCCACTTTTAACCTTCTCTATCGCTTCATCAATCGGTACTGTATACTGAACGCCACCTACTACACCCTCGACTCTACGAATAGCGTCTGAATGCCCCTGGCTCAGTCCTTTTCCCCAGAAGGTATAAGTTTCACCAGTTGGTAAAATGGATTCAGCCATTAAACGATTCAGAGAGAATAAACCAGGGTCCCAGCCAACAGAAATAATACTAGTCTTTCCACTTTCTTTAGCTGCTTGATTCACTACACTAAAATATTCAGGAATCTTTGCATGTGTATCATAACTATCGATTGTGTTAAACAGTCTGGCAAAATATGGTCCTTGATCTGGAAGATCTGTTGCTGAACCTCCACATAAGATCATCACATCAATTTTGTCCTTATATTCTTCTGCACTCGAAATATGCAAAACCTCTACATTTGGCTCATTTATTGAAAGATTTTCAGGTGCTCTTCTTGTAAAAATAGCCACAAGCTCCATATCTGGACATTGCTTGATTGCTTCAATCGTTCCTCTACCAAGATTACCATAGCCTACAATTCCTACTTTAATTAGATTACTCACAACGCTCTCTCCAATTCTATCTTTTCTTTACTTTGCATTATAGATTCATTATTTAAATACTCATAAGCAGAATCTTATTTACCTTAACCCATTCTAATATTTTTTCAATTGTATCGTCCATAAAAATGTTAATTCATTCACCTAATCCTTGCAAATGAATGGTTTACTTTAATATAAGTTGCGCAACACACTCCACATGTGAGGTCTGCGGAAACATATCAACTGGCTGAATGTATTCAACCTTGTATTTTGCTGCTAATACATTGATATCCTTAGCTAAAGTGGATGGATTACAGGAAACGTAAATGAGCTTTTTTGGTTTGACTTTCAAAATCGTCTGTAATAACTGCTGGTCAAGTCCTGTTCTTGGCGGGTCTACGATAATGGCATCTGGTTTCCAGCCTTCTTTAACCCATTTTGGTAAAATAACCTCTGCCTTTCCCGTTACATATTTTGCATGTTTGATTCCATGGCGGGCAGCATTCTTCTTAGCATCTTCAATGGATTCTGGGATCACATCCATGCCGCGAATTTCTGCTGCTTTATCAGCCACCCATAGACCAATAGTTCCTACACCGCAATAAGCATCCACTACTTTTTCGCTTCCAGTAAGATTTGCTGCCTTTTTTACTTCATTGTACAGATTTACCGTTTGTTCTGGGTTGAGCTGAAAAAACGTTCTTGCCGATAGTTCAAAGTTTAAATCGCCCAATGTCTCTTGAATAAAATCTTTTCCTTCCAGATTAACAGTCTTTTCACCAAAAATGAGGGATGTCTTTTGACCATTAATATTTTGCATAATTGATTTCACATTCGGGAGTCTTTTCTTAATCTCTTCAATCAAAAGCTCTTTCTTTGGAAGCTCTGATTTTGCCGTAATCAAGACGATTTGCAGTTCACCTGTTTGAATTCCTACCCTTGCAACAATGGTTCTGACAATCCCCTTGCCAGATCTTTCATTATAAATGGGAATCTGTAGTTTTTGGAGGACTTTTTTTACGGTTCCAATCGCCTTATTCGTTTTTGGATGCTGCACCACGCACTGATCTATATTTATGAGACTATGGGAATTCATACCGTACAAGCCGGCAAGGACTTTTCCATCTTTGTGACCAACTTGAAATTGACTTTTATTTCTGTAATTCCAAGGATTCTCCATCCCCATTGTCTCTCTTATATCCAATTGTTCAATTGGTAACTTTGTATGCCGCTCGATAGACTGAATCACAATATCTCGTTTTTCTTTTAGCTGCTGGTCGTATTGAAGATGCTGCAGCTGACATCCGCCGCATTCCTCATATACAGGACACTGGGGCTGCACACGAAATTCAGATGATTTGCGAATGTTCTTAATCCTTGCCTCTGTAAATTTAGGATGAACCTTTGTTGCTTCTACTACAACCTCTTCTCCAGGTAAGGCTCCAGGGACAAAGACCACTTTTCTTTTAAAATAACCTACGCCTTCCCCATTAATTCCAAGTCGTTTGATTGTTAATGGAAAGGTTTGATTTAACTCAATTTGGACATCTTGTTCTTTCTGCATGTTTATGTTCACTCCATTATTTACAGTATCCATGAAATATGTACGATTGACGGTTTAAGGTGTCATCCCTTTTGGCGGGAAAACCATACGGCAAATAATTTTTGCCAATTCGACACAATCCGTCTTCAGCCCGCTCTCTTTTTCTTTCTTTGGTATATTTTCCAGTATAACCAAAATGGACCAAGCTACCATTTCCAGTTCTAAATCAGGCCATGTTAACCCCTTTTCTTTTGCTTGCTGGAGTCCCGTTAGGATCCTCGCATGCCAATTTTTTCTTGATTGTATTAATACTTCAGCTAATTCAGGGTCCCGAATGATTAATTCAGGCAGCACTTGGTGCAGACCTATTTGTTCGAGCTGTTTGAAATGACTTTCTAGAATGGAGGCAAGGAATCGTTCAGGATTCGCCATAACCCATTTAGGTTCCGGGGGAAGCATTTTATCTAATTGATTTTGTAATAATGATAATAGCAGCTGGCGTTTATCGGAAAAATATCGGTAAAAGGTGCCAATTGCCACCCCGGCATGTGTGGCAATTTCCTTAGCCGTTGTGGGCTCATAGCCATTCTTAATAAACAATTCACGACCACTCTCAAGCAATGAATTCCTTTTTTGCTGGGCCCTTTTCTGTTGGGGTACATAAGGAAAAGCCCCAACGAGCTGCCGGTCTTCATGCTCAGACATACAATCACCTCTGCTTAATAGTACCACAGAAGAAAAGCTGAACCAAAGTTCATTTTTATTGACACTAATTAGAATCGATGTAATACTTGAACTGTGGTTCATGTTTTATTCAATTTTAATTTCACCCCTTGGATTGTTGAATAATTCATGTTCCGTTTTTATCTATAACTATAACGCGTTGAAGTGCTGGGGTCTCCCCCAGCACTTCAACGCGTTAAATTAATCCTTCTTTTTTTGCTTTTGTTTCTTTGTTTTTCTATCTTTGGTATTTTTCTTTGTTAGGTCATCAAGGCTTTTGAATGTATAGCCTTGCTTTTTTAGGTCTTTTATTACACTTTCTAGTGCTTCTGCATTATCCTTTGAAACCGTGTGAAGAAGAAGAACCGCACCTGGATGGATCTGCCTCATAATATTATCATATGAATATTGAGCGCCTTTTTGCTGGTCGGTTTGCCAATCCTTAAAGGCTAATGACCAGAATACATGAGTATAACCCTCGTCATTTGCTAACGCCATTGTCCTTTCGCTAAATATCCCCCGAGGAGGGCGAATATAGTTCATTGTTTTCACGCCTGTCAGTTCTTCCGTTTTCTCTTTTACCTTTTCAAGCTCTTCCTTTAACCGTTCATCGCTTACCTGCGTTAAATCAGGATGATGCCATGAATGATTCCCAACAATATGCCCTTCCTTTACCATTCTTTTAACAAGTTTCGGTTCTGTTTCTAAATAATGCCCTGTAACAAAAAAAGTGGCTGGTACTTTTTCCTTTTTTAGAACATTTAGTACTTTCTCTGTATACCCATTTTCATATCCATTATCAAAGGTTAAATAAATATCCTTTTTATTTGGGTCTCCTTTATAGTAAGCCCCATGCCTTTTGAGTATATCATCCCATTCTTGTCCCGCTTCTGCTGGAATACCATCTGATGCTTTTTTAAAGCCCCAGTGAATCGGACGGTTTGGATAACTTTCTGCCGAAACACTCGAAACAGAAACAAAAAGTAATACACCCGCAATGATCAATTGTTTCATTAATCTCTTCATGTACACTTCTCCTTATCGGGTTATTCTTGTTGTTTTTATTGTTTCTGAGTGTAGCAGAATCATGCGGCTTTTATCTTTCCAATAAAAAGAAAAAAGGATGAACAAAAGCGTTCATCCTTTTTAAGAAATCAATTAATTCTTATTTAAATACCGGCTCTTTAAATTGAGCTAATTTATCTAGTGAAGATTGGTCGACGTCCTTGTGAAGACTGTTTCCATGAGAATCCATTGTTACAACAGCCGTAAAGCCTTCAACTTGCAGGTGCCACATGGCTTCCGGAATACCAAATTGTGTTAAATCAACACCATCTACGGATTTAATACAGTCTGCATAGTACTGTGCTGCACCGCCGATAGCGTTCAAATAAACTCCGCCATGCTCTTGTAAAGCAGCCAATGTTTTTGGACCCATTCCGCCTTTACCAATAACCGCACGAATACCAAAACGTTTCATGATGTCGCCTTGATAAGGCTCCTCACGAATGCTTGTAGTTGGACCAGCTGCTTTTACATGCCAATTTCCATCTTCATCTTTTAACATAACAGGACCACAGTGATAGATAATTTGTCCATTTAAGTCAACTGGTGAATCATTATCGGATAGATATTTATGAATTGCGTCACGGCCTGTGTACATTCTTCCATTAATACGAACAACATCCCCCACTTTTAATTGACGGATTTGTTCTTCCGTAATAGGTGCTTGTAATTCAACAACATTTACAGTTGTTTCTGAAGCTGCTGCACTTTCCTTTTCCGCTTCAGCACCAAAGTCAATTTTTTCACCTTCTTGGTACATCCACTCATTAATATCGCCTGTTTCCGGATTTACGGCAACACCTAAACGGCGGAATGCCCAGCAGTTATACGCAACGGACACAAAGAAGCTGGCTGGAATACGGTCCATCACACCAATTTTACAGCCTAAAAGAGTCGTTTCACCGCCGAATCCCATTGTTCCAATTCCTAATGTATTGGCGTTATCCATGATATATTCTTCTAACTGACGCAGTTCTTCAATTGGGTTCACATCATCATTTGAACGGAAAAGCTGTTCTTTTGCTAAATCATAGCCGCTGGAACGGTCTCCCCCGATACCCACTCCAATAAACCCTGCGCTGCAGCCTTGTCCTTGAGCCTGATATACAGAATGAAGAATACACTTGCGAATTCCATCTAGGTCACGTCCTGCGCGGCCTAAACCTTCTAACTCACAAGGAAGGCTGTATTGAATGTTTTTATTTTCACAGCCGCCGCCTTTTAAGATTAGGCGAACATCAATATAATCCTTTTCCCATTGATCAAATTTAATAACCGGGACGCCAAGACCAAGATTATTTCCGCTGTTCTTACCTGTTAATGAATCTACAGAGTTAGGACGAAGCTTCCCATTCTTCGTTGCTTCTGCAATGGCATTATAGATTGCCTTTTTCATTTCGATTTGGTTCGCTCCAACAGGAGTTTTAATTTTAAATGTTGGAAGACCTGTATCCTGACAAATCGGTGATATATTATCATCAGCCATTTTAATATTATTCGTAATGGTTCCGAGAGCCATCGCTGATCTTGTACCGGCATTTTCCTTTTCCTTTGCTGCCTGAATCGCTCGGCGAACATCTTTAGGAAGCTGGGTTGATGTTTCAACAATCAGCTTGTACATACTCTCTTGAAATTTTTCAATATTCATGAATGATTTCTCCTCTCTCCTGAAACATAACCTTATTTTTCGATAATTTTGACACCTTTAATTATACTCGTATACAGTGGATTTAAAAAGAAAAAAGAGTCAATTAAATATGACTCTTTTCTTCCCGGTTATTAAATTCGCGGCATTTTGATTCAATATCATCAATCATCTCAATTAAACGGTCAATATCATCAATATCGGTTTCCTCTGGATCAATCGCATCTAAAACATCCATAAACATGTTCAGACGCTGCTTTAAAAAGGAAACCTGCTTATTTTTATCATGTGTCGGACTACCCAAAAAAACTCGCTCCTTTCACTATCGTATTCATCCTATCGAAAATTTACCTATTAAGCAATACCATGAAGAAATAAGTTTCCTGAAAAAACTACTATTATTATTTCCATTCAATATTAATAACACAACTGGATAATTAATTCATGAAATCTCTTTTCCTTCATATGAATCTGTATTGACACCGTTTCGTTAAAAATGAATAATGACTATGTTGAAAAATGTACCAGAAAAATATAGGAATTTCGGGAAGGAGAAAAAAATGCTCTCTGAAAAACAAAAACTAACACCTAAATATGATCCGTGGGAAGCCTACATGGATATAACAGAGCATGGAAAACTGACTCTCTCAAATATCGAGTTTACTACAACAAACTTATGCAATATGCGATGTGAGCATTGTGCTGTTGGTTATACACTAAAGGCGAAGGATGATGAAGGTCTTCCTCTAGAACTGTTACTGAGACGGCTTGAGGAAATCCCACATTTACGTTCGCTGAGTATTACGGGAGGAGAACCGATTCTTTCAAGTAAATCAGTAGCGCAATATGTTGTACCATTATTGAAATATGCTTCTGACCGAGGTGTGCGTACACAGATTAATTCTAATTTAACCCTTGATATAGAACGTTATGCGCCCATTATCCCTTATTTAGATGTCCTCCATATTTCACATAATTGGGGTACGGAGGAGGATTTTATTGAAGGCGGCTTTGCTAGAATGGAGCGTAAACCAACAAAAGAGCAACGAAAACAGATGTTTCATAGAATGATTCAAAACAGTCGTCTATTAGCAGATAGCGGTGTGATGGTTTCGGCTGAAACGATGTTGAACAAGAGGACACTGCCGCACCTTGAGCATATTCATAACCAAATTGTCCATGAAATGAAATGCCAGAGGATTGAAATACATCCGATGTACCCATCTGATTTCGCCTCATCATTAGAAACTCTTAGTTTAGATGAAATTCGCGCCAGTATTCATCAGCTTTTAGACATCCGTGATAAGGACACCTGGATGCTGTTTGGAACTCTGCCTTTCTATTCCTGCATAGGTAATGAAGAAGATTTACATCTGCTAAAAAGACTATCTGAGGAAAAAAATGTTACCGTTCGAAACGATCCCGACGGCCGCTCCCGCCTGAATATTAATATTTTCACAGGGGATGTCATTGTGACCGATTTCGGTGATACTCCGCCGCTTGGCAATATTCAGAACGACCGTCTAGTCGATGTGTTTGACCACTGGCTTAGTACAAAATTAGCCTCATCTCTTAACTGCCATTGCCCGGAAGTTCGCTGTCTTGGTCCAAATGTGTTAGTGAAAAACAGCTACTATAAAGAATTAGACTTTCAAAACAGAAAATCATTACTCTAAAAGAATTAGTGTCAGGCACCGCATATGGACAAATCATAGCATTTTGTCTTTTGGCGGTGCCTGACACCTTTTAATGACAGCTTTTTAACGCGGGTGTTCGCTAGCCATAAATCCGAATGAAACATGGTCTTGGATTGGAATCCAAGCACTGATTCCTTGTGAAGTGACATTTTTAATCACAATCATTTTCTTGCCGCCTTTTAACATCAAGTACACTTCACCGTAGGTTACTTTTCCCTTCTCATTTACTGCTGGTGCATACGCATGTAAGTATCCAAGCATTTTCGGCGGAACATTATAAATTTGATCCTTTTTCGTCCCCCCTCCAATAATTGTTTCAAATGATAACGGCAGTCCAGACTTTTGCATGGCCTTTATCATCATCATATTTTTCACTTCCTCCGTATTGGCTACCTTTGCCGTTAAGCCGCCTCGGATAATTTTCTGCGCTTCCTGTACATAATGAATCTGATATGGAGAATTTCCACCACGATTATCAAAATAGTTTGTATTAATTTTTTGATACTCCCAATTAGGAGCCGTTTCAACAGATTCATAATTTAAAGGCCATTGCCCAAGATACACAATCGCGCGATAGCCAAGAGCAAAAGGTGTACTGTTCACAGTCGTTTCGTTCAGCATGCGGATAAGATCAGGATTTTCAATTTTTACTTTAGATGATTCAATAAGTTCTTTTGTCAAATCACTAGGTTCTAATCTCGGCATATCGACATGTGGATTTGGATATGTATTATCTTTTGCGATATTCATAACTGAACTCGGAACCGAAATCGTTTGTTTAGGAGGCTGTTCTGCTTTCTCCTGCTGCTTTTCCGCTTTAGCAAATGGCAGGAAGGAAAGCATGACAACTAGTCCGATAATCGCATAAATTAGTTTTTTCTTCACGCTAAAGAACTCCTTTCAATATTACAGGCTGAATAACACATAGTATATTGTTTTCGGAGTTATACGAGATTATCCATAGGAAGATTATTTTAGGTCATTTTCTTTATCTAAAGCCTTTCAAATTCTAAATATACCTGTAACCAAACATACATGCAGCATCATATAATATCCAGAAAATTTCTATATTAAATCATAAGTCATCTTTCTTTTCTTAAACACCTTGTGTATGGTAAAGTTGAGATAATATAAAAATAATCCTTTTTTGCTGTCACCATCATGGTGGCAGCTTTCGTGTTTTTTAAGGGTATTGATTGTGATTATTCTTCTCAATTAAGAAGTTTATAGTATGAAAATAGTAAAAAATATAAAAAGGGGGAAATAAAATGGAGACAAAGGTTCAAGTCTTAGAAAGCAAAGAGATTATTTCACAAGAAAGTCTTTGGGAAAAGGCTAAAATTAATTTGGAATTAATTGCGGCCATTGTATGTGGATTATTTATTTTGCTTGGCTGGTTACTAGATCGAAACGAAAGTGGAACACTTTCCATGATATTATATATTGCTGCATTTATCATTGGAGGCTTCGCTAAAGCAAAGGAAGGAATTGAAGCGACCATTGAGAATAAAGAGCTCAATGTAGAGATGCTGATGATTCTGGCAGCGATTGGATCTGCTATCATTGGCTATTGGACTGAAGGTGCGATATTAATTTTTATTTTTGCCTTAAGCGGTGCATTAGAGACCTATACAATGAACAAAAGCCACAAAGAAATATCTTCCTTAATGGAGCTTCAGCCCGAGGAAGCATTACGTGTAACGAACGGAAGGGAAGAGCGAGTAAGTGTTGCTGAACTAAACATAGGCGACCATATTCTCATTAAGCCGGGAGAAAGAGTCCCTTCCGATGGGAAGATACTGAAGGGTATTACGACAATTGATGAAGCTGCTATCACTGGAGAATCCATTCCAGTTACCAAACAAAGTCAGGATGATATTTTCGCAGGCACTGTGAATTTAAACGGCTCCATTACAGTGGAGATCACCAAGCCTGCCAATGAAACATTATTCCAAAAGATTATAGAGTTAGTCCAATCTGCACAAAGTGAAAAATCTCCTTCCCAGCTTTTTATTGAACGCTTTGAAGGGAATTATGTAAAAATTGTACTGGCAACAGTCTTATTAATGATGTTTCTTCCTCACTTCTTACTAGGTTGGAGCTGGAATGAAACCTTCTACCGTGCAATGGTATTGCTTGTAGTCGCTTCACCGTGCGCACTTGTATCTTCTATTATGCCTGCGACCTTAGCAGCCATTTCAAATGGAGCCAGACATGGAATTCTTTTTAAAGGCGGAATTCATTTAGAAAATTTAAATCATATTAAGGCAATTGCTTTTGATAAGACAGGAACATTAACAAAAGGAAAACCTGAAGTAACGGACTTTGTTATCAATAAGGGACTTGATGAAAAAGAAGTGTTGCTTATTGCCGCCTCAATTGAAAGTCATTCCAATCATCCTCTCGCAAGCGCCATCGTTAAGTATGCGAAGGAAAAACTAACATTAGACCTCCTTCACCCTGACGGCATTGAAGATGTACCCGGATGGGGAGTGAAAGCAGTCATTCATAGTGAGGAGTGGAAGATTGGTAAAGCAGGATTTGTTGAAGATGCTACTATTAATCAAGATATGGAGCAAACGATAAAAAAGCTGGAATCAGAAGGAAAAACGATTGTCTATGTCCAAAAGGGAAATAAGCTGGCTGGGATAATCGCTTTAAAAGATAATGTTCGTGAAGAAACGAAAAAAGCAATTGACCAATTAAAAGCACAAGGGATTTATACCATCATGTTAACCGGTGACAGTTCAAGCACGGCACAAGCGATTTCCGCTGAATGTCATGTAGATGAATACATTGCAGAATGTCTGCCTGAAAATAAAGTAGAGCATGTCAAAAAATTAAAAGAAAAGTATGGAAATGTTGCCATGGTTGGTGACGGGATTAATGATGCTCCTGCACTTGCCACAGCTAATGTTGGAATTGCGATGGGCGGCGGAACCGATGTTGCTCTTGAGACGGCGGACATTGTACTGATGAAAAATGATTTGCCGCGAATTTCAGAAGCCATTCGCCTTTCACAAAGAATGAACAAAATTGTCAAACAGAATGTCATCTTCTCTATCAGTGTTATCATGCTGCTCATTTCATCTAACTTTTTACAGGCTGTCAATCTGCCATTGGGTGTCATCGGCCATGAAGGAAGTACCATTCTAGTCATATTAAACGGCTTAAGATTATTGCGATTTAAATAGTAGAGCAGAACATCTATATTCATAATCACCACGTGCCTATGTCTTCCATGGACACTAGAGCATCTAAGTAAAAAGGTCTGGAAAATTCCAGACCTTTTGTTTTAGTGATATCCATTTGAACCGTTAGCTGAGCTGGATGATTTTTTAGTTGATTGATTTTTACTTTTTTGCTGCTTTGTACTGCCATCTTTTTTTGTATGTTTAGTCATGGTTATGCCTCCTAAATGATACTGGGTAATAAGGTTCCCCTGTTCTATTTTTAACAGCAATAGAAGAAATACTATAGGGAATTGGAGGAAGTTTAACAATCCTTTACACGATTGCTGAAAAAAGCATTTACCTCTCCGCCGATAATAATAATAATTCCCGAAATATAAAACCATACCATTAATACAATAATGGCACCGATACTGCCATAGGTAGCCGAGTAATTGCCAAAATTACTCACATAGTAGGAAAAGGCAAATGAAGTTAAAATCCAGCCAATGGTAGCAAATGCCGCCCCAGGAATAGCACTTCTGCAAGCAAACTTCTTACTTGGAGCAAGCCAATATAACCCAATAAATATGACAAAAATAATAATCGAACTAACCAACCAGCGCAAAGCATTCCAGACAGCAATAAATTGAGCTGACAACTCTAATTGTGCGAAAAGAAACGTACCGATATGTTTCCCAAATACAGGAAGAATAAGCGCTACCACGATCACCAAAATCATAGCAAAGGTTAAGATGATTGACATAAATCTCGCCCTAAGAAAGGATCGCCCTTCCTTTACTCCATACGCCTTGTTAAATGCCTTGACAATCGCATTGATTCCATTTGATGCAGACCATACTGTTCCAATAATCCCAAATGATAAAAGGGCACCATTTTTTTGTGACACTTGATTTAAATTGGATTCTATTAATTCCATCGTCCCGCTAGGAGCAAAGTCACGAAACAGATTAAGCAAATCTTCTTGGGTAACGGGTATGTAAGGAAATAAGGTCATCAAAAAAATAAGAAGCGGGAATAATGAAAGCAGAAAAAAGTATGATAATTGTGCAGCAATACCAAAAACATCATCGTCCATTAGGTTTCTATATATATGCTTTACCAATGTCATTATTTTTTCATACCTCCTTCCTATCAAAGGGAAAGTTGGATCAGCCTATCTTTCCCTTTCCAAATCATTTTCTTTATCAACAAACGCCTCTTTCGTATCCATTACTACATCTACAACCTGTGGAGTAATCTCTCTGAGCTCCTCAATTTTTTCAGCAATAAAAGATACCTCTTCCCCAACCTCTTCAATCGTTGAACGTATTTTACCAGTAGATTCTTTGACATATTCAACTACTTCTCCGGGATGTTTCACATAATGAGATACCTTCCCGGTAACTTTATGACAGTTCTCCAACACAGAGTCTCTTGTTGCCCGATCCAATAAACTAATGACTCCGCCAGCAACAGCACCAATGATGACACCTTTCCAAAACTTAGAGCTGCTCATTTGATTACTCCTTTTTCCTGTAAGTCTTTCTTTATTTCCATTAAAAGGTTTTCTGTGCCTTCTTTTACAAGTTCATACACTTCCTCAAAATTACCACTGTAATAAGGATCCGGAACGTCCATCTCTTGTTTATTCACTACAAAATCAAGGAGACGTTTGACCTTGACATTTGAAGGTAAAGTACCTAGCTTTTTTATGTTCTTGATATTCTCAGAATCCATTCCAATAATATAATCAAAGGTTAAATCAGCACTCGTCATTTGGCGGGCCTTTAATCCTTCATCAGATATTTGATATTTCTTAAGAATTTCTCTTGTACCTTGATGAGGAGGATTGCCGATATGCCAATCTCCTGTTCCAGCAGAGTCAATTTTAATTATATCCGCAAGCCCCTCCTTTTTAACAAGATCACGGAACAATGCCTCTGCCATTGGTGACCTGCAAATATTCCCCAGACAAACAAATAACACACGTATCATACTATTCTTTCCTCTCCTTTCCATTTTTTATTACTCACTACTTTATCATAATTGACATGTTCAAACCTATTTTAGTACCGAATAATCTCTCTTCACCGTTTTAATATTATTGACATTTTTATATGAACATGGAAAGATGAAAAGAAAGATTATCCTTGCCGTTGCTCTATTAGCAAACATCAGTACCTATACTTATACAGTATGTATGGCAAAGATAAAACGAGAGGATGAGTACTATGAACTTAGCAGAAAAGTCAGTTGAAAATGTGGAGTATATGATCGAGAAAATAAAAGAAAAATTAAATGTACTAAATTTTGGAGCTATTAAGCCTTCCCATTTTGACGAGAATATGTATGAAGAGCTAAAGGAAATTTATGAATTAGTGATGAAGAAAAACTCCTTTAGTCCAAATGAAATGCAAGCGATTGTTGAAGAACTTGGCAGTTTAAGAAAGCAATAAGATAAAGTGAAACTTCCATCAGTGGGGGTTTTCTTCATCCCCCACTGATGGTTAGTTGAACCAATCGGACCTTTACGGGCAGTTGATCCCCCACCTATCTTCTTTTCTATACTCAGAATCTTGAGGTGGGGGTCTTACTGCCCGTTAAGAGTGGGATAAACTTTTGATTCACCCATGAGGATTCATTCCTCATGGGTGAATCCATGATAGGAAGCTTAATCTTGATTCGTTATAATCATTGGACCATTTTTTGTAATAGCAATGGTATGCTCATATTGTGCAGAATTCTTTCCATCTTCTGTCCTTGATGTCCACCCATTATTATCCATCTTCATTCTATAAGTTCCAATATTGACCATTGGTTCGATTGTGAACACCATCCCCTCTTTAATACGAGGACCTTTTCCTGGAAGACCGTAGTGTGGAACGTCTGGTTTTTCATGAATAACATTGCCAATTCCATGACCAATGAAATCACGTACAACAGAAAAACCCTCACCCTCTACATAGGTTTGAATGGCATGTCCGATGTCACCGATTCGATTACCGACCTTTGCCTGCTCTATTCCAATATAAAGTGCTTTTTTTGTTACATCCAATAATTTTTGGTTCTCTTCAGATACTTGTCCAACTGCATAGGACCAAGCTGAATCCGCCAGCGCACCATTGAAATTCACAACCATATCAATTGTCACAATATCACCTGTTTTTAGTGGCTCTTTTCTAGGAAATCCATGACAAATTTCATCGTTAATGCTGGCACATGTAGCATATTGATAACCTCTATATCCTTTTTGTTCAGGCGCAGCTCCTTGTCTTTTTAAATATTTATCTACAAATTCTTCAATTTCCCATGTAGTCACTCCTGGTTTAATCATTTTTGCCAACTGCTTATGTACAGAAGCTAGGATTTCACCAGCCTTCTTCATTTTTTCAATTTCTCTCTCTGATTTTAAAATAATCATTTATATATCCTCTCTTCCATTCGGTAAACTACTCATTATTCTACATTCATTGTAGTGATTTTCAAGGCATCTTGCAAAAACCAAACGTTTCATATAAATTAGTTTAAATAGAAGAAATACTATCTTTTCATGTATTTTTATTACATTATTCTATCCAAATAAAAAAAACTTCTAAATTTAGACTACTATTTCGCCTTAAAATATGGCAAAATGTGAGTAAATAGTAATTTAGATTATATAGTTCGTTCTTTATATAGAACAAATTGTCTGTTTCTGTTATTATATTAATATAGACAATGGAGAATGCAAGCGTTTGCTTAACCTCACCTTTTGTAAGAGGTTTACAAAAACATTCTACAGTGATATTAACTAGACAATACAATAAAGTGAGTGAATTAAATGATTGGTGATCGCGTAAAAAAAATTCGGCAGGAAAAGAAAATATCATTATCGGAACTCGCTCTCAAAGCAGGAGTAGCAAAGTCCTACTTAAGTTCTCTTGAACGAAATTTACAAACAAATCCTTCTATACAATTTTTAGAAAAGATTTCCACAGTACTTGGGGTGCCTGTAGACAGTCTAATCCTTGAACAGCCTAAAAAGGACGAATTGGATTCAGAATGGATGAAGCTTGTTCAAGAGGCAATGGAATCAGGTGTATCAAAAGAGCAGTTCCGTGATTTCCTCGAATACAACAAATGGAAAGAAAGTCAGAAGAAATAAGCTTGGATAGCTTTAATCTTTCTGGTCAGCATGAATAGACTTTAAATAACCATAAACTCCTTGATGTTCTTATTTCCTGAAGCAATAAGAACATCAAGGAGTTTATTCCCCTGCTGGTACAGTGAAACTTCTATCAGTTGGGGTTTTCTTCATTCCCCACTGATGGTTTAGTTAAAGCCCACAGTCTGTGATTCCACAAATGGACCTTATACAGGCAGTAGGAGTGGGATAAAATATATAAAAAAAAGCGTTTCTCAGTGGAGAAACACTAAACCATTAATATAAACGGCGGATTTCCTATTATAAAACTATAGACTATCTATGTATTTGATTATGTAAGAAATCCCTAATTTCTTCAATATCAATACCTAGACTTTTTGCTTCTGTCATCAGTTGGATCCACTCGATGTCGTATTTTGTGTTCTGTTCCTTCCCCTCGCTCACATTAATAGCCTCCCAAACAGCTTTGATTGCATGGTAACCATCTTAGATATAATCCACCTATTACACTCTGCATTTTCCGAGCAAAATTTTCTGGTTTGTGTTTTTTATTTTAACTTATCACATCAATAAAAACTGTCACTATTTGTCATGTACTTTTAATTTTATTGCCAATTTTTTAAAAAATCAATATAATCGAACCAAACTGAATCTTTACTCCTAACTATGAAGTTGTTATGATGTGTAATCTGCTGTTTTCCCACTCATAATATCATACTACTTTTATAATAGGTCTCTATTCTGTCATTTTTATTCTTTATACTAAATGCTCTTTTATCACCTAGTCACAATGTATGATTTTTATGGATTGTACTTTTTATTGAACCAATCGTTCTTTATAATGTATAAATAGACATTCTTTCATTTATTGATTAGGAGAAATATTCATGATGCGGAATAGAATTAAACAGTTACGAAAATTAAGAGGATATTCTATAAATGAACTTTCATTGAAAGCTGGTATTTCTAAATCATACTTAAGCTATATTGAAAGAGGAATTCAACAGAACCCATCCCTGTTTATTCTTTCAAAGCTTGCTAACTCTTTAGGTACAACGGTAGAAGATTTACTTGAGGAAAATCAACATTCAAAAAAAGAAGTGAACCACTTAGACGAGGAATGGATTGAACTATTTACTGAAGCCATAAATCAGGGAATAACGAAGAAGGATTTCTCTCTTTACTTAGAATTTATTAAATTCAAAAACCAGCATTAAACATAAAATGACCTAAGATGAAAGAGAGGATTCAGCACCCTCTCTTTCATCATTGAATAGTTTCATCGCTTCTTGGCAGGATTAATATTTCAACACGCCTATTTTGAGCTCTGCCTTCTGCTGTATCATTTGCTGCAATAGGCTGGAACTCTCCATATCCTTTTGCACTAAATAGCTGCGGATTAAGGTTTGGATTTTCCAGCATTAGCTTCATAAAATTAACAGCTCGCATAACGCTTAGTTCCCAGTTTGAATCAAAGCGAGCATTTTTGATTGGTACATTGTCTGTATGGCCGCTTACAATTACACTTCTTGGCACGTCCATCTCCAATAATTTCGAAATTTCATTGGCGATACTAATATTTTCTGCTCGGACTTCTGCAACTCCTGAGTCAAAGAGAACATTATCTCTAATTCTAACAGATAACCCAGCTACGGTTAATGAAGTGTCTAACTGCTCTCCCAGCCCATTTTCTTCTATATAGGAATTAACTTTATCTTGAATGGCCTCCAGTCGCTCATGTTCAGCTCGTTGTTCATCTGTTTCCTCCACGTCCTCTGGAACTTGCTCCTGAGATTGATTTTTATCATCTACTTCGGTTAAGCCCCGATCCTTAGTAGGAATTGGACCAGGATAGTCGAAAACTCCTGTACCTCCGGTTAACAATTCACTGCTAAAAGCTTGAGAAAAAACGATGAGCTTTTGCTCACTAACTGTACTGCTTGCAAATAGAACAATAAATAAAGCGACTAGCAAGGTTTGTAAATCAGAGTATGGAAGAAGCCACGATTCATCAATATGTTCCTCGCCTTTTTTTTTCTTTTTTTTACGTCTGCTCATTATTATTCACACTGCCTTCAAGAAATTTTCTTCTTTCACCTGCAGGAAGATAGGAAGCCAGCTTTTGTTCTATGACTCTTGGCGCCTCTCCTTCCAAAATAGATAAAATCCCCTCAATCATCATATATTTTTGCTGTGACTCAATTTTTGACTTTCTTTTTAATTTATTGGAAAATGGGTGCCATAACACATATCCGGTGAAAATCCCAATCATGGTTGCAATAAAGGCTGCAGCAATGGCATGACCTAATGCATCCGTATCTTTCATATTTCCTAGCGCGGCAATCAAGCCTATTACAGCTCCTAATACGCCAAGAGTAGGGGCATATGTCCCTGCCTGAGAAAATATTAAAGCTCCGGATTCATGCCTTTCCTCCATTGCTTCTATTTCCTCCGTCAGCACATCACGGATATAATCAGCTGATTGACCGTCAACTGCAAGTGATAATCCATTTTTTAAGAAGGGGTCGTCCACCTCATTTATCTTTGTCTCAAGAGCGAGCAGCCCTTCCTTTCTAGCCAGTTGGGCTAAATCAGAAAACGACTGAATTAAATCGGTGTAACTAGCTGTCTTTTTCTCAGTAAAAAGAATTCCAAACAACTTGGGAATTCTTTTTATTTCTGCCATCGGAAAGGCGATGACAACTGATGCAATGGTTCCCAAAATGATAATCAGGAACGCGGCCGGATTAGCCAACGCAGATATAGCTACTCCCTTTAATACCATCCCAACCCCGATTGCAATGATTCCTAATATAATTCCAACTATTGTAGCTAAATCCATCTATCTCACCTATCTCATACTATTATCGTTACTATTTATTTCGACAAAACTTGAAACTTCTTTAGATACTTTTTAAAATTGATAGAAAAAATGTAAAGCTATTTTAGATTTTGCAGAATTAATCATGATTTTAATTGAAGAGTATAAAAAAAATGATGCTCTTGGGGCAAGAGCATCACCTTAGGGTTGTTTTCTATTCAACTAATAATTAGGGGGAGGGGTTCAAACATTTATCATGTGAATATTTGAACATTTTTATTATATAATGTTGGAGTTAAAAAATCTATGGACTTTTTGTGAAAAATTTCACGATTTAAACTTTTATCATCCTCCCTTCATTTTCAATAGAATAAATATTGTTTTACCAACAAAAACTATCGAAGAATCAGAAAGGAGTGTGCAATAATGGGACGCGGCAAAAGTTTTGATCACAAAAAGAAAAATCATCCTGGAAAATTTCCAGAACACCTAGTTGAAAGACATACAACAGAAGCTCAAGAAGACGAAGAGCTTATTGTTACTCAAGAAGCCTTTAAAAACCGGTTAGATCCTGAAGAAACTCAATAACGCAAAATAAACCTGAAATTATATATCTAAAAAGGACGAGTCCTTCTCTGCTGACCAGCAGTGCAGGACTCGTCTTTTTTATTTGTTAATCAAACTTTAATCCCTTTAATGCCTCTGCTAAAGCATTATTTAAAGGTTCTTCATTTTTCTGCTGGTTTTTTAAATACTTTTGTACCGTACGTTTATCTACTTTTCCACGAGAGTCCTTTTCACGGCGCGCCTGGAAAGCAGATAGTTTTTCACGATGCCCGCATTTACATGCAAAGATTTGCCCTTCCCCTTCACCGCGAAGTTCTAATTTTTTGTGGCATTGTGGACATCTTGCATTTGTGACACGTGAGACGTTTTTACGGTGCCCGCATTCACGGTCTTGACATACGAGCATTTTCCCTTTTTTACCGTTCACTTCAAGCATTGGTTTTCCACAATCTGGGCAATTTTTAGTTGAAATGTTATCATGTTTGTATTTTTTATTGCTGGATTTTATTTCAGCAACGATTTCTTTTGTATAGTTTTTCATTTGACCAATAAATACTTCTTTTTTTAACTTTCCATAAGCAATCTGTTCAAGCTTCTGTTCCCACTGGGCAGTGAGTGCAGGAGATTTCAGTTCTTCAGGTACTAGATCTAATAATTGGCGCCCTTTAGAAGTTATATGAATATCTTTGCCGCGCTTTTCGATTAAGAACGAATTGAATAGCTTTTCAATAATATCTGCACGGGTAGCAACCGTACCTAATCCGCCGGTTGATTTTAACGTATCAGCTAATTGTTTATCCCCTGCTTCCATATACTTCACAGGGTTTTCCATTGCAGAAAGTAATGTCGCCTCATTAAAATGTGCCGGCGGCTTTGTTTGACCCGTTGTTTGTGCGATTAGTTGAATGGTTAATAGATCTCCCTTTTCAATATGGGGTAAAATCTGTTCTTTCAAATCGTCTACCGAATCTTCATCCTCAAAGCGATTATCATAAACCTCTTTCCATCCGGCTGATAGAATCGTTTTGCCTCTTGCAACAAAGTTCTCATCTCCAATTTTTGCACGAAGCGTTAATTGCTCATATTCAAAAGGCGGAAATAACACAGCCAAAAATCTTTTTACAACCAAGTCATAAATTTTACGCTCTTTATCAGTAAAGGCTGAAAAGTTTACATAACCTTCTGTCGGGATAATGGCATGGTGATCTGACACTTTGCTGTCATCAACGAAGGCTTTTGAAGTTTTTATCGGCTTTTTTAAGATTTTATTAGCTAACGGACGATATTCTCCTGCTCCGCACGCTTTCAAACGCTCTGGAAGCGTTCCAACAATGTCAGAAGAGAGATAACGGGAATCCGTACGTGGATAGGTTAACACTTTATGCTGCTCGTACAGCTTTTGCATAATGTTTAACGTTTCCTTTGCTGAATAACCAAAAATTTTATTCGCATCCCGCTGCAGCTCTGTTAAGTCATAAAGACCTGGAGAAAAAGACTTCTTAGCCTTTTTCTCAATTTCCGTAACAACAGCATTTTGTTTGCCCAGTTTTTTAACCTTGTTCTCGATTTTCTCCTTATCAAAGCTGCGGCTGTTACCCTTTGCATCCTGCCAGGTCAGCTTTAATTTGTCCGTTGTTTGAGCTTCAATGCCATAATAATTCTGAGCCTTAAAATGTTTGATTTCTTCCTCGCGTGCGGCAATAATAGCAAGAGTCGGTGTTTGGACACGACCGCAGTTTAACTGGGCATTAAAGCGGGTCGTTAATGCACGTGTTGCATTAAGACCAATATACCAGTCAGCTTCTGAACGAGCGACAGCTGAGGCATATAAATTATCATAGGCTTTACCAGGCTTCAAGCTTCTAAATCCGTCTTTAATCGCTTTATCGGTTACAGAGGAAATCCAAAGCCGTTTAATCGGTTTCGTAACCTTTGCTTTATCAATAATCCAGCGTGCGACTAATTCTCCCTCTCTGCCTGCGTCCGTAGCCACAATAATTTCATTGACATCCTTTCTAATCAGCTGGCTTTTCACGGATTGAAACTGTTTTCCTGTCTGCTTAATAACTGTCAACTTCAAATGCTCCGGCAGCATAGGAAGATCTTCTAATTTCCATGTTTTATATTTCACATCATAGCTTTCCGGGTCAGCAAGTGTAACGAGGTGTCCCAGCGCCCACGTAACGATATATTTATCACCTTCAAGATAACCATTGCCTTTTTTATTACAATTTAGTACTCGTGCAATATCACGTGCAACAGAAGGTTTTTCAGCAATTACCACACTTTTTGCCATTGTTAAAACATCCTTTCAAATTTCCAGTAAAATCAAATTCGCCCCTCGAATTTGTGTCCGGATTTTTATCGAGCTCGCTCGATAAAAATCCGAGACATCCGCCGGAGGCTTAATTTTATTCAGCAGGGGTTTGAACCTCCAATGAATCGGAGAGCTTTTTGTATCCATCCATTAACTTTAAAAGTGGAAGATAAATGCTGAATGAAATTAAAGTATAACATATGACCGCAATGGATTCAGTTACTCCAAAGATTCCTAGGAATAGTAGGTAAGTATTATTCAAACACTTTTAATAAGTCGTTTTATCACATGGATAACTGATAAATATTAACACAATTTATTACCTAATTCATCAACTTGGAGGCTAACGATGGAAACAACAAATTATAAAGGTACGAATAAGATGATTACTGGTATTGTGTTCGGGGTTATCACATTTTGGCTCTTTGCTCAAGCAATGGTCAATGTTGTTCCTGCGGTTCAGAAGGATTTAGGAATTTCACTTGGCACCTTAAATATTGCAATAAGTTTAACGGCGTTATTCTCAGGAATGTTTATCGTGGCTGCCGGCGGATTAGCAGATAAAATTGGCCGAAAAAAAATGACAAATATCGGATTAATCTTAAGTATTATCGGCTCTCTTTGCCTTGTCTTAGCACAAGGATCGGTACTGCTCATCATCGGCCGTGTCATTCAAGGGCTTTCAGCAGCATGTATTATGCCTGCAACCATTGCTTTAATGAAGGCTTATTTTGAAGGCGCCGAACGTCAGCGAGCCCTTAGTTTCTGGTCTATTGGGTCTTGGGGTGGATCAGGCGTTGCTTCCTTTGCAGGTGGTGCGATTGCCACTTATTTAGGATGGAAATGGATTTTCATCTTTTCCATTATCTTCTCTTTACTCGGTATATGGCTGATTAAAGATACTCCGGAGAGTAAAGGCGAATCTACTGGTGCTTTTAAATTCGATTACGCTGGTTTAGTTATATTCATCATCACCATGCTCGCATTAAATATCTTTATTAATTTCGGTGCGGATTTAGGCTGGACAAGCTTGATTACAATCGCCCTTGCCGTTGTGACAATTATTGGAGCAATTGTTTTCTTCAAAGTGGAAAAAAGCAAAGAAATTGTCCTTATTGACTTTTCTTTATTTAAAAATAAACCCTATTCTGGTGCCACTTTCTCTAATTTTTTGTTAAACGCGATTGCGGGTACTCTTGTTGTGGCAAACACTTATGTCCAAGTTGGCAGAGGATTTAATGCATTTCAATCAGGAATGTTATCGTTAGGTTATTTAGTCGCCGTGTTAGCCATGATTCGTGTTGGAGAGAAAATTTTACAAAAAGCAGGTGCGAAATCACCGATGATTTGGGGCGCTCTCATTGCAACGGTTGGTGTAGCCATGATGGGATTGACTTTCTTAGCTGACTTTGCTTATACCGTTGTTGTTTTTATCGGGTTTGCTTTATTTGGTCTTGGACTAGGAATTTATGCCACTCCGTCGACAGATACATCAGTATCTAATGCACCTTCAAACAAGGTTGGAGAAGCTGCCGGGATTTACAAAATGGCAAGTTCACTTGGCGGGGCATTCGGGGTTGCCATTTCAGCTACGATATATAGTTCAATTTCTACCATTGCAAGCCTAGAAACAGCTGCAACAGCTGGGATTATTACTAATGTAATATTCGGCATTCTTTCGATACTTTCCATTATGATGATGGTTCCTAGAGATGAAGGAAAAATAAAAACGAAAGAGGTTTCAGGACAACGACGGACCCCAACTTCTAGTCAAAGAGAGCCAGAGCCTAGTCATTAGAATTCATTCCGAATAAAAGCAGGGAGTGTCCAATGATGTTATTAGATGAATTAATGAAAAAAATTGATGAAAAAAAAGACCGGATTATTGACATTCGCCGCTATCTTCATGAACATCCGGAACTTTCCTTTCAAGAAGAAGAAACAGCAAAATATATTGCCGACTTTTATAAAGAGGTCCCTGTTGATTCAGTTGAGACAAACTTTGGTGGAGAGCGTGGCATCGTTGTAACCATTAAAGGTTCGAAGCCAGGAAAAACGATTGCGATACGAGCTGATTTTGACGCCTTACCCATTAAAGAAGAAACAGGGCTGCCATTTGCCTCAAAAAACGAAGGCGTGATGCATGCCTGCGGTCATGATGGACATACCGCCTATATGTTGGTGTTAGCTGAAACATTAGCTGAGTACAAAGAGCAATTAAAAGGGACGGTTCGAGTGATTCATCAACCAGCAGAAGAAACTCCTCCCGGCGGGGCAATTGGGATGATTAAAGCAGGTGTTCTTAATGGCGTTGATGCAATCATTGGCATTCACGTCATGAGCAATATGAAAACCGGTCATATTTATTACAGAAGCGGGAATACGCAAACAGGAAGATCCTATTTTAAATTAGTTGTTCAAGGCAGAGGCGGGCATGGATCATCACCGCATTTAGCAAATGATGCGATCGTGGCAGCCTGTTCCTTCGTCATGAATTTACAAACCATCGTCAGCCGCCGTATCAACCCATTTGATATGGCTTCGATTACAATTGGTAATTTTGATGGAAAAGGTTCATTTAATGTCATTAAAGATTCCGTTACCATCGAAGGGGATGTTCGAACCATGTCTCCTGAGACTCGAGAACTCGTAGAAACAGAGGTGCGCGCGTTTTCGGAAGGGCTGGAAAAATCATATGGTGTAAAATCTATATTTGAATATCACAATGACTATCCTGTCCTCTATAATGATCCGGAAGTAACTGAACATGTACGGAAAGCGCTTGAACAAGCAGCCATACCAGAAGTCGAATCCGTATTAGAAACACCGCCGCAGCCGCCTTCTGAAGATTTTGCTTACTACCTTCAAAAAGTACCAGGATGTTTCTTCTATGTCGGTGCTATTCCTGAGTCAGGTGAAGCGTACCCGCACCATCATCCCAAATTTGATATCAATGAAAAAAGCCTTATCATTAGTGCGAAAGCAATGGCTGCTGTTGTAGCTTCGTACTCTGATGACAGCGAAGCTTAATAGACTGTCTATAGACTGATTGGTTTAACCGTTCAGTCTTTTTTCTGTTATTCGTTAGCCTTCTTATTTTATTTTAGAGAGTAGAAAGGCTACAATGAAGGTAACCATATTAATAGTAAGGGAGCTGGATTAGATGAGTGAATTCCAACAAAAGTTAGAAAAGTATGCAGAACTGGCAGTTAAAGTTGGTGTTAATATCCAAAAAGGACAGACACTTGTCATCAATGCCAATTTAGATTCTAGAGAATTTGTACGATTGATTGTTAAAAAGGCATATGAAACCGGGGCAAAGGATGTCATTGTCAATTGGAGCGATGATGTTATATCCAGATTAAAATATGACATGGCACCGAATGAGGTTTTCTTAGAATATCCAGAATTTCGTGCTAAAGAGCAGACAGCACTTGCTGAAAGCGGAGCAGCTTTCATGTCCATCCTATCTTCCAGTCCTGCCTTATTAAAAGGTGTGAACCCGGAAAGAATCGCTAATTACCAAAAGGCTGCCGGAACAGCCCTTAAACAGTACCGTCAATACGTTCAATCAGATAAAATCAGTTGGACTGTTATTGCTGCACCGTCCCAAGGCTGGGCAGATATGGTATTCCCGAATGAACCTGAGGAAACAAGAGTGGAAAAACTTTGGGATGCCATCTTTAGAACCGTACGGGCTGATACAGAAGACCCTATTGCTGCCTGGAAACACCATGATGAAACATTACATACAAAAGTAGACTATCTAAATGCCAAAAAATACAAGAAACTTCACTATACTGCGCCTGGAACCGATTTAACCATTGAGCTTCCTGAAAAACATATATGGTGCGGAGCTGGAAGCATTAATGAAAAAGGCTTTGAATTTATGGCGAATATGCCGACAGAAGAGGTATTTACCGTTCCGGTCAAAACAGGTGTGAATGGTACGGTTTCAAGTACTAAACCATTAAGCTATGGCGGAAACATTATTGATGAATTTACGCTGACCTTTGAGAATGGAAAAATTATTGACGTGAAAGCAAAAGAAGGGGAAGAGATTCTAAAACAGCTTGTCGCTACTGATGAAGGGTCCCATTACTTAGGAGAAGTGGCGCTTGTTCCTTATCACTCACCTATTTCAGAATCAAATATCCTATTTTTTAATACATTATTTGATGAAAATGCTTCGAACCATTTGGCCATCGGCAGCGCCTATGCTTTTTGTCTTGAAGGCGGGAAAACCATGTCACAGGAAGAATTGCAGGAGAATGGCTTAAACCACAGTATCACACATGTTGATTTTATGATTGGTTCAGAACAAATGAATATTGATGGCATTACGACTGATGGAAAAACAGAAGCTGTATTTAGAAACGGTAACTGGGCTTTTTAAGCGATTTATTCATTTCTATTATTATAATAGGAAAAAAACAAGCAATATATTGCAAGATATGTCGATCTATGGGAGGATAATAGTAAGAGCGTAAAAGTAAACCGGAGGGGTAAGAATGATCCAGTTGCATATTATTGTATCTGGAAAAGTACAGGGCGTAGGCTATCGTTACTTTTCACAAATGAAAGCTGTCCAATATGGGGTAACAGGTTGGGCAAAAAATTTAGCGGACGGTTCAGTTGAAATTACAGCTGTAGGGAGTAAGGACCAGCTTGATCCTTTTGTAGAGGAACTTCGTATTGGAAACCCCTTTTCTAAAATCAGTGATATGAAAATAACTGAAAGTGAAGCATCTGAAAACTTCAATTCATTTACAATTAAGTACTAACTGGAAATATTTCAGAACCAATGAACCTCAGCAGATAATCAAACGATTGCCTATAAGAAGCCTGTGATATCTGTAGAAATTTATTACACATCACAGGCTTATTCCATCAATGATAATACTACTTTAGAAAAAGGAGATTCATGATATGTGGTCTGAGTTCAAAAAATTCGCGTTAAAGGGAAATGTATTAGATTTAGCCGTTGGGGTTATTATTGGCGGCGCCTTCGGGAAAATTGTCACTTCACTAGTAAACGACTTAATCATGCCCTTAGTGGGTATTTTACTAGGGGGGATAGATTTTTCAAAACAAGAATATACCTTCTTGGATGCCACGATTAAATATGGGGCATTTTTACAAACAGTTGTTGATTTTTTAATCATTTCTCTTTCCATTTTCCTTTTTATCCGTTTCTTAAGCCGCTTTAAGAAAAAGGAAGAGACGGCCGAAGCTGCTGCTGTCATTAATAAAACGGAAGAATTATTAGCTGAAATACGTGATTTATTAAAAGAAAATCAAACGGCTATTTCTCGTACAGAAGGGAAAAACGAATAGAAAATAAGACCAATAAAGGATTCCCTTTTTATTGGTCTTATTTAATTACCAAGGATATGATGATCCAAATATCTTCGCACGTTCTGCACTGTCTTTTCTTCGCTTTTTACGAATTTCCTGACGTTCCTTTGCGGTCTCGTGTAAAAGCTTTTCTTCTTCCGTTTGGGGAACAACTTGTGGAACTTCAGTAGGTTTTCCATTTTCATCTAAAGCAACAAATGTTAAAAAAGAAATGGCACACACATGCCGCTCACCAGTAAGTATGTTTTCTGATACTACCTTTACAAACACTTCCATAGATGTTCGTCCCGTGTATGTAACATAAGCTTCTAAACAAACTGAATTCCCTTCATTTATTGGATGAAGAAAATCAACTGAATCACTAGATGCAGTCACGCAAGACTTTCGAGCATGGCGCATAGCGGCTATTGCAGCTATGTCGTCAATGTACGCCATCAGTTTTCCGCCAAACATGGTTCCATGTATGTTTGTATCCGGAGGTGAAACAAGACTTGTTTTAACAGCCAATGACTCCCGGCAATATTTCTTATTTTCCATATTCGTACTCCTTTTTTGTTCATAACTGTTTTATCCAATCATACCAAACTTTGAAGGTTTATAAAATATTGGAAAATACTAAGAGAAAAAGAACCACCTGTCAAAGATCGATAGGTGGTGTGCTTATAGTAAACTATTGACTTTATTTCGCAGCTGGTCTTTTGCCCGTTTCATTCTTGTCTTTACAGTCGATAACGGAAGCCTCGTATATTCACTAATTTCTGCCAATGATCTTCCGCTGAAATAAAATAAAAAAAGCGGCTCCCGATATCGTTCCGGCAGCTCGCAAACTGCCTTTACAAGTTCTTCTTTTGCATATTTGCGGAGCAATCTTTCCTCTGGAGCTGGAGGCTCATAAAATTCAAGTTTACAATACAAATGAACCTTTTCTTCCCAAAACGTTTTAGCTGACATTTCTTTCCGCCAATAATCACGGCATTTATTCATAGCAATTTTACATAACCAGCTTTTTACTTTTGCTTTGTCTTGTAAAGCTGAAAAGCCCATATAGGCTGAAAGTAAAACTTCTTGATACAAATCCTCTGCTAACTCCCTATGTCCAACGATTGAGTATAAATATCTAAAAACACTTAATCCGTATTCACGAACAATTTCATCAAAAGTTATCTCTTTAACAGAATCGACAACAGGCTGGGTAAGCATCGGATTAATATTTTCGCCTCCTAAACTGGTCTTTTGTCTAGCTTATATTTTATATTAGACAGAATACCCTTCGTTCCTTCCTGCTTAGAAAATAAATTTTCATGAAGATTTGACCCGATTAAGCGGCAGCATGAAGACGGAAACGCCAATTTTCTTACAAACAGCTACATAATGCAGCAGCATCAATAAAATCGCTTCAGCATTAATACCAATGATGACGCCATCCATTTGGAAACTTTCTTTCGAGCCAAGAAAATAGATAATCACAAACGCTGTTATCGTTGCCCAAACCGCATGAAGAAATGCTTCCTTCATGAGTCCGAGACCAATTAAATAAGCCTGAAGCGGCATGATAAAAAAACGGAAGAGAAAGCATGGCCATAACAACTGCAAATATCGTGCAGAACCTTCAGAGTGGAAGAATGTAGTAGTTAATTCTTCGGCAAAAAAGTAACATATTAGAACAGCTGGAATTCCATAGGCAAAAGTCCCAAGCATGACCTGCTTTAGCAGCTTTTGCAGATAGAAGATATTTCTCTCTGCATTTGCCTTAGAGATCGTTGGAATTAGCATAATCATTAATGAATGTGAAATGAACGTAGGAAAAGAACCAATGACCATCGCAATCCCTGCTACCATTCCAAACTGCTCTGTCGCTAAACCCTTACTGACACCCGCATAAAAGAGCGCCCCTGTAATTAAGAACGGCTCCAATGCAGAAGTAAAAGCATGAAATACCCGTAAGGCAGTTGTTGGAACCGAAACTTCCATTAAATTTTTCATAACCACTTTACTATGCAGCCTTTTAGAAGGCTGTTTTTTCATATAATTATATTGAATCATGAAGACGTGAAACAAATATAAAAATACAACCAAGTCACTGCCGACAAGTGTACAAAAGGCAATAAGCACTGCGGAACTGAGTTCAAAATCGAATAGATGGAATAAATAGACTAGCAAGAGAAGCTGCACTAACTTACGCAGAAAATTAGCAAGGGCAATCTTCCCCATATCAGATTTTCCCATAAAATAACCTCTGGCAATCGAAGTAAATGAAATAATGGGAACGAGAATCAGGACCAACCACCTGAAAATGGGGTGATATTGATCAAAAGCAGGAATGAATGGAAGAACGATTGACACCACTACCATTAGAATAGCAGTCATAATAATGGTCCATTTAAGGACATGACTTAACATACTGTGATGAATTCTTTGGTCCCGTTCAGCAATAAACTTTGAAATAGAGACAGGCATTTCAAAGCTGGCGAGAAGCACAATTAAAAATACAGTTGGAAGGATAGCCATATACATACCGAGTCCTTTTTCACCAAGCTCCCTTGCCAATACCATATTAATAATAAATTCTACAACTTCCCCGATACAGGCTGCAGCAATTAGTAAAAGAGTTCCTTTAAAAAATGAATTCATATAACGCTCCTTTAATCTGACTCCAAAATATGAAATACACTACACCTGTTTGTAAGAGTGCAGACTTATAAGTTCAAACTTGTATTCTTTACAGCATATGAGACAAGTTCTCAGGATATTAATAAAAACGGTGCCTGACACCCTAAAAAGACCATTGTCCTTTTAGGGTGTCAGGCACCGTTTTATGATTGGTTCCACTTATCCAACAAATCCTTGAAGTCCTTTTGTCGGTTTGTGCTTGTTACAAATTCTCGTTCAGTAATAGCCGATAATAAGTACTTTTTTAATTTTGAATCCGTTATTTCCTGTAGAATCCATTTCCGGCAATCATATAAAAAATCTACATAATCCCTGTATTCCGGGCCATATTGACTGGCAAGATTCTGTTTAATCTTTTTTGCAAGGGTCGGGCTTGCACCAGAAGTAGAGACTGTCATGCTCAGCTTCCCTTGCTTATATACAGATGGAAGAATAAAGTTTGATTCCTCCGGATTATCGGCAAGATTCAATAATTGGTTTGGTGCAGCTGCCTTTTTCACAGCAAAACTTACTTCAGGATCATTTGCAGCTGCAATAATTAAAAAAGCGTCCTTAATGTCTTCAGCAGAAAAGGTCTTTTTCTTCCAGGTAATATTGCCAGCCTTATAGTATTGATGAAGTTTCTCTGTCAGCTCAGGACTGACAACTGTGATTAAAGCTCTTGCTTCCATCAGTCCTTGTATCTTCCGTTCAGCCACCTTTCCTCCACCAATTACTACAGCCCTTTTATCCATCAAATTGAGATAAATTGGATAGTAATTCATCTAATCACCTGCGATTTTTATCCATTTATGGACAAACCTTTGATGGTATCTATTAAAGCTTCTCGTGTCGGTGTTTCTGCTGTTGCATTCGGCTCTGCTCCGTAAAACTGTGCTGCCATAGCCGACTTTTCTCCCATGCAAATGACCTTTACATCCTTCAGGAATTCCTCTGGAAAAAGCTGTACAACCAATTCCTCTTCGAAAAACATTTTGACGGATTGCGCACTTGGGAATACGATACTATCTGGTCTAGCCTCGGTAAGTATTCTTTGTAAAATCGGTAAATACGCCGCATCCACTACTTTTTCACTTGTGATTAACAAATCACAATTTCTATATTTATGGGCCACCCGGCTGTCACCTACAACAAGAAGAGTTTCTTTTTGAAAGAGATGATCGGTGATATCAGCCAGTAAACCGCGCTCCTGCAAGGCGGTGGCCGTTTTCTTTGATAATCCATATATATCAGCCGATAAACTGCGAATATCGATTTGTTCCTTCTTCAAAAGCTGAAAAAACTCTTCTACACTTTCAACCGAAGTAAACAAGATTTCTTCGTAATGAGCAAGTTTTTCTAAAATATCATAGTTTACAGGTATTTCTGCATTTTTCCATTTAGGAAATTCAACCACATCTGCCCCTTGTTCTGTCAAGGCCTGTGCTAGTCCACTTGATTGAAAGCCTGTTCTAGCAAGTAATATTTGACGTCCAAATAACGGCTTTTTCTCAAACCAGTTAATTTTATTACGCAATGAAACAATTTCTCCAACAAGCGTAATCGCAGGATTGCTAAATTTCTGCTTTTCTGCTAATTCTGCGATTGTTTCCAGCGTTCCTTCTAATGTCTTTTGTCTGCTAAAAGTACCCCATTGAATAAGAATAACTGGGGTCTCCGGTGATTTGCCATGCTCTATCAAGCATTGGCAAATATAAGGAAGGTTTTTTACTCCCATATAAAAAGCAATGGTATCAATTCCGCTGGCGAGTGCTTTCCAATCAAGAACAGGCTTCCCCTCTTTTGATTGATCGTGAGCGGTCACCACTGCAAACGTTTCACCAAATTGTCTATGCGTAACTGGAATCCCGGCATAAAGCGGTGCAGCCATTCCCGAAGATATCCCCGGAACCATTTCAAATTCAATGCCTGCGTTCGCTAAGGCCTCAGCTTCTTCACCCACACGTCCAAAAACACCGGGATCGCCTCCTTTTAAACGGACAACCCTTTTTCCTTCCAATGCTTTATCGACTAAAAGGCTATTAATCCCTTCCTGCCTTAATGTATGACGATCAGGCAGTTTGCCGCAATAGATAAGTTCACAGCCAAATGGCGCGAAATCTAATAATTTCGGATTTGCCAGACGGTCATATAAAATAACCTCTGCCTGTTTAATCGCATCTAACCCTTTTACCGTAATTAACCCGATATCTCCCGGTCCTGCGCCAACTAAAAACACTTTTCCTTTGTTCATATACGGTCATCCTTCCAAAAACAATGATACAAAGGTGCCTGACACCACAAAAAGACAACTGTCTTTTTGTGGTGTCAGGCACTACTCTTTTATACTCCTTTTACATTATACAATAATATAAACTTTGTCATCAGAAACTTCTAAAGGATAAACGTTTACCTGACCAGTATCAGGTGCTTGAACCTGTCCATCCTTAAGCGAGATTTTCCAGTCATATATAGGGCAGAATACATATTCTCCACTTACTAAACCGTCTGAGAGCGTACCGCCCTTTGGATGCGGACTGCGGTTTTCAATCGCACGCACATCACCATTTGTTAGTTTAAAAAGAACAATTTCCTTTCCAGCAATTGAGAATACCTGACCTATTCTTTCTGGAAGAGTGGAATAATTTGCTAGTTCAATTTTATTCGTCATAGTCTTTTGTCCACCTTATTACTTATATTTTGTCATTCTTTCACTTCGATTATTATCTTACCGGAACAGCCACTTCCTGCTTTGAGTAATACTTGTCTAAAATTTCTTTGCTTTGAATCGCTTCTTGCCATGGTTCAATATATCGTTGGAGTGTTTTATCCATACGCTCATTTAATGCTTTTCGTGTGTCTCCATCAGCCAGCACTTCTTTGATATGGTCCAGCCCTACACGTTCAAGCCATTTAGATGTACGCTCTAAGTACTCTGCCGTTTCGCGATAGTATTGCAGGTAAGCACCAGTAAGTTCCATTACTTCTGCTTCCGTCTCCACCTTGCCTAGTAAATCACCAGCACGAAGGTCCGTTCCTCCATTACCGCCGACATATATTTCCCATCCGCCGTCAACGCCGACAAAGCCGATATCTTTAATTCCTGCTTCTGCACAGTTACGTGGACAACCGGATACACCCATTTTCACCTTATGCGGTGTGTCCAAGCGTTCGAACTTCTTCTCCAATTCAATACCTAGTCCCATTGAATCCTGTGTACCATAACGGCAGAATTTCGCACCAACACATGTTTTGACTGTTCTAAGTGTTTTACCGTATGCATATCCTGAAGGCATTCCAAGGTCTGCCCAAATATTTGGAAGGTCTTCCTTCTTCACTCCAAATAAACCAATTCGCTGACCGCCTGTTAATTTTACTAGCGGCACATCATACTTTTCTGCTGCTTCAGCAATTGTTTTCAAATCCTTCGCACTTGTGACACCGCCATACATTCTTGGAACGACAGTATACGTGCCATCTTTTTGAATATTAGCATGCATCTTCTCATTAACAAGACGAGAATCACGATCATCCTGATGATTTTCAATATTTATCATTCCAAGATAATAGTTAATGGCCGGACGGCATTTGGAGCAGCCTTCGTCATTTCTCCAGCCTAGAACATTCATTACTTCTTTGACGCTTGTTAAGCCTTTTTCTTTGATTTCAGCCACTACTTCATCTCTGCTTAAATGTGTACAGCCGCAAATGCCGGCTTTCTTCGCAGATTTATCATAATTATCACCAAGCGTATAAGCTAAAATATCAGAAATAAGCGACTTACAGCGCCCGCAGGAACGGCCTGCATTTGTACAGCTTCCCACTTCTTCCACTGTTGTTAGGCCATTCGCTTGAATGGCATTGACAATCGTACCCTTTGAAACGCCATTACAGCCACAGACAAGATCATCATCAGCCATTGTCGCTACATCGTTGGATGCATGCCCTTCACAGCCTGAGGACAGAATAGAAACACTTGTTAAGCCGCTGATATCTTCTTTTTTATTCAGCATACGGAATAATCGGGTGCTGTCCTTTGTATCACCATAAAGAACGACACCTGCGATATGATTATCCCGAATTAATACTTTTTTGTACACGCCGTCAAATTCATTATGGACTTTAATTGCCTTTGTTGAGTCGTCATCCATAATTTCACCAGCTGAAAATAAATCAACGCCAGCTACCTTTAATTGTGTGCCAACAACAGAACCTTGGTATGGCTCAGGCATTTTCCCTGCCAAGAATTCGGCCAGTACCTTTCCTTGTTCATATAATGGTGCAACTAATCCGTAGACGATTTCACGATGCTCAGCACATTCTCCTACTGCATACACATTTGCCACACTTGTTTCCATAAAATCATTTACCATGATTCCGCGGTTAACCCTTATCCCACTTTCTTTTGCGAGACTAACGTTTGGTTTAATCCCGACCGCCATGACAACCAGGTCTGCTGATACAGTCGTGCCATCCTGAAAGCGAAGTCCTGTTACTCGTTCATCACCAAGTATTTCAGCTGTTGCTTTTTCCATTAGGAAATTCATGCCTTGTGCTTCCAGCTCTTTTTCAAGCATCTTTGAAGCAACAGGATCTAGCTGTCTTTCCATTAAATAGGGCATTAAATGAACAACATCCACTTCCATGCCAAGATTTAATAAGCCGCGAGCTGCTTCAAGACCCAATAATCCTCCGCCAATAACAACAGCTTTCTTATGTATTTTGGCTGTTTCAATCATTGTTTCGCAATCCTTAATATCACGGAAACCAGTAACACCTAATTTTTCTGCACCAGGGATTGGCAATATAAATGAGTTTGAACCAGTAGCAATAATTAATTCATCATAATGACTTACCCGCCCTTGATCTGAAACTACTTGTTTATTTACTGTATCTATTTTCACAACTTCTTCATTGGTATAAAGCGTAATGCCGTTGTCACTATACCAGTTCCAATCATTCATAATAATATCATTAATGGTTGTATCACCTTGAAGAACAGTAGATAATTGAATCCGGTTATAATTCGGATGAGGTTCTTTCCCAAATACAGTTATTTCATACGTATTTGGAGCTAGTTTTAGAAGCTCCTCTAATGTTCTAATTCCTGCCATACCGTTACCAATCATCACTAATTTCTTATTCATTGTTACAACCTCCTATTTAATTTGCTCACTTAATCACAATATTTTCTTTATGTTTATATATTAATGGTTTTCTCCTTAAAAAATTTGTGAGGTTCGTCACACTTTTCTACATTTGTTCACATGTTCACAAATATGCCAAATTGTATTCAAAAATGAGACATAATCTATAGAAAATTTCAATGGATTTTAATTAGTAGGCTATATTAACGAATCATGTTGATAAGATTTTTGAACCATCCGTGAGAAATAAACATAGCCAATGAATAAAAAAGACTGCCCTAATGGCAGCCCTTTATTTAACAAGAGAATGTTTAAACGCATAGATGACAGCTTGTGTCCGGTCCTGTACTTGAAGTTTGCTGAGAATATTACTTACATGGGTCTTGACAGTTTTTAAAGCGATAAAAAGCTCGTCTGCAATTTCTTGGTTACTTTTCCCTTCCGTCATGAGGAGAAGAATTTCCATTTCCCTGCTTGTTAAATCCTCATGAGGTTCATAGTGATTTTTCTGCCGCATTTTCATCATCATTTTCCCGGTTACTTCTGGTTCTAGAATGGATTGACCACTGTATGTAGAGCGGACAGCATTAGCAATCTCACTTGCTTTAGATGTTTTCAGCATATAGCTTGTAGCACCTGCTTCAAGGGCAGGATAAACCTTTTCGTCATCTAAAAAACTTGTAACAATAATAACTTTCGCTTCCGGCCATTTGGCAATAATCTGCCTTGTTGCCTCTATTCCGTCCATTTCCTTCATCACTAAATCCATTAAGATAATATCCGGTTTAAGAGAGAGTGCCAGTTCAATCGCTGTTTTTCCATTATCCGCTTCCCCAACCACTTCCATATCAGGCTGGGCAGCCAAATAGGATGAAACTCCAATCCTTACCATTTCATGATCATCCACAAACAATACTCTAATCATTATCCTCACCTTCAATTACAGGAATTTTGACTTCAAGTCGAGTCCCTTTCTGTTTTAACGAGACGATTTTTAAATTGCCTCCAATTTCAACAGCCCGGTCATGCATATTCTGCAAACCGTAGGAGCCAGCCTTGTCTTCATCAATATCGAACCCAATACCATCATCAGACACTCTTAAAATAATAAATCCATCTCTTCGAATCAGCAGTACCTCAAGGCCACTGGCTTTTGCATGGCGAAGCGTATTGGAAACGGATTCTTGTAAAATTCGAAATAAGTGGTCCTCAACACCCTTTTCTACTGTAAAATCTTCTATTTTCCATTTTATGTTCATACTCACTTTTTGAGTTAATTCAATAAGTAGTTCTTCTATTCCTTCCTGAAGCGATTTTCCTTTTAATGCCACAGGACGTAAATGCAGAAGCAAAGCCCTCATCTCGAGCTGTGATTGATGAATCATTTCCTCTACTATTTTCAGCTGCTTTGTTTCACGGTCATCCTCGTTTGTCTTTCCTTCATTAATGGCAGACATCAGCATCGAAGCGCCAAACAGCTGCTGGCTGACCGAATCATGCAATTCACGGGCAAGGCGGTTGCGTTCCTGAGAAATAATTTCTTGAATTCGGCTTTCCTGCTCTTCTGCAGCCTCAGTTGCTAACCTTTGTGATACTTTTGCCTGTTCGGCCATTTGTTTTTGAATTTTACTCATCCGCTTTGTTATGGATGCTAATTCAGCTGAAGATGCAGAACGTTCCTTTTCTAATGGTCTTCCTTCCTCAATCAGATGGAGCTTTTCATCAATAGACTGCAGCTGCTTTTTCCAAAAAAGCCCTGAAAAAGTACCAAATACAATACCAATCACCATGCTGACGCTTGGAACAAATAATATATAGGGAATATCCAAGACTTCTTTTTCCCAAAGATCACTTAAGTTTAATAGTGGAAAAACAGTAAAGGTTTCACCCGCCACAAAGATAAAAATCAATAAGGACAGGCATGTACCGATGAGAACATGTCGTAAAATGATACTCATACACGTTTCACCTCAATATCACCAATCATCATTGAAGTGAAGATTTTCACCTTCTGGTCTGTTTGTTCATAATTACCCGTTTCCACTTTTATTAAACGATTAATTAAAGAGGTTTCGTAGAAATCTAAAATCCTCGCTGATCCAAAAAGAACCGAATGTTGAATACTTACCTCTACATCATATGGAATGAGAACCGTTACTTTCCCCATAATGTTTCGGATAAAGATGATGGACTCGCCTTTAGGCAAAACCGTATTGCTTAGATCAATCAAACTATCACCCACACCACACTGTATATTCACGTCATGCCATTCATACACATGATCAGGTGTTTGTTGATGGCCAAATAAGCGGTTTTGAAAGAGCGTCTGTTCCTTTATAATCGTTTGACCATGAAAGCCGGCATCTTCATTTTGTTCATGAATCATCGGAATGATTGTGTTCAGCTTCTGCTTTCGATTCGCATACTGAAAAATAAGAAAACAAAGCAGTGCGAGCAGGAAAAACTTAACGGCCATCATATTAATGACATTCACAAAAAGCAGAAAAATTCCTGCCCAAAAAAGAAGTGTACCGGTCTTTTTCGGCGTCCTTTTTCTCCCGATATACACCATTCCTATCGCAACAATAAGGGAGAAAATTAAACCACGGTTAAAGAAAAATACATCTAATAAAACAAAAAAGGCACCAATTAAGACAATCCAGCTGAGATAGTCACTTTTTAATTTTTGCAGCAAACCGTATTCCTCCCTTCTTGTTATGATAGGAAAAATGAAATGTGGAGGCGACTGTCCAGGGACGACAGGCATAAGACAAGCACTGACAGAAGGCGCTCTTTGCCTTCCGAAGTGATTGGCTTATGATCCGAGTCCCTAGGAGCCGCAACTAGACAAATAGAAAAGCGAAGAACGCTTTTCATAAAATCTTTAAATGAGCCATTCTATTCCTAAAAAGGCGCAGAAGCCTGCGCCTTTTTAGCATAACAGTTTCCATTATGAAATTGAACTTGTTTCTTCTTTATCTAGCTTCAATGCCTGATTTTGCTTTTCTAATTGAGCAATTCTTTCATCGATTGTGTTTTGATAGTACGAACGATTCACATCTTGCTCTAAGCGATCAAGGTATGTTTCGATTTCCTGAAAACGAGAATAGGAGTTAGTAGAATACGCTTGATTATCAAGAACCTGATTCATTTTGTGCTGGGCACGCGTTACATTTTCCCTTCCCATTAATTCTAGACGGCGGATATTCATATCCTTAAGCTTGTGCTTCATTAGCTCATATTTTTGCTCTAAGTCTGAAAGCTGAGTATTTGCTTGAACCATCAAGTCATGTATGCGGGCTGCACGCTCCTCAAAATGCTGCTGTTCATTGGAAGCAAATTGGTATAATTCCATTTCACCTGCCTGGGAAGCAACTTCTGCTTGATGTTTACGTTTAGATGCCATCTCAGCGGCATGTTGATATTCACGGTTAAATTCGTCTTTTAAGCGATACTGTCTTTCCAAAAGCTTACGGACCTTTTCAGTTTCCTGCTCACATTGACGTAAATAATGATTTAACAACGCGATTGGATTTTTTTGCTCCTTATGATCAATCGCTTCATGTAAATCTGCCATAATCGTATTTTTAAAACGGGTAAATAAATTTGCCATTTTTTATTCTCTCCTTTAATTATAGTTGTTTTACAATTGGATAGGAATGGATACTGTCTGATTAAAGCATCAGAGTCTGTTTTGTTTAATATTTATTTAACTGTGACCATTGCTTTTCGAAATTGACAAATGGGTCATCACTTTCTTCAATGATGTCTTTTGGTTTATTCCAATTTTTATATACAACGTATAGCACATATGCAGCTGCAATTCCTAGAATAGCAGGGACATTTGAGGCTGATGCCATTAAAGCAACGAATCCAAGAATACCCCAGCCAATTTTCATTAAGATAGAATCTGTTTTTAAAAATTGTTTGACGACAAAGTAGAAAATCGCTAAACTAATCACCAACCCTACCATCGGTCCAATATTATGCAGTAACACAATTGCTGCGATACCTCCAGCTAAAAGCAACCCAAATTTTTTCATGTTTTGTTGCCTCCTTTCTTGATTACATCTTACCTTTTTCACGAACTTCCTATAACGAACTCGAAATGTATTTTCAAGTAGGTCTTGAGGCTGAGACGAGTTCAGACCTTTTTCGAATAGAAAAAAACTAAGGATTTCTCCTTAGTTTCAAGTGACAAATTTATGTGTTTATTAAGCTTTTCCCAATGCCTGTGTAAATATATTAATAATATCATCAGCCGCTTCAATTCCAACAGAGATACGGACGAGTCCCATCGTTATCCCCAGTTCTTCCTGCGCTTCCTTTGGCAACGCCCTGTGTGAAGTGGTTAAAGGATGAGTGACAATGGTTTGAACCCCTGCCAACGTTGGCGCAATTTTTACCCATGATAACCCGCGGAAAAATTCATTAATGTCAACCGTTTCCTGAAGTTCAATCGTAACGATGGCACCAAACCCATTTTCCCCGTGCTCAAAGGGATAATAGACATGCTTTACTAATGAATGACTGCGAAGCGCTTCAGCTAACTTTTTTGCGTTGGAAGACTGCTCCTTCATCCTAAGTGCTAACGTTTTAATGCCTCTGCATGTCAGCCAAGCTTCAAAAGGACTGAGATTTGTACCGAGATTAGCAACCTTAGCCGCAGCTTTTTCAATTAACGCTGCATTTCCAACCAATACACCCGCAGTTACATCACTATGTCCACCTATATATTTTGTTGCACTGTGTACAACTAAATCAATACCTTTCGTATATGGCTTGCAATGATATGGGGTAGCAAAGGTATTATCGACTAACGTTGTCAAACCATATTTCTTTGCTAATCCTACAACAGCATCAATATCCTCCACCCTTAACATCGGGTTCGTAATCGATTCTGTATAAAGCAGCTTTGTGTTATCTTGAATGGCCGCTTCTACTTTCTTCACATCTGAAAAAGGCACAACAGTTACTTCAACACCTAAATCTGCTAATTCTCCTGAGATTAAATGAAAGCTTCCGCCGTAAAGATCATCTGCAGCCACAATATGATCGCCGTTTTTAACAACAGCCAACACCCCTGCAAGTATGGCCGATAAGCCGGAAGATGAGGCAATTCCAGCCTGCGCCTCCTCTAATCTGGCAACGGCTTCACCTAGCTCATCAGTATTCGGATTACTTACACGAGAATACAAGTAATTCCCATTCCCCTGGTAGTAACCCTCTAGCTCATCCAAATCATTAAAGGTAAAAGCTGACGTTTGGTAGATTGGCGTAATTTTACTCTTAATGTTTCGATTTTGTTTCTTTATTGGATGTAAGATTTTCGTTTCAAACTTCACGATTTCGACTACCTTCCTATTGTAAAATCATTCTCTTTTATCTGATCTTTATTTATTCTATCACTAATTTAAAGAAGGTTCTTCCTTGACTCTAACATTCAGATTAAAAACGAGTGTCTCATTTGACACCCCTAACACTAATTATTCATTCCTTAATAAAGGCCCTTTTGATACCAAGCCTGATCTTCTGATTTTAATATCTATTTCTACGTCTATTTGAGCATTTTGAAAAGCTTCATCCCAATTATTCTTATATGCTTTAAACTTTTTGGGATTTTGCCGTTCTACCACTTCACCGAACCCGAAGATATCTACCCCGTACTCCTCTTGTACTTGCTGAATCGTTTTACTGATTCGTTCTTTTATGTAGTCTGCTGCTAATTTTTCATATTTCAAGTATGTGCCTAATTCATTTAACGGATAATTACATTGATTTCCATTCATATATCCTTCTGCTCTTATACGAAGTTTAATATGGGGGCGCCCTTTTTGAATGTCCCCCTTTATCTTTGTATGTGAATGTATTAACCTCATTGCTATATAATTATCTTTTTCACATGGAATACTGACAATTGTTGTTTTAATTCTATTTTGCAGCCATAAGTAATCTCTCGTTTCTTCAACTGGAAGAGTACCGACAAGTTTTTCATCTCGAAACATGGCGAGTGAATCAATTTCAACAATGGCATCGAGCTCTGATTTTTTTAGATTATCCACAGTTGCTCCTTTTTTAGGATCTCCGTGTATTCGAACAGCCGCCATAACAGGCTGGCGTCCCGCTGATGTATAAGCATTAATAAAATCGGCTAAACGGATATCCGGATCCAATCCCCAAAGCCTTGCCCCAGTTTTTAGCTGTTTCGTTAATTTTAAAGAAGAGGATTTTTGAATCGTATACAGAACCTTTAGTACTTCTGCTGCCTTGCCTTCATCTACCATTATAAAATTAAAATCATCCCTGATTTCCCTAGTACGATCAAGAAAATCTATAAAATCTAACATTCCTTTCTCTGCAATGGCTTTACTAATCACAACTGTTTTCATGTGGGAATAAATCACAATCTTCGAAAAACCAATGTTCATTTTATGTGCAACTTCTGCCAATGTGTTTCCTTCTAATGAGAAAATAACAGTCGGTGCATTCCCGCCTGCAGTTTGTTCATTTAATTCTGCCGGATTAATCGCTTCTACTGTAACTACATATTTGTCATCTTCTCCTATATCAATAGCCATCCCAACTGCCAGTGATATATCTGCAAGCTCTTTTTGATCCCAGCAGCCTGTTAGTAACAGCATATTTATTATTAGTACAATATATAGGGCCTTTGTTTTCATCCATCATTTCTCCTTTGCATATCAGGAGGAGTGTTAGAACCTTTATTCTTTTGCTTCACAGGTTGGGCTGTCCGTAAATAACTCGGTCTTCTTGTCATCCCCCAATAAGGAAAGCGAATAAAGACATCTCTTTGGTCTTCACTATTAAAAGGAGCAATAGGAGCTAAATAGGGCACACCAAATGATCTTAATGAGGCTAAATGGGCAACCATCACGACTAAACCAAGCAAAACCCCATACAATCCAAGAAAACCAGCTATAGGGATTAAGATTAACCTTAAGATCCTTGTTGCTGCTGATAAACTATAGACAGGAGCTACGAAATTAGCGGTGGCTGTAATGGCCACAATGATGACCATAATGTTGGAAATGATTCCTGCTTCTGCAGCTGCCTGTCCAATGACAAGAGCTCCGACAATGGAAACAGTCTGCCCGACAGCTCTCGGCATCCTAATACCTGCTTCCCTTAAAATTTCAAATGTTAATTCCATAATTAACACTTCAACTACAGCAGGAAATGGCACACCTTCACGTTGAGCCATAATATTAATCAACAGATGGGTAGGTACTAACTCTTGATGATAAGTCAAAATGCCCACATATGCAGACGGAACAATTAAGACAATCATAAAGGATACATATCTGAGTAATCTAAGAAAGCTTGAGATTGAATAGTGATGATAATAATCTTCAGAGGAAATAAAGAAATCAGTGAAAACAGCCGGGACCAGCAAAGCAAACGGGGTGCCATCAATAATAATACAAATTTTCCCTTCCATTAATTGACCTGCCACAGTATCCGGGCGTTCCGTATTAAACGCTAATGGAAACACCGTAAATGTCTTATCTACAATGAGTTCCTCAATGTTGCCAGATTCAAAAATAGCAGATACATTTATGCTGTTCAGCCTTTTGCGAACCTCTTCAACGATTTTTTCATTGGCAATACTATTCATATAGCCGAGAAATACTTTTGTTTGTGTTTCATTTCCAATGATAAACTCCTCAAAACGAAGATTCGGATTTCTAATTCTTCGCCGAACTAGAGCCATATTTATAGAGGCAAGTTCAACAAAACTATCTTTCGGACCTCTGATAACCGTTTGGGAGGTTGGTTCTGACACTTGACGCAAGTTTGAATTGGGCATGGCAATCGTGATGTAGGAAGGAAAAGTTTTAAAGGCAATTGCTAGACTGCCGTTTAATATTTCCTTACTGACTTCCTCTAAAGTATAGACAAATTTAAAACCGCTTCCTCCAAACAACTGCTCACAAAACTCCTTTATCCCCTCTTTCGACTTTAAATCAAAGGAAGAATTAGACTGGTAAGTTTGTTTGTTCATTAAGGTTTGCTGCAATTGATTATTATCGATTACAGTCGAAAGATAAAATAGCATTCCATCTGTTTCTGCTATTTTCAAGGATTCCATTATTAAATCTGCCGTTTGGCCAAAAGAACTTTGAATAGATTCTTTTAATTCATATACAGATCTATTTTCTTCATCCTGCTTCATTTCTAGTATTTCCTCGGCAGTGGAGCTTTTCTTTGATTCCTTCCTTTTCCTTCTTATCCGTACAAGTGGTTTTTCTGAAGTCAACCTCTCACCCCGTTTCATAATTATTTTTCACTAGCCTGCAGTTGAATTCTCTTTTGCCCCTTGCTTCTTTTTATTTTTCCAAAGTATGATTCCTAATAGAATGCCGGGAATACCAAACTGCATGGGTGGATGAAAATAACGCGTAACAAATACTAAGCCCTCCTCCACATGTTCAGCAAAGTTGCTTGCTATCCAAACCGAATAACAAGATATAAGCATCCCGATTGGAAAAGTAAAATTTCGGTATGGAATCTTAAAAATATACTCAAGCCCTTTTAAACCTGCATAAAGGAAAATAGAGCTTTTGACCAAAATTCCTAACAACATAATAAAAACCACAAAGGCATCGGTTCGTTCAATAAAATTCGCGACTGAGATTTTTCTTGCAGCAGATAGCAGCGGGAACTGTGAAAACTGCATAGTATCTGCTCCTAAAGCGATAAGCATGATAAATGTTGCAAAAGCTAAGAAAAAGCCAGCCAGTATCGTACCTAATAAAGTTACTTTCTTAGCTTTTTCGAAATTTGTCACACTTGTCAGAATCACAGTAAATACAATTAATTCACCAAAAGGAAAGGTCAGTAAGCCAGGAAAAAGCCCCTTTATGACTGGCATAAAGCCATCCCCAAGGATTGGCAGCGCATTTTGAAATCTAATTCTGCCACTAACAAATAAGAAAATAATGAGCAGAAATAAAAAACCTATTAAATAAGGAAAAAATATTTCAGATACTCTTGCCAGTACTTCAATCCCAAGATACAGAATATAGACAATGACGAGCATGACAGTTAGTATGGTCACTTCAATTGGCGTTAGAGGCAGAACCGCAGTAGTAATTAGTTCGGCAAAATCACGATTTAATCGTGAAGATATATAGAAAAAATAAATGATATAGCCGGCAGAGAAGAAAATGGCAATTGGTCTTGTAAAACCATACTCCATTAATTCATATAAATTATGATTTGGGACCAATTTAATTAAGGTGTAATAAAAATACATAAGTCCTGTCCCTAGTACAGTAGCAATAGAAATTCCAATCCATGCATTTTGCCTTAGTTCCGTCGCAACCCCCATGATAATGGCACTGCCAAGTAAAAAGATGAAAATTAATGCTAATAATTGAGCTAATGATAAATTTTCCTTTTGCATGTAGAAACACATCCCCTGTTATAGAAGGAATATAATTAATAACCCATGAATATTAGGAAAGCGGCTGTTTAGGTTGTCCCTTTTTCCTTTTGATTCGTATATCAACTATAACCGCCCAAATGAAACCGCTTAGACAAGTTAGAAAGAGAATCATTCTATCTTGAATAAGCTGATAATGGAAAAGATTTAACAATACTTCCTCAATGGTAAAGTTAAATAAGATGATATCGACGCATGCAATTAAACTCCCCAACAAAATAAAGACCGCCAAGAATGAAAAAGTAACCATATTTTTCCCCTCAATTCAAAAAATGACAAATCCTATTCCCCCCTTATCATGTCAAACACGAGAAAAATTATCCAAAAAAAGTAAACTTAGGCGATTGCATTAACGCAATGGGGGACAGTCCCCCACCTCTTCACCGCATTACCTTAGCGGGGGACTGTCCCCCGCTCCTTTAACGCGGTAATAAGAATTATGTTGGAATTTATTTTGCATATATCTAATGTTTATTGGAAAAATTACCTATATATGTAATGACAGGAGGTCTTTTCAATGACAGCTTCATCCCATTCCATGCCGCAGTTTCCTGAGTCTTACTGGCAGGAGATTTCTCTGCCGTCTTCTGATACACTGACGAAGGATATCTCCGTTGATGTAGCCATTGTTGGCGGGGGAATTACAGGAATTACGGCGGGTTACCTTTTAAAGAAGGAAGGCTTAAATGTCGCTATCCTGGAAGCAGGAAAAGTGTTAAATGGAACAACTGGTCATACAACTGCCAAGGTTACTGCCCAGCATGGACTAATATATGACGAACTTATTGCACACTTTGGCGAGGAGAAAGCTAAACTTTATTATCAATCAGCTGATAATTCGTTAAGATTTATTAAGAATCTAATTCAGGAGAAAAACATTGATTGTGACTTCAGTGAAGAAGATGCCTATATCTATGCAACAACAGATGAGTATGCCAATAAAATTAAGAAAGAAGCTGAAGCCTATAAGAATTTAGGGATTAACGGTGAACTGCATACTTCCATTCCATTTGACATTAGCATCAAGCAGGCATTATCGATGAAAAGGCAAGCTCAATTTCACCCATTAAAATATTTGAAACAGCTCGCGCTTGATTTTATTGAAGCTGGCGGACTTATTTATGAAGGAACAACCGCTACAGATATTGAAGAAGAAAATGATATACCAAAAATTATTACAAGGGATGGGTATAAGGTCACATGTAAACAGGTCATCATCTCCTCTCATTTCCCTTTCTTTGATAAAGAAGGAATGTATTTTGCCAGAATGTACCCTGAACGTTCCTATGTTATTGCCGTGAAAGCCGAAAAAGAATATCCCGGAGGAATGTATGTAAGTGTTGACAGCCCTATCCGCTCATTACGCTATACACCCGTTAACGGTGAGCCGCTTATTTTAATTGGAGGGGAAAATCATCAAACGGGCCAGGGTCCTGATACGCTAACACATTATCAGGAACTTGAAGCCTTCACGGAAAAAACACTTGGGATTAAAGAGTATGCTTACCGTTGGAGTACGCAAGACTTGATTACATTAGATAAGCTTCCTTTTATCGGCCCAATCACAGCACAAAAACCAAACATCCTTGTTGCAACCGGCTATCGCAAATGGGGAATGACAAATGGAACAACTGCCGCCATGCTTTTAGCAGATACGATTCTTGAAAAGGACAATCCTTATCAAGACCTATTCTCACCAACCCGTCCCAACAAGGCGGATCCAACAATTAAAAAATTTATCAGCATCAATGCAGACGTAGCGGGACATCTGTTAAAAGGTAAGCTTCAGTATTTGCCCAAAGATCCGAGCCACCTGCAAAATGATGAAGGTGCTGCCGTCATGTTTAATGGCGAGAGGGCCGGTGCCTATCGGGATCAGGATGGTAAATTGCATATCGTTGACACCACCTGTACGCATCTCGGCTGTGAATGCGAATGGAATCATGGAGACCGTACATGGGATTGTCCTTGCCATGGCTCGCGTTATTCTTACGACGGAGAAGTGGTAGAAGGACCTACAAATAAACCATTAAGACGAATTGAATAGAAGTTTATTCTAATCTATAAACTAAAAAACAAGGCTCCGCTTTATTGGCAGCCTTGTTTTTTTATACTATATTAATCTAAAGTAGGTCTTGCTCCGCGTTCTTTCGTTCCAGTTTGAAATTCAACCAACTCTTCACTTGTACGATTGGCTTCTTTTTTATTTTTATTGCGCTGTGCGTTCGCATTGCCGCGTTTCGTTCTTCCCATTATTCTACCACTCCTTTTATGATTGGGCTTACAGTGGTAGTATGACTCGTTTTTATGACTTTATGCGGCGGAAAGCGTCCTTAACGTTTGATTGGAGTCTGGGATTTCCCTTCTACAATACTTTCCCCATGGAATCTTTTGATTACAGCATGGGTACCTATTTCTCGAGCGAATTTTTTCAAATCACGTTCTTCCCGCTCTGTCACAAGGGAAATAACCGTTCCAGCTGCACCAAATCTTCCTGTTCTCCCTGAGCGGTGAACATATTGATTTAAATCCTTTGGGAAATCATAATGAACGACATGAGTGATACCTTGAATATCAAGTCCCCTTGCTGCTACATCTGTCGCAATCAGCATTGAAGTTTTACCGTCCCGAAAATTCCTTAATGCCTTTTGACGTTCCATTTTATTTAAATCACTATGAAGAATACTTACGTTAATTTTCTTAAATTGCAGCTTTTCCGCGAGAACGGTTAAATTCCCAATATCTTTAACAAACACTAGCCCCTTAAGCTCCTTCAAACGGGAAATCTTCTCCAGCAATTTAATCTTATCGCGCTGCTCACTAATAAAATAAATATGATTCACTTTTTCTGCACGAATGGTTTCATCTTTTTTTACAGAAATAATTTCCGCATTATTCGTAAGCTCTTTAGCTATGTTTATGATTGAATCCGGCAAGGTTGCTGAAAAAAGAACCACTTGTCGATCACTTAAGGTTGATTTCACAATCTGTTGGACTGTTTCTGTGTGCTCAGGTACCAATAATTGGTCCCCTTCATCAAGGACAACCATTTTCACCTCATGCATTTTTAACTTTTTTTGTTTAATTAATTCATGCACCCGGCCTGGGGTGCCAACAGCAATGTGTGGATGTTTTTTTAATTTTTCCAGCTGCCGCTTAACATTTGCCCCGCCGATAAAAGAAGCACCTCTGATTCCGCTTCCTTCTGCCCATTTTTGAATTTCATTTAAGATTTGCATAACAAGTTCTTGCGATGACGCCAAAATGACTGCCTGCACCGCTTTTTTCTCGGCATCAATCATGTTCAAAACCGGAAGCAAATAAGCTAAAGTCTTTCCTGTACCGGTCGGTGACTGGGCAATTACATCCTTTTTTTCGAGAATATGCGGAATAGCATAAGACTGGATAGAAGTTGGCTGCGAAAAACCGGCTTTTTCCCACACCAGTTGAATCGAACCTTTTAACCTGTTTATTAGTTGTTGATTTTCCGTCATTCTAATCTCCTTCATAAAAATAGATAATAGTGAAGAAACTGTTCGTTTCATTATACTATTACAACTATCAAGATAAAAGCACGCGAAAATGGTCCTAACTGCAGATACCGTTCACCATACAAAAAAACAGCATAATAGGTTGAACCTATTACACTGCTTTTATTAATTGCTTCTGTTTAGCCGATTAATTTATTTTCTTTCATTGTTTCAGCAAGGGCATTGATTACTTCCTCTTCATCAGCACCTGTTGCGGTTACAGTTACTTCTGCCCCTTTGGAAACACCTAGTGACATGACACCCATAATTGACTTTAAGTTTACACTTTTTCCGTTGTATGCAAGACTTACATCTGAACTGAATTTGTTCGCTGTATTTACTAAAATTGTTGCAGGACGAGCATGGATTCCCGCTTCATCGATAATTGTAAAAGTTTTTTCTGCCATATTTATTGACCTCTCTTCTAGTTTTATGTAGGTTAAAAATCCATTATCTTTTTAACCATATTTTCAATTCAGCATAATGCCATTACACAATTCTTCGTCTGATACAAAGGATAATGGTCAATACCTATTATCCCCTCGTAACGCATGGCTATTCCATGCAATCTTATGAAAATAAATTAACTGTGCGAAGGCCTGCCGCAATACATAATACCACAAAAGAAATATTTTTTCTTCTTTTTTTATCGTATTTTAAAAATTATTACTTTTTTTATTTTTTAATAGAGTGCTCCGCATTCTTAAGAAACGAAACTATGATTGACTCCACCTGTAAAATAATTAATCTCCAAGTATTTCCACCCCTATTAGTTAATAGCTGCAGCGATTAAAGCTTTTATATCTCTATCCGAAATCACAAAAAAAGACCTGTCAACGTGAACAGGACCTTTCTATACAAGTTATTTAATTCTTTTTATTTCTTTCCCCTCTGATTCCTCATCATCCGCAACTAAGTCTTTTGCTGATTTCTTAAATTCCTTTAACGTTGAACCGACAGCACGTCCTAATTCAGGAAGCTTTGACGGTCCAAAAATAATGAGAGCAAGAACTAAAATCAGAATCAAGCCAGGAATACCAATATTGGAAAGCATATGATTCCTCCTCATTTATTGGTGCCTGACGCCATAAAAAGATATTTGTCCATTTATGGTATCAGGCACCTGATGTTTAAAATCCGGTAATTGCGATTACGCCAGGTCTAGGCATTGTGTCACCTTTACGGTGCGGCCACATACTTGTTGGATTTTTAGCATCTTTCGACCCTTCACCTGGATGCTGCACAGCTAAGAATAATGTTGTTTCATCTGGAGTAAAGCATGGTCCTGTCATTTCAGATTCTATTGGACCTGAAGCAAATTGATACGCTTCACCGACTTCCTCTTCCCTTACATTCTTATAGGCAACAGTCGGAATAACAAATAAACCATTATTTTTGAAGTGCTTATGAATTCCTTTATTAAGACTACTGGAAGAAATATCTGTAACAGTCCAAAGATTTGCATTGCTATCAAACGTTAAATTATCTGGTGCACTAAAACCGCTTTGCTTACCACCTGCAGCGAAAATTTCAAAATCAAATGTTAATGAACCAAGATCATTGTTATCCTCAATAAATCTTGTAATGTGTCCATGGAAGTTCCCATGCTTGTCATTGTTTGTATGCGCAATGAAGATGGTTTTATCGAATGGAGAAATTTCAACATCTTCCGGACGGTCCGTTGGCGTTCCACCAATTAATAAGGATGCTTCATCCGCATATACTAAAACATCAGCTTGAGTTTGGTATTTTGCTTCAAGATCTGCTTTACCTTTAATTGCTGCTTGTACCGTTTCAAGCGTCATTGGTACCCATTGACCTTTTTTCATGTTGGCTACATAAAGTGTTCCTTCTTCTAAAAGCTTCGAATTAGCCCTGCCAGCTGATTCTACATATTTGTCTTTACTAACGAACTTGTACACACAGGCATCTTTTACATCATCACCCATGTATACAGCAACGTGGCCATCCTTAGTTAGACCCATGGCAGCATTTTCATGATGGAAGCGGCCTAATGCCGTATGCTTACGCACTTTGAAGTTCGGATCAAACGGATCAATTTCCACAATCCAGCCGTAATGATTTTCATTTAATCCAGCTGCTTCACAAGTATCTTCATAGTTTTCTTCCGCTGAAAGAACCGTATTCCATAAGGTTTTACCGCCGGAACAGTTCGCAAATGTTCCTTGAACCGTTGTTGCTCCGGCCATTGTTTTTGATCCTCTAGCAGGACCTGTTACATCAAACGGAGTTAAACCGGAAACACGGCGTGCAATAGTAGAATCTGAAACCAGCTTCCACCCGCCTTTTTTGTCTCCTTTTACCTCGATGATTGAACCGCCCTGTACGTACAGCATTTTTTCAATTTGCTTTGCTGAGTATTTACCGTTTGCATCTGGTGCACCATGTACGAAAATATCGCTGGAATACTCATGGTTTACCCAAAGTAATCCATGATTGCTTGATCCATTGATTGGAAAATATTGAGTGAAGTCACTATTAAAACCAAATGTATCTCCAGCTTTGTTAATGACGTCTTCATACGCTGCAACTACTTCATACTTATACCCTTTTGGAACAATAACATCATCCACATCAGATGGTTCAATTGGCTTAAAGTTTAAGCCAGATACTTTTTTATTGAATCCAAATAGATTATTTGCCGCATCTCTGCCTTTTGCTTCTACTTTTGGGGCTAGTCCTCCAAGACCAGCTGAAGCTACCGTTAAAGCTGCAGCTCCTGTTCCGACATATGTTAAAAATTTACGACGATTAATTTCAGTCACGTTAGTACCCTCTTTTCAATTATTTATTACCTTTTCTCTATTAAAAATAGTAATAAACAAATGTTAAGAGAATAGTAAGTACAAATTAAAAGACTCTAAAGATTTGTATATTTTTTTACAAGATTGTAAATCTATTTAGAATCTTCCACTCATTCTACTTTTAATAAATACTTATTTATTGGTCGCCCAATCCCTCCATAATAAATGTCTAGTTCTACTTTTCCGCACTTTTCTAGAAAGTCTAAATATCTTCTAACCGTAACCCTTGCTAGTCCCACTCCTTCAGCAACCGTTTCAGCTGACAGCGGCTCTTTACAATGGGAGAGATACTCAATAATCTTTTCTAATGTCAGCTGATTTAGTCCTTTAGGAAGAATACCGTAATCCTCTGCCTTTTCCAGTTCTATTTCCCCTGCCTTTAAAAAAATCTCATCTAATTCCTTTTGTGAGATATGTTCTTTTTCATTAAATTGCAGACGAAAGTCCCGATAGTTTTCAAGTGATTTTTTTATCCGTTCAAATTTAAATGGTTTGACAATATAATCAAATGCCCCATTTTGAATAAATAAACGGACCGTTTCGATATCACTGGCAGCTGTAATGGCAATAATATCAACCTTATGAGCTTCCTTTCTGATTTTGTATAAGGTCTCAAGACCGTTCTGATCTGGCATGTACACATCAACCAAAGCCAATTCTGGCCTTAATTCTCTAATCATTTCCAATCCTTGTATCCCATTATTAGCTGTGCCAATTACCTGAAATCCTTCTACTCTATTGACAAACTGTCGATTCACTTCCTGTACCATGAGGTCATCCTCTATTAAGACGACAGAAATCATTCTCCCTCACCCATTTCGAATGTAATTGAAAAAGTCGTTCCCTGATCAACCTCTGATTCTACCTGTATCCTGCCGTTCCCCTTTTCAACAATCTGTTTTACAAGATAAAGCCCTATTCCTCTTCCTGTCTCAGAGGATTTTGTCGTATAGCCTTCCTTAAAAATGAAAGACAGCCCTTCATTTGGAATGCCGCAGCCATTATCTTCTACCAATATATTTAATACCTTCTCTGTTTGCTGGATACTGACATATATTTCTTTATCGTTTTCAGATCTATTTTTAAAAGAATCAAAAGAGTTTTCAATTAAGTTTCCCAAAATTAGAACAAAATCATGATGGTCCATCAATTTTGGAAACCTTTTTAAGATACTATGACGATCGATTTCAACATGAATTCCAAGCTCCTTCCCTCGGCTGACTTTGCCAATCAACAACCCCACGAGACTATCATCTCCGATATTACGGCTCAAAAACCGGGTCAGTTCTCCCTGCTCTTCTGTTGCCTCGAATACATACTCCAAAGCCTTATCATTTTTCCCCAACTGAATTAGACCGGCTATTGTATGGAGCTTATTCATATGTTCATGGTTTTGTGCACGAAGGGCGCCTACAAATGCCTTTACGCCCGTGAGCTCTTCAGCTAGTCTTTTTACTTCCGTACGATCTTGAAAGACAGCAATGGCTCCGACAGTATTTCCTCCTACTTTAATTGGTATCCGATTACTCACAATAGCAAGATTACCAATATGCAAATCCTTATTATAGATTGGTTTATTCTTCTGCAAAATTTCAGGCAGATACGAATCAGGCAGGACGGATGTAATCTTCCTTCCAATCACCTCTCCTTCCACCCCTAGCATGGTCTTTGCTCTATCATTAAAAATCGTGATGACTTCATCATTATCAATAGCAATAATTCCTTCCTGCATGGCATTAAAGCTTTCTGTTCTTTCTACAAGAATACGGGCAATTTCCTCCGGCTCAAGCTTAAACATCTGTCTTTTGATGTGTCTAGCTAAAATCCAAGCTCCCCAGGCACTAAAGGCTAGTGTAATACCGGCAGTTAGAAATAATTGTATCTTTAGCGAAGAAACCATCGCAAGAATTCCCGGCAGTTTATAGCCTACAATGACCACACCTATTTGCTGGTGGGCACTGTTCATTATTGGAACAAACGCCCTAATGACGGTGCCGATTTCTCCTTTAGCTTTGGAGGTATAGCTATGCTCAGTAAAGGATGGACCTTCATCAGCACTTGTAGAAGGTGTCCCAATAAGCTCAGCGTTCGGGTGAGTAAGACGGATACGATCCATATTCAGTATGACAATATAATCAGCATTGTTGATCATCCTGAGCCTCTCTACTATTTTAGAAAGATTTGAATCAGCATCCGGCTGTTCTCCTAAATTTTCATTCATATTCGGAAGTTCTGCAACCGTTCTAGCTGTCAGCAGCGCTCGTTCTTTGATCTCATACTCCTGCTCCCGTAAAAATTGTCCAATCAAAATAACACCTAATAAAACTAACGAAAACCAAACAATATAAATAATAAGACTAGTCATTTTCCACTGAATGGATAAACGCATTTTCATAGGGAATCCCCTTCAATTAATAACTCATTGCTTATAGTTTTATCATATCACGCAACAGCATCCAGAAAGAAAAGAAAAATGATATCATTATATTATGAGCAGTTCCCGCTGTGAAAATATAAATAAAATGAGGAATAAAGGATGAAGCATTTTGTGATTACCAGCCTGCTTACCGTTATTGGTTTAGTTGTCTTTATTCTAATTGATACCGAGACCATCTTCCCTCAAGAGAGAATGACCATTGATGAAGAACAGCAAGGCTTAGAAGACCAAATAACAATTGTGTTCAGTCATGTAGTGGCCGAAAATACCCCTAAAGGGCTTGCAGCGCAGAAATTTGCTGAACTTGTCAGCAAAAAAACAGACGGCCGAGTAAGAGTAGAGGTCTATCCTAATGGAATCCTTTATTCAGACCATGAGGAGCTTGAAGCTCTGAAACGTGGAGAGATACAGATGATTGCTCCAAGCTATACCAACATGACAGAGCTGGTACCTGAGTGGAAAGTTTTGGACCTGCCTTTCCTTTTTCGCGATTATGACCATGCAAAGGCTGTATTTACGAGGGAGACTGGAAAAGAACTTCTTCATTTTCTTGATAACGAAAATATGAAAGCATTAGCTTTTTGGAGTAATGGCTTTAAACAAATGACAAGCAGTGTTCACCCCTTACTAGAACCTGCCGATTTCAAGAATCTTACCTTCCGGGTGATGTCCGGCGATGTATTAAAAAAACAATTTCAATTACTTGGTGCCAAACCGGTTACCGCTTCTTTCACAGATGTATACAGTTCACTGGAAAGGCACCAGTTTGACGGACAGGAAAACACCATTTCGAATATCTATTCCAAAGGACTCTATAAATTCCAGCCCTATTTAACACTAAGCAATCATGGTTACTTAGGTTACAGTGTCATCATAAACAATAAATTTTGGAATCGTATTCCTGCTGATATTCAATTACAAATCATTGATGCTATGTTAGAAACCACGATATGGAATATGGATGAATCTAAGACAATGAACGAAAGTCAGTTAGAAGAAATGAAAAGGCAAACCGGCATTTCCATCTATGATTTCCCTATTGAAGCAAAAAGCCGCTGGATGGAGAAATTTCAACCATTATATAAAGAAGTTGAAGGCCAAGTGACAAATAGCATAATCACTAAGATATTAAATACTGGCAAATAAAATACTTCACATAAACGGTCCATCTTCGGATCGTTTTTTTGTTATACAACAACCTTACCACTAAACCGCTTTCATATTTTTACAACTAAACAATCATTTCTCATAGAGATTGATATTTAAGTGTTTTCTGTTGTTTTATAACAGGCAAAGACCAAAAAGAACAAAAAGAACAATAGTACCATAATAATCGTTTATTCCAATAGTCTGATAATATAGAAAACAGTTACAGAACGTTCACAAAAAGGGGATAAAGAAAAGCAGAAGCAGCCAGGCCCAGTAAAGGCTTGTAGCTGCAACTAAATAAAATGTCAAAGGGGGATATGTTGTTTGAAAAAGTTACTTAACAATTTAACTGTTCGGGTCGTCATTGGGATTATTTTAGGGATTGCCATTGGTTTTATTTTCCCTGAATTCGGAGCAAAGCTTAAAGTGCTTGCTGATATTTTCATCAGGTTAATTAAAATGGTGATTGCACCTATTATCTTCTTTACAGTTGTTATCGGAATTGGAAGCATGGGAGATCTTAAGAAGTTAGGCAGAATCGGCGGGAAAGCCCTTCTCTATTTTGAAGTAATCAGTACCTTCGCCCTTGCTATCGGTCTGCTTGTTGTAAATATTCTCCAGCCGGGAAAAGGCTTTAATACCAATGCAGTTGAGGGCGGAGATGTCTCTCAATATACTTCACAAGCAGCAGAATCTGAACACGGATTGATGTCATTTATTATGAGCATCATACCTGAAAATGCTGTTGCAGCTCTAGCCGGCGGCGAACTGCTGCCAATCCTATTCTTCGCCGTTTTATTCGGAGTTTCAATGGCCGCAATGGGTGAAAAAGCAGCACCGATTGTTACCTTTTTTGAAAAAATCTCTGAGGTATTTTTCGGAATTGTTAATATCATCATGAAGTTTTCACCAGTGGCTGCCTTCGGTGCCATGGCTTACACTATTGGTAACTTTGGTCTTGGATCACTTGTATCCCTTGGAAAGCTGATGGGTTCTGTTTATATTACCATGTTCCTTTTTGTTGTCTTAATCTTAGGTGCAGTGGCTAAATTCTATAAGTTTAATATATTTAATTTTATTGCCTTCATCAAAGAAGAAATTCTTCTTGTATTAGGAACATCTTCCTCTGAATCAGCCCTGCCAAAGATGATGGAACGATTAGAAAAGTACGGCTGTTCAAAATCCGTTGTTGGGTTAGTTGTTCCAACAGGATATTCCTTTAACTTAGATGGTACGGCGATTTATTTATCAATGGCTGCCATTTTTATTGCACAAGCATACGGGGTTGATCTCTCCATTTGGCAGGAAATCACTCTATTGGGAATTTTAATGTTAACATCAAAAGGAGCTGCCGGGGTTACCGGTTCAGGCTTCATCACACTTGCTGCTACATTAGCTGCCTTCCCAATGATTCCGGTAGAAGGCATTGCCTTACTGCTAGGTGTGGACCGATTCATGTCTGAAGCAAGAGCCATTACAAACCTAATTGGTAACGGGGTTGCAACCGTAGTTGTTTCAAAAATGGAAAATGAATTCCAAGTACCTGTTGAAGAGGAATCAATAGAAGAAAGAAGCGTGCCAAAAGCAGAGAAAAAAGCCGTTATTTAACTCAGAATAGATTATACTAAAGCAAAATAAAAAAGCCTGTAATGATAGTAGCAAACTATCATTACAGGCTTTTTGTTTATACATAAATGACAAATATGAAGATATTTATAACGTTACATCAGTACCTTTTTGACTTTCTACTTTTTCTTGCTCTCTAATTTTTTTGAATTCCTTCGTTGATGCTACGACAACTCCTGATAAAGCAATAAGTCCAATTAAGTTCGGAATAGCCATTAACGCATTAAAGATATCAGCGATTGTCCAAACTAAACCAAGATTCATACCCGCACCGACTAAAACCGTTAATGTATATACCACACGATAGGCTGTAATAGATTTATTTCCAAATAAATACTCAAAGCATTTCTCTCCATAATAGGCCCATCCTAATACGGTTGAATAAGCAAATAAAATAATACCAATCGTAACAATCCAACCGCCTCCAGGAAGTAATGCATCAAAGGTTTCCGTTGTTAAAGCAGCCCCTGTTAAATCTCCGTTTCCAATATACAGGCCACCCATAACTAAAGTGATTCCGGTAATGGAACAAACAACGATTGTATCCAAAAATGTACCTGTCATAGAAATAAGTGCCTGACGACCTGGATGGTCTGTCTTTGCAGCAGCAGCAGCAATCGGTGCTGAACCCATACCTGCTTCATTGGAGAATACACCGCGAGCTACCCCCCAGCGAATAACCGCTCCAATCGCTCCCCCTGCCACTGCTTGGCCTGTAAATGCATCTGTAAAAATGAGGCCCAATGCCGATGGAAGTATGTCTATATTCATTAAAATGATAGCTAAACCGCCTGCTACATAAAAAACAGCCATAATTGGTACAAAATATGAAGTTACTCGACCAATACTTTTAATTCCCCCTAGTATAACAAGGGCAGTAAATATAGTTAAAATAATTCCAGTAATCCAAGGATTTAATCCAAAACTTGATTCTACAGCAGCAGCTACAGAGTTTGATTGAACAGAGCTTCCGATTCCAAAGGCAGCTACAGAACCAAACAAGGCAAATAGAACAGCAAGCCATTTCCAGCCTAAGCCTTTCTCGATAAAATACATCGGTCCGCCGGCCATTTGACCATTTTCGCCGACAACACGGTATTTAACAGCTAAAATGGCTTCAGAATATTTTGTAGCCATCCCCACAAGCGCTGTCACCCACATCCAGAATACAGCTCCAGGTCCACCCAATACAACAGCTGTAGCAACCCCGGCTATATTACCAGTACCAATTGTAGCAGCTAAAGCAGTCATTAAGGACTGGAAGTGGGAAATATCCCCCTCAGAGGTATGGTCTTGATTTTTTGTAAAAGCCAGTTTTAAAGCATACGGCAAACTGCTAAACTGGTAAAAACCAATACGGAATGTAAGATACAATCCGGTTCCTACAATCAGGATGAGCGTTGGAGGACCCCATACAAGATTACTTATCATGGTTAAAAACTCTGTCATTTTTACCACCAGCCTCTCAATTTTTTATTCAATTTGATAGATAAATATAGCTGATATTCTAAGTAATCTTTAAACTAATAGTCTCGAAAATCGCAACCGCCTCCTTTTTAGTTTACATAACATTCAGTCTACTGATATTACTCTAGTGCTAGCAACGGGCTTATGCGTAAATCACCATTTTGTTATATAACAACCCTTATAGTTTAATGTAAATATAAAACAATAGCAATATTCAGTCAATCAATATTTTTCGAAATATCGGAAGAATATAAAAAGGGAAAAACAAATGAAGTAGACTTCACTCGTTTTTCCCTTTCAATGGCTATACTTGCTTTTCATTTATATTATTTTTATAAAGATCTACTTCATCGCGGATTTTTTTCATTTTTTCATCTAAATCATGAGCAGCTTCTGCAGCCTGTTTTAATTCCAATTGTAATTCCTGTGGTATTTCTTTATCAAACTTATAATAGATTTTATGCTCCAGACTTGCCCAAAAGTCCATCGCAATGGTTCGAATCTGTATTTCTACTTTTACTTTCTTTACTTGATTTGAAAGGAAAACAGGAACCTTCACGATTAGGTGCAGACTCTTATAGCCATTTAATTTTGGCTGTCTGATATAATCCTTCACTCGAATCACTTCGATATCATCTTGTCTGCTAATCGCGTCAAACATAGTATATATATCGGAAAGAAAAGAACAAGTAATTCGAACTCCCGCAATATCTTGGATATGTTCAAGTGCATTCTCAATTGTAACCTCTAATCCTTTTCGCTCTAGCTTCTTCACGATACTTGCAGGACTTTTAATTCTAGATTTCATATGTTCAATCGGGTTGTGATGATGAATATGCTGATACTCTTCATTCAATATATTCAATTTTGTATTGATTTCTTCAAGAGCAAATTTATAAACAAATAGCTGCTCTTTCCATTCAAGTAAATTCGACTGCAAATTTTCAGCATCAAGAATTTTCTTCATTAGTTCTTCTGTGGATGTCATTAGGGTTGATAACTCTCCTTTGGTTTCCTATACACTTTTCAGCATTAACACCTAGCTGCCTTAATACTTCAATAATTTAATTAATCGTTTTCAACTATGTCGCATCCCTTATGAAATATCTTCTAGATTAGTATATTAAATATTGACCATTCAGTCAAAAGGCAAAAAAAGGACCCTCACCCGAGTGTCCCTTCCCAATATCTCTAATGTTGACCATTTAGTTCATAATAAAAACCTCTGCTGGCCAGCAGCTCATCATGCGTACCTCTTTCCAATATTTCACCTTCTGATAACACTAGAATTTGGTCTGCTCTTCTTATTGTATTAAGGCGATGGGCAACAACAAAGCTTGTTCTTCCTTTCATCAAACGTCCAAGCGCTTCTTGTATCCGCAGTTCTGTTACTGTGTCAATACTGCTTGTAGCCTCATCCAAGATTAATATAACCGGATTAGCTAATACTGCCCTGGCAATGGACAAAAGCTGTTTCTGCCCTTGACTGATTCCTCCCCCATCCTGTTTGAGGACTGTATCATATTGATTTGGCAATTTCATGATAAAGGAATGAGCATTAGCTGTTTTGGCTGCTTCTATTACTTCATCATCAGATGCAGCCAACCTTCCAAAGCGAATATTTTCCCGAATGGTCCCCTCAAAGAGATAGGAGTCTTGAAGAACAAAGGCCATTGATTTCCTAAGACTTTCTCTTGTCACTGTTTTTATTTCATGACCATCAATCCAAATGCTTCCGCTCTGCGCGTCGTAAAAACGGGAGAGCAGGTTAATAATAGTGGACTTTCCCGCCCCAGTTGGACCGACAAGTGCAATCATTTCCCCTTTTGAAGCGATAAAACTAACATTTCGGATTGTTTTACTATCCTCCTCATAAGAAAAAGATACATTTCGGAATTCGATTTCCCCCTTTACATTCGAAAGTGAAACCGCCTCCTTCTCATCAGTTGTCTCCTCATCCATTTCAAGAATTTCAAAGACACGTTCAGCTCCTGCTACTGCAGATAAGAGAGTATTAAACTGATTTGCCAGATCATTAAGAGGTCTTGTAAATTGTCTAGCATACTCGGTAAAAATAACAATTGTCCCGATAGTGACATCTCCCCTTAACGCTAACACTCCTCCGACTGCAGCAACTATTGCAAAACTGAGGTTATTTAAAACGTTCATCAATTTTGGAATGAAACCAGAATAAGACTGCGACCAGAACCCTGCTGTTTTAAATTTTTCACTTTTCTCATCAAAATCCTCGAGAACCTTCTGTTCCTGTGAAAAGGCTTTAACGATTTTCTGTCCTGAAATTGTTTCCTCAATAAAGCCATTCAGTTCTCCCAGGTTTCGCTGCTGCTCTTTAAAAAGCTTGCCTGTTCGATTGGTAATCCATCTCATCCCGATAAACATTAATGGAACAATAATTAGTGTAACCATTGTTAAGATAGGACTTAAGATAAGCATGACAAGTATTGTTCCAGTTAATGTAAGAATACTTGAGAGGATTTGAATAAAAGAACTATTTAATGTCGAACTAACATTTTCAATATCATTGGTGACCCTGCTCATTAATTCTCCGTGCTTCTTTTTATCGAAAAAGGAAATAGGCAGCTTATGCAGATGTTGAAAAAGCTCCATCCGCATCGTCCAGACTGTTTTTTGTGCGATTCCAATCATCCAGTAATTTTGCAGCCACAGTGATAAGGAATGCAGGGCGTAAATAATCAACAAACTAAATAATACGATAATAAGTCCTGCCATATTTGTTGAAACAATATAGTCGTCAATCGCTCTTCCTAAAAGAAATGGGCCAAGCAGTCCTAGCCCCGAGCTTAGTATGACCATGAAAATAACGAGCAGCAATATACGCTTATGAACAATTAGATAGTCCCAAAGTTTCTTTAATGTACTCTTCCAATCATTGATTGAAACCTTTTGCTTTGATTTCTTACTGTTTTCTATGCTCAGCTCCAGTTTTTTATAGTGAAAGGGTTTACTTAGCTCCTTGAACATCTTTTAACCTCCCTTCCTCCAATTGAGATTGATAGATTTGCTGATAAAGAGGTGATGTGGCTAATAATGACTCATGAGTTCCTTTTGCAAGCAGCCTTCCATCTTCAAGAAGTAAAACGACATCGGCATTAAGAGCGGTGCTGACCTTTTGTGTGACAATTAGTGTTGTTCCATCATATGTCTTAATAGCCTCTAATAGCTTCCTTTCCGTTTGAAGATCTAATGCACTTGTACTGTCATCAAGCAATAATATTTTGGGCTTTCTAATAAGAGCTCTGGCAATTGAAAGCCGTTGCTTCTGCCCTCCGGAGAGATTCACTCCTTTCTGCCCCAGCTTTGTCTCATATTGTTCAGGAAGCTTACAAATGGTTTCATGAATTTGAGCGTTCTTTGCAGCTAAGATCACATCTTCCATCCTAGCGTCTGTTTTCCCCCACAGAATATTTTCTTTGACCGATCCTGTAAACAATAATGATTCCTGCGGGACATACCCAATCTGCATTCGAAGCTTGTGCATATTATAATCAGTTACATTCTGATTATCTATTAGAACTTCCCCCTCATCGGCATCATATAACCGGGGAATAAGCTGAAATAATGATGTTTTTCCAGAACCTGTTGCTCCAAGAACGGCAACTGTTTGCTTTGGATTAATGACAAAGGAAAGGTCTTCAATAACCTTAACGTCTGTTGCAGGATACTGAAAAGAAACATGGCGGAACTCAATTTTCCCATTTAAAGATGCATGCTCTTCTATTTTTCCTTCGCTATCCTGTTGATCAATCGGTTCTGTTAAAATCTCTGAAACCCTGTCGGCTGATGCTCTGAATCGTGAAAACGCAGAAAGAATAAAGGATAAGATGGATAAAGATGAGGTAATCCTTAGTGCGTAGTTAATGATGGCAACAACCTCTCCTATTTTCACACCACCCTGATTGATCTCAGCACGACCAAACCATAACAATCCAAGTATACTGACGTTCATGACGAATAGCAGGACCGGCATGATGGTTTCCATGAATCTTAAGGCATCGGATGTTCTCTCCATCAACCGTGAACTTTCTTGATTAAAACGTTTGGATTCATGTTTATCACGGATAAATGCCTTAATTAATCTCATGGCAGTTAAGTTTTCCCTCATGACACTATTTACTTTATCGAGCCTTTTCTGAACCTCTCCAAACTGTTTTCTTCCTTTTTGCAATACAAAGACAAGAAAAAGAAACACGAATGGAACCGTTAGGATAAGAATAAGCGCGAGCTTGGCATTTACAACAAATGCCATAATCATTGCACCGACAATAAGTAACGGCGCCCTCAACATAATTCGCAGCCCCATAAAAATAGTATTCTGAAGCTGTGTCACATCATTTGTAAGGCGTGTAATAAGAGAAGCAGTAGGATACTGATTCAAATTAGCAAATGAGAAATGTTGTATCTTTTCATATAGTTTTCTTCTGATGTCATAGCCATAGCTTTGGCTTACATGGGCTGCATAGAAGGAGTTCGTGATCCCGGATATAAAGGATAGAAGAGAAATGACTATCATAATGCCTCCCCAAAGCAAAACCGTCGAAATCTCCTCTTGTAATATTCCTTCATCTATTATTTTCGCCATTAGGTATGGCTGCAAAAGCTCTACCACTAGTTCAATCAGCATTAAGACCAATGCAAAAAATGCTGGAATTCGATAGGGCTTTAAAAAAGAAAAAACACTTGTCATGTTATGCCTCCTCAAGTTGATATCCATTTACTATATTTATCCTACTCTTAACGGACAGAAACCCCACTGATGGAAGTTTTACTTTATCTCGATGATACACGCTTTCTGAATATTATTGAAATATTTTATCTTACTAGAATGATCAAATTTGCTCCGACGAAATTTCTTGCCAAAAAGTTGCAAGGCTCGACGGAGGATTTCTGCTGAACGAGACTAATTTCTTCATTTTTTCTATTTAATACACTATGATAGTAAGTATATATTTAGATTCACGAAATATTCGAGGAAAGAAGTGTTTATAGAATGCTAGAACATAAGCAAGCTAGTCGTAATCTAAAGATTATGTGGTTTGCAAACTTTTTTGTCGGTGCAAGTATGACAATGGTTCTCCCCTTTATTTCATTATTAATTGAAACTTACGGAGACTACTCTTCAACATATGTACAGCATTGGGCCGGATGGACTTTTGCTGTCACCTTTGTAACGGCATTTATTTTTGCACCTATTTGGGGAAGAATTGGAGATCATTATGGAAGAAAGAAAATCCTTATTTTCTCCGGTCTTGGATTAGCTTCCTCCCTCTTTCTAATGGGATTTGTTTCTTCTGTATGGGAATTGTTTGTTCTCAGATTTTTCACAGGAATTTTTACCGGCTTCATCCCAATGTCCCAAGCATATATTTCAACACAAACACCAAAAGAAAAAGCAGGACAAGTTCTCGGAACCCTACAAACCGGTAATATCACCGGAAGTTTAATGGGACCACTTTTAGGAGGATTGCTTGCAGATTCTGTCGGCTTTGCCGCTACTTTCCAAACAACCTCCTTCAGCATCGTTATTTCAGTCATTTTAGTTTTAACAACAAAAGAATTTAAGTTAAAAGCAAAAGCCGAAGAAAAAAAGAGCTATTCAAGCAAAGAGGTTTTCAGCCACATTATCCATAATCCTGTTCTGATTACCGTTTTGCTTTTATCAACTCTTATTCAGGTTGCTAATTTCAGTATTCAGCCAATTCTATCCTTGTTTGTGAATGAATTGCATGGTGCAGCTCATTTAGCCTTTTTCTCAGGATTGGCCTTTTCCTTAACAGGTCTGGGAAATTTACTCATGGCAAGAAAATGGGGAAGCATCGGTGACAGTTTTGGTCATATTAAGCTTTTGGTTATTCTTTTATTTATTACAGGCCTTGTTTATTTGCCAGGTGCCTTTATCACAGAGTATTGGCAGCTTCTGCTTATCCGGTTTGTGCTTGGAGCAGCAATGGGCGGACTGATTCCGTTAAGAGTCGCCTACATACGCCGGGAAGCACCGATTGCCATGCAGGGAGAAGTGCTTGGTTATAACACAAGCCTCCAATTTCTAGGTAATATGATTGGACCTTCCATAGGGGGAATTATCTCAGGCTATTATGGTTTCTCATCTGTTTTTGTTACAACAAGTGTTTTACTGCTTATATGCGGATTTATCTTATTAGCCGCTATCCGCAAACAAGCAAAAGCAATGAAACCATCTGTTAGAGCGAGCTGAACTTACAAATTCGGGAGACTGAGGAACTTAATCGGTCTCTCTTTTTGTGCCGAAAGCATCTTTTAAACTGTGACATAGGTTTCAATTATTCTAATTAATCCACAAATCAGACAGACATCTTGTAAGCCCTTTCATTTATAATGAAACTGTACCAAATATTACTACTCTTCATAAAGCATCTAATAATTAGGGGGTTTTATCATGGCTATCAAGGAAAAAGAGTTAACAAAAGAAATGGCAGTCACTAAAATGATTGACACTCTAGTATCAAACGCCCAGGAAGCTTTAAAACAGTTTAAACATTTCAACCAAGAACAGATTGACAATATCGTTCATGAAATGGCACTTGCAGGTATCGACGCCCATATGCCATTAGCTAAGCTGGCAGTTGAAGAAACGCAACGCGGTGTTTATGAAGATAAAATCATCAAAAATATTTTTGGTACTGAGTACATATGGAATACAATTAAAAATTACAAGACTGTTGGAGTAATTAATGAGGACGAGCTGGCAGGCGTTGTAGAAATTGCTGAGCCGGTCGGAGTTATATGTGCAATGACACCTGTAACAAACCCAACTTCTACAACAATGTTTAAATCTCTAATCTCAATTAAGGCGCGTAACCCGATCATTTTTGCTTTCCATCCATCCGCACAAAAATGCTCTAGTGAATCTGCTAGAATTTTAAGAGATGCAGCTGTAAAAGCCGGCGCACCGGAAAACTGTATTCAATGGATTGAAAGCCCATCTTTAGAAGCAACGACACAGCTCATGCATCATCCTGGAGTTTCTTTAATTTTAGCAACAGGTGGAGGAGGAATGGTTAAATCCGCATACAGTTCCGGAAAGCCCGCACTCGGTGTAGGTCCAGGAAACGTTCCTGCTTATATTGAGAAAACAGCAAATGTGAAACGCGCTGTAAATGACGTCATTCTCTCTAAGACGTTTGATAACGGCATGATTTGTGCGTCAGAACAAGCAATTATTGTTGATAAAGAAATCTATGATCAAGTGAAACAGGAATTGATTGCGAACAACTGTCATTTCTTATCTGCTGATGAAAAGATAAAAGTTGAGAACTTGGTTATTAATGAAAATACATGTGCAGTCAATCCATTTATTGTTGGACAATCCGCCGTTGATATTGCCAAAATGGCTGGAGTAAAAGTTGCTGAAGGTACGAAGATTCTGATTGCAGAATTAACAGGTGTAGGACCTGACCATCCACTTTCACGTGAAAAATTAAGCCCTGTTCTGGCCTGCTATAAAGTAAACTCAACTGAAGAAGGTTTAATGCGCTGTGAGGAAATGCTGGAATTCGGCGGACTTGGCCATACTGCAGTGCTCCATACAAATAGTCAAGCAGCGAAGGATGAATTCGGCAGAAGAATGAAGGCAGGACGTCTTGTTCTTAACCAGCCATCTTCTCACGGAGCAATTGGTGACCTTTATAATCAATTAGTACCTTCTTTAACACTTGGTTGTGGATCTTTTGGAGGCAACTCTGTTTCTGCTAACGTAACGACTACACACTTAATTAACGTCAAGCGCATGGCAAGGAGAAACAAAAATATGCAATGGTTTAAGATTCCTCCAAAGATTTATTTCTATAAAAACTCAATCCAATATTTAGCTGTTATGGAAGGCATTAAAAAGGTAGCAATCGTAACGGACCCTTCTATGGTTAAATTTGGGTATGTAGATAAGGTTACTTATTATTTAGATCAGCATCCTAACCATGTTCATTATCAAATCTTCTCTGAAGTTGAACCAGATCCTTCCCTTGATACAGTTATGAAGGGTACAGAAATGATGAGAAACTTCGAGCCGGATGTCATTATCGCATTGGGCGGTGGCTCTGCAATGGATGCTGCTAAAGGTATGTGGCTGTTCTATGAGCACGGGGATGTTGACTTCTTTGGCTTAAAGCAGAAGTTCTTAGATATTAGAAAACGGATTGTTAAATATCCATCCCTTGGTAAAAAAGCTAAGATGGTTGCGATTCCAACAACTTCCGGTACTGGTTCCGAAATGACATCATTTGCTGTTATTACTGATAAAGCGAACAATATGAAGTATCCATTAGCAGATTATGAATTAACACCAGATGTAGCAATCATTGATCCACAGTTTGTTATGTCTCTGCCAAAAGGTGTTACAGCCGATACAGGAATGGACGTATTAACACATGCTATCGAAGCATATGTGTCCATTATGGCAAATGATTACACTGATGGACTGGCAATCAAAGCAATTCAACTAGTATTTGAATACCTGCCAAAAGCATATGCAAATCCAAGTGACGAAGAAGCGCGTGAAAAAATGCATAATGCCTCTGCAATCGCTGGTATGGCGTTTACAAACGCATTCCTTGGTATTAACCACAGCTTAGCTCATAAGCTTGGAGCTGAATTCCATGTTCCGCATGGACGTGCGAATACGATTCTTATGCCGCATGTTATTCGTTACAATGCAACAAGGCCAACTAAATTTGCTGCATTCCCTAAATATGAGCATTTTATTGCTGATCAGCGCTATGCTGAAATCGCAAGAATCCTAGGTCTTCCTGCTCGTACTACAGAAGAAGGCGTTGAAAGCTTAGTACAAGCTATTATTAACCTAGCTAAAAGTATGAATATTCCTATGAGCATCGAATCACAAGGAATTGACAAAAAGGAATTTGAAAGCAAGGTAGATTTATTAGCTAATCGTGCTTTTGAAGACCAATGTACAACAGCTAACCCTAAGCTTCCTCTAGTATCAGAGCTTGCTGAAATCTATCGCAAAGCTTATAAAGGTGTTTAATACACACTAAGATTCATTCATTACTATTTATAACCATTAAAGGCCGGTGGGATGTTTCAATCATCTCACCAGCTTTTTTAAACAAAAAGACCTCTCCCGAATATTAGGAAGAGGCCTTTTCATTATGCTAATACAGATGCAAAAAACTCATTGTATAAAGCTTGCACTGCTCTTTTCTCATCGTGTGCCTTCACACCAAACATCATACTTACTTCTGACGAACCTTGATTAATCATATCGATATTGATTCCAGCATCGGCAAGTGCTTTCGCTGCCCTAGACGTTGTACCGACATTGTGACGCATCCCTTCACCAACAACCATAATTAATGCAAGATGATGCTCAATTTCCACTACATCGGCATGAAGCTCCATTTGGATTCGCTTGATTACTTCTCTTTCTGTCTCTTCGTCCATTTGATCTTCACGAAGAATAACGGTAATATCATCTATTCCTGAAGGAACATGCTCATAGCTTAAATTAAATTCCTCAAGAATTTGCAGCAGCTTTCGACCAAAGCCAATTTCTCTGTTCATTAAATACTTGCTAATGTAAATGGAGCAGAAACCATCATCACTTGCAATACCAATCACAGGCCCATTAGTATTTGCCCGATTATTCACAATTTTTGTCCCAGGTGCAGAAGGATTATTTGTATTCTTTACCTGTACAGGAATACCAGCACGGAAAGCAGGGATTAATGCCTCATCATGGAACACTGAAAATCCTGCATAGGAAAGTTCACGCATTTCACGATAAGTTAATTCACGAATTTCTTTTGGATGATTAACAATTGATGGATTAACCGTGTAAACAGCATCCACATCTGTAAAGTTTTCATACAAATCTGCTTTCACACCATTTGCCAAAATGGAACCTGTAATATCGGAACCGCTGCGCGAGAAGGTCAACACGTCGCCCTCTTTACTGTAACCAAAGAATCCAGGCACAATTAAAATACCTGTCCGCTCACGTAAACGGTATAAGTTATCATAGGATTCCGGCAGTACTTGAGCATTACCTGGTTCGTTTGTTACATAGAGTCCAGCTTCTTTTGGACTGACATAATGTGCTTCTACATCTTTTGATTGAAAATAAGCTGCAATCAGCTTTGCATTATTGTCTTCTCCGCTTGCTTTCATTGCTTCTATAAATAACACAGGATTGTTTTTATCCTGGCTCATAATTGACCGTAAATTTTGCTCAATTTCATCAATAACCGCTGAAGAGACTTGTAATTCCTCTGCAATCAGAGAATATCTTTTTAAAATGGCGTTTAATTCATCCTCGATTGTTTTACCTGCTAAACAAGCTTCACCTAATGAAATTAATTGATCTGTCACTTTAATATCATCGCTATATCGTTTTCCAGGTGCTGATACAACAACAATTTTTCTTTCAGGATCAGACAAAACGATATTAAACACTTTTTCAACCTGAGTTCCTGATGCCAATGAGCTTCCGCCAAATTTTACTACCTTCATTTCGTCATCTCCCATATCCTAATTTTCAGTCAAATTTATTTCCTTATTATCCTCCCTTTTTTACAAAATTGCAATAGTTTTTTCTCTTTGGAAAGGACATTTGTACTCCTATTAGAGACATTCGACATTTTTTTCTTTTTTCAAAGAAAATAACCAATAATCCCCCATCTAACATTCTCCAAATAGCTACATATCCTGCGGCCGGTGATCAAGAAAATTTTGATAGGCAAATCCTCTGACATCCTCTTCCTTAAAATAGCGAAGAAGCTTTTCAATCAAGTTTGGATGCATGGATGCATCTTCTAAATCCTGAACAAATACAGAAATCCCGTCAAAATCAGATCCTAATCCAATCTGTTTCTTTCCCCCTAACGAGCAAAAGTGATCAATATGGGCAATTAGATCATCAATCGTAGCCGGAGCTCCCTCTGCTTTAATAAAATCAGGATAATAGACAACATGAATCATACCTCCACTTCTAAATATTGCCCTCGCCTGTTCATCTGATAAGTTTCGAGGATGATCACAAAGCTTGCGGGAATTGGAATGACTTGCAATTGGATATTTGGCCAACTCCATTACATCCCAAAAAGATCGTTCACATAAATGGGATACATCAGTTAATATACAATGCTCATTATTCCACCGGACAATCTCTTTCCCAAATACAGTCAGTCCACCTGCACGCGGCTCTAAAGCTCCGTCAGCCGCAAGATTCGCATGGTTCCAAGTTAAACCTACCGAACGCACACCTAACTGATACAGAATATGAAGCTTCGTGATGTCATTCCCAATTGCCTCTACCCCTTCAAGTGTCAGCATGGCGCCAATTTGTCCGTCTTTCAGCCGGTCAAAGTCAGACCATTTAGTCATTTGCTTCATTTCCGGGTTCTTCGCTAGTACCTCACGATAAAAATAGTCAATCTGTTCAAGAGCAGCCTGAAATTGCAGGTCTGAAGGAATATCAGGTTCTATAAAAATGGCAAAGCATTGCACCTTTACGTTTCCCTTTCTTAGTCTTTCTTTATTTGTATTTAAATCAGCACCATTGGCAAAGGATAGTGTTCCTTTTGCATCCCTCAGCTTCATTAATGCATCGCAATGCAGATCTATAATATTCATCTCTACTGCTACTAAAAACATAGACAAATGTACTCATCTATCTACGCTAGACCATTTCCTGCTTCTACGTGTTCCGCCTGGCCAAAAATTCGCTACTACGGTTGGTATAACACTCCACAGGCGTTAATTCGGATGTAGCCCACCCTACATATATACAGATTAATTAGGTTAATACTGTATATTCTGTTGCATATTTCAGATTTAAAGAGGCATTAAAATCTCGATCCAATTCAGTATCACAAGCATCACATATAAAGTTTCTTTCAGATAAGCTTAACTTCACTTTCTTCTGCCCACAGCAAGAACAAAGCTTAGAAGATGGATAGAATCGGTCGACTTGTCTAAGCTCAATTCCATACTGCTTACATTTAGAAGTGAGCCATTCTTTAAAATAGTAGAAACGCTGCCCAGCGACTGCTTTGGATACATGTCGATTTTTCATCATGCCTTTCACATTTAAATCTTCGATGGTGATATAAGCCGGCTTGGTTTTCACCAGCTGATGGACCACGAATCTAACATATTCTTTTCGAATATTGGCTAGTCTAGCATGCAGTTTTTGCACTCTTGTCAGTTGCTTCTGCCTGTTTTTAGCGCAGAATTCACCTCTCTTTCGATTTTTATTTAATTCATAACTACGACTCAGTTTCCTTTGCTGCCTTTTTAAATTCTTTTCCAGTTTCTTGACCTTCTGTGTTTGATTGATATTTTTAAAGGTTTCATGATGACTGCATGTAGCAAAGTCTGTAACCCCCAAATCAACCCCGATTCCGTCATGAATAGGGACCTGTACCTCTTGTTTTTGTTCCACCTCGCACAAAACAGAGAGATAGTATCGATTGGCTTTTTGCGACACCGTACAACTGGAAACCTTTGCGTTAGAAGGAATGTAGCCGTATTCCTTTAATTGAACCCATCCAAGTGTAGGGATTTTGATTCGGTGACGCTCCACGAACAAATCGGTTGGATTATTCTTTGGAAAATAGGCTTTCACCTCTTGATGTTTCTTTTTCTTAAACTTCGGAAACTTAGCTCTTCCTTTGAAAAAGTTTTTAAAGGCTTGATCTCCGTTCATAATGGATTTCTTCACCGCTTTACTAGATACGTCTTTAATCCAGAAATCCGTTTGTTTCGTGTGAACACGATTCAACCACTTGGAAAAATCATAGCCTGATAAGTGCTTGCCTGTGTCTTTATAGTGTTTTTGCGCAGTAGTAAGATATAAATTGTAAACATA
>NZ_VYKL01000050.1 GCF_008710145.1 Niallia endozanthoxylica
TCCTAAGTACAATCTAAATATAGTAAGAATAATAGAAGAAACATGATTTTCTCTTAACCATTTTACCATTACTACCACTCCTAATATGTTAATTACTTCACAAATAGATTGTACTACATTATCTTGAATTAAAGATAACCTTGTTACTCTTTTCACATTTTTGAAATCTTTCTCTGACAATTTTGTGAACGATAGCTTTGTCTATTGATTTTTTTCCATGATTTAATCTACATACCAAGAGCTTAAAATTTCAGGAATTTTGGAAACACATACGCTCATGTACAACGAAAATGATAATAAATAGTAGATTGGGAAAAGTCGTAAACATACGGTTATTGAACATGTCACCTTTCACCTACGCATGTTGATTATTAGCGGGCAAAAGCTCGCCAACAACCAAATCCCATTCAGATGGCCACCAAGCAATTATTGTTGCTTGGAAATAAAGTTCAATCCAAATGGATTCTATAGTTAGGATTAATTATCCATTAGACTTGCTCATTACATCACATATTGAATAATATGTAATCATCACTTTACGTTTTTTTATCACCAAATATCTATACTGTCATTTACTGAAGATGACAAAAGAATTGGAGTCATTGTGATGTATAAATCCAAGAATTGGTATCGGGCTTACCCTTTATTTCACTACTGTCACTGTTACCCATACCTTCATTTTTTGTTTCAAAGGAATCCTTTCGCTAGGAATTCTATTATTCCATATAGAGTTATGCCCATCTCAGGATTAAGTGAAGTTTCTGCTTTATCTTTATTTGATGTTCAGGTAAAACATGAAACAATAAATGCGGAACAAATAGCTAAGTCCTTGCTGAAGGGAAATTTAACCCATCAGTTTAGTGACATTTTTCAAGCAACAATCTATACAAACGGACAATCGAATTTATATTTCTATGAGACAGCTGCTATCATTTTTGAAGGAAAAAAGGACCGAAGTGAATACAAAGGGACGCAAACGGAAGCAGTTGAAACGGCAAAGGAATTTGTGCAAACAAAAGGAGGAGGACTGCCGCTTGATGCCTTCATTGCAGAGGTGGTTCCACAATATGATACATTAGCAACCACCTCCCAAAGGATAGTAGCCTATACGGTCATTTTCAAGCATCAAATTGATGGGATATTAATTGATGGTACATCAGGTGATTCTATTAGGGTGATTGTAGATAATAGTGGAGTTCCCTACATGTTTAGGATGTGGAGAAACATTATTTCTAAGAAATTGAAAATGACTCCTTCCCTCATTAATGAACAGGAGGCAACAAAAGCTGCGATACAGCACTTTCAAACCGTGTTGAACATAAATAACCAACTCATTTTCCAAAGAATGAAACTAGTCTACTGGTCTGCCTCTTATAAGGAGTTTCAACAATCTTTGCCCTTGGCTTGGAAAATAACGTTAAGCGGAAGAGAGGTTTTTGTTGATGCCGAAACAGGTACTATTCTTTCACCGCTAAAATAGTCCCTATTTAATTTTCAAGAAAAATAAGCAGTGAGTTTTCATTGCATAAAAAAGTTCTCTATGAGAAGGAGTTAAAGTTAAAATGAATAATGGGTATTTTTATCCAATCTCGTATAATTACTCATCTCCGCAATGGTTTATACGCTATTTTTGCGGTTATCCCTATCCACACTATATTATCTGGGTTCCCGTTGCTCTAGGCATGGTTCCAGCTCTTCCCTCTCAGTCATCGTATCAGGCTCAACCTATTAGGCATAAGAATGATGATCCCGTAGAATCCAATCTGCCTAGAACCGGAACCATTTCGATTACGGCAGTAGGTAAATATGAAGAGAATTGGGCCCATCCTTTGGATAATGGAGATGCAGCAGAATTTAAAAAGTATTTACTCAACAAAGGATGGGCAATAGATATTGAACATTATGACGAACATGTGTCCCAAGAAGATTTCGTTCTCGCTGGAAAAACAAGTGATATCATGTTCCATACTGGTCATGGAAGTGATAAAGGCGAATTTCCGCTTTATCCAAAGGGGAAAATATTGACTTGGAAGGACATTGGCCAGTTAACCAAATCTAAAATTATGTTCATGATGACTTGCAGCGTATTAAATGTCACAGAGTGGGGACGGCTTTTACGTAATGGGACGCATCATATTTTTGGATATACTAAGCCCTCTAAGGATCGGGAAGACAAATTCATTATTAGAGAATTTTTAGCTAAATGCTTCGGGGAAGGCGGAATTGCTCCAATGAAAATATTAGACGCTTGGGAATACGTCAATACCACGTACGATGAACCCTGGGCGGTCGTTAGTCACAGAGGAAATATAGATGATTACATGGTTGGGGTTGAATCAGGTCTAACGCAGGATATACTTGGGCTAGATGATATTGTTCGTATTAGCTCAGAAGGGCTAGAAACCATTGAAATTAAGCTGGAACCCATTGACCAGCCAATACCGGCGCCGATGCCGGCGGTGGAGGCACCAATCAGCGGACACCACCATGGACACCATCACCACGCCGCATTTGAATTGCCTTCCTTATATGATGTCAAGGTCCAACATCAAAGATTAGATGTTGAGCGCCTTGCCCAAAATTTATTAAAAGGAAGGGCTATTTTAACCAGGAATAATTTCTTTGATGCACATGTTTATACAGATGGACAATCGAATTTATATGTTTATCCTACGGAAGCAATGATTTATGAAGGGACAAGAGCACGTACAAAATTTAATGGCACACAAGAAAGTGCGGTCCATACAGCCGAGGAATTTGTAAAAACAAAGGGTGGAGGAATGCCGTCTAATGCATATGTGGCAGAGGTCAAAGAACAATACGAATCAGGAGCTGTTGAAACAAACAGAAATATTATTTCGTATACCATCGTTTATAAAAATCGTGTAGAATCGGTGCCCGTTGACGGAAATTATGGTGACTCCATTAAAGTAATAGTAGATAATAATGGTGTTTCCTATATGTTTAGACTATGGAGAGAAGTGACATCAAAAGAGGAAATAATTGGGGCTCCTCCAGTTCATGAACTAGATGCGAGAAAGATAGCTGAAGAGTTTTTTATTAAAAATATGAAAACATTATCCCCGCCAAAATACGAAGATTTAAAACAGGTGTATTGGTCTGCTTCCTTTAAGGAATTCCAAGATAAGCTGCCGGTGGCATGGAAAGTCACGCTAAGCGGTAAGGATATCTTTGTTGATGCTAAAACCGGAAGAGTTCTATCTCAGATCATCGAGTGAAAGCCATAAAGCGGACTCTTTTTATAGGACATTTTTAATAAAGGTCAAGTCACATGGAGAAGATGATTTCTGTATTGAATAGAATTATCTTCTTCTTTCCGTTCCTTTGATATTTGAAATTGTTATTGTAAGTAATATTACTTTTATATACTCCGAATACTCTGACTCCCTTTTACCATTTTATTACAACGAATCGGAACTTATAAAGTAAAAAACACATCCTCTCTAAATGACAGAATGCCACTAAGTGATGATGTGTTTTATTTTTAAAAAAATTAAGGAGAATTGACAGTCAAAGGTTAAAGAATGGGTCTATTAAAGACAAATAAGAATAGAATAGAATAGAATTTAATCATATCTTACATGTACGTTACTCGTTGAAGAATCTCGGTTTAATATTACTTAATAATTAAAGAATCCCAATTTCCCGCCTCGAAGTTTGGAGGATTTAGAATAGTACCAGTCAAGTATTTGTGTAAAATGTTTCCCCTCTCCTGCAAGTCGATTTGTTCCAGCTTGTGAAACGATTCCACTTCCTTTCCAATCAATATTATACCCATTACTCCTATATTGTGTTGGAAAGAGAGAATTATCTTTTTCGTTATACATCCCAATCCTTATTTCCTGAAACACATTCTTAACGTGTGGATCTGTAATTTTTGTTTTTTCCAAAGGTGTGTTTTTAATCCAAGCCTGATAATCAGTAGAATCAGATACATGTGCACCAACTAAGGGAAAACCAGGTGTTCTTACAAAGAACCAAGCGTACATTATTGCACACAATGCTCCAGCTTTTAATGCATGAGAAGAAGATCTCAAATCCCATTCATTTGGCAAGACATGTCTGATATACTCGTAAAAACTAAGCGTTAATACACTGCCAACTCGCCCATTTCGTCTATTTTTCACTAACACTTTAATCGTAGCAGGAGGCGTTCTGACAAACTGTTTCGGCGTTCCCATTACTGTACTTTCCAGCGATGGCTGTTCAATCAGTTTTTCAAGCTCGGGAAGATATTCCTTCGTTGTATTGATTGAGAGCAGTGCCCCCTCCTTATTGACAATCATTCCGCCGTATTCTCTTCTTTTTTGCGCTGCGATGGCTATTCCTTCGTCAACTGTATTAAACCCTTCCCCACTAGCACTGACAATATCTACAGGTGCATTCGAGTAGCTCGCCATCCTCCATTGGTCAGATTCTTTTACCACTGTAGCCACTAAATAATTGATTCCGTTTTGAAGGAACTCAGAATCCTGTTCCACTTTGTACTTGACAGCTACATAATAGGTTTGGGCCTCTCCATATTTATCTTTATAATAATCGTAATTCCCAATGGCACTTGCAAGTTGTTCAGACATGGGCTTACTGGCTACAATCTCCGCATTTTCAATTGCCAGCATTCCTTCCCCATTTTGCCGGCCTTCTTGTGATTCCACTATGGCTTCAAACGCTTTCTTATCCTCATTAACCCAGAGCTTAGTAACCGTCTCCCAATCGTTTGTACTTTGTGCCTGTATATGTTCCCTTATCACAGAAAACGGGTCAGTTTGCCTCAGTGTTGAAATATCATGACGATAAGTTCCTGGTATTTCAAATCTTTGTAGAGATTGATTTGGATACCATATATATCCTGGTTGATGATATCCCAGTCCATAAGCTCCATTTGGATAAGGGTTTCTATATAATTGTGGAATATGCCTTGCATCATACATATACCCTGGATATCCGTAGTACATATCATCACCTGCTTTTTCTTAATACTCATTCTTTATTACAACACTACTATATTATGTTCAATAGTATTCATTTAGAACAAATGTGGAAAGCACCCGAATCAAGATGATTCGAGTGCTTTAAAGCTTGAAACATACTATATGATTTAATAATACCTATCTCATTTCCTCTGCCCGTTTTTTTTCATGGTCCGTTCCGAAACCAATTCCTTTCGAGACAATAATATCAACAGGGGCCACGGACATCTCTGCTAGCTTCCATTGATTATTCTCTTGTACAACCATAGCCAGCATGTAATTAATTCCATTACGATAAAATTCACTCTCCTGATGTACTTGATAATTGATTGCCAAATAGTAAACCTTCACCGTTCCATATTGACTCTTTAATTTATCAACATTAGGAAATAATTGTGAGACTTCGGTTGAGAATTCTTTAGAACTGATTAACCTCGCGTTTTTTATTGTAAGAAGACCTACTTTATTCTTTTCATTCTCTGGGTTAGAAAGAAACGCAATTAAATCTTGTTTCCTAGATTCAACCCATAATGAAGGGATGCTAGACCAACTGTTAGAGTTTTCATAGGCGATTTCCTTCTCAACAACTGAAAATGGTTCAGTTTCACTAGCTACGCTGACACTGACAAGATGACTAAGTAACAGGACAGTTCCAAAACAAACTAATAATCTTCTGTATAAAATATGTATTCCTTCTTTCTATTCATTTTTGTTGTTTGACTTCTTTTACCAAAACCATCTAGATTCATGTAAAGTAACACCTGGATAATCTAACTGTGTATTTGATCTTAACTAGCGTAAATTTCATTTCAGTTGTTGTTTAGGAATAAATAAGATAAATGCATGAAGGTAAGATTAAGACCTCCGTCTTTAACTATTATTCGAATCTCTTAAACAGGATATTCCTCTGCTCTGTCATTTCTTAATTTTTTTCAAAGGAGCTATTTATTTCTTTATAGGAAACACCAAATAAAATCAATCATTTTCATAGTAATAGCTCCTATAATTGATTAAATAAATTAGCAACCATGTTCTTGTGCTTTCTCCATTCACTTATACTATTTCTATTCTTTCCTCTACTGTCAGCTAAATGAGTTTTTTACTTATTTTGGAAAATAATATCAGCGAAAAAGGATAAATGGAATGACTAGCGGATACGATACATGAAAGGACGCTCCGAGACTACATCTCCATATGGAGAAATATAAAAGATAAAAAAATGAAATGGATCATAAAATCAAAACATATACATGCTGAAAATAAAGTGATTGGATTAGAGGTAGAGGATGGCGTGCTTGATGCTAATATCAGGTAGGATGGCTCTAGGGAGATTCATATTCAATCCATTACTGAAAATTAAAACAGCCTCGCTCTAATGATGATAGTTTCGATACGCAATGAAAAAATCCACTAAATTATTTCCACTAAGAAAAACTCCTTTATTCATTGAAAAAGGAGTTTTATATCTTTAATGAATTTGCTTTTCAAATAACACATACCTGTCATTATTTTTTGAAATTCTGCTCCATAACACCAGATTTACCATTAATATTCCTGCTGAAATCAAGAGGATTAACTGCACTCCTAATAAAAACAGTCCACTCACCTGACCAATCATCATAGCAATGACAGGCAGAACGATAATGCCGCCAAGGTTCTGTGCTTCCTGATACGTCTTCACCCTTGCTGATATGAAAATATTCAGCAGCACCGTTAGCAAGATAACCATTGGGGAAAGGCAGGTAATTAACGCTACCCAGTTACCCGATGGAAAGATTAGCTCGCCAAACAAAGGATACCCTAAAGAATTAATAATGACGCCGCAAACGACAAAACTGATGACAGAAACAAATAATGGCGGTAGTAAAGAGGCTACTATCTTACTCAGAAATAACGTTTTAATGGAAATCGGTGAAAACAATAAACTTTCCAGCGTTCGGTTTTCTTTCTCGCCAACAAAGCTGTTAGCGGCCACTGTTGAGGCTGTAATAATCGGAACCAATAAAAATAAGGTTGGAAGCATGAAATGAATGAACATATAAATGATTTGCTGTTCAAGTGTATAAGAAGAAAATTCATCACCCGTTGTACTAGCGAGAAAAGCATCAATTAGTTTCTGTCCATCCTCTCCAGCCATTTTTTCGGCATCAAAAAGTAAGGCGCCTCCCAACACAATGGCAGGGAAAATAACCGAAAACAGAATGGGGATGATAATCATGGTTACCAGTAATGTTTTACTTCTGAAAATATCTTTAAGATCTTTTTTTATTAGAGCTTTACTCATAGAAGTACCCATTAATCATTCCCCCTTACCTTGAAATAAATCGACTGTAAATCATTGTTCATGATTGTAACCGAATAAACCGGATTATTCTTCAGCAAGCTATGTAGCAGCTGCGGGATATCATTTTTAGAAGGCAGATCGAAAGCTACCATAGATTCCCCCAGTACCCTGCATGGAAATCCTGAATACTGCTTTTCTTGCGGCTTAAATGTCGTATTCACTTTCACGGTGACGTTTTGAACATATTTATTCTCTAACTGTATTAAAGTTCCTTGTTCAGCTATCGTCCCCTTTTCAATGAAAGCAAATGAATCGCAAATGGTCTCCAATTGATGCAGGACATGTGAACAAATGATAATGGTGGTTCCTGTTTCCTGATTATATTTTTTTAGATAGGATAAAACCATTTGAATTCCATCGGGATCCAATCCATTTGTCGGCTCATCCAGGAACAAAATGTCCGGTTTATGCAACAGCGCTTTAGCCAAGGCCAACCGCTTTTTCATTCCGGTACTATACTTTCCTGCTGGTTTATCCTGATGTTCATTCAAATCAAACAGGTTAAGAAGCTCAGCCACTCTATTCTGATCTGTTACCCCATATAATTCAGCAAATAGTTCCAGGTTTTCTTTTCCGCTCATCTGGTGATACAGTCCGGCGCTTTCCGTCACAATGCCAGATATTTTTCTAATTTCATCTCCCTCTGTGGCAGGATCCATGCCGTTTACTGAAATGGACCCTTTTTCCGGTTTGATTACGCCGTTCAAAATACGGATAAAGGTCGTTTTTCCTGCCCCATTTGGACCCAATAACCCAACGATTTCTCCTTTTTTCACCTTGAAGTTTATATTTTCTAATACTGTTTGTTGACCAAATGATTTATACAAACCTTCTACATTAATAAAATGATTCATTTTTCACAATCCCTTTTAGAATATTAAAAACCAAACTTGTACAAAAATGGTGGAGGCAATGTGTAAGCTGGCATGGGAAATAAATGATATTTCAAGGCCTTTTTTCCAAAAAAGCCACCCGAAAACGATAGCGCCTAATCCATTTAATATCATCATTCGAATCCATAATATGGTTGTGACCGGTGCCGCCATAGCGGTTGCTCCGTAATGACCGACCGCAAACAATAGAGCGCTTAGGATGATACTGACCCAATAAATAGCAGAACTCGGTCTAGGCTGCGAACGTTGAAACAGTTTCCAAAAACTCCAGACAATGAAGGACATCATTCCCCACCGGAGCATGAGTTCCTCGGTTATCCCTCCATAAAAGATACCGCCAAACGTCATCGATAAATTCCTTGCTTCCGGGGTCAATTTAAATACATCAGGTAGATAAGGCTGGAGGAGAATTTCCAAACCAACGAAAAACATTGCCAAAATAACTCCTGAAATAACGCCTAAACCAATATTGGATTTGAAGGATGTTGTATTTTGGCCCGTTTTCTGATGATGAATCCAATCGTAAATATAGGATTTCAATTCTACTTTTGGAGCCGTCAGCATCCCGATTACAATCGCAATAATCACCAGAATGAATGGATTGATTAATGAAAGCGGAACTAGAACCGACAATGGCAAATCGGGCGCATTCGGAACCGTCTCCAGCTGCTTCTTAAGAGACGGAATAAGGGATGGAACATAAGAGAGTATTCCAATAAAGCCGATAAGTAAAAAAATAAAAAAGGTTTTAACAAATTTCCTATTTCTCATCTGTATCCTCCTTCAAAAAATAATCCTAAATCCCTAAAGGTTTCAATATTCTAATAGATTTTCATTACTTATTATCCTTTTTAATTACCTCCTTACGTTTTACTTAGGTAAAATTTACCATTATATGTATTCCATATAAAAATCTTAAATCCCTTTATTTACTATAAGAATTTCTTTTAAATAAAAAAAGCATTACCGTTTTTCCAGTCATGCATCCGTAGATTACATGACTGTATTCATATTTTCATCGAAAGGGGCAACAAACGGCATAAAGGTTAGAGTATAAAATCCTTAGCAATAGCCAACCTATCCTATAGGTGAATGCTAATGAATAATAAGCTAGAAAAATGAATTGAAATATCCTCTTGGGTTGTTGCTTCGTTACTATTAATTACATTCGTTCCTAGAAAAAGAATTCGAGAAGCTCATGTGACGTTTTTGTTTAAACAAATCGTTACTTGGCTTTTAGGTATCAAAGATAGTTCTTTAAAAATAAATTCACATTTACAAGGTGGTTAAAGTTTTTCTATTAAATACTTGGAAATATATTTTTTCTTTGTGTTTTTTAGTCGAATAAACACTTTTATTGTCGAAACCATTACTATTTTATGAAGCTTTGTTTATAATGGGTCTCATTGCCTTATTTTTTGGATTTTGTTACAGATTAACAGGAGTTTTATGATGAAAACTAAAGTTTTATCTCTGAAAGACCTAGAATATCAAATCGACACCTTGAGAACCCAAATGATTAATATAGGAATTATGAAGGGACTTACCCACCCCGAGACAATCAAACTTAGTCAAGAATTAGATATTTTATTGAATCAACATCAAAAAGCGGCATCCAAATGACCTATATAATCCGCCTATTCAACAATGGCTCTTATTATCATTTTAGAGGGCAAATTTTACGAAAGTAAAAGACGCAAAGCCACGGGCCTAACACATTCATTGTCATGGTAGCCGAGTTGCATAAAATGATCTACAAAACTCACCTTTCTCTATCCTTCTGTTTCTTCTGAGTACTCAAATCCATCTGTTAATCTCCAAAGTATAGCCTTCTACTTCAAGGTTTCGGTCAATTGCGAAAAAAAGACCGTTGGATAAGTTCCCCAGCTTCTTCAACAAAACTGCCCATATAGTACAGTCACTATCTAAAGGTGAAACATGGGGGCGGTTCTGCCGTTTCAATAATCAATCAAACGATGTAGAGTTTATTCTCTGCGGGGATTCTTTGTTTTTCTTCAAGATAAAATTTATCCATACCAAGACTATCATAATAGAAACGTGAGAGCCGTCTCCGTGTTTCTAAGCATTTTTTATTCCGATAGCATATAGAGAAATTTCACTTTTTATTATAAAATTAAAAATAGGGATAAAAGTGTAACAATACAGATGAATGGCGGGATGAGATGATTCGTATGGCAGCAGCTGGTATCGGAGGATTTTTTCTTGTATTTATTGAAGCATA
>NZ_VYKL01000051.1 GCF_008710145.1 Niallia endozanthoxylica
TTATAATCGGAATGGGAATATGATTCCACAAAGTGGGTAAGTCCTAATAGCAGGTACTTCAGCGAATCTTTGTTCCACTTGTTATAACGGTGTTGCTGATACGGTAACTTTAAATCTTCAATTTTTACTTTCATCAAATCCTGGTAATTTATCTTTCGATTGGAAATTTCTCACAGAGGAATTGACAGAACCTCCTATTACATTTGACGACTTTTTCAATGTTCTCATTAACGGTGTACCTATCTCAGGATTCCCTGCTACAGTTTTTACAAGCACCTTTGTTCCACCGTCACCGGATGATGTCTGTTTTGGCAGTGTGACGCCAACTCAGACAGCTACCGTTGATTTGACACCATTCGCTGGACAATTTATTACTATAACCTTCCAAGTTGCTGACGTTGGCGATTGCAATTTTGACAGTGCTGCCTTTATCGATAATCTGGTAGTTGAGGGCTGTATACCAGCAGAGCTGCTTTGCGGCACATGTAATAATACAGTTGATTTCTGCCAATCTATTATTGTTCCACCTAACTTTAGTGTTAACACTGCATCCGGAACTGCTGGTATTGATACTGATTGCCTACAATGTACATTAGAACCTTGCTTGGTCAATGTAGAAATTCCTAATCCATGTGGCGATAATTTCCGTTGTAATGTAGAAGTCAATGCCGTAAGAGCAATTGGATGTATCCCTTTCTATATTTCTGTGACAGCAACTCATTCAACAAATGGCTCATTTGCTACGTTCTGTGGCAAGGGTGTAACTTGCGTCGATAATATTATTTGCTTCACTTGTCTGGATGCAGATAACCCATGTGTTGATGGATTCTTTGATGATGCATTTGTTGTTCCCGGCTCAATCATAGTTACGCCTGAATGTGTAGATTCATGCGGAAACCAAATCTTTACAGTAACCGGCTCAATCCAACTTCCATCCTGTTAGACTAACACTTAATGTTTAAGGAATGTCAAATTGGTGACCCTTGTTGGGGTCACCAATTTATTCCACTTTTAAAAAGTTAATAACTAGCTAACTTTCTAGATCTTACTTAAGAAAAAATTTCTAGTTGGTTTTAATATCCCATAATAAGGAGGGTATTATATGACAGATAAATCTAAAAATTCATTTTCCAGCAATCCTCCACTTATCATATCTAAATTGCCTAAAAGCTTTAATAGTAACACGTTTCGTAACAGGCGTCGTAAATCAGGCTGCGGCTGTAAAAATAGAAGAACACTTAACAAAAAAAATACTGTAAGTACTCTCAATAACGGAAACATACAGTCATCTAATTCTAATCAACGTGAGAATGAGCCCATTGATGTGGAAGAAAATATATCAAAGTCTAAAAATGAATCACAAATCGAACATATTCATAATCATGAGCCAAAGCCATTAATTGAAAAAGAACTAAATCTTGCGCAAGAATCAAAAGTGGTTGTAAATGGAATAAACTCTGTCCAAAATTCAAATATCGTAGTAAAAGGATTTAATCTTGCTCAAATATCTAAATTGGTTGAAAAGGAACTAAATTTTGCTCCAGTAGCTAAAATGGTAGTAAAGGAACTAAACCTTGATCCACTAGCTAATGTCGTTGTAAAGGAAATGAGTCTTGCTCCAGAATCTAAAGTGGTTGAAACAAAACTAAGCCTTACTTCAGATTCTAATGTTGTTGAAGCTGAACTAAAGCTTGCTCAAGATTCTAATGTCGTTGAAAAAGAACTAAATCTTACTCCAGAATCTAATGTCGTTGAATCTGAAAACATCCTTACTCTAGGTTCTAATGTCATTGAATCTGAAAACATCCTTACTTCAGAATCT
>NZ_VYKL01000052.1 GCF_008710145.1 Niallia endozanthoxylica
GTGTTGAACAAATGTTTACTATTTTCGCACATGGTTTGAAAATAGGTATACAACCGATGGCCTTTTTTGATCCAAATCTGTTGAGTGGAATAAGTACTTAATTTATCCTTATTTTCCATTTTCTCACCTCCTTTGCTTCTATTATACCAAACATATGTTCTCTATTCAAATTGTGTGAAAAATAAAATTAAATCTTTTCTTAAAACCGCCCATTCACCTCACCGCTTAATTTTCTAACGAAAATTTGAAGCGGGAGTCCTCTGGACATAAATGATAGAATCTCAAACCTTTATTGGATATCCTCTAATTTTTCTTAGATATCTGGTAATACTCTTTATACCAGCGAATAAAACGCTTAATCCCCTCTTCTGCAGTCACGATTGGTGAATAATTAATATCATTCTCTAATTCTTCTATATCTGCGAAGGTTTCCTGTACATCTCCTGGCTGCATAGGGAGATATTTTTTTACCGCCTTCTTACCAAGCTCTTCTTCTATCAGCTCAATAAAATAGTTGAGTCGAAGGGGGGCATTATGTCCTATATTATAAATTTTATAAGGTACTCTAGTATTCTTTGGGGGACCTTTCTTGATTAACCGATAGATTGACTCTACAACATCATCAATATAAGTAAAGTCTCTTTTCATATTTCCATTGTTATAGACTTCAATCGGCTGATTATTTATGATAGCATCAGTAAAAGTAAATAGCGCCATATCCGGCCTTCCCCAAGGTCCATACACAGTAAATAATCGTAGTCCAGTTGACGGAATTTTATATATGGAGCTGTAGGAATATGCAAGTAGCTCATTAGCTCTTTTCGTAGCAGCATAAATACTAATTGGACGATCCACACGGTCATCCTCCGAAAATGGAATTTTTCTATTGTCTCCATAGACAGAGCTGGATGATGCATAAATAAAATGGTTAACTTTATACTTTTTACAGCATTCTAAGGTATTCGTAAAACCTGCAAGATTTGATTGAATATAGGATTCAGGATGTTCCAAACTATATCTTACACCTGCTTGGGCAGCTAAATTAACAACCATGTCTATTTTATTTTGGGAAAAAATATAATCTAGCAATTCAAGGTTTTCGATAGACCCTTTTATAAACTGGAAATTTTGATGCTTCACTAGCCTATTTAAACGATCGTTTTTTAGGTTCAAATCGTAATAGTCGTTCATATTATCAATCCCAATTACCTGAAAGTCTTCATCTAACAATCGCTTAGACAGATGGAAACCAATAAATCCCGCGCAGCCGGTGACAAAGATCTTCTTTTTGCCTGTGAAAATTTCTAACATATCGCTTCTCAGCATGGTATTCCTCACCACCACATGTTATTTTTCAGATTCATAAACGCTTCGTAACATTCCTTATGATTCCATTCTTTTTCTTACTTCTTCTTTTCGATTAATCGATATAATCTTTGTTGTTCTAGGATTTGTTTATTGGTGTCAAACTTCTCTTCAATTACCTTTCTTGCTTTCTTCGTATACTTTTCCCAAACCTCTGGGTGATTAAGAAAATAGCTCATTCCTTCCGCTAATTTCTTTGCATCTTTCTCAGGAGCAAGATATCCCGTCTTTTTATGCTCGATTAATTCTGGAATTCCTCCATGAAAAGTAGATATAACTGGTAAACCGCTTGCCATCGCTTCCTTTAATGCATTTGGAATTCCTTCTACATCACCGTCTTTACCTGTTTCGCTGGCCAGACAGAAGAGATGAGCTTTTGTTAGTTCCTTAGCAATTTGCTTTGAGTCCATGGCTCCTCTTAGAAAAACACGGTCTTTCAATCCTAGTTTGTGGATTTGACTTTTAATCTTATCTTTATCCTCACCTGTTCCAATAATATGAAGAGTTGCCCGCGGGTACTTTTGCTGTATCAGTTGAAACGCATTGATAAGTGTAAGGAACCCCTTTTTCTCGACAAGCCTTGCTACTGAAAGGATTCTAATTTCTCCTTCTTCCGGCAGAAAACGTTTCACATATGGGTACAGATTTAAATCAAGACCCCCATATAGGACATGGATTTTATCTTTAGGGAATCCTAATTTTTTTAATTCCTCTGCAAGAAACTGACAAACAGCAAAGTAACCGGAGCCTTTATTCATTAATGTTTTATATCGTTCCTTATTTCTACGATATCTATCTTCTGTCCGTGTAGAAGAATCACGTCCCCGGAAATGAACAATCAACGGAATGTTATACTTTAAAGCTGTCGGCAAAATCTCAAGCGAATGTTTTCCTTGATGGGCGTGTATCGCTGCTACTTGATGTTTTTTAAAAAAACTGTCAAGGTCTTTCATTTCGTTGATATTGTAGAAATGTTCAAACTTATATTGCACGTTTTTGCTGTTCGAAAATGGTCCGACCACAATCGTCCGATACTCTTTCACTCCAATAATCTGATTGTACATAAACCCCTGATTGATCTTTAAAGGTTCGCCGATATAAAAAACAATCGTCTTCACACTTTTTCTTCCTTTCCTCTCAAACTTATATTAACGATTCACGAGTGATTCTTTTATTTGATACTTTTGCAAAATAGATTGATCTCGTACACATAAATCTTCAGGCAAAAATGACCAATGAAAAAATTCAGCCTTTTGTGTTTCCATTCCATCAGGTGTTAGGAAGCCGCCTTTTATGTCTTTCGTTACATAAACAAGTGTTACAGGAAAATATTCATCACCATTTGATAGCTTGGTTAAAAAGTCTTTTCCTGAAATGACCCCGATTAATTCCAGATTATCTATAATTAAACCTGTTTCCTCCCAAATCTCTCTCCTTCCAGCTTCCTCTGCTGATTCTCCTAATTCAATAAAACCACCAGGTAATTTCCACCCTTTATCAGATTCGACCATAAGCAAGCGATTCTCTTGATCCAAAACAACTACGACTACACCGGTTAAGATTAAAGCTCTAGTTCCGATAAGTTCTCTTAACTCTTCAATGTACCCCACTCTCACGCCTCCCTTCACAAGAAAGCTCTTTCTGCTCTACTAGCTCTTTTTTTACTCTTAATATGTTACATTACATGCAAAAAAAGCCGAATGGAATGAGACAATCGGCTAAATGTCAGGTTAAGTTCCTGTTAAGCTTTTTTAAATTATTTCTAAATTTTATTATTAAAGCGTTTACAAGTGTAACAATATGTAATCTCTAAATATAAAAAAAAGCACCTCTTTTAGGAGATGCTAAAAAAAACTATTGCGCTTCAAAAGCAAAGGTGTCAGGCACCACAATATCGAATCTAGTATCCTTTTGCCTAATATAGCAAATAGATATAGATTAGTTGTGGATGCCTGACACCTCACAGGACAATCCCTGTCACAAGAAACAAGCACCTTAATGAAAATAGACTCTTTCTAGTCCAGTGTATACATTTAGTGACTCATTGCGAATAAATCCAATCGTTGTGATTCCGAGTTGTTCGGCAAGGTTTAGCGCAAGTTCAGTAGGCGCTGATTTAGACATCACAATTTCACAGCCAATTTTTGAAGCCTTCAATAAGATTTCAGCCGAAATTCTTCCGCTAAAAGCTAATATTTTATCTTCAAGTGGAATCCTGTTTCTTAGGCAATGTCCAAATAATTTATCCAAAGCATTATGCCTTCCGATGTCCATTCTTGACAGTAACACATGTCCATTTTGACAAAGTGCCGCATTATGGACACCGCCCGTTTTTTGAAATAGAGTAGATAATTGCTGCATTTCTTTCATTAAAGAAAAACACTCTTCGGAAGACACTCTGATTCGTATAATTTCCATTTTTCTTGCAGTTAACGCATCATTGATGAAGACAAAACCTTGTCTGCCTCCACCACAGCAGGATGTGATATATCGTTTCCCTTGGAAGCTTTGATAATACGGGTTTGTTCGCTTTGTTTTTACATGGGCAATTCCAGTTTTCTCAGCAATCCACAGATTTTCGATATCGGCATTTTGTCGAATGATCCCTTCTGAAGCAAGAAAACCAATCACCAAGTCCTCGATATAATCAGGTGAACATACAATCGTAGCAAATTCGGTGCCATTGATTTTTATTGTTAGGGGGTGCTCTGTTACCACACTGTCTTCGAATTTTTCAATGCCGCCTTTACCTAAACGGAGAACTTCCCTCCTTACCTCAATCGGCTCCACCTTTTTACACCTCATTTCTCTACTTATACCTGCTCATATAAGCTTATTCATCAAAGGAGTGATTTTTCCTGTCATCCCGGCAATTTTCACAAATATGAAGCGTCACTGCTTGTAAGGTTTCTTCCGTATGTTCCAGTAAACCTTCCTTTGTTCCGCAAATCTCACATAAATGCATTTCATCACCTCTCTTCACAGATCACTCACTGACAATATGGAAGCCTGATTCTATAATTGCCTGTTCAAAGTCTTGCTCTGATGCCATTCGTTCATCAAATATAAATGAAACAATCTTCTGTGCAGGACTCGCTTTAGCATTTGTTATACCCCAGACATCCTGTACAGCTTGTGTAATTTTTTCAGCATCCTCCTGACTATCAAGATTACTGATTTGAAGAGTTCGTTCTTTCACCCCAAACACCATCCTTACTTGTTGTTCACTTTACTGCGTAAGAAAGCGGAACCCATGCCTTCAAGGAAATCAAACATAGAAGTCATGACCGTACGAATTTCAGGTTTGCTTAGCCTTTTTCTCATTTTCCATAAACTTTCCTTTTCACCATTTTCAACTGTTTGGGACATTTTCTCGATTCCCTGTCTCACACCTTTTAATACCGTTTCCAGCTGTGACGGTTTTATAGTCCCTAGAAATTTAAAAATCCCAAATCCTGATTTAATCATGTTGTGCACAGCCGGTTGATTGATTTGCTGCATCGCAATGGCACCCACCTCATCACTCTTTTTGAGCAATGCTCCGCCCGTTTCAAACACCTTTAAATCATGCATTCCTTTAACGAATTCAATGCAGGAAAGTACTGCTTCCTTATTCTCTGCAAGTGCTTTTAATATTTCATTCAAATCTTGTGCTTGTTTATCCGCTTGGTTAGGTTCTTCCCATCTAATTTGCCTGATCGCTTTCGCCATAAAAACCCTCCATCAGATTCTCTACTTCAGAAATTGGTATATAGTCTGAACGCTGCCACTTTTCCTCAACCTTCACACTGATTTGTGGTGTCCGATTTCCAAACCGGTGATTATGCTTTGGAAGCGGAGGCTCACCCGTAGACTCAATGACTTCCATTTTCACACCCATCTCCTTGTACGCTGGAGTATGAGTAACGATGTCATGATAACTGCTCGTTAAACGATTGACTGCTTCCAAATCCTCTGCAGAGTTCATCGCCAAATAGAGTTCATTTCCCTTCACTCTGTCTGTTACCATAACCCTTACTTCTACATGTCCATATGGAGAAGTTAAACCGACAAGTGCACCATCCTCTAGACCGCGCTCTTTAGCTAGTTCGAGAGAAATTTCAAGCCATGGATGCGGAACTTTATGCGTTAAGCCTTCTGATTTATAAGTCATATTTCCTTCATGGAAATGCTCTAAAAGACGACCATTATTTAAATGAAGATCATAATCTTCACCAGGCTCAAACGGCTCCGTCCATTCTACCGGCACAAGTCTCGCCTTTCCATCCTGGAAGGCAAATTTATCTTTAAATAAGAGCGGAGTATCAGTTCCATCTGCTTTAACAGGCCACACTTGGGATGTGAAACCTTTCAGTCTTTCATAGCTGACACCGGCAAAGATTGGTGTCAGCTTTGCTGCTTCATCCATAATTTCTGAAGGATGCTGATAATTCCAATTTGCACCCATTTTGTTGGCTAATTCTTGAAAAATAACCCAGTCGGGCTTTGATTCACCTAGAGGTTCAAATACCTTATAGAACCTTTGAATCCTTCTTTCTGTATTGGTAAAAGTTCCGTCCTTTTCAAGGCTTGGAGCAGCTGGTAATACAACATCAGCATATTGAGCTGTTTTACTGAAAAAGATATCCTGAACAACAAAAAAATCTAGTTTTTCGAAGTTTGAATGAACATAATTAGAATTTGCGTCTACAATAGCCATATCCTCGCCAAAAAGATACAGAGCCTTTAACTTACCCTTACTAATGCCTTCAACCATATGATGGTTATCATGACCCGGAACATCAGATAGTTTAACTCCCCAAGCCTCTTCATACTTTTTGCGGATATCCTGATCCTGAACAGGCTCATATCCAGGCATCCATGCCGGCATCGTACCAAAATCACAAGCGCCCTGTACGTTATTATGACCCCTTAATGGATAAGCTCCTGTACCAGTACGGCCATAATTACCTGTAACCAGCAAGAGGTTTGAAATTGCCGTACTGGTGTCGGTTGCTCCCATATGCTGAGTTACACCCATTGCCCACAGCATACAAACTGACTTTGCTTTTTTTATCATGTTCGCAAATTGTAATAGTTGTTCCATAGATAGACCCGTTTTTTCCACAGCATATTCAAGTGTAAACTTCGCCAAGGAAGCCTTATATTCCTGAAGCCCATTAACCCGGTTAGAAAGGAATTCAGAATCCTCCCATCCCTGGTCTAAGAAATATTTTGTAATCGCGTTTAGATAAATAATATCTGTACCCGGCTTTGGATGAAGATGGAGGTCAGCTCGTTGAGCCAGTTCATTTTCTCTTAAATCCACTACAATTAATTTTTGACCATGAAGCTTGTGGGCTCTTTTAATACGAGTAGCTAGAACAGGATGCGATTCAGCTGGATTTGCACCAATAATGATAATCAGCTCGGATGCCATGATATCTTCCATTGTCCCGGAATCACCCCCAATTCCGACAGTTCTCATTAGTCCTGAAGTGGCAGGTGATTGGCAGTATCTTGAACAATTATCCACATTATTGGTTCCCATTACTGCACGCACAAATTTCTGGAATAAATAGTTCTCCTCATTTGAACATTTTGAGGAAGCAATATATCCAATTGAATCCGGTCCATATTCATTTTTGATACTTGTTAGTTTATCTGCTATTAGCGAAAGTGCCTCATCCCACGTTGCTTCGACAAATTCCTCGCCTTTTCGGATAAGTGGCTTTGTTAAACGCTCTTCACTGTTGACAAAATCCCAGCCCCATTTTCCTTTCACACAGGTCGAAATGCCATTCACCGGAGCTTCAGGTGTTGGTTCAATCTTCAATATTTCACGATCCTTTGTCCAAACCTCGAAGCTGCAGCCAACACCACAATACGTACAAACCGTCTTTGTCCGCTTTATTTTTGCTTCTCTCATAGCTGCTTCCATTTCAGATATGGCTAATATTTCCCGATAACCAGGTTCTACTTCTTTTATCGTATCAATCATAGGACCCATAATTTTCGGCGGGATAGCTGTTAAAAAGCCGGCATTTCCAAGCATTGATTTTTCCATTAATGCGTTACAAGGGCAAACACTTACACAATGTCCACAAGAGACACAGGATGATTGATCAATCGGTACATCATTGTCCCAAATGACACGTGGTACATCTCGGCTCCAGTCAATTGACAATGTTTCATTCACTTGTAAATCCTGGCATGCTTCCACACAACGTCCACATAAAATACACTGATCCGGCTCATATCGGTAAAAGGGATGTGAATTATCAGGAGGGTAAGGCTTTGCCCGAAAAGGATATTTCTGATGTGCCAATCCCATTTCCATTACGGTATTATGGACTGTGCAATTCCCGTTATTGTTATCACAAACCGTACAATAGAGTTCATGATTTTTTAGAATCCTAGACATGGCCTCGTATTGTGCAGCCTTTACCTCTGGGGCTTTTGTATCAACCTTTATTCCTGGCTCTGCTTGTTGAGTACAGGATCTTACCAATTGACCGTTCACCATGACATAGCATGTATCACATGTTTGAATGGTTCCTAGATTTGGATGATAGCAAACTCCTGGGATAAATACATCCTCTTCTCTGGCTACTTCTAAAATCCTTTGTCCTGTCTTTGCAGGGTATTCCTTGCCATTGATATGTATCGAAAAATCACTCATTCCCTTTCCTCCTCAATCCATCAGCAGAAACCCATTAAATTCTCTTATAATATTTACTTTACTGGTAAAATTATTTATAAAAAATAAAAGGAGAAAACGATGGATAAAAATCAACTGCTTAACCGTGTTCAGTCCATGATTCAATCATCAACAAAAAAACCTAAATATATGACCATCTCTACTGTGAAGGTCGCAGATTTATTTGGAGTGAAACCAGAAGAAGTTAAAAAGGGCCTGCAAGAGCTTGTAGCAGAGGGGGCATTAATACAATCCAAGCTGGATAGTCCTCCCCATCATGATATTTTTTTACTGCCATAAAAAAACTGCACCCTTTTGAGGTGCAGTTCAATAATAAAAGCACCTCTTTTTTAGAGGTGCTTTTAAATTAAAGTTATCGTGCTGAAGGTGCTACACTAGCTTCTGGTGATGTTACTTTATCATAAAATTGTACAAATTTATCACGATCATCGCTATCTCGGTAGGCCATTGCCACGCGAGGATGTTCATTCAGTGATCCGGAAATCATATAAGGAATGATATAGCCCCACTCCCACTTTTCACGCATAGCAAGCATATGTTTTTCAATGATTCCAAGTACAGGTTTAATTTCATAGCTTGATTTTTGAATATAGCTGACAAGAAGCTCAGTATTACAGTTACCGGCTGCACGGCCCATTCCATAAACAGATGAATCAAGGAAGGTAACTCCATTTCTCATAGCTGTAATGGTATTAGCAAACGCTAGTTGCATGTTGTTATGTGTATGCACCCCAAGCTGCTTGTTTGGAAGCATCGTTTGGAATTTCTTCACTTGATGCTCAATATCAGCTGGATCCAAGCTTCCAAATGAGTCAACGATGTAGACAACGTCTACTGGACTTTCCTTCACCATTTCAAAGGCTTCAATTAGTTGGCGCTCAGGAACACTTGATAATGCCATAATATTCAAGGAAGTTTCATACCCTAAATCATGGAACATTTGCACAAGTTCTAAACCTTTATCCACTTCACGAATATAGCAGGCTACACGAATCATATCTAAAATACTTTCCTCACGTGGAAGAATATCATTTGGATCAACACGACCAATATCAACAAGTGCTGAAAGTTTTGTGAACTTTTTCTCTGGAATGATTTCTTTCAGGAATTTATCATCAAGAAATCTCCAAGGATTTGGCTCAGTAGCATTTAAAAGTCTAGCAGAGTTTTTATAGCCAATTTCCATATATTCCACTCCGGCAGCACTTAAACCATTATACAAGTCTTGTACAAATTCAACACTGAAATCCCAATTATTTACTAATCCTCCATCGCGAATCGTACAATCTATTATTTTATTACGAATTTCCATAAAATAATTCCCCCTGTTTCAACACATTTACTGATATTTTTACATTATTTTCGAAAAATACTTATTATGTTTATACCATTCTTTTCTTGAAAGTGCAAATTATTTTCCGAAAATTCCAATTGACAGGAAATTTATTCCTACTAGATATCCCTTATGGTTAGTGATTAGTTTCTAATAAATGGCTAGGACTAGCCACGCAGCTTCTTTATTTTACCCTTAGACTTTTTGATAAAGCCCTGCGGTCACTTGCAGTCGGCGGCTCTTCCAGCCATTTCTTATCAATCATCAGGTTCGCTCCATCTTCAGCATATCTTAAGAGTTCAGCTGTAAGTGTTACATATTTAAGAGCAAGATCTCTTCTTGATGTAACACTAAGAGCTGTACCATAATAAGCAATCGCAAGCTGGGTTGACAGCTGTACTTGATACATCATGAATTTGTCCGAAAAAGGTGATGTTGTAGAGTTTGTGACTAGAGATTGCCAGGATATAGGGGAATTCAGTTTTTCTTCACGGAAAATCGAATCGAATGCTTCAATGTGCTTATCTGAAATTTCCCTTCCTCTATTTATGTATTGACGTACCTTCTCAGATTGAGCAACCTGACTAAACCCAACCTTCAATGCAACATGTAAATTCATTTTGTTCATATTAAAGGTAATATCACCGATTTCCATTGCCGTTAGCGGACGCCGCTTGCCAAGCCATCCGGTTAAAAAACTTTGCTGGTTGACAAAATCAACGGACTTCGGCGGTGTAATAACTGGCGGCCGCGAAAAAAGGCCTTTTGTCAGCAGCGTATCAATCGTTTTATCAAATAGATGAGTGACTTCCCTATTACATTCTGTGTAATAGGTCCTTATATCCAATCGAATAGATGTACTAAGTGAAAGGGCATATCCAGTAATCCCCTGCAGAGTCATAATATACATATAGTGAAGGTAAAAAGGATCTTGAAAAAGACGTGGAGCATGGATATCCACATCCTCTTGTGTAAAACCATGAGGAATTGGATAGTCTTCTCCTTTTAATAACTCTTGAATTTTTTGGACATGCTTTTCAGAATACTCTAACGCAAGATTATATATGTCGATAATATCTTCATCTTCTAAGTGTTCCAGTGCATATTTAATAAAGCAAATAGACATCGTGTCAAATAAGTATTGTGTCCAAAGACTTGAAATTTCAGGAGCTGTAAGCTTAATGCTATCCTTTCCCATCATCTGCCTCCTCTAGCTGATGTTCTTTAGAATTTCCAGTAACATTTGTTACTATTCAAAGCCAGCTATACAATAGAAAATGGCGTATAAACTGCCCCAGTTGATAACGCCATTTTTGTATATAAATTATTTACCTAAATGGTTCGCAAATAATACCAAACCAAATTTGTAAATTGAACAACTTGCGATTCAATGGCTGTTTCTTTAAATAATTTTTGGAATGGTTTTAATAAGTGTTGAAGCACAACCTTGCGTATTCGTTCCTGTTTTAATTCATTCATAATGGCATCAAATAAATCCTGCTGCTCCTCATTAAAGGAATACTGCTGTTTCAGATGATCACCTAATTCCACCAACTCTGATGTCGTCACTATTTTTTTATTTACATTCGCACTTAATAGATCTATTGCAGAATAATTAACCATAGCACTGCCTCTTTTCATCATAAAAGGCATAATCAATTCAATATAGGATAAAATCACATCTACTACATGCTGTAATGAATACGTACTATTCGTTACTCTTAATGTAAACAGCATATATTGCAGCATACCGTAAAACAAAACCGATCCTTCAAAAGCATAATCCCTTATTTCTTCTCCCATCACTTCAATGAAGCGATTAGTTAGCCATTCCATTTCAAACACCCGATGCTGCATGACTAGTTTTTTTAAATCGGTTTCATTCGAGGATAAAATGGCCTCAAATAACGGTTGTACATTTCGTTCCTCGTTTAATCGAAGCAGTATAGAAATTTGTTCTATGAAAACATCACGATCCTTCGTATCCTTGCCGATTTGAATAGCTATTCGCTGCTGGCTTGCATCATAACGAAGAAATTCTAGAATATCGGCAATACAATCATTTTTAGACGAGAAATAATTATAAAAAGTCCCTTTTGAGATATTTGCCTTTTCGATAATTTCCTGAATGGAGGTTTGCTGAATCCCCTTCTCAACAAACAGCTTTAATGCCATGTCAGCTACTTTTCTTTTTCTATTATTCATGTATCTTTGCCGTCCTCTCACAATGCTATATAAATCTAGTATAAGTTTCGAATACTAAAAACTCAACTATGTTTATACTTGTGGTATAAAAATATTGCACAAATTGAACTATGGGTATAAAATAAATCAAGTGAAAAATAAATATAGAGGGATGAGAAGGATGGATTCAACTTTACAAAATAAAAAAACGCCCTATGTAATGATTGTTATTTTATTTATAGGAGCTTTTGTTTCATTTTTAAATAACTCCTTATTAAACGTCGCACTGCCGTCTATTATGGTTGATTTAAATATTCCGGACTACTCAACTGTACAATGGCTCGCTACAGGATATATGCTTGTCAGCGGTGTATTAATTCCGGCATCAGCTTTTTTACTCACTCGCTTTTCGAACCGTAATTTATTCATTACTTCGATAGCGATTTTTACAGCAGGTACGGCATTGGCTGCCTTTGCACCAAACTTTGCCATCCTGTTGATAGGACGTATGATTCAAGCAGCAGGCTCTTCGGTTATGGGACCATTGTTAATGAACATTATGTTAATCAGCTTCCCACGTGAAAAACGTGGGGCCGCAATGGGTATTTTCGGGTTAGTTATGATTACAGCACCGGCAATCGGACCTACGTTATCAGGTTATATTGTAGAGTACCATGACTGGCGTCTTCTTTTTGAAATGATTCTTCCATTGGCTATAATTAGTCTTATCTTAGCGATTTGGAAGTCAGAAAATGTGATGGAGCAGAACAAACAGGCGACACTTGATTATTTATCAGTCGTTTTATCCTGTATCGGTTTTGGAGGCATCTTATATGGATGCAGCTCTGCCAGCGCAGATGGCTGGACAGATGGAATGGTCTTAACCACATTAATAGTGGGAGGAATTGCTTTAGTTGCCTTCATCATTCGTCAAGTAAACATGGAAAAACCATTGTTAGATTTACGTGCTTACAAGTATCCAATGTTTGCGCTTGGATCGATTATTTCCATTGTAAACTCAATCGCCATGTTTTCCGGTATGATTTTAACCCCTGCATATGTCCAAAATGTTCGAGGCATTTCACCGCTTGATTCAGGTCTTATGATGTTACCTGGTGCGGTTATTATGGGAATCATGTCCCCGATTACTGGTAAACTATTTGATCGATTTGGTCCACGCATTTTAGCACTCATCGGACTAACGGTAACAGCAATATCTACTTACATGCTGGCACACCTTCAAATTGATTCTAGCTATGCCCATATTATTTGGATTTACACATTACGTATGTTCGGAATGTCAATGGTTATGATGCCAATAATGACAAATGGGTTAAACCAGCTGCCAACTCGTTTAAATCCACACGGCACAGCCATTAACAATACAGCCCAACAAGTAGCAGGTTCCATTGGTACAGCTGTTTTAGTAACGATTATGAACTCTGTTACAAAAACTGAAGCGACAAGCTTAATGTCAAGCGTAGACCCAACAACCTTAACGGAGGCTACAACTGCTGCGTTAACACAGCAGGCATTACTAGCGGGAATTCAATATTCCTTCTATGTAACATTTATCGTTAACATCGTTGCTCTAGTATTAGCCCTGTTTGTTAAACGTGTTGATACAAGTGCGGAAGCAGTAAGTAAAATTGAAAATTCAAATACTGCACCTAGTGCTGTAATGAAATAGAAAGTAAAAAAAGCCGTTAAAACATTATCAACTGTTTTAACGGTCTTTTTTTCTTACTTAGACTTCTTCTTTTACCTTAGTAACAGCAATTCCTGCCCATTCTTCATAGCACTTTATAACGGCACTCATATCTTCTTCTCCAAATCCCTTTGCTTTAGCCATTTGAAAAATTTCCTTTCCAACTCCAAGCATCGGTGTAGGAATTTCTAATTCCTTTGCTACATCTGCAGCAAGACCAAGATCCTTATGTAAAAGCTGCGCCATAAAATGAGGGGTAAAATCGCGGTTCATCACCTTTTCGGCCTTATTTTCCACCATGGCGCTTCTAGCTCCCCCGCCACTGACAACCTTCACAAAGATTTCTGGATCAATCCCAGCTTTAGCTGCCATTGTCATTGCCTCGGAGAAAGCTAATAGATTAATAGCAGCCAAGGAATTATTCGCTAACTTTGTGTAGGAACCCTTCCCGTGCTCTCCCATATAATAGGCGTTTTTGCCCATTATATTGAATAACGGAAGACATGTTTCATAAATTTCTTGTTTCCCGCCAACCATAAAGGTTAAAATCCCTTCAATGGCCTGTGGTTCACTGCCCGTTACAGGAGCATCAAGCATCTCCACCTTAACCTTTGCAAGCTCTGCAGCCACCTTTTTACTTGTCTTCGGTGAAATGGTGCTAGAATCAACAACAATTAAGCCCGGTTTTGCTCCATCAATAACGCCGTCCTCACCTAAAATCATTTCCTCAACAGCGGCATCTGCCGTTAGCATTGTGAAGATGATGTCACTTTGCTCAGCTACTTCTTTCGGAGAATGGGCAACAATAGCACCCTCCTGCTCTAAAGCATTCATTTTTTCAATTGTGCGATTAAAAATCATCAACTCATAACCATTTTTCAAAATATGACGAGCCATTGGATGTCCCATCGTACCTAGTCCGATAAAACCAATTTTCATGTTTTGTCCTCCTCTTACAAAGTTTTTATTATTTTTTCATATATAAATATAATGAAAATAACAGTAATACAATCGCGATTAACTTTTGCTTATCAATAGGAAAACGCTGTCCTCCAAAAAAGCCATAATGATCAATGACTGCGCCAAGAATGATTTGACCAACAATCACAGCCATCAAAGAAGCAGAAACTCCAATTTTGGGAACAACAATAACCTGCACGACTACATAGAAAGCTCCCAATAAACCGCCGATTAATTGCCATTTAGGTACCTGTGAAATGTTCGAAATATTACCATTTCCGAAAAATAATAGAATAAATAATAATACCAATGTACCAATGGAAAAACTGATAAAGGAACCTTCAATAACTCCAACCTTTTTCCCCAGTCCTCCATTGACCTGGCCCTGTGTTGCTAGTGCCATTCCGCCAATCAATGCAAGAAGCGGAAAAATAAGCTTTACCAACATCTGTCTGTACTCCTTTTCCTCATTTATTTTATTTGAAAACCAATCACCCATTTATTCTATAAAGCTAGTAAATGAATGTGTTACTATACGTATAATAGACCAAAAGATTATTTATGTACTCATCCAATTGGCTTAATCTACATTAAGCCAATCTATTTAAAATCTTAAAATATGCAGCGGTACTGCAACTATTAAGATAATCCATGAACCTCCCCCACCTAACCATGCGGTTTGAGGAGGGGGTTTCTTGTCTAAGAAATAGACGAGTCGAAACGAAGCAATGCTTCTAGTGTCAGCAACACCTCCAACCTGACTATCCTCTGACAGATAAGAGTGTTCACCCTTATCT
>NZ_VYKL01000053.1 GCF_008710145.1 Niallia endozanthoxylica
CCCCCTCTCAGAATCACGCTCCCATTCTGACAGCTTTTCCGAGTTTAGGACTCACTCTGTCAGAATCACCCCCTCTAGCCTAAAACTTTTTTGCTCACTTGGTCCTTTAAAGGAGTCATACACCGACGGCGACTGTCACTTCATTACAAAAAGAGCGGAAACCCATTGGCTCCCGCTCCTTCTCTTTCTTATGCTGTTACGATTCTGTTAATGCAGGCTTTCCTGCTTCGATTAGTACTTGATTTCGGCCTAGGAATAACGCTAGTACGATAATGAATATTCCGGTTCCTACTAGCAGCCATTCGATTGGGATGAAATCGGCAATGGGACCAAAAATAAGCATTCCAAGCGGCATCATGGAGGTTGAAATCATTCCCATTACACCAAAAACCCTGCCTAAATAATCCTCTTCCACTTTCTCCTGTAATAAAACCGTAGCGGGTGTATTGAATATGGGCATAGCCACACCAAATAAAGCCATGAACACTAAATAGATCCAGAAAATAGGAATTACTCCAAGTGCAAAGGTACAAATTCCCATGATTACACTTGCAAACCCTAATGTTTTCATTTTATTTGGGAAGCCTCCCCAGGAAGCAATGATTCCCCCGCCTACCATCATACCAACGGAAAAGGCAATTTCGATAGCCGTTAACCGCCATACATCATCACCAAAGCTGCGCGTTACCTGCAGCGGCGTCAAAAAGGCCGCAGGTGCCATCAAGACAAAAAAGACAGCAAAAAACAAGAAAAACTTTTTCAAAAATTCGTGGTTATTCACATATTGCAACCCTTGTTTAAAGTCGCTCCAATAGCTTGTCGTTTGTTTTTCCAATGCCTTTTCATGTGGGGAGATTTTCAAAAAGGCAAGCAGTGTAAAGATGGCAATCGCTGCTGTAATGACATCAATAAAGAGAATCACTTCTATCGATGCCATCGCAAGCAGAGCGGCACTGACCATTGGTGATACGAACATGATAACAGCTTGAATACTTCCGTTTGCTCCGTTTACCTTGGTCAGCTGATCCTTCGGGACAATTTGCGGTAAAATTGCTCCTACTGCCGGCGTTTGAATGCCTGTTCCAAAGGCACGAATGGCAGCCATAACAAAAAATAGCCAAATGGCTTCATATCCCATTAAGAAGAGAATCGCCAAGATCAGTGTCGCAATGGCAATCAGACTGTCTGCTAAAATAATCAGCATTTTTCGGTTATAGCGATCAGCCCAAACCCCTGCAACAGGTGACAGAATAAAAGTGGGAATAAACCCGCAAAGGATATACAACGTCATCATTAAACCAGATTCTGTCGTTAGCGTGATATGCCACATAATAGCGTATTGAACCAATGATGATCCAAAAAGCGAGATCGTCTGGCTGCTTAAAAAGAGAATAATATTCCGTAACCAATTCTCTTTGAGATTATTTTCTACTGTATTCATGAATTAACAACCCATTTCTAAAAGACTTATTGTGCTTCACTCCTCATCCAGAAACATCGTATTGCTCTATTACTATTTTATTTTTAAAGACAACAAAAAAAGAGGGAACCCTCGTCCCCTCTTTTAAATAACCGTTAAATGCAGGTTTCCTTAAAAATAGACAGACCAATCCCGTTGCTCTGAACATAGGCAGAGCCTTCAAACGTATTCAATTCACGTATGAAGTTTGGAATCGCAATCTGATTGATGCTGTCAAAGGAAAAACCTCCATTTCATTATTGATGGTATTATCATAGCAAAAGCATGGGATGAATTCAATAACTAACAACAGGAACCCAGTTAAAATGTCCGACAGAAATCTCGAAAAGCTATTTTTTTAAAAGCGTAAAATCCCTATTCAGGGACGACTTCTTTAGTCTTTTTGTCCTTCTAAGATACTCGAGATCTGAACGATTATCGTAGGAAAGCTGGATATGAAAATAGTTAATATACTCCAATACAGCAAAAAGATAAATAAAACACGAAAGTGAAAGTCCATCGATTGGCAGAGCTGAATTCCACCTCATGAAGTCTGCCGCAAAAGCAAAAGGCGTAAGGATAATCAGGACAAGATTCAACCTTTTCAAATTCCAAAAAAGCTCGACTACCTTCTTAGGCGTTACAGATAGATTCTCCTTTTTTAACCGCCTCCATTTCGAAAACCAGTAGTAACTTCCTTGCACCAACAGAAACTCTAAAAACAAAAAAGAAGCCCAAAACGAAAGGAGTGAATATAAATGAAGTCCCGGATAGGCTCGATCCACCATCATACTGACAAAAATAAACATAACCGCTGCTGTTAACTCTCCCGAAAATAAAAAAGAAAATCTTTTCTCTAAAGACTTTCTCATAGTCATCCCCCTCACTTTCCCGGACCTCGCATGTTTCATCACGCCATTCTACCAATTGCATTATGCTAATTTTCCAATCTTTCTATCATTCTAACATAACTTCTAAGAAGAGGGCCTCCTCGTCATTTTTTAGTGCCCAATAATTTTTCAATTTATTCTTGCAATTTTAATTGATAACGATTATCATTATTGATGAGAATGATTATCATTCCAGATAGACCTTCAATGTATCATCCTATCCAATCCAATATAAAACGTTTACTTGAGAGGAGAATATTTATGTCTAAAATGATTATGATTTATGCTTCAATGACTGGAAATACTGAGGAAATGGCCCATGCGATTGCTGATGGAATACGAGAATCTGGTAAAGAAGTAGAAATCCTCGATATCTTTGATAATCCAGATGCTTCCATCCTTATGGATTACGAAGGAATTTTACTTGGCAGCTATACATGGGGAGAAGGCGATTTACCAGATGAGTTTTTAGACTTTTATGAGGAAATGGATCAGCTTGATTTATCAGGGAAAAAAGCTTTTGTATTTGGTTCTGGAGATACGGTCTATGATGATTTTGCCGGTGCCGTTGATCGATTAATCGAAAAGCTGCAGGAACGCGGAGCTGAAGTCGTCCTTGAAGGATTGAAAGTGGATACAAGCCCGCAGCCGGAAGATATTGAGAAATGCAAACAGTGCGGAAGCGAGTTTGTCGCCTCTTTAAACCAAAACGAAAAAGTATCAAATAACTAAGTTAACTGGAGGATTATTCTAATGAAAAGGAAGAACCATCTGATTTCTATCAAAACCCTAACCGACAACCATTTAGAATCTTTCATAAGCTGCCATAATAAATTTTATCATCAATATATATTAAGAAAGAATAGCGGTGAGGTTCAATGGAGACAGATGGTTCAATTCTCTGTTCATAAAATCATCCTTAATTATTATCGTTTGCCCCTAAAAGAACAAAATGAACCTAATTTGTTGAAGCTAATTGAACAATATCGCGAATACATTCACCCCAAATTATTCGAGAATAAAGTTCACTATTATCGTACGTTGGCCAAAATAACAGAGCATCTGATATTATTTTTAACAACGAATAGGCACGTTGGACCGCCCTTATTTTTATACGAAAAACTCCAAGTGGCTGTTAAAGAACTTAACACAAACCTTTCTTTAACCATTGATATGGGAGCATGGGTGAACCATTCTTTTGTCATTAAGAAATTCTTGCTTGATGCCGATGAAAGGACGGTTTCTTTATATAAGTACCTATTGGTTGTATTTTCGAAAAATGCCTTCGGCGTTCTTCCAGATCAGATTGAACTATTGTCCCTAGCCGATGGCAGCCGTCATATCATTACCCCAACTGAACAAGATGCTGTCAACGGATTAAAGTATCTAGAATGGCTGAAGAATCATATTCAAAAACCAGAATATTATCAAAAACAGAATTGTCACCATTGCTCGGAATGTATATTTAACAAGGAATGTGACAGTTCAACCTTTCAAAATGAAAACAGAACGGATTGTCTAAAGGCATCATTGAAATCCGTTCTGCATTAGAGTGACAGCGCTTTTTTAGGGCATGGATTGATCAATAAATCCATGCCCTTCATACTGTTCATTTCTCCCATTTATGATTATGCTATTCTGTACGAACCTTTTTATGAAAAAGATCATAGAGAATCCCACTTAAACCGACTGCAAGTATCGTTAGACTATAAAAGTTAACATCACCTGAAAAAATATAATATCCGCCTATTCCTGTAATGAAATAACTGACTGCATTAGCCAAAAATCGTTTCAACTCCATCATCCCCCTTTACATCCTTTTCTACAAAAAAATGCGTTAATCCTTTGAGGACCAACGCATTTTTTTCATTTTCGGACTTTCTTAGCTGTAAATACGTGACGCTTAATTGACTGCACTGGCCTTCACTTCGCCCATAGGTTTTGTTTGCTGTTTCCAGAATAACGTTAAAGTAATTCCAATGGCCAGTACGACCGTTGCAAAATAATAAGGATAATTAATATCGATATCAAATAAGATCCCCCCAAGAATGGGGCCGCTAATGTTCGCTAAACTTGTAAACATCGAGTTCATTCCGCCAACAAACCCTTGTTCATTCCCAGCTTTTTTCGAAAGATAATTCGTAACAGCCGGCCGGAATAAATCGAAACCGACAAACACGAGAAACGTAACCAATAAAATAGAGACATAAGATTGAACAACGGTCATCAGATAGACAAGTATCCCTGATAAAAGCAAGCTGTACCGAATCAGTTTAATTTCGCCCCAAATTCTAGTCAGCTTATCAAAGAGTATTACTTGTGTGATGGCGCCAATAATGGCACCTCCTGTAATAACAATAGCTATGTCAGATGGTGTAAACTTAAATTTATGGTCCACAAATAGACTAAAAAACGATTCAAAGGCGGCCAAACCGAACGAGGCAATAAAGATTAAAATAAACGCAATGAAATACTTCGGTTCAAATACGCGACCGAAGCCATTTTTACCGTCTGAAGAGGATTCAAAAGGTTCTGCTGCACGATCCGGCTCAGATAAAAGAATAATCGTTAGAATCGCAGCGGTAGTACCAAGTGCTCCTGCAAAGAAGAACGGTACTCGTGTTCCAAACTCCGCTAAAAACCCGCCAATACCCGGGCCAACGATAAATCCTGTACTAATGGCAGCTGACATATAGCCTAAAGCTTTTGGGCGAGTATCCAAGGTTGTAATATCAGCAATAAAGGCCGTAACAGCCGGCATAATAAAGGCAGCACTTACCCCGCCCAACATACGAGAAAGAAAGAGCATTTCGATTTCTTTCCCAAGCCCAAATAATAATTCTGACAGGCCAAAGATAAACAAACCTAGAACAATCATAATTTTTCTTCCAAACCTATCTACTGCTTTTCCTGCAAATGGCGAAACAATCAATTGCGCAAAGGCAAAAGCAGCGGTCAGATAACCAACTGTCGTACCAGTTATACCCAACTCATTCATCAGCGTAGGTAAGACAGGAATGACAAGACCAATTCCCAAAAAAGCGATGAATAAATTCATTAATAATAATCCTAAGGTGATTTTATAATTCTTCATAATGATATTCTCCTTAACAAAACGAATGACCTGAAACAGCATTTGATTTCTTTACTGTTTTTATCCTAGTGTATATAGTAACAATATAGTCAAGGGTGAAGAGGGATAAAAATGAACGAAAAAAATGTAAAATATTTAACTACAGGTGAATTCGCAAAGCTTTGCAAAGTAAATAAACAGACCCTCTTTTATTATGATCAAATTGGTCTGCTGTCTCCGGTATTTAAAAATGAAAAAGGCTATCGTTATTATTCAATCAACCAAATAGAGTTATTCTATGTGATTGATTTATTAAAGGATCTTGGAATGTCGCTTAATGATATTCAACAATACACACAAAATAAATCGCCTGAAAGCTTTTTAACATTAATGTATCAGAAAAAAGAAGAAATCGTGAAAAAGCGCCAAGAAATGGAAATGAAGGAAAAACTGATTGAAACGAAAATAGCCATAATGGAAGAAGCCTCACAGATTGACTTTCATCAAATAACACTTGAACATTTGCCGGAAGCGACCCTTTATCTAAGCCGAAACATTGAAAACATTACTGATGAGGAATTTGTAGAGGTGATCTCAGAATTTATTGAGGAATTGAACGAATCACAGCTTGATACAGGCTACCCAATAGGCGGCATTACGAAACGGGAACAAGTATTAAAGGGGGAATTCTCTAAATACAGCTATTTATACATGGAACAGCCACACCCCAAAGTGGGATATCCGTATTTCCAAGCTGTAAAAGGCGATTTTCTCATTGGCTATCATATGGGAGAGGATAAAACCATCCACCATACATATAAGAAGCTCTTTGCAGAGATGGAACGTTTACATTTAGCTTTAGGAGATTATGTTTTTGAAGAATATATTTACGATACCGTTGTCATGAATCAAAAAGAACAGTATGTGACTAAAATTATGATACAGGTCATTCAAGAGAATCAGCAATAAATAGGAGTTACTTTTTTATGATTACTATTATTATATTTAGTAATACAAAAAGCGGCTATTGAAATTCCCAAATGGCCGCTTTTAGTTTCCTTCAAATCAATCTATAATAGGGGATTGCCATACATGTATCTAACGTTTTTTAAACAAGTCTTGCAAAGCTGCATCAAGTGTTGGATACAGAAATTCAAATCCTTCCTCCATTAGCACCTTTGGTATGACCTTTTGACCTTCAAGAACGAGCGTGCTTTTTTGTCCTAGCACCCATTTCATGGCAAAGGAAGGAACAGGCAGCCAATGCGGCCTTTTTAATACGATACCAATGGTTCTGCCGAAATCTCTCATTCTTAACGGTGAAGGAGCTGTTACATTTACTGGTCCGCGTAGATGATCATTTTTAACCGCAAATAGGATTGATCTGGCAACATCCATAACGTGAACCCATGACACCCACTGATCACCTGAACCGACTGTCCCGCCAACGAATAATTTATAGGGTAATGCCATCAAAGGAAGTGCGCCTCCATCATTGCCTAGTACCACTCCGAATCTCATAAAGGCCGTACGTACGCCATGCTTTTCCACTTGTTTCGCTTTATTCTCCCAATCCCTTACCGTCCTGCCCAAAAAATCATTTGCAGCATCCGTTGACCCTTCATTATATTCAGCATTGGGTGATGCAGGATAAATACCGATTGCACTTGCATTAATAAAGGTAGATGGTTTATGGGGCAATGCTTCAATGATTCTTAATAACTCATCGGTGGCTTCCATCCGGCTGTTATAGATTTGCTTTTGATGTTTCATATTCCATCTGCCATCGTTAATCGAAACACCCGCTAAGTTTATAAAGGCATCCACATGGTCTAATTCCTTTTCTGGCGCTGCACCATCCTGAAGCCACACGACATATGATACGCCATTTGCTGAAACCTTTTCCTTCCTTGTCAGAATCACCACTTCATGCCCTTCCTCTAGTAGAAGGTCAGTTAATTTCTTCCCGATAAATCCCGAACCGCCAGCTATGACTATTCTCACCATTTCACCCCTGTCGTCTAATTCTTCAATACTCAAGCCTATATCTCTAGTAAAAAACAGCCGCTTTGTTCCAGCATCTTATTTGTTTGTTTAAAACATATCTCTTCACATGTTCTACTATTCCATGTTTTTGCTTCATTTTTACTTAACGGCCTAGAAAGAATAAATCTTTTATGCAAAATGTCTTCAAAATGGCTCCTATATTCACCTCTAACCAAAAAAGACGTTAGAAACATTGATATATCACCAATTTAATAGATTGCAGTTTATTTAATCAAGGTGTATTTTTCCAATTATTTTAAATTATTCTATATTAGTTCTTACGATGAATACAATATTTCTTAACTAGCGCATTGAAAAAAGAACTTCGAATAAGAAAAACATAGGGAGAAAATCTGCCTATGTTTTCATTCATATTATTTATCTGTTTGTTTTTGCTTCTTTTTCAAATACTCCGCACGCATTTTTTCAAGTTGCTGCTTTTTATCAAATTTGGCAGGCGTCTGTTTTTCATGAAACTTCGTCACTGCTGCCTGACCTTTGTAATCCAATTGATATTTTCCCACTTTGTTCACCTACTTTTCTTGTCTTTAAAGAGAACTATTCAACAAATATAATATACCTTATTTTACTGAATTAAATCTTATTACTTTATTAGTGTACTGCTAACTTTTCATATATCAGTAAAAACAGTAAAAACTTAGCAAAATAATTCATCGCCAAATAATATTCATTTCATTGCTATAATCTAAATAAAATGCCATGACACTCTGCATAAGCTCAGCAAAAAATGGGGTTCCTCCATGTAACCGTAGCTCTAGTAAGTTTCCTCATCGATTGTATAGGCTCCGTTTTTAAGTGTTTGTGCGATGAAAACCAATAAATCTGTGATGCTGTGCGCAATAACATATTTGACCGTTTCATCTCATCCAAAATTTATCACCTATCCATAAATTCCGTTTGGATTAGAATCCAAATCGATTCCTAAATAGTTCCCCCCATTTTAAAATAAAACGCCAAAAGCACGATGAGAGCCTCATCCTCTTCGTGCTTTTTTGTGCTAAATTCTATTGCTTGCTTATTCATATCTTAGTGCATCAATTGGGCTAAGTTTCGCTGCTTTGTTGGCTGGAAGAATGCCAAAAATAATGCCAATAAACGCGGAAAAACCTACACCGATGATGACAACAAGCGGACTGACCGTTGCCGTAATGGGAGAGAAGGTCGAAATCAGCATCGCCCCTATCATCGCTAACCCGATACCAATTAGACCTCCTACTAATGTTAATGTCATCGATTCAATGAGAAACTGTAATAAGATTCGGCCTCTTGTCGCACCAATTGCTTTCCTGATACCAATTTCCCTTGTTCTTTCGGTCACGGAAACCAACATAATATTCATCACGCCAATTCCTCCGACCAATAAAGAGATTCCGGCGATGCTGCCAATAAACAAAGTCATTAATGTAATAACCGTATCGACTTCTTTTTCATATTCAGAAAAGTCATTGATTGTATACATCCCATCTTCCAGTTTCTTCTGCGCAGTCAGTGCCTCAGCAGCATTTCTTCCTGTTTCAGAAATCTTCTCTGGATCGCTTGCCACAACAGCTAATCTTTCAATCTCTCGATTCCCAAACATCATCGAAATCACCGTTCGCGGCATTAACATTTCACCGAACTCATTATAGCGGTACTGCTCTGGAATGGGCGATTCATACACACCGACTAATTTATAAGGATTCCCATTTACGTCAACAATCTCACCGATGATGTTTGCCTCATTCTTGAAAAACTTGTCCCTTGCCACCGTATCAATCATCAACACACGGTTCATCCCATCAAGATCCTGCCTATTGATGGCCCTTCCTTCAACCATTTGAATATCTTTGGCAGAAAAAAACTCAGGTCCGACTCCTGTAATCTCCATATCACCCTGCTGGTCATTGTAGACCATCGGACCCCAGCCTTGATTCGTGGCAATGACGGCCTTTACACCCGGTACCGCAGAAAGTGCTGCTACATCCTCTGAGGTTAATTCAGGCTCCACCCAATACATCTCAGATTCTTCTTCACCTTCGGCAGGCATAGGCTGATAAAAAATATCTACCGCATTTTGCTCCGTACTAAACAGCTCTTCTGTCATTTTCGTTTTTGCTCCTTGGCCAATGGCAACAATGATAATAACAGCTGCCACTCCAATAATGACACCCAGCATCGTTAAGATGGAACGAACCTTATGCTTCCAAATCGAGTATAGTGCCAATTGAAAACTTTCCGCTAGACTCATCTTTCTCTCCTCCGGTCATCTGTAATCACACCGTCCTTTAGAGTAATGACCCTATCGGTATAGGCTGCAATTTCTTCCTCGTGGGTAACGATAATGACCGTTTTCCCTTCTTGATTCAGCTGTATAAAAAGCTCCATAATCTGTTTGCTTGTCTTTGAATCAAGTGCACCTGTCGGCTCGTCCGCCAAAATAATCGCTGGATTATTCACAAGCGCCCGGGCAATGGCCACCCGCTGCTTTTGTCCGCCGGATAATTCATTAGGTAAATGCTTCAATCGATCCTCTAATCCAACCTTTGCAAGCATCCTTTCCGCTCGCTCTTTTCTCTCACGCTTCGGGACGCCTGCATAGATAAGAGGAGATTCTACATTTCTTAGTACCGTAAGTCTCGGCAGCAGAAAGAATTGTTGGAAAACAAATCCGATATGTTCATTTCTTAACTTTGTCAGCTTGTTTTCCTTTTCGGTTCCAATACTTTCTCCATTTAATTCGTACGTACCAGAAGAAGGGTAATCCAAAAATCCAATAATATTCATTAAAGTTGATTTCCCCGAGCCTGATGGTCCCATGATTGCAACAAATTCTCCGTCTTCTATTGTTAAATCAATCCCATGCAAGACAGGAACAGCTAGTGAGCCCTTTCCATACACCTTTGTAATCTCACTTAATTTCATCAAAAGAAGTCACTTCCATTCCATCATGCATTCCTTCATATGGCTCAACTACAACAAGCTCGTTCTTGTTCACACCTTCTGTTATTTGAATGAATTCATCATTCATGGAACCTGTCTGGACTTCGCGTCTCGCAAGCTTTCCTTCATTAAGAACATAAACCACAGCCACGCCGCCCTCATCTAAAATCGCAGTATGCGGGACAATTGGCTGTTTTTCTGTCCCAACAATTTTTACCTCCAAAGAAACATGGAAGCCTTGGCGAAGCTCTGATGTATCATCTGTAATCGCAACCTTGAACGGATACATTGTGACATTGCCTCCGCCTGATGCATCCATCATTTCTCCGCCGGCACCTTCTTCCGTTGGAAATTGGGAAACAGATTCCACAACCCCGTTCCATTCACGATCCTTATACACCTTTGGCCTGATAACGACAGCTTGTCCCGGCTGAATCTTCACCGCATCAAATTCACTCATCGTCCCAATGACCTTATATGGACTATTTGAAATAATATGTACCACAGGCTCCGAGGCACCTGTCTCTGTTTTTGCAATGTTTTGGTTCACTTTCACAACGATGCCGTCTATTTTACTAACAACAGTCATGTCCTTTTTACGGTTCGCCGCTTCATTGATCCGCTCTTGAGCCGAAGATACTTCCGATTTCGTGCTTTCATATTGAAGCTCCAATTGCACCTTCTCTTTTGTCAGTTGATTGACATCTGCCCCTTCCCCTGAGGCTTCACCCGATGGATTCTTTTTGGCTGCTTCCATTTGTTTATTCAACTCTGCGATTTGGGCCTCTTCTGCTTTGGCTCTTTTTTGAATTAAATCTCTTTCACGTACAGCTCCATTATATTCAACATCTAGTTTAGAAGAATCATATAAAAATAAAGGCTCACCGGCTTTTACCGTTTGGTTCTCCGCCACTTTATATTCGATAATTTCTCCCTTATCAGGCTCTATGAATACCTTTTGTTCGCCTTCAGGTACAATCTTGCCCGTTACAAGGATGGTCTCGGTCAACACTTCTTCTGCTGCCTTTTGAACTTTTATTCCCATTTCCTGATTTTCTGTACTTGCCATATCTGCCTGATTACCCCTTGCAAAAAAGATAACAATCGCAGCAATGGCAGCGAGTCCAACGACAGACGCAATTGCTATCCATACGGTTTTTTTCTTCACATTTAAACCCTCCCACATCTCATTTCAAGCTGCCAGAACTCCGTACGAACCATCAAATGTATAGATGTTCTAAGGAAGCCCAGCTGCTTGAAATTTCCAAAAAGTCATCCTTTGACCATTATATCTATTAATCTAGGTAAAATCCTCATAATCCAACAATCTTTTCTCTTTTTTTACATTATCTGCTAATATATATATCCAATTTACTAAATCAACACAGGAATTCTTGTTCTATCATGTACGAGTAGTGAACATGGTTCCTCTGCTAGATATTTGACTCATCCGTGTGAAAAGGACATATATAGATTCAAGGAATCTTTCTACCTTACTTCGAACCATTTATCTTCTGTTTTCATACAGTCAAAGGAACTTCTCATCTCCTTGTCCAAGGAAAATCTCTTGTCTATCTATCTCACAAAAAAACCGCTGCATCCTGTGCAGGAGCAACGGTTTGTTGTGAGGTTAACTTACTTTTCTCTTACTAGACTTTTGTGCTAGTTTATAATGATTTTCGAAAAAGTCATTTGTTTCATTCACGACTACTTTACTTAATAATAATAAGGCTACTAAATTTGGGATCATCATCAATGCGTTTGCCATATCTGCAAATGCCCATACAGTTGTTAAGCTAGTAATTGCACCAATTCCTGTAGCCAAGATATAAACCAGGCGGTAGCCTAGTATTCCCTTTGAACCAACTAAATACTCGAAACATTTTTCACCATATACATACCAGCCAACGATTGTAGAGAAACCGAAGAAAATGATGGAAATAGCAACAATATATTCACCGGCAATCCCAAGGTTTGCGGCAAATGCAGCTGTTGTCAGTTCGCCGCCATCAAGTCCAACAGGATGCGGTACACCTGAAATCGCCCCGCCTGTCGGGTCCCAGAACCCAGAGAAAATCAGAACGAGTCCCGTCATGGTACATACAATCAGTGTGACAATAAAAGTACCTGTCATAGCGACTAACGCTTGTTTAACCGGGTGGTCTGCTTTTGCATTACCAGCGATAAGGGCGGCTGTACCCAAACCCGCTTCATTTGAGAAAATACCGCGGGCCACCCCGTTACGAATCGCGTCTGAAACTAAAATACCAACAAATCCGCCTGTTGCAGCCAGCGGGTTAAACGCATAATAGAATATTAGTTTGAAAGCAGGGATAATTTGATCGATGTTAAGCCCGATAATGATTAATGATCCGCCAATATACAGGATCGCCATAATCGGTACGAGAAAGCTAGCTACATCACTAATTCTTTGAATACCGCCTATGATGATCAAACCAGCTAAAACAGCGAGCACAATACCTGTAATTAAATGGTCAATGCCGAAAGAAGATTTCATGACAGCAGCTATTGTATTGGACTGTACACTGTTACCAATGCCTAGTGCTGCAAAGGCACCGAAAAAGGCAAAGGCAACCGCCAACCATTTGAACTTTCGACCAAGACCCCTTTCAACATAGTACATAGGTCCGCTTGAATATTCCCCATTTTCATTTTTCACACGATATTTCATGGCAAGAAGTGCTTCTGCATACTTTGTTGCCATTCCAATTAAACCAACAACCCACATCCAGAAGATGGCACCTGGGCCTCCAACCGTAATGCCCGTCGCCACTCCGGCAATATTCCCATTACCGATTGTTCCAGCTAATGCCGTCATCAATGCTTTAAAGTTACTAACATCACCCTCAGCATTCTTATCCTCTTCAGATTCCCTTGTAAAACCTAATTTAAAAGCATAACCTAACCTTCTAAATTGAAGTCCTTTAAGCATAACGGTTAAAAGCAGTCCGGTACCGAAAAGAAGGATTAAACTTGGTGTCCCCCATAAGACGCCATTCACTTTGTTCAGCACTGCAAGTATTTCCATTTGATAACACCTCTCTGTTGCTGGAATAAAAGCAAGATTCGGCAGCGCTTATAACTATGTTAAAATAACAAATAAATAAAATGAAAATTAGATTAATTGAAGAAATATTAATCTATTTATTATTTCTATTGCTTTACAAATATAATTTATTTCAATTATTTTCGCAACCCTATATTAATAGAAATGAATCAGCCTAATTTTAAGAGACGTACTCCATGATCTTTTAACCATGACATTATACTTTGGGTACAAATAATCACCTTAAAATAAAAAAGAGTTCTGTAGAATATTATCTTTCTGCAGAACTCTCCTTATTTATCATTCTTCGTATACTAAAAAAAGTGCCTGTCTCTTTGCCCCTTTATTTTTATAGTTTTTTACATTTTTTTATAATTTATAACTCGGTTGAGGGACCCGTACCCGTGTACCACTTTTTATTTAATCGAGGCGTATACATGACAAGGAAGCCTGATCTCCCAATGGTATAGATAATGAAAGCGAGCCATAGACCATGATTATGCCAGATGGGTGTTACAATGATTTGTGTAATAACATAGACAATCATCGCGTAAAACATTGAATTTCGAACGGGAGCGATTTCTGTTGCTCCTGTAAAGACACCGTAGATAACAAGGCCGAAACATGCGGCAAATGGGTAAATGATAAGCCATGTTCCATACTCAATTGATAGGTCGATTACACCAGGTAAATTAGTAAAGAGACCAATAATTTGTTCCTGAAATATCCCATATACAGAGGCAATGACAAAAGCATTGATCACCGACCATTGCCTTGATAGGGTGAGCGTTTTTTTATATAATTCTTTGTCGTTTGATCCAACCGCTTTGCCGACAAGAATACTGGAGGCATTGGCAAATCCATCGAATAAATAGGCCATTATGTAATGAATTTGAAACAATACCGCGTTTGCCGCTAGAAGTTCTGTCCCAAATGAAGCACCTTTTGCTGTAAACATATTAATCACGACTAATAAACAAATCGTTCGAATAAACAAATCCTTATTTACATTAAACATCTTTTTCAGAGACTGCGTATCGATCAGTTCTTGAATGGATGGAAATTTCCATTTAAAAGGTGATGCCTTTACAACAATGAGCAATCCTGCAATGAAAGCTGTTATTTCTGCAATCAAAGTGGCCGCTGCGACCCCTTTTACAGCAAAAGAAAAGACATGGACAAAAAGAATTGCCAATATCATGTTCAAAACATTCATTAACACTTGTAAACTTAAAGATTCTTTAATCTTAGCCATCCCCATTAACCAGCCAAGAATCACGTAATTCATTAATGTAAAGGGTGCTCCCCAAATACGAATTCGAAAATATTCAGCCGCAAATTGACTCACATCAGAATCAGGGGAAATCAATAGGAGAGCTGCATGTTCAATCGGCCATTGGAAGAGGATAAAACAGATCCCTACAATCACAGCTAATACAAATGGACGAGACAAAGCAAGTACCCCTTGCACTGAATCACTTGCCCCGCTCGCTTGTGCAGCAAACGCAGAGGTGCTGACCCGTAAAAATCCGAACACCCAGTACAATGTATTAAAAATAAGGCTCCCCACTGCAACTCCTCCAATATAAGCTGGATCGGGAAGCTGCCCGACCACTGCAGTATCCACAGCGCCTAATAAGGGTGTTGTCATGGTGGAGATGGTTAGGGGAATCGCCAAGGCAAGATACGCACGATGATTCATCAGATTGGTCTCCTTTTTTCATTTCAAATCATAACAATAGCCCCGATTATATAAATGAAATCGAGGCAGGCAATATAAACACTTTTACACTTACGTATGTCTAACCGTACGAAAACGCGGATGCTCGGCAAGGATGGAATCTCTCATCCCTTGTGCGACTGGATGTTTTGAAGTAAAAAACTGATTCTTTGCTTCATAAAGCTCGACTAGTTCTCCTTTTTCGAGTACACCAATGGAATCACTAATCGTATAGGCAGCTTTAATATCATGGGTAATAAAGAGATACGACAACCCATATTCTTCCTTTAACTCTTTTAATAATGCTAGAATAAGTGTTTGATTCACCATATCTAGACTGCTGACTGATTCGTCTAAGACAATCAGCTTTGGCTTGAGCGAAATGGCTCTGGCAATATTAATTCTCTGCAGTTGACCGCCGCTAAATTGATGAGGGTATTTTTTTAAGTCCTTTTCACTTAGCCCTACTCTTTCCAATAATTCAATAATGGTCCGTTTTTGCTCAGCCTCAGTTAGCTTTTCATAGTTTTCCAGCGGCTCTGCTATAATCCGTTCAGCCGTCATTCGGGGGTTGACCGATGAATAGGAATCCTGAAAGACCACCTGAAGATCCCGGCGAATTTTTTGGCGGACATGCTTATCAGCGGCATAGATATCATATCCTTGAAACAGTACTTGACCAAATTGCGGCCGCTCCAAACCAAGAATCACTTTTCCTAAAGTACTTTTTCCAGCTCCGCTTGTACCAAGCATTCCTAGGCAGGTTCCTTCCTCAATAGAGAGAGAAATGTTGTTTAGTACTTTCTTAGATCGGTCTTTCCAGTTAAAAAACGTTCGGGATCCGTAGCTATGAGTTACTTCATTTACTTGTAATAAACTCATTTTTTCACCCCTTTAGTCAAGCCAAGTGGACGGCAGTTTCATCTAAATGCATGATTGAACGTGCATTTAATAGTTTTTTCGTATACTCATGCTGCGGATGATCAAATAGTTGGAACACATCCGCTTTTTCTACAATTCTACCCTTCTCCATAACCACTACATGATCTGCCATTTCTGCAATGACACCGAGATCATGGGAGATTAATAAAATGGCTGAACCATATTCTGAGCGAACTTTATCCAAGTGGTACAGTACGTTCTTCTGATTATTTACATCAAGCGCGGTGGTTGGTTCATCCGCAATAATAACGGCCGGATGCAGGCATGAAGCTATAGCAATCATCACCCGTTGAAGCATCCCCCCACTCAATTGAAAAGGATAACATCTTAATAGCTTAACTGGATCTGATAAATTCACATGATGCATCGCTTCTACAGCCAGCTCTGTTGCTTGTTTTTTATTCCATTTTGTATGAGAACGGATTGTCTCAATAAATTGATGGCCAATTGTAAAAACAGGCGTAAAAGCATTCATCGGATTTTGCATAATAAAGGCGATATCCTTGCCGCGGACCTCCCGCATGTCTTTCTCTCGTAATCCGTTCAATTCGCGTCCTTGTAATAGGATACTCCCTTCAATCGTTGTCGTTTTCCGGTTGAGAAGCTGAAGAATCGACATACTCGTAACGGTTTTGCCGCATCCGCTTTCCCCAACAAGACCCAGTACCTCCCCGCGATTTAGTTCAAAATGAATATCTTCCACAAGCGTAGCGGCACCATTTTTCGTTTTTACCTGTACCTGTAAATCTCTCACTTGTAACACATTCGACTGTTCTGTACCCAACATTCTCATTCCTTTTTTAAGATCGACGTTTGACACCGTAACGTTCGGATAACGCTTCGCCCAATAAATTAAAGGTCACAATGACGAGCATAATCATCAAACCTGGATAAAGCATTAATTCTGGATTCGTTCGAATATATGACTTTCCTTCATGAATCATTGCTCCCCATTCAGGTGTAGGCGGCTGTACTCCTAACCCAAGAAACGACATCGCGGAGATATCCATGATGGCCCAGCCCATTTCTAATGTACCCATGACGACGAGCGGCGGGAGCACATTTGGGACAATATGATTTCGAATAATCTTCCACTGAGAGGAGCCGCTTATTTTCGCCGCTGCAATAAAGTTTTGTTCTTTTAGACTAAGAACCATTCCTCGGAACATTCTTGCATAATAGACCCATTGCACAAGCATCAAGGCTAGGATAACTTGCGGAAGTCCAGGACCGAAGATACCAACCAGACCAAGAATGAGGATAAGGCTTGGAAAGGCCATCACACCGTCACAAAATCTCATCAATGCCTGATCCACCCATCCGCCTTTATAGCCGGCAAAGGTTCCAATGAGTAAACCAATCGTTAAGGATGAAATGAAAATGAGCATGGCAAAGCCTAATGAAATTCGTCCTCCATATAGAATGCGTGATAGATTACATCTTCCTAGATGGTCGGTTCCTAAAGGAAATTCCCAGGATGGAGACTGCAGCTTATAAGCTAAATTGACCGCAATCGGATCATTGGGTGCGATCCAGGGAGCAAATAATGTTACGATAAAAAGAATACCTAAAATGATGGAACAGATGGGAATGACTTTTTGACTAATGAATATTTTACGCATACTAGTTATCATCGCTGATGCCCTTCTTTCCTGGAAATACGCGGATCAATATACATTTGAATCAGATCAACTAGTAGATTGCTAAATATATATAAACTAGCTGCTATTAGTACATAGCATTGAATGACCGGTATATCACGATGAAAAATCGCTTCAATAAAGTAACGTCCAAATCCAGGCCAAGAAAAAACCGTCTCCACAATAATCGTTCCAGTCAATAGCTTCCCAAGATTCATCCCCAGTCCAGTAATCATCGGAGATATAGCGATTCTTAAGACATGCTTAGCCATAATAATGGTTTCTTTCATCCCTCTGGTCCGAGCAAATAGCACATAAGGCTCCTCTATATTTTCAAGGATGCTCGCACGCAGCAATCTTGTGTACATTGCGATTAAAGGAAGAGCCAGCGTAATAGAGGGTAGAACAAGATGCTGCCATGTCCCAATCCCTTCTACCGGGAAAAGATCCAATTTTACAGAAAAGAAAAAGATTAATAAATACCCCAGCCAAAAAGAGGGAATAGATGCACCAAAAAAAGAGAGTATACGGCTAAAATGATCAATCGCGCTATTTTTCTTTATACCTGCCAGAAATCCTAAAGGGACACTGACAAGCACCGCTAGGAACAAACTTCCTAATGCGAGCTGGAGTGTCGCTGGAATTCGGTAGCTCACCTCATCCCAAACGGGCTTATTAGTAAGATAAGATATGCCAAAATCAAGTTGGCATATCTTCATAATAGAGTTTACATATTGAATATAAAATGGTTGATCTAAACCAAACTCATGTCTTTTCTGGGCTAAAATCTCATCGGTCGGTTCGATATGAGCGGCTGTTAAATAGGCCTCAGCCGGATCCACCGGTGAAAGGTGGATCATCCCAGTTGTTAGAAGAGCGGCCAAAAGAAAAACCGGTATAATGGACATCACTCGTTTGATTATATAAGTGCCCATGGTAACCTCCTGCTGCTTACTGCTTGATGCTGATTCCTGTGAATGGATTTTCGTCCCGATTAGCAGCGAAATTGAAAGTAGTGACATCCTTTTGATAAATAGCTATTTTCTTAATATATGAAATAGGAACAATAGCGCCCTGATCCTGCAGTGATGTTAAAACAGATGTGTAAAGCTGTTGACGCTCCATTTCATCTGTTGTCTGCGGAATCCGTGCGATTTGCTGCAGTATTTCCGCTTTGTTCGGATACGCTGAAATGGCTTCATTAAATCCAAATCCTTCTTTTGCTACAATGTTGATAAATGTATGCGGATCATACGGCGCACCGTAGTTACTAAAGAAGTTAATATCAAACTTATTCTCTTTAAATCTTTGAACTTGAACCGCAAGCTCTACCCCAACAATATTTAATTTAACACCAATGGCTGCCCACTCTGATTGCAGCGTTTCTGCCATTGTTTTTTGAATGGATTCGGCTGAATCGTACATCATCTCAATTTCAAGCGGCTGTCCATCTTTTTCACGAATGGTTTTCCCTTTAGGAAGTTTCCAGCCTGCTTCGTCTAATAACGCTTCTGCTTTTTTTACATCGTAATCAATGGACTTCACATCAATATCAGAAGTGTAAGGTAAGTTTGTTGGTAAAATAAACTCTGCTGCTTCTTCAAATCCAGACGTGATTCCCTTTACCATCGCTTCTTTATTAAATCCGTAATGTAACGCTTGACGAACACGTTCATCCGAAAGCTGTTCCTTATTTGTATTCATGACAAGCTGTCTCGTTGCAACTGGCTCAGAAATGCTAGTTTCATATTTATCTGTTGATTCCAATTGTTTGAAGGCGTCTAAACTGATAACCCCTTCTCCATAAATTAAATCCAGCTCGCCTTTTTCAAACGCCAGCACTCTCGTTTCTGCATCAGGAACGACCTTCACCTGAATTTTTTCTACTTCTGGAAGTTCTCCCCAATAATTTTCATTTCGTTTGAAAATCGCATATTCATCTGCTTTATGTTCTTCTAAAATCCACGGACCTGTACCGACTGATTCCACGACCCCTTTAGACGTATCACCATCTTCAGGGAATCCAGCTTCACCTAAGAAACGAACGGGACGAACAACTGCAAGCTCCTGAATGGTTGGATAATAGGCTTCGGTTAATGTCATTTTAAACGTATATTCGTCGATAACCTCTGTACTTTGTATTTTCGAAAGGAACCCCAGCCAACCATGTAATTCCATATGATTTAAAACTGTATCAAAATTCTTTTTCACAATTTCTGCATTAAAGCTTGTTCCATCAGAAAACTTTACGTCTTGACGCAGATGAAATGTATATTCTTTTCCATCGGTTGAAATTTCCCAAGACTCAGCTAGATGCGGTTTCAGCTCTCCCCCATCTCCATAGCTTACCAACGGTTCATACACCATCGATTGGGCAAATAATTGCGACGGATTATACACATGCGGATTCATTTCTCCTACATCCCTAGGCCAAGCAATTGTAAGCATGTTATCATGAACAGCTTTTGACGTTGAATCATCCTTGCTGGCATCTGTACAACCAAGTAACAGTGTTGATAAGATAAGAATAAATACGGATATTGTTAAAATATTTCTACGCTTTTTCCCATAAAACATCCTGTTGTTTCCTCCCTGACGATACTGATAATCATTTTCAATTGTAATTAGAAAGTGCTGTGTTGTCAATTGATTTTCTAGAATTTTCATAATATCAGAATATTAAAACATTAATAGCGGAGTGACAGGTTCATTGGCTCGGTTGAAACAAATAAAGGAGAGTTCTGTAGAAGTTTATATTTCTGCAGAACTCTCCTTGTTAATTTATATCATTCTTATTCCTCATATACTTGGGCGCGGTTGCCTTTGTTCCCTTGTCCCGTTGGCGACCGATTTTTTGAAGATTACTCCTTTTCGGGCTCCTATCAGCCTTATTAGCGGAAATCAACTTCCAACAGTTGTATTGCCGCAGAAGAATGATTATGATTGGTTCTTAACTTCTTGATTTTTTTAATCATTTTCTTTGTTTCATAATTCTTCTTTTCTAAAGTTTCCCCGATTTCCGCTGCTTTCATTTTAAAAGACTGAAGATCGATATCATTAATTGTTCGTATTTCTACTGTACCTTTTATTTCTTCCCTTATTTTTTCTTCCTGCTCTTTTACTGCCTGGATTTCCACTTTTGCAGCTGCCTTTGCAGCCTTCATAATCACTCTTCTTTGTTTCCTTGTTAAACTAGAAAATTTCTCTCCATTCATTAACAAGAAGCGTGTAGTATAAGAGTGGCCGGTCTCCGTAATATATTTTCCATGATTACTACTATGATGATTTTGTTGAACAAAGTAAGGATAAGCATTTTCGGCAAAGTCAATGGTTTTATCATCAAGCCCCTTCTTGACTTCACCCCAAGGGGCAGAATTTGTATAGGCATTAAGACTTGAAATATATTTTGCCATAACACCTCTCGTTTGGGTTCTTACAGTCATTCCTGCCAAATCTTCCGGTCTATTAATATGTCTTTTACCATAAAAGTGTCTGATTCCTGCAGAAAAATACCCTAAGACATGCAGCTTATTATTTGATTCTTTTTTGATTAGGGAAGAAACGTATTTTCCCACTTTACCATCTACCGCTTTTTCCCAATGTTCATAGCTATCAAATAGATAAGGTAAAGCCAAAAATTCAAGTTCCTCAAACAGGTACTTCCTTGATACCACATCTGGTGATACGACAATCATATCAATCTTGCCTCTTTGAAGTTTGGATAATAACTTAACTTCATCCGATATTGTATCTCCCGTAATAATCTCCACGTGTATTCCTTTTGAGGCATTTTCTATTACTTCTTCAAATGCCTTAAGTCCTAAATGATAAGGGTTTTTTTCATCCGTTTGGTTATGTCCAATAGTGAGTTGAATATCTTTGCGAAATAGACCAAATTTCTCTAACAGCTTCTCCCTCAGTTTCCTTTTTTGTTGTATAAGGCGGTTAAGCATAGGATTTGTTGCCCAAATATTTTTATCTTTTGTAAAGCATGTAAATTGATCTTCAAGTGACTCTTGATAATCAGTGAAAAATTCTATCGAACGATGGATATTATCAAATGCATCCGTAGATTTTTCTAATATTTCTTTCTTATATTCTTCAAGATCTTTATTAAGTAAAAAATTATAAACATGATCAAGCTGTTCTAATAGATATTCCACCTCTACATAGATGTGGCCGTCTAACCTTGCTGCTTCAGTCCTTATTTTGATACTATAATGATCTTTAATATGTTTAAGAGCTTTACATTTGTCTACTTCTTTTGGATCCTTAATAGCCGTTTTAAATTTGTTAAGAAAAATTCCAGTTAGGTTTTTTACCTTTTCAATGGCTTCAATTTTTTGAGGAAAGTCTTGAATAAATTCTTTCTCTAATTCTTTATTATATGACCTCTGAAAAGACTGGTCTGAGTGTTTGATAGTTAAATATACCCCTATTAGTGTTAAAAAACCTCCTAAAATGGCTCCGGTATAGGCTAATGTATCATTATCTACGTCTTCTACCTTGACATTCAGCAACAAAACCATTAGTTTCGGGACAAAAATCATACTCCCAATAATAACAATGAAACCAAATAAATACATAAGACTGAACTTTTCTGTTAATTTCGTTTTCATGGTAATCTCAACTTTCTAAAAAAATTTTCTATCATTCTTTGAGTAGCGTGTGCCTATCACACCATATAAAATCCTGTTATTTCCTGTAATTCCATTTCAATCCGAGAAATTAAATATTCAAATTAAGCAAATTATCTCAAGTTTTTTTCTATTATAACATAGGATAAAAGACGATAGCACCATTCAAATCTCATACAATGGCCCTACAATGTAATTCTTCATATATTGAGGCGCGGGACCTGCTCCTCTGTACTAGTTTCTTCTATATTTTATCCTCTGCTTTCTACTAAAAACTTTTTCTATCAATCTAGAGATTTTTTCTATTTTGATAGTACCTACAATGTTATAATATATAATATAATTATTCCGAATAGTAAATCGCATTACTTCTATGCGGAACATCTGAAAATTTTTCCCGAGGTAGATACCATGACAATGTCTATTGAAAACAAATCGATTCTGCAATCTGTTCAAAATGGATTGCAAATATTAAAACTATTTTCTAAGGAGAATTCAATTTTAGGGATAACGGACATTTCAAGAGAACTAGAACTGCCGAAAAGCACTGTCAGCCGGTTAATCAATGACCTCATGAGTGAGGGCTATTTGAGAAAAGTCGGAAGAAAATATACCGTAGGCTTATCGATTTTAGGATTAACAGGTGTAATCATGTCCCAACTGGAAATACACAGGGAAGCATTCGATCCTTTGAAGTGCTTAGTAAGTAAATTGAATGAAAATGCACATGTATCCACACTTGATGGAACACATCTCATTTATATCCTAAAAGTAGAATCCAAACAGACCATTCGCTTGCTTTCACATGTCGGCCAGCATCGTCCACCTACTTGTTCAGCTCCCGGAAAACTCTTATTAGCTTTCCAGCCTAAAGAAATCGTAGACCAAGTTATTCAAGCAGGGCTGCCAAAAAGAGGACCAAACAGTGTAACCGACCCTAAAGTGTTGTTACAACAGTTAAAACAAATTAGACAAGATGAATACTGTGTTTGTATTGATGAAATGCACGAGGATGTTATCGCTATTGCGGCACCAATCAAGGATTATACAGGTAAAATTATAGCCTCCGTCAGCGTCGCTGCTCCTAAACTTCGAATGGGTGAGGATTTCATTCCACAATGTGTCGAGGAGATTATCAAAACGGGCAAGAAAATTTCAGCAAAACTTGGTTACATCGAATCATTACAATGTGAAGGAGAACGTTAAGATGGGCAGCAATGAAAAGAGTTCTGTTTCTTCCATGGTCAATGCTCTTAAACTATTAAATTTGTTTACAATGGATGAACCGGAATGGATTTTAACAGATTTAGCTGATGAACTGGATGTTGGAGTCAGTACCGTCTACCGGCTTACCAATACATTAATGCATGAAGGTTTTATTGTGAGGGACCCTGTTACAAAAAACTTTCGTTTAGCTTCATCCATATTAGAAATGGGTCACTATGTTATCACTTCCTTTGACATCTGCGAAATCTCCCCTCCTATTCTGGAAAAATTAGTCCAAGATACTGGGGAAACCGTTCATCTTTCTATTTTAGAAGGAAATAAATCCATATATTTACAGATGTTTGAATGCTCAAACTATGTAAATGTACGTACACACGTTGGAAAAAAATATCCGGCCCATTGCTCAAGTACTGGACAAATCATTCTGGCTTATCAGTCTGAGGCAGATATTAATCGTGTGATTGCACAAGGTTTACCATTATACTCTCCTAAATCTGCTACGATTACGGATCCCATCCAATTTAAAGAACGTTTGGCTTTGATCAAGAAGCGGGGATATTCATTTAACAAGGATGAAATGAACGTGGGCGTTTCAGCCATTGCAGCACCAGTTAAATCTCCTTCGGGGAAGGTTGACTATTGTATCAGCATTGCCGGGCCTAATTCAAGAATTAACGCCAATAATGCACCTACGCTAATCAAATACGTGACGAAGGCCGCTGATGAGTTGTCAGAGAAATTAAAGTGTGGAGTTAAATAATACCGCAGTGCTTTGTTTAATTTTAAAAAACAGCTGCCCTGAGAGGGGGACAATCTCTCAGGACAGCTGTTTTTCTATGTTATGTAAAAAACTTGCGGAGAATGATTCTTTGGAGGGTGCTTGTTTAATGGGGAATACAGGCACAGAAAATGAAATCTCCGCAAGATTATAACATCTTTAATTGAATCAAAAAGCTTTTTGCATGCCTCCCTCACCTTTAGAAGTAGAGGACTTCTGCTGAATGAGGTAAAAGGATTATTTTACATATTCTTCTTGAGTATGATCTTTTGACCCGGCAATCTTTGCTGGCTCAAATGTAATAAGCGGGTTCCAGCTTCCTGAAGATTGAGCATCGGCATAATATACCGGTGTACAATCTTTGTCGATGAACGCAAATAACATAGCCAAGTGACGACCGCCTGCTTCTACTTTAGCCATACTCGAGAATTGAGGAAGCATGTTGTACGCTGCTTCATAATCTTTTTTCATAACTAAATCAACAAACTCTTTATTAAGAGCATGTTCAGATAATGTCGGCATATGATGTCTGCCGCGCACGAGATTATGAGCCAATGCGCCGCTGGCTACGAATACAGCCTTCTTATCAGACTCTTTTAATACTTTGGCAATGACCTGGCCCCATTGATAGGTTTCTTCAAGGCTGGCACATAATGTAACGGATAGATTAATTACTGGTATATCACCATTTGGAACTAAATAGCGTAAAGGAACAAGTGTGCCATAATCCCATTCGAAAGATAAATCATGCACGCCTTCAACAGACATACCCGCACTTTTTCCTGCCTGTACCAATTGGTTGGCTAATTCTTCATCACCTGGGTAATGGTATGGAACCTCGCTAATAAGATTTGCCGCTTCCTGGGCAGTCAGGCTCCCTTTATGAACCGGATTACAGTCAACATAGTGCTCAAAAGTAGTCGGCCAGTGGCAGGAAACTAACACAAGCACATCTGGACGAATGTCAGCAATTTGTTTAGAAACTTGTTTTAATCCATCCACAATCCCCTGTTGAAAGTCCGGTGCGTTTTCCTCATGGCAAATGCTTGGAACGTGCGGTACAACCATGCTTAATTCAATCGTCATTCTTTATTCCTCCTGTTTCTATGAAAACATCATTTTTTTATGTAGATTTGATTGGTAGCGTTTACTATTTTAATTTTTTTAAGCTGAAAGATGCCGGGCGCCATCTAGTTTGTTTATCATTCTATTTCACGGCATACTCTAGTAAAGTTTGTGCCCCTTTTTCACTTATTTCCTTTGGCGGCCATACGCATAAATCAAATGGATAATCGGATCCCCCAACGACGCGGTCTTCACCCACTGCTTTGACAAGATTGTCAACGCTGGCTTCATTCCACAGTACGGTGTCATACCAGAACCGTTTTAAGTATTCGGAAGGTGGCGCCTGAAGATTGGAAGAAACCAGCTTCCATTGCTCATACCCTTTATCTAATCGGCCAATTTGATATGGCAGGAATCCTCCGCCGTGTGCAAATAGGATTTTGACATCTGGGTATTGATCAATCATTCCGCTTAACAGAATATCCGTGGCACAAACCGTTGTTTCCCAAGGAACTCCAACCAGGTTCGGCATCATTCTTCTCTTTAAGCGGGGGTCTTCGCATAACAATGGGTGAATGAAAAGAATCGTCTTCAATCGATTAGCTTCTTCAAAAAACGGCTTAAAGAAGTCATCCGATAGCATATGCTGGCCAATTCCTGGTCCAATAATCGCTCCTTTTAATCCAATATTCATCGCTTCACGTAATACTTCAGCGGCTTTATTCGGATGTGCGAGCGGAACCGTTCCTACGGCAGATAATTTATCTGGAGTTTGTTTCGTTAATTGAGAAAGTGAGTGATTATAGACTCTAGACATCTCCGTTGTGATTTCTACTGGGAAATCATATAAAAACAGCTGCGGAATTGGTGAAATCATAGAGTGTGAAACACCGATGTTTTCCTGCTCCTTCATATAAAGGTCATAGTTGATAAACGGCTGTTTTAACTCGAATCCCCATTTACCATTGATAAAAAGAAAGTCTTCTTTACTAGGATCTTTTTTAATCCATTCTGCATGAACCGCGTTTTTATTCTCTTCAAGCCAGTTCAATACTTCGTTTGGAATAAAATGAGTGTGAAAATCATGCACGCTCGGGTCACTCCTTCTTAAGACAAGTGGATATAGCTTTTTATTTAAAACTAAAAATTACAATTTTTCAGTTTCTAACCTTAGTATTATAATAATATTTAATTTATTCTGTATACAAGACTATATTTACTCTATGCGGAACAAAGAATTAATTTAACGACTTTATTTACCTTATATATAGTTTTAACCCATATCAAGCATATGCCTGACATAAAGTGAAACTTCCATCAGTGGGGGTTTTTCCTCATCGCCCACTGATGGTTAGTTGAGGCCCACAGGATGTGGGTCACACAGACGTTGCCACAAATGTGGCGTTCTTAGTCTGTGATTCCACGAATGGACCTTTACGG
>NZ_VYKL01000054.1 GCF_008710145.1 Niallia endozanthoxylica
GGTTAAGTCCTCGACCGATTAGTATTTGTCAGCTCCACGTGTCACCACGCTTCCACCCCAAACCTATCAACCTGATCATCTTTCAGGGGTCTTACTAGCTTGACGCTATGGGAAATCTCATCTCGAGGGGGGCTTCATGCTTAGATGCTTTCAGCACTTATCCCTTCCGCACATAGCTACCCAGCGATGCTCTTGGCAGAACAACTGGTACACCAGCGGTGCGTCCATCCCGGTCCTCTCGTACTAAGGACAGCTCCTCTCAAATTTCCTACGCCCACGACGGATAGGGACCGAACTGTCTCACGACGTTCTGAACCCAGCTCGCGTACCGCTTTAATGGGCGAACAGCCCAACCCTTGGGACCGACTACAGCCCCAGGATGCGATGAGCCGACATCGAGGTGCCAAACCTCCCCGTCGATGTGGACTCTTGGGGGAGATAAGCCTGTTATCCCCGGGGTAGCTTTTATCCGTTGAGCGATGGCCCTTCCATGCGGAACCACCGGATCACTAAGCCCGACTTTCGTCCCTGCTCGACTTGTAGGTCTCGCAGTCAAGCTCCCTTGTGCCTTTACACTCTACGAATGATTTCCAACCATTCTGAGGGAACCTTTGGGCGCCTCCGTTACTTTTTAGGAGGCGACCGCCCCAGTCAAACTGCCCACCTGACACTGTCTCCCACCCCGATTAGGGGTGCGGGTTAGAATGTCAATACAGCCAGGGTAGTATCCCACCGACGCCTCCACCGAAGCTGGCGCTCCGGCTTCTCAGGCTCCTACCTATCCTGTACAAGCTGTACCAAAATTCAATATCAGGCTACAGTAAAGCTCCACGGGGTCTTTCCGTCCTGTCGCGGGTAACCTGCATCTTCACAGGTACTATAATTTCACCGAGTCTCTCGTTGAGACAGTGCCCAGATCGTTACGCCTTTCGTGCGGGTCGGAACTTACCCGACAAGGAATTTCGCTACCTTAGGACCGTTATAGTTACGGCCGCCGTTTACTGGGGCTTCAATTCAAAGCTTCGCTTGCGCTAACCTCTCCTCTTAACCTTCCAGCACCGGGCAGGCGTCAGCCCCTATACTTCGCCTTGCGGCTTCGCAGAGACCTGTGTTTTTGCTAAACAGTCGCCTGGGCCTATTCACTGCGGCTTTTCAGGGCTATTCACCCCAAAAAGCACCCCTTCTCCCGAAGTTACGGGGTCATTTTGCCGAGTTCCTTAACGAGAGTTCTCTCGCTCACCTTAGGATTCTCTCCTCGCCTACCTGTGTCGGTTTGCGGTACGGGCACCTAATCCTCACTAGAGGCTTTTCTTGGCAGTGTGGAATCAGGAACTTCGGTACTTTATTTCCCTCGCCATCACAGCTCAGCCTTCACGCCAGCGGGATTTTCCTCGCTGACAGCCTAACTGCTTGGACGCGCTAATCCAACAGCGCGCTTACCCTATCCTCCTGCGTCCCCCCATCGTTCAAACGGATTTTGGTGGTACAGGAATATCAACCTGTTGTCCATCGCCTACGCTTTTCAGCCTCGGCTTAGGTCCCGACTAACCCTGAGCGGACGAGCCTTCCTCAGGAAACCTTAGGCATTCGGTGGATGGGATTCTCACCCATCTTTCGCTACTCATACCGGCATTCTCACTTCTAAGCGCTCCACCAGTCCTTACGGTCTAGCTTCAACGCCCTTAGAACGCTCTCCTACCACGGACATCAGAAGATGTCCATCCACAGCTTCGGTGATACGTTTAGCCCCGGTACATTTTCGGCGCGGAGTCACTCGACCAGTGAGCTATTACGCACTCTTTAAATGGTGGCTGCTTCTAAGCCAACATCCTGGTTGTCTAAGCAACTCCACATCCTTTTCCACTTAACGTATACTTTGGGACCTTAGCTGGTGGTCTGGGCTGTTTCCCTTTTGACTACGGATCTTATCACTCGCAGTCTGACTCCCATGGATAAATCTTTGGCATTCGGAGTTTGTCTGAATTCGGTAACCCGATGGGGGCCCCTAGTCCAAACAGTGCTCTACCTCCAAGATTCTTACAACATGAGGCTAGCCCTAAAGCTATTTCGGAGAGAACCAGCTATCTCCAAGTTCGATTGGAATTTCTCCGCTACCCACACCTCATCCCCGCACTTTTCAACGTGCGTGGGTTCGGTCCTCCATCCAGTGTTACCTGGACTTCAACCTGGACATGGGTAGATCACCTGGTTTCGGGTCTACGACCACATACTAAACGCCCTATTCAGACTCGCTTTCGCTGCGGCTCCGTCTATCCAACTTAACCTTGCATGTAATCGTAACTCGCCGGTTCATTCTACAAAAGGCACGCCATTACCCGTTAAAGGGCTTTGACTACTTGTAGGCACACGGTTTCAGGATCTCTTTCACTCCCCTTCCGGGGTGCTTTTCACCTTTCCCTCACGGTACTGGTTCACTATCGGTCACTAGGGAGTATTTAGCCTTGGGAGATGGTCCTCCCTGCTTCCGACGGGATTTCACGTGTCCCGCCGTACTCAGGATCCACTCAGGAGGGAACGAAGTTTCAACTACAGGGTTTTTACCTTCTATGACCGGCCTTTCCAGACCTGTTCGCCTACCCCGTTCCTTTGTAACTCCATGTAGAGTGTCCTACAACCCCAAGAGGCAAGCCTCTTGGTTTGGGCTGTTCCCGTTTCGCTCGCCGCTACTCAGGGAATCGCGTTTGCTTTCTCTTCCTCCGGGTACTTAGATGTTTCAGTTCCCCGGGTCTGCCTTCAATACCCTATGTATTCAGGTAAAGATAACATCCCATTACGGATGCTGGGTTCCCCCATTCGGAAATCTCCGGATCAAAGCTTACTTACAGCTCCCCGAAGCATATCGGTGTTAGTCCCGTCCTTCATCGGCTCCTAGTGCCAAGGCATTCACCGTGCGCCCTTTCTAACTTAACC
>NZ_VYKL01000055.1 GCF_008710145.1 Niallia endozanthoxylica
TGATATGGACTCGAATTAGCCATTCCAATCATTATAAGAAATCGGGGCCTTAGCTCAGCTGGGAGAGCGCCTGCTTTGCACGCAGGAGGTCAGCGGTTCGATCCCGCTAGGCTCCACCATAACAACTTATTTCTTTTATTATTCCGCAGTAGCTCAGTGGTAGAGCTATCGGCTGTTAACCGATCGGTCGTAGGTTCGAATCCTACCTGCGGAGCCATTTTTATTCTATTGGGGAAGTACTCAAGTGGCTGAAGAGGCGCCCCTGGAAAGGGCGTAGGTCGGGCAACCGGCGCGAGGGTTCAAATCCCTCCTTCTCCGTTATCGTACCTTTAAGTTGTATAAAAACTCTTATTCTTTTTAGAATAAGAGTTTTTTAATATATATCGGATTTTTATTTCAGCCGATTATTGTTTTCTTTCCCAAGTATGAACATGTTTGTGGACATATCCCATTGCATGACAAATAAATCGCCAACCTTTATTTTTAAAAAAACAATAGAGATGCCGTACGCCAATCTGAACAGGCTAATGAGCATTATTACAAATAGTAATGTCAGATTGTCGGTCTTAGTTTTTTCAACATCTTTTCAATTTCTTGTTTTTTCCGTCTAAGGCTCTTTGTAATTGACCAACTGCATAAGCATAAGGTTCAAAGCAATATACTTCTGGAAATTATTGTAAAGACCATTCAGTAGCTTCTATGACTTGCTCATTTATGTATCCAGTTAAACCTTCTCTTAGTAAACGATTTTCAAATTTAAGTGCATTTTCAATGTGTAATATCTTTTGACCTCAAAAATGAAATTAATTTAGAGTCTGAAACGTTCTTTATTACGTTAAACGTTCCTAAAATAATAGTTTCAAAATTGGTCAGACCGACCTAAGAAAATGAACATGTGTAAAAAAATAAGTTGAGGTAATCTATAAAATTACAAACTTATATAATATATAGCCATAACTAATCATATAATATATATTATATAAGTTTGTACTCTTCTTCTCTGCGCTAGACTTATCATATAATATAATAAATATACATCTTTTTTGATTGCCTTAACCTTTAAAAACTCATCATATAAGTGAAAAGCGTGAATAGATGTTTTTGGATTATTTATTTTATCTCCAGGAAAAAGGAAAACCGAAAAATACCATTATTTCCCACAGAGATGATTTAAAGAGCTTTTTTAATAAAATGAATATCCAACCGGATGATTATGTTACTGTAGCAGATATCTATAAATGAATCGATAGAATGTTAAATCCTACAGATGTAAAACCTCTGGTCATAACCATAATTAATCGCCATCTCAACTCTTTAAGAAGTTATTATCTATGGGCAGTAAAAAATAAGATGTTGCAGCATAATTCAATGATAGATATTGAAGATTTAAAATCTGTGGGTGAAGAGTCTGAAAGAATCATGTGGTTAACGGAAGATGAATTTGAAGCTCTACTAATTATAATTAAGAAGAAAACCGGTTAACAGCAGAGGAGTGGAACCAGAAGAGAAGTATCGCCACGATTGGGCCATCGTCTATTTGCTTACATACGCTGCTTGTGAAAATCCAGGATTGACTGGCATTCCAAGCAGAAATGCCTAAAAAGAAACCACATGTGGACCACTCTCCATATGTGTTCTATAGTCAGCTAGCTGTCACCAAAGTTTACTGTGTGGGGAATCCAAACGATGATTGAAGGCTACAGTTTACCTAATAATAAAGTGACTCCACATATGTTCCGCCATACGTTTTGTAAATGGATATTAAAGGTTACAAATAATGATGTTGAAAAGGTTAGAGGATTAGCAGGACATAGTAATATTGCGACAACAGGTGTACTTAAAGGATTCATAGAGTGATTTGGCTGATGCTGTTGAGACAATGCTGAGATTTTAGGAAGTTTGATGCCAACAATTTGACATAAAATAGTCAAATTGTTTCTAACGAAAAAAAGGTTTTTGGTCCCGTTTATTCGGTAAATAAGTTTACAAAATAACTGCATATTTTGTAAACTTATTTTGACACTAATTTTGACATTAGAGATAAATGTGAACCCTTAATTTATTAGGGTTCGCATTTATTGATCAATCTAGGCTAATTATTGTAGTGAGATGTGAGCTATACGAGGAAACGCAGAATAGTGAACATTGAACAGTCAGGGGATTCTAGCCAAAAAAGAGGTACGGAAACGATTTTGGATTTCGGGAGTCACCGTGGAAAAAACGTGGTGTTTTCAAGAATCTAGTGTTAGTGGAATAAGGCTTTTATGGACTAATCGTTTTTAACCGTTCAGTCCATATTTCTTTCATTAGATACCTTATTGAGAATATTGTTGCTAAAGGCTAATATCGTTTAAAAAGGTTTCTCTGTAAATTAAAACAATTCAATACCCATAAATAAACTTCCTAGACAATAACTGTCCAGCAGTGAACTTCAATTTATCATCATAGTTAACCTGCTTTACAATTCGTTCATCAGGCCGAATTAATTTTATACTATTTGCTGTCTCTACATATTGCCCACAGTTAACCTCTTTTATTTTAAGCGCTGCCGTCATCTTTAAGTCAGAAGGTGTTAAAAGATAAAATTCATGACAATACGGTAAATAGTCCATCCATTTTTGGTCAGTTGTTAGGTCTCCTTGCGATACTTTTATTTCAAAAATAACAATTTGAGATTCATTATAAGCAAAGATATCAACTTTTTTGCCATTAGGAAGAGTAAGCTCTGTTACTGCAATAAAACCGCGCTGAAATAGCCATTTAAGAGCTTTATCTTGCAGTTCCTTATGCCGTTTTATATCCCTAGTTGAAAGATAATCAGAGGTTTCGGCCATTTCCATATAGGATTGAACAATCTTATTTTTCATCTTTTTGAATTCGTGTTCTGTGGCTAATTTTTTGTTCTGAATTTCTTCTAATTTATGGTTTACTTCATTAATAGAATTAACCAAGGAATCGCTGAATGAAGTTGGTACCCTGTATTTTCCGTTGTAGGGCACATCTTCCCAAGGTGTTGATTTCGTTATTCTCTTGATATCTTGATCTGGATTCCAGCGATATTCAAGACCTCGCTTGTGCCTAGACATTAACGACTCTACAAAACTACTAAGATCTTTTATAAAAAACATATAAAGCATTTTATTATAAACAATTATTGCCTCTTTTAGTAAGCTTCGCTGCCAATTAACATTCAATCTTTTCGCTAATACTAGTTCTCCTTCATATAAACCAAGATACTCAGCTAGGAATGAACGAAATGGTTCTGGATATTTATTAAACATACTCATTTTTCCATTTATTTCTTTGCTCAGCCGTATAAGCTCTTTTTCCTTTGCGCGCAGCGATTTATCTGTATCCTCTAATTCAGATAAAGTTACATCTGCCTCTTCTTTAAACTCTTGGATTCTTTCCCTTTTCATTTTCAAAGCAGTAATCAGCAACTGCAATTCATCCCTTGTTGTTTCCTCTGTAACCACAGAAAGAATTTCAATTATTCCACCCCAATCTGCCTGTCTAAATAAAGAAGAAAGAGGCAAACTTTTAATTCCTAGCAATTGCAGTCGGTTATAGTATTCTTCTCCTAGATTTTGTTTCATTAAGTCCAACATCTTTTTAAATTGGGATAATTTTTTTGCTTGATCTAAAGTAATAGGATAAAGTGTTGGAATTTCGGATACTTTTGCCCCATTGTCAATATCAAGCAGGATTCGTTTACTTAAGGAATCATTTCCAGTAATAGTCGCTTTTATAATATTCACCTCCGAAGGTGCACCGTGCACCTTTTAAGTATATTGTAAAATGAAAATCCATATCGCTGCAAGGCTATGTCTTCCTAAGTGTTAAGTAGTTATTTGTATGTATACATCCACTTTTTTCTCGAACAAATCCTCCATTGAGCAGTTTAACCCTAGCTTTGGAGCCCCCAACTAGAAGCCACTACAGGCCGTTGTTGGAAAAAGATTTACACGAATTCTACGCTCTCTATTCTTCTTTGTATTTGCCTCAAATACAAAAAAAGCCATCAACCCTTTAACGAAAGGGTTGATGGCTTTTTTATTTCAATATTATTAATTACGCGCCTTAGAGGATTCGAACCTCTGACACACGGCTTAGAAGGCCGTTGCTCTATCCAGCTGAGCTAAAGGCGCATTTTAATATATGTATTATATGGCGGAGAAGGAGGGATTTGAACCCTCGCGCCGCTTACACGACCTACACCCTTAGCAGGGGCGCCTCTTCAGCCACTTGAGTACTTCCCCATATAAAAAAAATGCCTTGAACTTGGCATAATCCATAAAAATGGCTCCGCAGGTAGGATTCGAACCTACGACCGATCGGTTAACAGCCGATAGCTCTACCACTGAGCTACTGCGGAATAATAAATGGTGGGCCTAAATGGACTCGAACCATCGACCTCACGCTTATCAGGCGTGCGCTCTAACCAGCTGAGCTATAGGCCCATTTATTTTGGAGCGGGTGATGGGAATCGAACCCACGACAACAGCTTGGAAGGCTGTAGTTTTACCACTAAACTACACCCGCATAATATAATTAATTCTCTCTAATACCGGTGGTCGGGGTCGAACCGACACTTCCGAAGAAACACGATTTTGAGTCGTGCGCGTCTGCCAATTCCGCCACACCGGCAATTCGAATGGAGGCGGCAACCGGATTTGAACCGGTGGTGAAGGTTTTGCAGACCTCTGCCTTACCACTTGGCTATGCCGCCATAACTGGGCTAGCAGGATTCGAACCTACGAATGACGGAGTCAAAGTCCGTTGCCTTACCGCTTGGCTATAGC
>NZ_VYKL01000056.1 GCF_008710145.1 Niallia endozanthoxylica
GGAATCACAGACTAAGAACGCCACATTTGTGGCAACGTCTGTGTGACCCACATCCTGTGGGCCCCAACTAACCATCAGTGGGGGATGAAGAAAACCCCCACTGATGGAAGTTTCACTTTATCTAATACTTTATTTTACATGATTCGTCTCATAGCTACCACATTTTTAGTCGAATGATTGAAACGTGTGGACGGTTCTGACGTTTCAGGGTGAAACATGGAGACAATTCTCACATTTCAATCATTAGAAAAATAGGTAAAGCCCACGGTCAGGGAACGTAACCTTCCTCATAAGAAGTCACATTCTATTTCCAGCATAAAAAAACAACGAACCCTCGATTCAAAGATCAAGGATTCGTTGTTGAACGCGCCTTAGAGGATTCGAACCTCTGACACACGGCTTAGAAGGCCGTTGCTCTATCCAGCTGAGCTAAAGGCGCATTTTAACATATGTATTATATGGCGGAGAAGGAGGGATTTGAACCCTCGCGCCGGTTACCCGACCTACACCCTTAGCAGGGGCGCCTCTTCAGCCACTTGAGTACTTCCCCATCGAAAAGCGTAAGCGCCTTGCTTAGCGACGTATGGACTGACTTGCACAGGATCTGCTGACATCGACGTTCGCAACAGGACGTTGCGGTCTTTAGTCGATGTTCCTCTTAAAACGAGATAAAGGAAACACGAAGAGCACGGTAGTGCGATTCGATGTTGACTTATCGTAGGAAGGAGTGTGAAGTCCACTAGGCGCTAGGCGCTGAAGCTAGCCACCAGTCTAACTACAATGGCCTTACTATATTAACAAATAATATCATAATATAAATGAATTCTAGTTTTTTCAAATAATGGTGGGCCTAAATGGACTCGAACCATCGACCTCACGCTTATCAGGCGTGCGCTCTAACCAGCTGAGCTATAGGCCCATTATTTTTGGAGCGGGTGATGGGAATCGAACCCACGACAACAGCTTGGAAGGCTGTAGTTTTACCACTAAACTACACCCGCAAATGGTGGAGGGGGACGGATTCGAACCGCCGAACCCAAGGGAGCGGATTTACAGTCCGCCGCGTTTAGCCACTTCGCTACCCCTCCATATGATTTTAAATAAATGGCGGTCCGGACGGGACTCGAACCCGCGACCTCCTGCGTGACAGGCAGGCATTCTAACCAACTGAACTACCGGACCAGATTGCGGGGACAGGATTTGAACCTGCGACCTTCGGGTTATGAGCCCGACGAGCTACCGGACTGCTCCACCCCGCGATAATAAATAGTATTTAATTTGCACCATTTTTTCAAATGCTGCACATTGTATGACACTACTTTAATAAAAGTGGTGCCGAGGACCGGAATCGAACCGGTACGGTAGTCACCTACCGCAGGATTTTAAGTCCTGTGCGTCTGCCAGTTCCGCCACCCCGGCTAGTATGGAGCGGAAGACGGGATTCGAACCCGCGACCCCCACCTTGGCAAGGTGGTGTTCTACCACTGAACTACTTCCGCATGTAGTATATAGTACTACATTTCGCTCTAAATGCAAATGGCGTCTCTTCTAGATACGCCATTTGGATGCCGGCCAGAGGACTTGAACCCCCAACCTACTGATTACAAGTCAGTTGCTCTACCAATTGAGCTAGGCCGGCATTATACAGTTGTTAACTACTAGTTATTAGTTGTTAGTTGTTAGGATAAAAGGTTACTTCAAGTAAATAATTGGATCATTCAAATTCCTAACCAACTAATTACTATTTACTAAAATGATGGAGGATGACGGGCTCGAACCGCCGACCCTCTGCTTGTAAGGCAG
>NZ_VYKL01000057.1 GCF_008710145.1 Niallia endozanthoxylica
TGAACTGAACCCAAAAAGTTAGACAAATATTTTTATGCAGCTAAAGAGGATTGTTCTCTGTATTCTACGGGGGTCAATCCTTTTAGTTTCACTTTCATGCGTTTGTGATTGTAATAGTAAATATAGTTTTCTAGTTCTCTCTTAAAATGGTCCATACTCTCAAATTCCTGCAGATACAGTAACTCGGATTTTAATAAGCCAAAGAAATTCTCCATGACTGCATTATCTAAACAATTCCCCTTACGAGACATGCTTTGTGTAATATGGTTTTTCTCTAGTAACTTCTGGTACTTAGACATTCGATAGTGCCATCCTTGGTCTGAATGAAGAATAGGTGTGTCTCCTTCATTTAGACGATTGAAGGCTTTCGCTAACATCTTTGTTACAAGGGGGAATACGGGTCTTTCCTCAATATTATAAGCAATAATCTCTCCATTAAAGAGATCAAGGACCGGTGATAAATAAAGCTTCTTTCCAAATAATTTAAATTCTGTTACATCCGTTACCCACTTCTCATTAGGCTTTGTCGCTTTAAAATCGCGCTCTAAGAGATTAGGGGCTGCTTGGCCTATCTCTCCTCGATATGAACGGTATTTCCTCATTCGCACAAGACATTTTATGCCCATTTCATTCATTAATCGGAGAACGGTTTTATGATTGATTCCAAATCCTTTTTTTCGTAATTCCAAGGTAATACGGCGATAGCCATATCGACCCTGGTGTTCATCAAAGATTTGTTGGATAGCTTCTTTCTCTTCGTTATATTTATCCGGTCGATTCATCTGTTTAATCCAGTGATAATACGTACTTCTTGGGATGCCGGCCATTTTTACTAAGTCGATTACCTTATATTCATGCCTTAATTCATAGATTGCCAGCGATTTTTCCTGTTCTGTTATTTTTTCTTGTTCTGAATTAAGGCCTGTAACTTTTTTAAATAGGCATTCTCCATACGTAGCTGCTCGAGTTCAGCTTGTAAGGCTTCTTTTGATCCCTCTACTAGTTGCTTCTTTTTAGATGGTTTTTTCATGGACGAACGCTCCTTTTTCTTTAATTGAAGAGCGTCTATCCCTCTTGTTTCAAATACATGTTTCCAATTCCTCACAACGCTAGAGGCAGTAACATTAAATACGGCAGTGGCTTCTTCCACGGACGCTCCCGTTTCATTCATATAGTTTAGTACGTCCATTTTAAACTCTAATGGGTATTTTGTATATGACTCCTGAAAAGCATCTAATCCGTGATTCTGATATTTAGCTACCCATCGATGTAACATTGTCTTACTAACATGATACTTTTTAGCAATAACTCTTAAGGATTCTGCCCCCTCGAGATATTCTTTTACAGCTGCTAATTTAGTTTCTAAAGAATATTTCTTAAAATATTTCTTCATAAATAAATGCACCTCC
>NZ_VYKL01000058.1 GCF_008710145.1 Niallia endozanthoxylica
TAGGCTTCATTCGGACAGATTTTCCTGAAGATCTCTAAAGTTTGTCCCAATCCAGGCCTCATTCGGACAGATTTTCCTGAAGATCTCTAAAGTTTGTCCCAATCCAGGCCTCATTCAGACAGACTTTCCTGAAAAACCACTAAGTTTGTCCCAATCCAGGTCTCATTCGGACAGATTTTCCTAAAAACCCCTAAAGTTTGTCCCAATCTAGGCTTCATTCGGACAGATTTTCCTGAAGATCCCTAAAGTTTGTCCCAATCCAGGCCTCATTCGGACAGATTTTCCTGAAAACCCCTAAAGTTTGTCCCAATCTAGGCTTCATTCGGACAGATTTTCCTGAAGATCTCTAAAGTTTGTCCCAATCCAGGCCTCATTCGGACAGATTTTCCTGAAGATCTCTAAAGTTTGTCCCAATCCAGGCCTCATTCGGACAGATTTTCCTAAAGATCTCTAAAGTTTGTCCCAATCCAGGATTCATTCGGACAGATTTTCCTGAAAGTCCCAATAGTGTTACCTTATCAATTAGAATGCTTCTGTTACATACTACCCCGCTTGAAATTCATTTTTTATTATTTCAGCAGTCTCGAACCTTCTCCATGCTTCACCGTGTCACTCCCTCATACCACTGCTCCCGATATTCCTGCACTTTCAATCCCCAAAGGCTGCTATAAATGACACTGTAAAAGTATCCTTCAAAGGTTGTATGTATCTTCCCTGTCTTATACAGAAAAACCGTCCGTTTGAAGTCCTCAACGACTAGCTCCATCACATCATCCAAAGGAGCCTCCAACTGCACTTTTTTATAAGCTAAATGAATCTTCGTCCAAAGCTTATGGATGTCACCGGCATGAAAAAATGGCTTGGCTGCTAGAATAAACTCTTTGTTCACATACTCTGGCAGAAAGCTTGCATCGAGTTAATGCCATTCAACAGATTTAACCTGAACTGTCGAAGACTTGTCACAGTGACGGAGACTTTTTTATCTTCATTTTAGCCCCCATCGTCTTCATTATTTAATCGGAGAACCACATTGACTGCAGTAATTCCCAGCTGGAATATTCCCTCCGCATTGAGGACAGAATAAGCTTGTATGGTCAAACCTTGCTGGGTGTCCTTTATAGACAGTTGGGGATAGACGTTGGAGCGCTCTCATCATGGCACTTTCAGAACCCCAGGCTCGTCTGACATTGCTCGGATCAAGAAGTCTGCAATGATTGGTAAACACATTCTTTTGCAATCTCCATCCTTGCGACTCCGCTAGTGTATCCCAGAAGAAAGGGCCTCCCATTGTAGGGAAATCAATATTTGGCATGGTACCTAAAAGGTCACATAGCCTGCCTACCAATCGTGGATCAGCAGCAATTAAAGATATTTTTGATTGAATCATCATGCTCTCTCCTTTAATTATCATCTTTAAAAATGGTTCATAGTTTCCGTTCCAGACAATTCACTTTCCACTGTCGACCGCAGGATACTGGCTTCCTCCCCTTTTAAAGAGAGGAGGTCTCAGGAGCGGTAAGCGGAATATCGTCTGGACATAATCGATGCTCCTGATTTCCGCAGATTGGGCACTCAGGATTCCTTTCTGGAGAAATCCAATAGCTTTGATAGGCATACTGACCCTCTACCTCCTTAAAAATCCTAGGAAAATACAAATAATTGTCTTCCATTGACATGGTAAGATAAGAATAATTTTTCTCAAGAAGCTTCATTAGAAAATTTCTTAATTCCAAGCCTTTGGAATTGCAGGAGAGAATGGCTAATCCCAATTTGACCCCTGCGCTAGAAACATGATGAATATCTGAATTGATAGCCACTACTCCATTTAGCCTTCCTGTACCGTAATCGGTATCCCTGGCTCCATTTATTCGATTCGGTGCCGCGCATCGATAGCAGGCTGTCACCTCTGGTATGGTCATGATGACTTCTCCACCTTTTGCCCCATTATATAAACCAACAAACAGGCAAGCCTTGTCTTTTGCATAGGAAAAGCGGTTGATGTGGTACTGGGTATTCATATCGTCTGTAGCAGCAATGATTAAATCCGCTCTCTCCACCACTTGTGAGAATTCATGTGTCTGAAAATCCTCTATCCGAATAGCGTAGCCTTCGATTTGAACGGCCGGATTGATATTCATCAGGCGCCTGCTAAGTGCTGAGACCTTGCTCATTCCAATATCGTGTAATGTATACATCGTTCGCGATAAATTGGTCAATTCCACACTATCTGGATCAATGAAAATAAAGCACTCTACACCATTTCTAGCAAACTGCTCCGCTATATAAGAGCCAACAGATCCTGCTCCGACAATGAGGACGACCTTATCCTTGAGTTCATTAGCTAGACGTTCTGGCACTCTTGAGAGCATTTGATTCCGGAAATTGTTCATTTCCTTTGACTCGTTTCTCCCTGTATAAATGACTGGCCAAGCCTCTTTTGAACCCTCAAAATCCTGATTAAAAACAAAGCCATTGATTCCAAAAGCTTTTCTATAAGGTCCTGGAGGAACGAGAAATTGACTAATCATCTTGTCCATTCTTTCGGTCACATCTCGAATTTCTAAGTCCCACAACGTCTGCACCTGGTCAGTCTGACCCTCTGCTGTAACCAAGATGGTGGGGGCCACAGCAGGGAAACGTTCACTTATGATAAAAAGCATCTCAAACCCGTAGGAATCAGTTATTTGAACGGTATCCTCCTTTACCTTTTCTATTTCATACTCTTCCATATACTTTGGCAGGATTAATTCCATTGAAAGAATAAAGCTTTGCACCACATCCAATTGTTCCATCTTCATTTCCTCCTCCTCTCCTAAAATGGAAAGATTCCTTTTTTACGATAAGTAGTAAATCCATTTGCCCATAGGACAGATTTTGCATAAGTATCCTCCAATCTATGGTAGCCTCCGTTTGTTGCTTGATTTAAGCAAAGCCGGCGGTCAGGATAAAGATGGCAATTATGAACATTATAGCTATGGTTTAATTGAGGATAGACAAGCTTTACCTGATAATAGGTGCCATCATGATATAGGAACATGGTGTATGTTTGCCCAAATTCATCATTAATCGTATACAAGTAGCCATTAAAGCCATCTTTCATAGTCCGTATGGTATTCCGAGGGAGCTTTGGATGAACAGGCCTACCCTCAGGCAAACTGGCAAAGGTCTCCGTCGGTATTTCTGAAAGTACCTCTGGTGGATGGGAAACGTAATCGCCCTGTAGAATTTTCCCCTCTGAATTTGCCACTATCCTTTGGTTGGAATACCCGTCTCGATTGTTCTTTAATTCCTCTCTTAGTGCATTTAAATCAATTTGATTTGACATGTTTCTTTCCTCCTGCATCATGTTTTTGTTTCGTGAATAGATGTTTTCCTTTTACCAAAATGAACGTTTGGACGAACTTCAGCACCCCCTTCTTGGTCGGAATATCGGGTGATTCCTCCTCCATCGGGGTGGACGAATGTGTATCTTCCGTGTCTATCGGAGAAGTAGTAAGTTCTGACTTCTCTGCCATTGCTTCCTCTTCTACAGCAGAGGTTTCTGTTATCACAGCACATTCCTTAGGCGCTTTTGGTACCTCAATTTGTTTCTTTTTACTACTTTTCGTCATCGCTCTATATAATCCATAATGACAGGGTGAATCTGCTTCCCAATTGAACTCAAGCTCCGTTACTTGATTATGATCAATTCGTAAAATTCTTGGTGGTGAATGTGGGTAGTGAATATCACAACTGACGAAGAATTCAAGCGTCTCACCTACCTTCATTTCAGCTGTTATGAAAGGTTCTCCCTCCTCCTGCTCAATAAGTAACACACGGAAGTCAGCTTCTTCCCCGAAAAGCCTGCTGCATTTTCGGATATCCTCTTTTATTTGCAATAACGGTATCTTTTTAATATCAAGCTTTTCTAAAGAGAAAGTTCTCGTACTTCTATTTGATAAAATAGGTTTGTCACGCCCCAGTTTTTCTCTGAAACCCCCATAAAATGAGATTTTCCTGTTATCCCCTAATGAAAGTTCATGATTTGCTAAAGCGTTTGGATAATGAACCGTTACAATTGGTGCAATAAAAAATTCCATATGTTGATTGGTATGAAGACTTCCTTCAACCGTTTGAACATCCATCCATGAGGGTGAATCATATCCGCCGGGATGTGAATGAACAATCCCTTTAAACACAACCCCATGTTCCTGCTCCTTTTTCTTAACAATCTGATCAAGATTTCGCGAAGCATTGTAGGTGGCACTTGTTGTATGCGCTTTGCTGTCAAATACAAACTGTGTCATAAGCCTGCTGCCCCTAGGTCCTAATAGGGCGCCTCCCTGTTCTGGAGGAAGATCTGCAATAAGCTCTTTGATTTCTTTTAATAGCTCATCCGTAATATAGAAGGGACTTTGGATTATTTTATCTTCCAATGATGTCACCTCTCCTTTTAATCATTTGCCGCGTATACCCAAACGAATGTGGTTCATCTTGTTACCTCAGTCGGTGATAACCTTAGTCGGTTGGTCGGTGCGACATCCATCATCATGGACACTTTGTTTATTTTTTAATCAGTGGTTTAAAAATTTTTTTCAGACAAGAAAAAACCACAGACATAATCTGTGGTTAATCGCCAAAATGTTATCTTGTTTTCATTCTTTTAAGTTATCAAATCTAATCTTTCTTTATAATCTCTAACTTTAAATCTAAACCATTTAGTGTTTTTATTAATGTTTCAATCGTATAGTTTCCGCTACTTGTTACACGAGATAATTGAGTATAACTAAAATCCTCAATTCCTTCGGCCGCTTCTCTGAAAGTTAACCCTTTCTCTTTTAAACGTTCCCTAACAATATCAGCTATTTTCTTCTTCTCAATTTGAAGTAATATAAATTCCTCTGGTATGTCTTCCAATATCCTAGATAGTTCATTATTCATTCATTTATTCTCCTTTCTATGGTAGTTACTTTCTGCTGTTGAAAATAGGTTAGTTAAACTTCATTCGTTTATTATTGGAAATACAGAACCGTTAGCTAAATAGATAGTAAATTTTATCTAAGTTTTACTAAACTTTAAGACTTCTCGTATTTACTCTAAGATTTACTTAGATTTATTTACAATTTGTAAATTCTCTAAGTTTTTACCATACATTTATACAGATTTTGTACTCACTCTATATCTTATTAAGTTTATACAAGTTGTATTTACTCTAAGATTTACTTAGATTCATTTACAGTTTGTAAATTCTTTGGGCCTTTACCCTAGATTTATACACATTTGTACTCACTCTATGTCTTATTAAAGTTTATACAATCCGTATTTATTCTAAGATTTATTAGAGTTTATCCACTTTTCGTTTACTCTCATAACTTTTACTATAGATTTATACAAACTTTGTACTCACTCCAAGATTTACAAAGGTTTAAATACCTTTCATATTTACTTTAGGTTTTATTAGAGTTTTTCCGAAGTTTATTCATTCTTTAATTTATTACCATAAATTTATACAGATTTTGTTTTTATTCTAACTTTTCACCAGGTAGTTTTTTCTCTACTTTGTATAAACATTATTGCCTTAAACTCTAATTAGATAAAAATATAGATCGCTCTATAGATGGTCAATCCTCCTTAAAAAGTAATTGGTTATCCATTTTTGTATTAACATTCTAGCCTTTTGTTCATTAAATTTATTCCTATACTTTTGATATTGAGTGTATATTTTGATTTAAACTTCATAAATCTTTATAAGGGAGAGGGGGGTTGAGAAAAACCAGAGTTTCTCTCAACCGTATTATTTAATAAACTACTTTGATACTTTCAAGGTATAAATCTGTCAATTTATCTTTTATTACTAGATTAAATTTCTTGTTCTCAATTCTAAAAATGACGTTCCATTGATTATCAGAAATTCTTTGGATTTCATTTCCATCTTCCACTTCAACAAGGGCCTCAGGTATGTCAAAACCCATCGTCTCTATACGATAAAGTAATCCTCGAAACTCACTCCTTTCATATAAATTTAATGATCTTAGTGTAGATATAGCCTCACTACTTCCATCGAACTTTTCTAACTTCATCCTGTAATTCCCCCTGTATAAAGTTATGAAGTATTATTGCAGACAATAATACTCCTCAAACTATTCTTGTTACCTTTTCTAGATTCCTTCTAAAAGACAAAAGCTTACAATAGAAGAGAGCATCTGCTAAATTCTGACGACAGACTTAGCCCCAGAGATCATGGTCACAGCCACACCCCGAAGCATTCCGTGGAACACTTTGTGAATCAAGAATTTTCGGGGCGTCACAGTGACGAAACCTTAATTATACTCAAAAGTTAGAACATGCATGCAAAGATATAGAAGAAAGCATTATGGCTTTTCGTCAAAAGTTACAATGACTATTTTTTGGACATTTATTTTTTGAATGAAATGGCAGTATAATTTTTTGCATATAGATACCCCCAAATATACAAATAATGGATAAAGAATTTTATATTGAGGGAGTCATTTAAGGTACACGGGGACAGGGCCACTGTCACCAATTTTTTATTTAATAAAAATAACCCTATCTCTCTAATCTATGGGATAGGGCTTACTTCGAATTCTCTTCAATTATTTACCTTTGGGACAACGGACCTGTCCCTCTGGCCCTACTTTTTTAAGCCATTATTTGCTTTTGGATTGGTGAGATGCTATAGTGCCTTTAAACCATTTTACTTTTACGATAAAGATTTAAAGGAGCTGTAACTTCAACGGAGATAGCAAAATTAAATCTTCTTAGAGGTTACAGTTTTTACTTTATTTTGTCATTTGTAAAATGGTCGAAAAAATTTTAGGAGGATTTTTTTTTATGGCAACTGGTAAAGTTAAATGGTTTAACGGTGAAAAAGGTTTTGGATTTATTGAGCAAGAAGGCGGAGATGATGTATTCGTACATTTCAGCGCTATTCAAAGTGAAGGCTTTAAAAATCTAGATGAAGGTCAAGAAGTTGAATTTGACATTGAGCAAGGTCAACGTGGCCCTCAAGCTACTAACGTACGTAAATTATAATTATAATATTTAAAGAGAAGGATAACCCTTCTCTTTTTTGTTTTCTTCTCATATATTCTTTTTCATTCCACATTGCCGACATTCTCTTGTCTCGCTGGTATAGGAATTTATAATTTCGTTTAATATTGCGGTAAACTAATCGAATATTTTCATCAGATCGCATTAGATCAAGTAATCCATAAAAATTTTGACCATCAGTCTTACAAGAACCTTATTAATCGTTGAAGAACTGTCCTGCATGGTGAATGAATCTTTTATTAGTCTAGTGGCTATCCCTACACGTTCATTACACGTTTCAACGGTACTGTGCCACCACTTTCACTGATATGAAGAAAAGTTATACAGTCGCTATTCTCACGAATGTTTTCCTTTTCAACGCTTCATCGAGAGTAAGCTCTCCACGTTATCAACTTACAGCGTTGAATTATGTCTATTATGGAACAAACTTAGGTGCTTCCTATGAGCCTGTTAGCGTTGCATGTGCCTGTAACACAAGATGGATTTTCATATAATTGATTCTTACTCATCCATAGCTAACCCTACATTTAGTAGTAAATACATTTCTATATAATGCGCGTCTAGACCCGTACATTCCGAAGTTCGTCAGCAATACACTTTATTATTGTATTCCATTGCATTCTCACCATATCTGTTCAACCCAAGCACCATGATTTACACCACCCCATCGGGTAGGGTTTCGTCAGCCGGACTGTTACGGTAAATTCTCGCGCCGGAATGGCGATGGTTATTTCGATCAAGAAGCTCATCCAATGAAGCTTCTTGCGGAAGTTGAAGGTAGATGAATGACTCTAGAATGACTTATCGAAAGTTGGATAAAAGTTAAACCTCATTTGGCTGTATCAAAAGTTGATAAACATCAGCTTTCGATGCAGCCTTTCCTGTTGTTGGGTGCTGTATGTTCTAAATCCAGCCGGGATTGGGAAACCAGGAGGGGTTCGAGACCAGTGAAAAAGTCATCAAAATTCTATACAATTAGCTTTTTAAAAATTCAAAACCATACAGTTTTTCATATGCTTCGACTAGAGCCAAAGCAATAGAAACATCAGGGCGGTTCTGCTGTTTCATATTGAAATACGAGAACCGTCTCGGTGTTTCTACTAGAGGGAGGCTAAGAAATAATCGCATCCTCCTATTCTGCAAATACCGACAAACTTCGGGTGGTCACAGTGACCGAACTCCAAATTTGGTCTATTTTAATTGGACAGGTAAACAGTTCATATTTTTAGGAGTGAATACGATATAATGAATACTTTTTGTATTTAAATCTTAAAGTCTATGAAAGGATTGGTTAAGTGGGCAAGGAGAATGTTTTTGATTATATTGTGATTGGAGCCGGGACCGCGGGTGGTGTGATTGCGAAGGAACTAACGGATAAGAAAAGTACTTCTGTGCTCGTTCTGGAAGCGGGGACGAATATGCCGAATCCAAGTGCTTCTTTTGAAACAGCAAATGCAGCTGCAAATGATAACCGGCTTTCGTTTCGTGCTCTTTCTAACATTGAAGATGCTCTTGGGAGGCCGCTTCTATTATGGAGTGGACGAGTGATTGGCGGGAGTTCGGAGCATAATTTTATGTATGCAGTCCGCGGGAGCCGCAATCTTTATAATGAATGGGCGGATCTTGTCGGTGATCAGTGGAGCTATGAGAAAGTTCGTACCTTATTTAAAAAGAATGAAACCTATACAGGAAATACACAAAGCCCAAAAGAAAGAGGGACGGATGGACCGATTTTTGTTAGACAGCAGATGATTCCAAGCAGTGGTGGTATTATACGTACGTTAGCAGAGGCAGCATCAGAAGTTTTGGACATCCCTATTGTCAAAGATTATAATACCGGCGTAAGAGACTGTACTTTTTTGAAATCACAATTTTTGCAACAACCGTTGAAAGAGGGATTTGCCCGTTCCTCTACTCGATCTGGGTATCTAAATGAAAACATCGTTACCCAAGGAAATGAGTTTAATCCGGATGAGTTTGGTGTTGGGGGAAGAGACCTGACGATTTTCGCCAAATCAACCGTCAATCGCATTCTTTTTGAAGAGAAAAAAGGAGTTCAGGTTGCAGTAGGTGTTGAATATGTGAAGAACGGGGTGACAGAAAGAGCGTATGCTCGAAAAGGAGTAATTATATCCGCCGGAATCTTCTCATCGGTGATTTTGCAGCGGTCAGGAATCGGTCGTACGAGTGATTTGGCTAACGCAGGGATATCCACATTGGTCGAAAGCCCCCAAGTCGGCCACAATTTTCAAACCCACTATTCCGTAGCGATGGGAGTAGAGGTAGAAACAAGCCGACTCTTGGAGGTATTGGCTGCCGACCCTGATCAACCGATCGCAATGGGCGCTTTTAAAAAAGAAGAAGGACCTGGACGCCGCCTTCAACTGATCGGTGCACCAGGACCGTTTTTTGTCCCAAATGCAGATATACTAAGTAACAATTGGCAGTTTAATCCGGAAAATAAGACGAATGTCATGAGCTTTGGCATCATTGATCTGAATCCAAGCAGCAGAGGGACGATTCTAGCTACTCACAGTAATCCTGAGGCGTATCCATCCATTCAGTTTAATCCACTGGAAAACTCTGCTGATTTAAACTATATCGTAGATAAATATATTGAAATGTATAACATTATTGTACAAGCAAGGGAAGATGATCCAAAAGGAGTGTATAAGGTTGTTTACCCATCAGAGGATATTTTTCAATGTACCGATGAAGACTTAAAACGCAGCCGCCTTGAACAGTTCGCTCGAGCCTCCTACAATAATTTTGCCCACTTTGGCGGACAATGTAAAATGGGTACAAGCATACAGGACGGAGTAGTCGATGGCTGCCTAAATGTTTTCGGGACGAAAAACCTCAAAGTCGCAGATCTATCCATAGCCCCAATCCTGCCAGACGGCAACACCTCCACAGCCGCCCAAATGATCGGTTTAAACGCAGCCCGCTTTCTAAAACAAGAAACACCCTATGTTATTGAAAAAAAAGAATTAAAAGAATATAGTGATGAAATAGAATCCCAGGAAGAATAAAGTAAGGCTGAAGCAAAGGGCCGGTTCTTTTGCTTCCGTTTTGGAGAAAACCCTTATTTTTTTATCATGTGAAATGAAAAAAGCAGTGAAAGGGAACGAAATGGTTTCCCTTTGCTGCCTTTAGAATGATGATTTCCCGGTAGTGGATTTGGCACTATTCCCTCATTTTTTCTATTACGCTTAATCTCAAAATAGAAATGCTTTAAATAATATTTGGGAACACAATGCTGTCGATTAGTTAACTTTTTTCATTCCGGGTGGTGACAGTACCCAAAACTAATTGAATCCTTACCGCACACTATCCACAGATTGTGAATGAAAACTATATTAATCATTAAGGAGCTCACATTCTTAAGGGAAAAGGTTACAACTTGCTCTATTCTATTAATCTACAAATATCGATAAACTTCGGGTGGTCACAGTGACCGAACTTCTTTCGAATCTCAGGGACGGTTCATAATTTTAATTTGTTATGGGAATCCTTTCTACTAGAAAGGAGGAATTCACGTGGAAAAAAGTGAAATTGTAGAATATATAGACCAATGTGAGAGTGCATTATCACATTTAAATCATGCAATTAGGTTAAGTAATAATGATTATACTCAAAAGTTAGAACATGCATGCAAAGATATAGAAGAAAGTATTATATCTTTTCGTCAAAAGTTACAATGACCATTTTTTGAACATTTATTTTTTGAATGAAATGGCAGTATAATTTTTTGCATACAGATACCCCCAAATATACAAATAATGGATAAAGAATTTGATATTGAGGGGGTCATTTGAGGTCCACGGGGACAGGCCCACTGTCACCAATTTTTTATTTAATAAAAATAACCCTATCTCTCTAATCTATGGGATAGGGCTTACTTCGTATTCTCTTCAATTATTTACCTTTCGGGTGGTCACAGTGACGGAGCTCCTAATAGTTCCTATCGATGAAACGAGAGAACCGTCCCGACGTTTCTTTTAACAAATTATTTATTCAATTATTAGAATTTTAGGAATACAATAAGGCGTATGCCTATTTTTAGAGGAGGAACTAATTATGAAGATTTATCGTTTTTCAATTATCTTAGTGTTCATATTAATATTGAACACACTCGCAGCACCATTTGCATTTGCTAAAAACGCATCTATCACAAAACCAAAGCTTAACATTGTGGCACTGGGAGATTCTATTACGTTTGGATATCCACCCCCATCAACCACAGCCTTTCCTGATTTGATTTCAGGAGCAAGAAAAGTAGTTAAATTTGGCGGAAGTGGTGCAACTTCCTCACAATTGTTAGCAGCAATTAATTCAAATCCTAAAGAATTCAAGGCCTCCATCAAAAGGGCCGATGTCATTACAATCAATATCGGAAGCAATGATTTTATGCAGGCAACTGGTGTTGCAACCTTATTTTCAAAACTGCAGCCTTTAGTGTCAAACCTTGAGGAGAATCTGGCTAACGGAAAAGTAGCCGAAGCTATAAATAACACACCACTCACACCTCTGACACCACAACAACTTCAACAGTATACTACTAATCTAGTCACCATTATTGAAACGATAAAAAAACACACGAAAGCTCCAATCCTTTTATATAATTTGTATAATCCAATTGTTATAAGCTCTAACGAGATTCTCAATCAGTTTCTTGGACCTTTACATACTTTTGTTGAAGGTAATGTAACGGTTGTAAATAGTATCATCCAACAGGTCGGGGATGTTTCAGGTGCTCATGTAATTGATGCATATTCAACATTTAAAACAAACCCAGCAGCCTATATTATTCCATTTGATATCCATCCGACACCAGCAGGACATCAGGCGCTAGCAACACTGGCTGATTCAAAGCTACAATCATTAAAAAAGGGGGGAAAAGAAGGTAAACGTGACATAGGGATAGGTATATCATTTAGATAACAATGACTGTAAGAGGATAAGGGATAGCCTTATCCTCTTATTCTATAACTATTGACAAACATAGAGAATCGCGGGGACTGGTGTTTCTCAGGTGGAGACAGTGACGGAACTTCTCGAATTAATATTGTCAACTTTAAAGTAGATGTGCACTGTCACCGTTCCCTTTTGGACCATTATAGGGATGCTGGCTCGCGGTAAAAATTCTCAATTTCTTTTTCACCAATAGTTTCAGTTAAGCTCTGTAAATCTTGGTAAATAAAATGTTCATTTATCCCCATAATATGTAATTCGCTTTTTATTTTAGATATAGATGTATGGGGAATTAATATCTCATATATACTGTTACTTATTGCCTGGTAGAATTCCAATGCATCACAATAGTATCCATGCAGTGTAAAACAACCTGATTGAGAAATTATCCTTTTATCTATATATGGTGATTGAACGCATATAGGAAATTCATTATTACCCGTTTCTAAATCTATAGGATTTAAATAATGCTTATATTCCTCAAAATTATCAGCAATATCTATAGCTCCATTTACTCCAACTGTCTCATTATTTATTCTTGATGGGTTTAAGACATATACAGTAGATATAAAGCTATCTCCCATATTTGTTTTATTATCTTCTATACAATGAATGAGAGCTTCTTCTAATTTATTTTCGTCGATATTATCAAGACTAAGATTGAAAGAATTGCTAAGTTCAATGTAATCCTCACTCTTTGTGTTAATAACTGTATTTTTAGGTAAAGAAAAGTATAGACCTACAAGTGCATTCGTGGACCAATCTAATAGTCTAGTATGTAATCCATAATGTTGTGCAAGAAACATCCATTCAAAATCATTTTTAGGTTTGTCTGCAATGAATCCTAATGATTTTCTTTTAAATTCCCCTAGGAGTTTTTTTAAATCTAAAATTTCCAAATCAATTCCAGGCCTTTGAAGACCTTTACCCCTATGTATAACTTTTTGTACTCTTAACCCCTTAGGTAATAATTTATACTCTTTACTAGACTGGCCTCGAAACCATAGTTCACAATCTCCATCGTTCTGAACCTCAACATCTTTTTTTATATCTCCAACTACTTTAATATAATCACTAAGATTTTGTACTAGAAATGTTTTTTTCATATTTTCTCTCCTATAACTTTAATAAATTATTATTCAATATTGTTAATATACCATGAATAGGGATTTCCTTTGAGCGTAATTGCAGAGGGTAGTGGTTGGTCATGAAGCAATAGAAACTAAAATGCGGGGGAATGAAAAACCGGGACGGTTCATTTCAAAAGAAAGTAATGAAATTAGGAATTACCCAATCGATGACACGTAGAGGAAACTGTTGGGAAGCACGGGGACGGTTCTCGCGTTTCACTTAAAATATGCTCTATATGCTGTGATAAAAGCTTCTGGTGAAGATTTCACGATATACGTATATACACCTTGTAGCGTATGTAAATAGAGAATACCACCTTGATTTGCAATTTCTCGATAAGAAAAATCCATCACATCTTTAATCGGAAACTCTCTATTCTGTGTTACGACCTTATCATTGTATAAGTAAATGATTCGGTCATGCTCAATTTCAAACTGTTCAATACTTGTCACTTTTCTTTCTGTTTTTATATAAGGTTGTTGCGCTATCAAGCTCATATAATCCTCCTAAAACAAAGGCTTCTTAATTATATTATCACAAACAGATTATTTATTTGCTGAATCTCAGATCCTTCGAGGCGTCACAGTGACAATCCCTAATGACTATTTTTTGGACATTTATTTTTTGAATGAAATGGCAGTATAATTTTTTGCATACAGATACCCCCAAATATACAAATATTGGATAAATAATTTTATATTGAGGGGGTCATTTGAGGTCCACGGGGACAGGCCCACTGTCA
>NZ_VYKL01000059.1 GCF_008710145.1 Niallia endozanthoxylica
CCGCAAGGCGTGGGGGTTCGACTCCCTTCACCCGCACTGTTATATTATAGTTCATTTGCGGAAGTAGTTCAGTGGTAGAACACCACCTTGCCAAGGTGGGGGTCGCGGGTTCGAATCCCGTCTTCCGCTCCAGAACATATTTGCCGGGGTGGCGGAACTGGCAGACGCACAGGACTTAAAATCCTGCGGTAGGTGACTACCGTACCGGTTCGATTCCGGTCCTCGGCACCATCTAATGTAATAAGCGCCCGTAGCTCAATTGGATAGAGCGTCTGACTACGGATCAGAAGGTTATGGGTTCGACTCCTTTCGGGCGCGTTTATTTACGGGAAGTAGCTCAGCTTGGTAGAGCACTTGGTTTGGGACCAAGGGGTCGCAGGTTCGAATCCTGTCTTCCCGACCATTTAACTTAAGATTAAAATGGGGCCTTAGCTCAGCTGGGAGAGCGCCTGCTTTGCACGCAGGAGGTCAGCGGTTCGATCCCGCTAGGCTCCACTTTACTCAAATAAATGATGAATTAGGCGGCGTAGCTCAGCTGGCTAGAGCGTTCGGTTCATACCCGAAAGGTCGGGGGTTCGATCCCCTCTGCCGCCACTAATTATTCATATAGAAATTTGGATCTTTAGCTCAGTTGGTTAGAGCAGACGGCTCATAACCGTCCGGTCGTAGGTTCGAGTCCTACAAGATCCACCATATTTGTTTATTTCTTAGTTATTTTAAATGTATACTATGGAGTAATACCCAAGTCTGGCTGAAGGGATCGGTCTTGAAAACCGACAGGCGGGTCAAACCGCGCGGGGGTTCGAATCCCTCTTACTCCTCCATTTAATTCTAATAAGAAACAATTCTATTATCGCGGGGTGGAGCAGTCCGGTAGCTCGTCGGGCTCATAACCCGAAGGTCGCAGGTTCAAATCCTGTCCCCGCAATCTGGTCCGGTAGTTCAGTTGGTTAGAATGCCTGCCTGTCACGCAGGAGGTCGCGGGTTCGAGTCCCGTCCGGACCGCCATATTTATCAATATACTTTTATTGGCTCAGTAGCTCAGTCGGTAGAGCAATGGACTGAAAATCCATGTGTCGGCGGTTCGATTCCGTCCTGAGCCACCATTATGGCGGCTGTGGCGAAGTGGTTAACGCATCGGATTGTGGTTCCGACATTCGTGGGTTCGATTCCCATCAGCCGCCCCATTGGAAACTTTTGCGGGTGTAGTTTAGTGGTAAAACCACAGCCTTCCAAGCTGTTGTCGAGGGTTCGATTCCCTTCACCCGCTCCATGCATAATGGGCCTATAGCTCAGCTGGTTAGAGCGCACGCCTGATAAGCGTGAGGTCGATGGTTCGAGTCCATTTAGGCCCACCATTAAATGAAATGCGGAGGCGACTGCTAAAGCTGAGAGTCGGTGGAGAGCCGGTCTTGCAAATCCCGGTTTTGGATTTGCTGGAACGGATTGAAGCGGCCGAAAAGCTAGGAGCCGAAGCTAGACAGAATTTTATTATTCCGCAGTAGCTCAGTGGTAGAGCTATCGGCTGTTAACCGATCGGTCGTAGGTTCGAATCCTACCTGCGGAGCCATTTATATTACGGGGAAGTACTCAAGTGGCTGAAGAGGCGCCCCTGCTAAGGGTGTAGGTCGGGTAACCGGCGCGAGGGTTCAAATCCCTCCTTCTCCGCCATTTGGCCCCTTGGTCAAGCGGTTAAGACACCGCCCTTTCACGGCGGTAACACGGGTTCGAATCCCGTAGGGGTCATACTAAAAAAGCTGTTGACATTAAATGTCAACAGCTTTTTTAGTATATTATTATGCTTTTTTGATACATTTAATTCAATCTGTTAATTCTTCTTTATCTATTATTTTTTCCCCGGGATTATTTAAGTCCATATCAGAAAAAAAACCGGGAGATGGACCGCGAAACATATCAAAGGCTAATATTTTCCCATCGGGCGCATCAAAAAATGGTACTTTTGTTTTATTGTTTTTTAATAAAAATTCTTCCTCTGAAGTACTCATCTAAAATCCTCCATTACATATTCGATTCCTTCATAGTATTTCAAAAAGAAGAACAAAGTATGTCAAATACAGACTGCGGATGTAAAATGCAGGTTATTATGAAATAAATTTTATTTTATTGTCGAAATTAGTAAAAAACAATTTCAAGGGTTTTTTACTTTTTCAAAGAATATATAACTTATTATGGGTATATGCTGTAAATTACTCTAGATAGGTGGCGAACAATTTGGCTAGTACTACATTATATCCATCAGATTATCAAGTCCATCTTTTTCATGAGGGAACCTTATATGAAAGCTATAAACTCCTTGGATCCCAAATGATTGAGGAAGCTAATGAAAAGTGGACGAAGTTTTCTGTTTGGGCACCCAATGCATCAGAAGTGAGAGTGGTAGGAGATTTTAATAATTGGAATGGAAAAGGCTACTCGTTACATAAAGTAAATAAACAGGGTATATGGACGATTAGTTTGAATGAAAATCTAGAAGGATGCTTATATAAATATGAGATTATAACAAAAAATGGTGAGGTTCTTTTAAAAGCTGATCCTTATGCATTTTATTCAGAGCTAAGGCCTAATACGGCTTCAATCGTATATTCTCTTGAAGGTTTCAAGTGGGACGACAGCAGATGGTTGAATTATAAGAGCAAACGGAATCATTTGGCCGATCCCATTTCCATATACGAGGTTCATCTTGGATCTTGGAAAAAAAAAGAGGATGGCGGTTTTTTTTCTTATCGGGAGCTGGCAGCGGAGCTGATTCCCTATGTACTTGAATTAGGATTTACACATATTGAATTGCTGCCTATCATCGAACATCCGCTAGATATTTCTTGGGGCTATCAGGGAACAGGTTATTTTTCAGCAACAAGCAGGTATGGAACTCCACATGATTTTATGTATTTTATCAATGAATGCCATAAAAATGGTTTGGGCGTAATATTGGACTGGGTACCTGGGCACTTTTGTAAGGATGCACATGGGTTATACCAATTCGATGGAAGCTTTCTCTACGATTATCCTAATGAACACGATCGGGAAAATTCTGTTTGGGGAACAGCCAATTTCAATTTAGGCAAGAATGAAGTCCAAAGTTTTCTTATCTCTAGTGCCCTTTTTTGGATTCGATATTTTCACGTTGATGGCTTTCGGCTAGATGCTGTGTCTAATTTGATCTATTGGCCAAATCAAACAGGGAGAGTCGAAAACAACGATGGAGCTGCTTTTTTAAAAAAATTAAATACGGTAGTTTTCCAGTATGATCCTACTATTCTTATGATTGCTGAGGATTCAACAGATTGGCCTAATGTGACATCACCCGTTCATTACAATGGATTGGGGTTTAACTATAAGTGGAATATGGGTTGGATGAATGATGTTCTTTCTTACATGGAAACTTCATCGGAATCTAGAAGGAAGATACATGAGAAAATGACCTTCTCCTTGCTATATGCCTTCAATGAAAATTTTGTTCTTCCCTTTTCTCATGATGAAGTCGTTCATGGGAAAAAATCCCTCCTTGATAAAATGCCAGGAGATTACTGGCAAAAATTTGCCCAATTAAGACTTTTACTCGGGTTTATGATGGGTCACCCTGGAAAAAAATTATTATTCATGGGATTTGAGTTAGGCCACTTTTCAGAATGGAGAGATCAAGAACAGTTAGATTGGCATCTGCTTGAATATGACATGCATAAGAAAATATATGTATATGCTAAAGATTTACTAAAATTGTATAAACGTTCAAAACCTTTATATGAAGTGGACCATCTTCGTGATGGATTTGAATGGATTGATGTGAATAATGCGGAGCAATCTATTTTTTCTTTTGTTAGAAAAAGTAAAAAGGAAAATGACTTGCTCGTATTTGTATGCAATTTCACGTCTGTCGTCTATCATGACTATCGAATAGGTGTCCCTAATAAAGGTTCTTATCGGGAAATTTTAAATAGTGATCAAGAAAGTTTTGGTGGATCTGGCATCGTGAATAATAAAGTCCTGCAAGCGAAAGAAGAAGCTTTTCATGGTAAGCCGTACTCAATTAAGCTGTCAATCCCGCCATTTGGGGTTTCTGTACTAAGATTGGTAAAACATCGGAAGGAGCGTAAGGGTGATGAAAAAGAAAAAATGCATAGCTATGCTATTGGCAGGAGGAAAAGGAAGTAGATTAAATTCTTTAACGAAGGATATTGCGAAACCTGCTATCCCGTTCGGGGGGAAATATAGAATTATTGATTTCGCCTTAAGTAATTGTTCTAATTCCGGTATTGATACAGTTGGAGTTCTAACCCAATATCAACCGCTTGTTTTAAACACCTATATCGGAATTGGAAGTACTTGGGACTTGGATCTTAAAGATGGTGGTGTCACTGTCTTGCCTCCGTACAGTGCTTCTTCAGAAGTAAAATGGTACACAGGTACAGCCAGTGCGGTTTACCAAAACTTAAATTATATGGAACAATATAACCCAGATCATGTTCTGATTTTATCCGGTGATCACATCTATAAAATGAACTATGAGGAAATGCTGGATTACCATATTTCAAAACAAGCGGATGGAACGATATCAGTCATCGAGGTTCCAATGGATGAAGCGAATCGATTTGGGATTATGAATACAAATGATGAACTTGCTGTCACCGATTTTGCTGAAAAGCCAGAGGTACCGCAAAGCAATTTAGCTTCCATGGGCATTTATATTTTTAAATGGGAAGTTTTAAAGGAATATCTATTTTTGGATGATGAAAATACTGAATCTTCACACGATTTTGGTAAGGATATTATACCAATGCTTCTTCAAAATAAGCGAAAGCTGTTTGCTTATCCATTTAAAGGATACTGGAAGGATGTTGGGACAGTCAAAAGCCTTTGGGAAGCCAATATGGACTTATTAGATGATACATGCGAATTAGATTTATTTGATTATGATTGGCGGATTTACTCGGTAAATCCCAATCAAAAGCCGCAATATATTTCACCTGAAGCGGAAGTAAGTGAATCACTGCTGAATGAAGGCTGCACGATTGAAGGAATCGTTAAAAAATCTGTCTTGTTCCAAGGGGTTACTGTAAAAAAAGGAGCGATGGTAAAGGAATCTGTTATTATGCCTGATGCTGTGATTGGAGAAAATGTATATATTGAGAAAGCCATTGTTCCTTCGCATATTTGTATTCCTGATAATACTGTTATTAAAGCAGATATACATCGTGAAAAAATTATTTTGGTAACCGATGAAATGCTAGCAAATAAATAATAGCAGTCTGAAATGGGGGGATATCATCTTTCAATCACAAAGGAGAGGAAACTGCATGAATAAAAAGTTATTAGGTGTTATTGATGCGACAACCTATTATGATAATCTTAAAGATTTAACTACGCATCGGTCATTAGCTGCTCTTCCTTTTGCAGGAAGATACCGATTAATCGATTTCGTCTTATCCTCGATGGTTCATTCTAATATTCAAAGTGTCGCTATATTTCCAAAGTATCATTATCGTTCTTTAATGGATCATTTAGGATCCGGGAAGAATTGGGGATTAGATAGGAAAAGGGATGGTTTGTTCTTTTTCCCATCGCCTAATTTAGATACTCCAAGTGCAGGGATAGGATCTTTTACACATTTTGCTGCCAACCTTGATTATTTATACAAAAGCACACAGGAATATGCTATTATCGCGAATTGTTATACGATTTTTAATATGGATTTCCAGCCTGTACTCCAAAGACATTTAGATATGGGCTGTGATATTACTGAAGTTTGCCAAAACGGGCAATCGCTCGATATGTATCTTATCAAAACGAGTCTTCTGATTGAATTAATTGAGACGAGAAATCAAACAGGATACACCTGTATGAAGGATGTCGTAAATAGCTTAGCCCCGTATACGATATGTACGTATGAATATCTTGGATTAGCCTATAAAATTGATTCCATCCCAGCCTATTACCAAACGTCTTTGAAAATCCTTCATCCATATATTCTGGATAAATTATTTATTCAAACCCAGCCTATTTTTACAAAGGTAAAGGATGAGCCTCCAACTCGTTATCAAAAAGGAGCAGTTATAAAAAATGCGATGGTTGCTAATGGCAGCATTATCAATGGGACCGTTGAAAACAGTATTATTTCTCGTGGGGTCAAAATTGGCAAGGGAACTGTGATTAGAAACAGCATTATTATGCAAAAATGCCAAATTGGTGAAAATTGCGTAATAGATTCGGCTATCCTTGATAAAGATGTTAAGGTAGAATCAGGAACCGTTATGAACGGGACTGCTAAAAAACCGTTGGTTATTCGAAAAGGTACAGTACAGGGAGCGTTGATGAACTCGTGAAAGTATTATTTGCTGTAAGTGAATGTGTTCCATTTATTAAATCTGGGGGACTTGCTGATGTAGCAGGTTCCTTGCCAAAGGAACTAAAGAAAATGGGGACCGATGTGCGTGTCATGATGCCGAAATATGGAACCATTCCAGATCCTTATAAACAGAAAATGAAAAAAAAATCCGAGTTCTGCGTTACGGTAGGATGGCGGAAGCAGTATTGTGGAATTGAAGAATACACCTATGAAAACATTACTTTTTATTTTATTGATAATGAGCAATATTTTAAACGTGACCGTCTTTATGGCTATGATGATGATGGTGAAAGATTTGCTTACTTTAACCAGGCGGTTTTAGAAAGTCTCTCGCAGCTTGACTTTTATCCTGATATTATACATTGTCATGATTGGCATACAGGAATGATTCCATTTCTTTTAACAAGCAAGTATCAGGGTAGAGAGAGATATGCAGGGATAAAAACGGTATTTACCATTCATAATTTGCAATTTCAAGGAATTATGCCGAGGAGTGCATTAAAAGACCTATTTGATTTAGATGACAGACATTTTCATATAGATGCGCTTGAGTTTTATGGGAATATCAACTTTATGAAAGGGGCACTTGTTGCAGCAAACAAGATTACAACCGTAAGCCCAACCTATATGAATGAGATTCAGACGGAGTATTATGGAGAAAAACTGAATGGGTTGTTAGCGGCAAGAAGGAATGATTTAAGCGGAATATTAAATGGGATTGATGAGGAAGTTTATAATCCAGTAAAGGACCCAAATCTTGTCCAACCATATCAGTCATCCTTGTTTCAATATAAAAAAGCGAATAAGGTACATATTCAGCAGCAATTCGCACTAGAGGTAAAGGATGTTCCACTCATTACGATGATAACAAGGTTAACAAAACAAAAAGGCTTGGAATTAGTTAGAGAGGTATTCCATGACATCATGATGGAAAATATTCAAATGATCGTTCTAGGGACAGGTGACTCAGAATTTGAGCATTTTTTCCGTGAAATGGAATACCGGTATGGAGATAAATTTAAGGCGTATATTGGTTTTGATGAAAGTTTAGCGCACCAGCTGTATGCAGGTGCAGATTTATTTCTTATGCCGTCAAAATTTGAGCCCTGCGGTCTTGGACAGTTAATCGCTTTAAAGTATGGAACACTTCCGATTGTAAGGGAAACAGGCGGATTAAACGATACGGTACATTCCTTTGATGAGTATACTTGGGAGGGCAACGGCTTCAGTTTTAGTAATTTTAACGCCCATGACATGTTATATACAGTTAGAAGAGCTGTTCGTTATTATAATGAAAAGGCTGTCTGGAGCCACTTAACAGAAACGGCCATTATAATGAATTATAGTTGGTCAAAATCTGCCATAAAATACCTTCAGCTTTATGAGAATCTTGTCTCAAGGAGTGAAATGTATGTTCTCCAATAAAGAGGCCTTTAAAAGACATTTCCTGCAGAGACTGGAAATGATGTGTGGCAAAAGCTTTGCTGAAAGTACAAAGGATGACCAGTTTGATACGCTTGGTCATATGATACGTGAATATGTCAGCAAGGATTGGATTAATACGAATGAACGCTATCGAGCAGCAGATGAGAGACAAGTGTATTATCTTTCCATCGAGTTTTTGCTTGGCCGGCTGCTCCGTCATAATTTAATGAATCTCGGGATTGAGGAGCTGGTAGAGGAAGGACTTCATGACCTAGGAATTGACCTAAAACAAATTGAGGATGTTGAATCAGACGCAGGATTAGGAAATGGCGGACTTGGACGTCTGGCGGCATGTTTTCTTGACTCTCTTGCATCGTTGAATTTTCCAGGACATGGCTGCGGGATTCGTTATAAGCATGGTCTATTTGAGCAGAAAATTATTGAGGGGTTTCAGGTAGAGTTGCCGGAACTTTGGCTCCGTCATGGACAAGTTTGGGAAGTTCGCAAAGCCGATTTGGCTATTGAAGTTCCTTTTTGGGGAAATGTAAAGGTACTCGAGGAAAATGGCAGGCTTGTTTTTCAACACACGAATGCGGAAAAGATTTCTGCAGTTCCCTATGACATTCCTGTTGCAGGCTTTAAGAATCAAACAGTCAATACACTCAGGCTTTGGAATGCGGAGCCGTCGCCATTTCCTTTTCATAAAGACATTCTAAAATACAAGCGGGAAACAGAAAGTGTTTCAGAATTTTTGTATCCTGATGACACGCATGATGAAGGAAAAATTCTTCGCTTAAAGCAGCAATACTTTCTTGTCTGTGCCAGTATCAGTTCCATCGTCAGGGGCTATCTAAAAAAGCATGATAGTCTCCATGATTTTCACCGCCATGTCTGCATTCATATCAATGATACCCATCCTGTATTAGCCATTCCGGAGCTGATGAGGATTCTAATGGATGTCGGCGGTTTAGGCTGGGATGAGGCATGGGATATTACGACGCAAACCATTTCCTATACGAATCATACAACATTGTCAGAGGCATTGGAGACATGGCCGATTCGAATTTTTCAGCCATTGCTGCCGAGAATATACATGATAGTGAATGAAATAAACGAGCGCTTCTGTCAGAAACTGTGGCAGCTGTTCCCGGGTGATTGGAAACGGATAGAACGAATGGCCATCATTGCCCATGACCAAGTAAAAATGGCCCATCTTGCCTTAGTTGGCAGCTACAGTGTGAATGGGGTAGCAGCTCTTCATACAGAAATTTTAAAGAAACGGGAAATGAATGACTTTTATCAGATTTTCCCGGAGAAATTTAATAATAAAACGAATGGTATTACGCATAGGAGATGGCTGTTAAAGTCAAATCCCATGCTGGCAGACTTAGTAACGGAAGCAATTGGTCCGTCTTGGATTAGACAGCCGGAGGAGCTCAGCAGGCTTCTCGAGTATCAAAACGATTCAGTTTTTCTTACCCAATTAGATGATATTAAGAAGCGTAATAAACAAAAGCTGGCAGACCGAATTCAAGCTCAAACAGGGATTTCGATTGATTCTTCGACGATTTTTGATGTTCAGGTAAAACGACTTCACGCTTATAAACGGCAGCTTTTAAATGTTCTTCATATTATGCATATCTATAACCGTATAAAAGAAGATCCACAATATTTATTTTATCCACGAACCTTTATATTTGGTGCAAAAGCCTCACCGGGTTACTATTATGCGAAAAAAATTATTAAGCTAATCAATACAGTTGCAGAAAAGGTCAATAATGACCCAGCTGTTCATGATCGATTAAAGGTTATATTCCTAGAAAATTACCGTGTCTCACTGGCGGAAGAAATTTTTCCAGCAGCGGATGTCAGTGAACAAATCTCAACAGCCAGTAAAGAAGCATCCGGAACTGGAAATATGAAGTTCATGATGAATGGCGCTTTGACAGTCGGTACTTTAGATGGTGCGAATGTTGAAATTAAAGAAAGGGTGGGAGAAAATAATATTTTTATCTTTGGTCTGAAGGCTGATGAAGTCTTAAATTATCAAGGCTACCGTTCTGTAGAATTTTTTCATTATGATAAAAGGATTCGAAAAGTAGTCGAGCAGCTGACAAATGGTTTTTTTGCCGATGTAGATGATGAATTTGAGGCAATCTATGATTCTCTGCTTATGCAAAATGATCAGTATTTTGTTCTGCGGGATTTTGATTCATATGTCAATATTCAAAAAAAGGTCGGTCAAACCTATGTTAATAAAGAAAAATGGTTAAAAATGAGCTTAATGAATATTGCCCAGTCAGGTTATTTCTCGAGTGACCGTACCATTAAAGAATATGTAGACGATATTTGGAAAATTGATCAGGCTGATTATACAAGGCTTTATCATTAGCAGAATGAGAGATTAGTAGCTAACAAAAAAGCTTCTGCATAAAAGCAGAAGCTGATTCTTATTAAATTAAATTTCCAAGAAAAATACCAATAGATAATAAAAGCCCGAAGATGGTATTTGTTTGTGAAGTTGCTTTCATTGCAGGCATCATATGAATGGGAGCCGTATTATGAATGAATCCTTTTATGGCAGTTACTGCTTTTGGTATACTCAGCACAACTAACAGGATCCACGGTGAAATGATGCCGAAGCCAGATAACATAAATACCCAGACATACGAGATAATAAACATAGAGGCTAAAAAGGCAATGGCGTATTTTTTGCCAAGCAGAATAGCTAGTGTTTTGCGTCCGTTTTCTTTATCTCCATCCAAATCACGAATATTGTTTGCTAAGTTAATTGCACCAACTAAAATCATGATAGGAGAAGCAGTTAATATGCTTTCAGATGAAACGGTGCCAGTTTGAATAAAGAAGGAAATTAACACGATTACCATACCCATTAAGAAGCCTGAAGCAAGCTCGCCAAAAGGTGTATACGCAATCGGTACTGGGCCTCCTGTGTATAAATAACCAGCTAGCATGCAGCCTAAACCGATTAATGCCAGCCACCAGCTGGAGTTCATGCAAATATAAACCCCAATTAAAAGTGAAACACCGTATAAACTTAGAGCCAGTTTCATAATTGTTTTAGGTTTTATACCGTCTCTTACGATTCCTCCGCCAATTCCCACTGATTCTTCATTATCAAGACCGCGCTTATAGTCATAGTATTCATTAAATAAGTTTGTCGCGATTTGAATTAATATACTTGCCAGCATCATGGCGAGGAAAAGGGGTATATTAATCTTAGAATCATTCATAGCTAGTACGGTTCCGAGAGTAACAGGAACAAATGCAGCTGTTAATGTATGGGGTCTAGTTAATCTCCACCACACCTTCCAATTTTTTTGTTTGGAAAGTGGAGAAGTAGCAGATTGTACCTGCGAATCCATCAAAATTCCTCCTAATATTTTTTGCTAAGGCTATGTTAGCGAATTATGTTAATCAATCAGATTTTTAACTCATTCGTGAGATATGTCCATTTCTCACGAATGAGTTAAAAATTAACGATGTTAATAAACAAAGCTTTTGCTAAGAATACATATCGTGACATAGTATAGATTAGTAACTTTCTCTATTTAGCATAGAAAAGATTTTTTTCTAAATAGTTCTGAATTTGAACATTTAGTTACAATTTTAGTTTATGGAAAGAGCCAGTTTGTGTCAACCACTTTACTTTTATTATAACCCGTATTTTTGTGGAGAAAATAAGAGGTAAATTTTTACACATACAAAATTAATTATTATATAGTATTATCATATAGATAGTGTGACCTAATTTAAACATACAGGCAAATCTTATAAATAACGTATGTCTATCAATACTTGAGATAATAGTCATAAGTAAGTTATTATGTTATGATATTTGAGTATATTTGCTATGTAATTCTTGATCTTAATTAAAATAGATCGACTGTTATTGGAGGGGATTTTTTTGGTTACCATTCAACGGACGGAACTAAAAGAAGGGATCCAAGCAGCAATAGAAAAGGCGAAAAAAAATTCTGCCTCCGTATTAGTGAGTGAGGTACAAAAAATTGACTCATGTTTACCTCTTTCATTTTTTGCAGCCGGAAAAGAGAAATATGGCGGTGAAAGATTTTTTTGGAAACACCCTTCAGAAGAAAGATATATGATAGGTTTAGGAATATGTAAGGAAATCGCATCGGATCAGGCAACTGACCGCTTTTTTCATGTGGAAAAAGAATGGGGAAGTTTTATTAGTCAAGCAATCATTTATGATGATGAGCATGTACAGGGAACAGGCCCGACTGCTTTTGGTGGTTTTTCTTTTGATCCACATAAAGAAAAAACAATGCTTTGGTCTAATTATGCTTCCTCCTTATTTCATATTCCTCGTTTTATGTTAAGTATAACTGATGGTCATACCTATTTGACAACAAATGTGGTTTGTACAAATGAATGTGATTCTTCCTATTATATGGAGATTGAAAATGAGCGGCAGGAGCTTTTGGCTCAAACTAGGGAGCATGTAAAGCTTGAGTTGGTTTCACTGGTTGATCGATTAGAAGTAAAGCCGGAGGCATGGAAACAGTCTGTTACACAGGTTGTTGAAGGTTTGAAGCAAGGCCCGTTAAAAAAAGTGGTATTGGCAAGAGAGTTAAGGCTCATATTTAATGGGGAGATACAAAGTGAAACTGTTTTGAACCGTTTGCTTGAAGAGCAGAAGGACAGCTATGTATTTGCATTTGAATCACATGGAGATTGTTTCATTGGTGCATCTCCAGAACGTTTAGTGAAAAAAAATCATGACCAAGTTTTTTCAACCTGCTTGGCTGGATCGATTGCCCGAGGCAAAAGCGAAGCTGAAGATGAGCTGTTGGGAAATTCGCTGCTCAAAGATGATAAAAATTTAATAGAGCATCAATATGTTGTCGATATGATTAAAGAAGCAATAGAGGATACGTGCACGAAAGTAACCATTCCTTCACATCCTCAATTGCTTAAATTAAAGCATATTCAACACTTATATACACCTGTTATTGGAAAAGCGGATGAGCATACTTCTCTTCTTGCCTTAGTTGAAAAGCTTCATCCAACACCAGCTCTTGGAGGGTTGCCAAAAGAGCCTGCTGTTGCAAAAATTAGAGAAGTAGAAGATTTAGACCGCGGCTTCTTTGCAGGACCAATCGGCTGGATGGATTATCAAGGAAATGGAGAGTTTGCTGTTGCCATCCGTTCCGGACTCATCCAAGGGAATGAAGCTTCCATTTTTGCAGGCTGTGGTTTGGTTGGGGATTCGAGGGCCGAGTCAGAGTATGAAGAAACCAATATGAAATTTAAACCGATGCTATCAGCACTTGGAGGAATTTAATAATGAATCATCAGGAAGCATTAACAGTCTATATAGCATCTTTTGTATCTGAACTTGTACAATCAGGTGTTACGGATGTTGTTGTCAGCCCTGGCTCACGGTCAACTCCTATTGCCATGGTCATGGCTGAACATCCAAATTTAAAGCTTCATATTCATGTGGATGAAAGGTCAGCAGGCTTTTTTGCGTTAGGAATTGCAAAAGCAACAAAAAGGCCGACTGCTCTTTTATGTACATCAGGAACAGCTGCGGCTAATTATTTTCCGGCTATTGTGGAAGCGAACATTTCCCGTGTTCCACTTGTTGTTTTAACAGCTGATCGGCCGCATGAGTTGCGTGATGTGGGAGCTCCTCAATCTATTGATCAAATTCATCTATATGGCGGCCATGTGAAATGGTTTGTTGAGATGGCACCGCCGGAGGCATCAGATGAAATGGTTCGTTATGCGCGCATGGTTTGTGCTAGAGCCGTGGCAACGGCCGCTCTGGCACCATCCGGACCGGTACATTTAAATTTTCCATTACGTGAACCACTTATCCCTCTTCTTGAGAATAACCAGCTATTCCTTCAAAAAGAGCGGTTGAATGGATATGTGAAAATTCAGCAGCCAACTGTGTCATTAATGAAGGATGAATGGGATATCTATGCTGAATTAATCGAATCCGCAGAACGGGGCATCATTATTTGTGGACAGATAGAAGAAGATGGCTTTTCAGAAGCAGTTACAGCATTTGCAGAAAAATATCAGTTTCCAATTTTAGCTGATCCTCTTTCACAGTTACGAAGTGGGGTGCACAGCGGCAAAGCTATTATTGACACGTATGATGGATTTTTACGAAATGAGCGGGTAAAACATATGTTGAAGCCGGATTTAATCATTCGTTTCGGTTCGATGCCTGTCTCGAAAGCCTTGACTATTTTTTTGAAAGAAAATCACTCAGCAAGGCAATTGGTTATTGATGGCGGAATGGGCTGGAGAGACCCGGCGCTAGTGTCTACAGAGATGGTGTATTGTCAGGAAACTCTTTTCTGCGAAGAAGTGGCAAAAAGAGCGGAAACGAAGCAGGAATCCTGTTACTTTTTGAAGTGGCAGAAAATCAATACCTATACAAAAGAATTAATCAATACCATTGATGAAGCAGAAGAGTTAAATGAAGGGAAGCTTTTTCATCAGCTAGCAGAACTGCTTCCTGAGGAGGCGGCTATCTTTGTAGGAAATAGTATGCCGATTCGTGATTTAGATTCCTTCTATCATTTTAATCAAAAAAGTATGAAAGTAGTGGCGAATCGAGGGGCAAATGGAATTGATGGTACGGTTTCAACTGCATTAGGTGTAGGAACTATTCATCAGCCATTGTATTTATTTCTCGGTGATTTAACCTTTTTCCATGATTTAAATGGCCTTGTGGCTGCGAAACTTCAAGAAGTCAACATCACAATTATATTAATAAATAATAATGGTGGGGGTATTTTCTCATTTTTACCGCAGTCTTCCCATCCTAAGCATTTTGAACTCCTATTCGGGACACCGCTTGATTTAGACTTTAGTAAAGCAGTAGAGATGTTCGGAGGACAGTTCACTTCTATCTCTAACTGGGAGCAGTTTTCACAGACACTCTTACAGGATAGAGGTAAAGAAGGGATTCGCGTGATTGAAATCGTAACAAATCGTGAAAAGAATGCAGAAGAACACAAAAAATTGTGGGAATTTGTTTCCCAGGAAATAGACTCCTGGATGGAAAAGGAGGATGCCTGATGGAAATAACCATTGATGGCATTCTCTATCATGCTGACATTATTGGTGAAGGGTTCCCATTGCTGTTACTGCATGGTTTTACAGGTGATTCAACGACCTGGAAGCCCTTTTTATCATCATGGAGTAAGAACCATAAGGTAATCGCACTTGATATTGTCGGCCATGGAAAGTCAGCTTCACCAACAGATGTACAGAGATATGATATTGTGTCCGTTTCAAAGGACATTAAAAAGATTCTTGAGCATTTAAATATTAATAAAACAAATGTGTTAGGGTACTCTATGGGCGGAAGACTTGCCTTAAGCTTCTCAATTCTTTATCCAGAATTCTTACATAAGCTTATTTTAGAGAGTGCATCACCTGGGTTGGCTACAGATCAAGAGCGAGAAAATCGCCGGATTCAAGATGAAAAGCTCAGTTGTTTCATCCTGAATCAGGGATTGGAGCGATTTATTGACTATTGGGAGAATATCCCGCTTTTTTCTACGCAAAAGAAGCTTCCTATACATAAACAGCATGAAATAAAGCAGCAGCGTCTGCAGAACTCAATTACCGGGCTGAGCAATAGTTTACTAGGAATGGGAACTGGGGCACAGCCTTCCTGGTGGGATAGGATTCAGGAGTTGGAAACAGAAACCCTTCTGCTCACAGGTAAACACGATCAAAAGTTTTGCTTAATTGCTGAAAAAATGGTAAAAAAGATGAAGCATGTCAAATGGAAAAACATTGAAGACTGTGGACATGCTATTCATGTGGAACAACCTGAAAAATTTGGTACAATAGTAAATGGGTTTTTGTCCCGATAGAAAGTAAAAAGGAGGAATTGAGTATGACAGTAGAATGGGTTGCTGGACGTAAATATGAAGAAATTCTTTATGAAACGTATAATGGAATGGCCAAGATTACGATTAACCGTCCGCAGGTTCATAACGCATTTACGCCAAGAACAGTTATGGAGCTAATCGATGCTTTTGCTTATGCACGTGATGATTCAAGTGTAGGTGTGATTATTTTAACAGGTGCAGGAGATAAGGCCTTTTGTTCTGGCGGAGATCAATCCGTACGCGGCCATGGTGGCTACGTAGGCGATGATCAAATTCCACGTTTAAATGTGCTTGATCTTCAGCGTTTAATTCGTGTGATTCCGAAACCGGTCATTGCCATGGTAAAGGGTTATGCAATTGGCGGAGGACATGTATTACATATTGTTTGTGACCTAACGATTGCAGCAGATAACGCGATCTTTGGCCAAACGGGTCCAAAGGTAGGAAGCTTTGATGCAGGCTATGGTTCAGGTTATTTAGCTAGAATTGTCGGCCATAAAAAAGCCCGTGAAATTTGGTACTTATGTCGTCAGTATAATGCACAGGAAGCTTTGGATATGGGACTTGTCAATACAGTTGTACCGCTTGAGCAAGTCGAAGAAGAAACCATTAAATGGTGTGAAGAGATTCTTGAAAAGAGCCCAACTGCCATTCGTTTCTTAAAAGCTGCTTTTAATGCAGATACAGACGGATTAGCTGGTATTCAACAGTTTGCCGGCGATGCGACACTTCTTTATTACACAACAGACGAAGCAAAAGAAGGTCGTGACGCTTTCAAAGAAAAACGTCAGCCAGACTTTGATAAATTCCCTAGATTCCCTTAATAGAAATGCGGAGGCGGCTTGTCCAGACCCGACAAGCATAAGCTGGGACGGGGAGAAGGTTGTTCTTTAACCTTCTCATCGTCACAGCTTATGACCTCGAGGGTCTAGCCGCCGCAGCTGGACAAATCAAAATGCGGAGGCGGCAGCCTCAATCATACTTTTCAATTTTGACAAAAACACTGCAGCTTGATGGTAACTCCGTCAGGCTGTTTTTCTTAAGTAGGTGAAGAACTTGACGCAAACAATGCCGAATTGGCTGAAAAAGCGGGCACTTTTAACCCCTAATCGACAAGCCATTATTTATAAAGGGGAAACAATTACTTTTACACAGCTGTACCAAGCTGCCTATGAAATGGCTGGAAAGCTGACTTCAAAAGGGGTAAAGAACAAACAGTTTACCGCCGTTCTATTACAGAATCACTTAGATTCTGCTGTCATTCTCTTGGCACTTCAGCTGCTTGGAGTACGGGCTGTTATATTAAATAACCGCCTGACAGCAGATGAGCTTATTTGGCAGATTAGAGACTCTAATTCTGTCTTTTTACTTAGCGAGGAAAGATTTTTAGAAAAGCTGAGCAATATAAGCGACAGTCTGCCGGATTTACCTATTTTTAAGAAGGAAGAATTGGCAGAGACACCTATTGAAGGGCCGTTAATCATAGATGAAATAGAACTAGACGATATTTGTACGATTATGTATACATCCGGAACAACCGGTTACCCAAAAGGTGTGATTCAAACCTACGGGAATCACTGGTGGAGTGCGACAGGCTCTGCACTAAATTTGGGCTTGCATGAAAATGACTGCTGGCTCTGTACGGTTCCACTTTTTCATATCAGCGGATATTCTATTCTTATGAAAAGTATTATCTATGGTATGAAAATCGTTCTTCATGAGAGATTTGATGTGAATGAGACTCTCAATGACATTCGTAAAGAACAAGTGACGATCATGTCTGTTGTAAGTACAACACTTACGATGATTCTAGATTATTTACAGGAGGAGCGTCTTCCGAAAAGCTTTCGCTGTATGCTGCTAGGGGGTGGCCCTGCCTCACTTCCACTTTTAGAGAGATGTGTTAAAAAAGATATACCTGTCTTTCAAACCTATGGGATGACAGAAACATCATCACAAATTGTCACCTTGTCTCCGGAGGATAGTTTTCGAAAACTAGGTTCAGCGGGAAAACCACTTTTTCCTTCCCAGTTAAAAATTATGCAGGATGGCCGTGAAGCTATGGCAAATGAGCCAGGTGAAATTGTCGTGAAAGGACCGAATGTTACACCAGGGTATCTTAATAGGGAAAAGGATAATCGTAAGGACTTTCAAGATGGCTGGCTTCACACGGGTGATATTGGCTATGTAGATGAGGATGACTTTTTATTTGTACTTGATAGGCGATCTGATTTGATTATTTCTGGAGGGGAAAATATTTATCCCGCAGAAATTGAAGGGGTGCTTACTTCACATTCTGCTATTAAAGATGCCGGTGTTATCGGCAGACAGGATGATAAATGGGGAGAAATTCCAGTGGCGTTTTTAGTCAAAAAAGCACCGGTATCTGAAACTGATATTATGGATTTTTGTAAGGAAAAGCTTGCAAAGTATAAAATACCAAAGAAAATCTATTTCATTGATGAGATACCCCGAAATGCATCGAAGAAAATTTTACGGAGAGAGCTGCGAAAGCTAATAAATGAGTAAAGGTTCTATTTTCAAGGAGGCTGGCAGGTTCAGGAGGCTGGCCTCTTTGTGCTGTAAAAATCAAAGCCCTTATGGATGAAAAGGACATACAAATTAGATATGATAAACTAATGATATGGGAAAACAGGGAGGTATACATGTGACGAAAAATTCTATATTAGTTGTTGAAGATGAGGAAAAGATTTTGCGTTTGTTGGAGCTTGAGCTCGTCTATGAAGGATATGAAGTAGGAAAAGCAAATGACGGTTTGAAAGGGTTTGAATTATATCAAAGTCGAAAATGGGATTTAATTCTTTTAGACGTGATGCTTCCTGGAATTAGCGGAATTGAGCTGCTGCGCCGGATTCGGACACAGGATACTTATACGCCAGTCATCCTTCTGACAGCTAAAAGTTCTGTTGAAGATAAAGTATCAGGACTAGATTTAGGGGCAAATGACTATATTACAAAGCCCTTTCAAATTGAAGAGTTGCTGGCAAGGATTCGGGCAGCCTTAAGGCTAAAGCCGTCGGTGCAAGAGCAAGTCACTAACGAAGAATTTCTTCAATTAGAAGATTTAACTGTAAATGAAAAAACAAGGATTGTCATGAGAGGTGACACTCAAATTGAGCTGACACCCCGTGAGTTTGATCTTCTGATTTATTTATTAAAAAATAAACAGCAGGTACTTAGTAGAGAACAAATTATTGAGACGGTTTGGGGCTACGATTACTACGGAGATACAAATGTTGTTGATGTATATATCCGCTATATTCGTAAAAAGGTTGACTTCCCCGATAAGGATCCATTAATTCATACCGTTCGCGGAGTTGGGTATGTGTTGAGGAAAGGAAAATGAAGCTTCGTCAAAAAATCAATTTTTCAACTACGTTTCTCTTTATTGGTTTATTTGTCCTAATTAATTTATCTATTTATTTTGTTTTTAGCTATTTAATATTAGAAGGAGAACAGGAACAGGCTGAAGCTGAAGCAGAAAAAATTGTCGATGGAATAAATGAATCCTTGGGTGCGATAAAGACAGACGAACTTCTTCGTGCCTACGTTCCCATTGATGGAATGATCCAAATTGTATCTTCAGATCATAAACCTCTTTCGCTTGTAATCACTCCTTCAGAAAAAGAGCTAATCAATAGAGAAGTACAATTTTTTGAAAAAGAAATACGACAGAAAATCACCTATAAAAATAACACCTATTTATTTCAATCCATTCCTACAATTGGGACAGATGGACAAATTGTTAATCTGCAAATCATGAAAAATATTCAAAACGCTGTTAATAACCTTGCTATTTTAAGAATTGTCTTGTTATCTGTCACCATTATTGCGATGATTCCACTTGTCATTTCCAGCCGTCTGCTTAGTAATGTGATTACAAACCCAATTACCTCTCTGATTGAAACGATGACAGAGATTCGAAAGAAGGGCCGTTTTAAACGGATACAGCTTGAATCACGTTCAAGGGATGAGTTGTATGAAATGGGTGAGACATTTAACCATATGATGGATTTATTAGAAGCTAATTTTGAAAAACAGGACCAATTTGTCGCCAATGCTTCACATGAGCTTAGAACTCCTTTAACCGTTATTGAAAGCTATGCAAGTCTCATGAAAAGAAGGGGGCTTCAGGAACCTGATATTTTCCATGAATCCATTGAAGCAATCCATTCAGAGGCTGTCCGTATGAAGGATATGGTCGAGCAATTATTGCTATTAGCTAAGCATAACGAAGAATGGACTATCCAATTTGAAAGGATTGACCTTGGTGAGCATGTCAGGCAAACGACTAAGGCGTTTGAAAGTGCCTATCGTCGGGAAATTCAATTTCATCAGCAGCAAGATGGAATTAACGCTTTTTCTGATCAACAAAAGTTAAAACAGCTAATCTATATTATTTTAGATAATGCTAAAAAGTACAGTGAGGATGTGATAACTGTTGAAGTTGGACAAAAAGAGGGTGTTCCATTTATTCAAATTGCTGATAAAGGCGTAGGGATTCCCAAAGAGGATTTGAATAAAGTATTTGATCGCTTCTATCGTGTGGATAAGGCACGTAGCAGAAAAATGGGTGGAACAGGTCTAGGTCTTTCCCTTGCGAAAGAAATTGCTGATGCCATGAATGTCAGGCTAACAATAGACAGTGTTGAGGGAATTGGCACAACTGTCAAAATTGTGCTGCCCGTAGGTAAAGAAAAGTAATGTTTCTCATGGTTTTCTCATTTTTTACATGCATAATAGAGGTAAATGATTTGAGGTGAGAAAATGAAAAGAAAGGTACTCCTTTGGGCTTTGGGCGGAGCCGCTGCTGTAATTGTCCTCTTCTTCTTATTTAATCAAATAGCGGGCTCTATTTTTACTAGTGCAGACGTGTTAACAGAGCAGGAAGCACAGGCGATTGCGGAAGAACGCTATACAGGAAAGGTTAATTGGATTAATCAGAAAAGTAACCAATTTGTAATGGAATTAGAAAGAAGTTCAGGAATTTATGAGCTTGTCATCAATAAAGAAACAGGTGAAGTAGCTTCTTTAAAAAGAATTGGGCAAAAGGAGGAAGTAAAAAAAACGGAAGAGCCGTCTAACCCTATTGAACCGACTGAGCAACCGGAATCAAGTGAACCCATTGTACAGGATGAGGGGAACGTGTCAAAAAGTTTGACAGAGCAGGAAGCAGCAGCACTTGCGCTAGAACAAGTAGCAGGTATAGTCGATGATATTGACCTGGAGAATGTCAATGGCATTGCTTATTATTTGGTTGATGTTGAAACCGAAGACGGCCGGGAAGCGAAAGTGGAGATTAATGCGATTACAGGTGAGGTTAAATCATTAACCTGGGATGATGAAGGTCATGATGATGATGATTAATAGAGGAGCTATTCAGTTCCGAATCTCAACTGCTTAAAGAAGAGTTTTATTCTAAGATATTTCTAATCGAATTTTAATCTTTCTTTCTCCTTGTTCTCATTTTACGAGGTTATATTGATAGTGTAAGGAACAGGAAATAAGAATAAGGAGGAAATGATGATGAAAGGGAAAATTTTGATTGGATTTGTATGTACGGCGGTTGTTTTAGGTGGTTCATTTGCAGCAGTAGCTGCCAAAAATCAAGATAATACTTTGGAAGACCAGAATAAAAAGGAGTTTATTACACTTCAGGATGCAGAAACAATCGCACTTAAAGAAGTGAATGGGACAGTTGAAAGTATTGATTTGGAAACAAAGGTCGGTAAATCCTATTATGAAGTGGAAATTGAGAAAGACCATATGGACTATGATATCTATATTGATGCTGTAACTGGTGAGCCTTACTCGATAAAGCAGGATGATAAAGGTTTTGACGATGATAAGTTTGTTGATCAAGGAAAGAGTACAAACTCAGCTGGTACAGCTATCTCGGAGACAGAGGCAGTTGCCATTGCGGAAAAAGCAGTAAATGGAAAAATGGTTGAGATTGAAAAGGAACATGATGACGGAATTCTCAAGTATCAGTTGGAATTGCGCACTGACCGCGGTGAAGCAGAAGTGGATATAGATGCACATACTGGGAAAATCATTGAAATAGAATATGATGATGAGGATTAATGAAAAAGAAAAGAGAGTTCCTTAATAAACTTGGGACTCTCTTTTGCCTTATGTTTCAGTATCAGTGTAAAGCTTTTTTTAATGCTTGCAGATTATCGTTCATAATAGAAAAATAGTCACGATTCTTTTTCATATCTTCTTCCGTTCTTACCGATAGGTTGTGAAGGGTAAGTGCTTCGGCTCCAATTTCTTCTTGAACAATTTCCGTTAATTTTGAACTGACATTTTGTTCAAAAAAGATATAGTTGCTATTTATTTCTTTGGCCGTTTTTACAATGGATTCAAGATCTTTTTGAGACGGCTCACTGGAAGTGGATAAGCCAGAAATACTGATTTGCTCTAGGCCATAACGGTGCTCCCAATATCCATAAGCGGCATGAGACACAATAAATTCTTTATGCTCTGCCTGTTCAGCCATTTCTAAGAATTGGGTGTCTAGTTCATCGAGTCTTTGTATTAATGCATTATAATTCTGCGCATAAGTCGCTTCATTTTCCGGGTCTTTTTCGATTAAGGCATCTTTAATGGATTCAGCTAATTCCTTTGAAAAAATTGGATCGAGCCAGACATGCGGGTCCCTATCTCCATGATGATGCTCATCCGCATGTTCTTCTTCGTGCCCTTCTTCTTCAGAATGATTGTCTTCATCAAAATGGATGGATTCTCCAGCAGCAACCATTGTCACCTTTTCATTTTTTAAGGAGTCTTTTGCTTTTTCGACAAAGCCTTCAAGGCCTAGGCCAACATAAATAAAAAGGTCCGATTCAGCTAGTTTTATCATATCTTTTTGGGACGGCTCAAATGTATGCTCATCTGCACCAGGCGGATAAATGGTTTCGACATTTACCAAATCACCGCCAATTTCCTCAGTGAAAAATTGCAAAGGATAGACTGTTGTATATGCCGTTAAATGCTGATTTGAATCAGTCTCAGCCTTTTCTTTTTCTGTCTCACCACAGCCGGCTAATACCAAGCTAACGGTAAGAAATACTGTTAAAAATAATAACCATTTTTTCATTTTATTTCCCCTCTCATCACCTATAAAACGTATTAGTTACGATTTAAAATATAAGCTTTGTTAGCAAACAATATTGATAGACCTAATTTTTGACTCATCCGTGAGAAATGGACATTTCTCACGCCTTTCAGCTATGCTGAAAGGTTGCTGTATGGTTAGGAAATCAACTATGTTAATAAAAAAGCCAAAATATAAAAGTATCCCCTATATCTACGCTATTTAATAATACGTAATCATTACGATTTCAATCTTACAAAATCTATCCATAAAAAGCAAGGCAAAAAGATTGTTTTATTTTGACGAATTTTTGTATGCTAAGAGAGAAAACTTTTATAAAGGAGTTATAATAATGAGAATTCTTGATGAAGTACTTGCCTACAATGAAAGATTTGTAGAAGATAAGAAGTATGAAGAGTTTGCAACAAGCAAAATACCGGATAAAAAAATGGTTATTCTGACATGTATGGATACACGTTTACTTGAATTACTTCCACATGCATTGAATGTAAAAAATGGGGATGTAAAAATGATTAAAAATGCTGGAGCAGTTCTAAAGCACCCATTTGGAAGCGTAATGAGAAGTATTTTAGTAGCCGTTTATCAATTGAAAGCAGATGAAGTCCTTGTCATCGGCCATCATGATTGCGGCATGGGCGGATTAAAAGCAGATGATATCATTCCCAATATGCTTAAGCGGGGAGTGTCTCAAAAAACACTTGATACATTAGAATACTCTGGAATAGATGTACAAAAATGGTTAAAAGGATTCAACAGCGTCGAGGAAAATGTTGCGCATAGTGTAGATGTTATTAAAAATCACCCGCTTCTGCCTGAAAATACGCCTGTTCATGGATTAGTGATTGATCCTGCAACAGGAAAATTGGATTTGGTTATAAAAGGGTACGAGAAGTAAATAAAAAAGATGCTGAATCATTGTTTTGTTCATGGTACAGCATCTTTTTTATTATTTCATTTTTTGCTTCTTTTTCCGCCCACCATTCCGGGCCATTCCTCTGGTACCTCGTCAATCCCTCCCGGGTGAAAAGGGTGGCATTTTAATATCCGCTTAAGAGTTAAATAACCTCCCTTTAAGGCACCAAATTGTTTAACCGACTCCAGTCCATAATGGGAGCAAGTCGGATAAAAACGGCATGTTGGGGGCTTTAACGGTGAAATCACCAATTGATAAAAACGGATGATTGAAATGAAAACTGCTTTTAGCATTTTTGATCCTTCTTTATAAATGGATTATGCAGCATAATTTATTTAAGAGAGTTTTCTCTAGAGAATTGGCGATAACAGCCTTGAAATGGATTCTTTAAAACGGATAATTAAACTTCTCCGATTATATTCTTGAAGAGTTAATTCCTTTGATACCTTTAAGTCCGCGTGAAAGCTTTCTGATAAGGCAGCTGCAATACCTTTATCATATAGAAAGGCATTTACTTCAAAGTTAAGCCGAAAGCTTCTCACATCAATATTGGCTGTACCAACTGATGAAAGAGAATGATCTACAATAATTGTCTTCGCATGAATAAAGCCATTATCATAAATATATACCTTTGCGCCGGCTTTAAGAATTTTTCCGATATGGTAATAAGTGGCCCAATAAACAAAAGGATGATCAGGTTTATTAGGAATCATAATTCTCACATCTTTACCTGTTAGAGCGGCGATTTTTAAAGAATCAAGAAGACTTTCATCTGGAATAAAATAAGGTGTTTGAATCCAAATGGATTTCCTGGCAGATGAAATCATTTTGATATAACCGTATTTAATTTGTTCCCATTCAGAATCAGGTCCGCTTGAGACAATTTGCATAGAAATATTTCCCTGAGGTGCAGTATCTGGAAAAAGACTTGGTAAATAAGATATGTCATTCCGATGTGAAGCCTGATTCCAATCTAAAATAAATCTTGTTTGAATCGCATGGACCGAACTGCCTGTAATTCGAAGATGAGTGTCCCGCCAATAGCCGAATCTTTTATTTAAGCCTAAATATTCGTCCCCGACATTAAATCCACCAATATAACCAATCTCTCCATCTATAATCACAAGCTTTCGATGATTTCGGTAATTCAATCGAAAATTAATAAGCGGGAATTTAGATGGAAAAAAGGCTTCAACCTCACCGCCTGCTTCAATAAGCTTTTTAAAAGCCTTCCTCCTTAACGAACGGGAACCAAGATCATCATATAGAATACGTACTTTTACTCCTTGTTTTGCTTTATCGATTAGTAATAGAATCAGTTTTGATCCTATATGATCATTTTTGAAAATATAGTATTGAAGGTGAATAAAATCATGTGCATTTTTAATATCCTCGAATAAAGCATCAAACTTTTCTTTTCCATCTGTGAACACTTTTACCGTATTATCTGTTGTTAATATGGCATCATTATTAGCGAGCAGCATATAAATCAGACCTTGATTATTCTCCGTTATCCCGTTATGACGGGGAAATTTTCCTGCATGGAAGCTGGATGTCTGCTCAGCAATCATTTCCTCAATGCCAATCTTTTTTCGATCTTCCCATTCGAACAATTTGCTTCGGGTCAAATTTTGACCGAATAGTAAATAGAGGATAAAGCCTAAAATTGGGATAAAGAATAGAACCATCAGCCATGCCCATGTAGGACCGGCATCTTTATTTTCCATAAAGATAACGATGATTGCTAAAATCATATTTAAAAATAAAATTGAGCTGAATATTAACGAATATAAATCCAAATCCATAGGTTATATGCCTTTCTGAGCTTCATTTATGCATCTGTTTTTCGCTCATGCTTGGAGTGATTCAAATCCTCGGCAGGAGGGTCGATTGTATGCTTATATTGGTATGCTTTATTGGTTACCTTTAGACTTACGATTAATACTAGAAGTACAATAATAATAGAAATTATTAGTACAGTTACCATTTTATCATCTCCTTTATTCAATAGTATTTTAACATGAAACGGGAAAGAATCCTTGAATGACCTTTTAAACCAATTTTTATTTAGGTATGAAGCATGATTAATTGGTTATGTTAAGGAAGGGAGGTAGATGAATAATGACACAGGAATTAATTCAAGCTGTAAATAAGCAGGTCGCCAATTGGACGGTTCTATATGTAAAGCTGCACCATTATCATTGGTTTGTTAAAGGACAACACTTCTTTACATTACATGAAAAATTTGAGGAATTCTATAATGAAGCAAATGCACATATTGATGTATTAGCTGAAAGACTTCTTTCAATAGGCGGAACACCTGTATCGACCATGAAAGCTTGTCTCGAGCTGACATCCGTTCAGGAAGCGAACGGAGGCGAAAACGAAGCAGAGATGGTCCAAGATACCTGCAATGATTTTGAGAAATTAATTCAGGAGCTGCAGGCTGCAATGAAGCTTGCAGATGAAGCGGGTGATGAGGGAACAGGTGATGTTCTTCTTTCGATTCATGGAAGTCTGCAAAAACATGTGTGGATGCTTAAGTCTTACCTAGGTTCCTAAAGATACTTACAAATATAGAATGAATGCAGTCCGAAGTGGCTGAGTATTCATTCTATTTTTATTTTGATTGAGCTGTAATGCAAAAAGAAGAGACTCCCTCATGATGAAGCAGCCTTTTGAAAATAAATTTCAAATATGTATGTATGTTTAATGAAGGTTCCGCTGATTTAATATTGGGCTTTGCTGTTGACCATAATCTTCTTTGGCAAATTTTCCTTTTAAACTTTCAATTAAATAGAGCCCCATAAGTGTATACAGCTCTTGCTCATCCATTTCTTGAATTAGATGCAAAATGTCTTCCTTTGACATTTCTTCAAGAAATGCAAACGCTAACATATCAATGTCTTCTTCATCCCCGGTTAACTTGTTTCGATACATTTCATAAAGTTCATCTACAAGTTTCATAATTATCACCTCCATCTTTAGTATATAATGACTTAGCAATTTTTACATTATATTTAATTTTACCCATTAATATGTGAAAAATTCCTTCCCGTTAGATTAGGAAGTTTTTCGTATAGTATTCATTATACCATGGGGATGATAAAGGTAAAAAGGAATGAATGATTATGAACGAAAAAAAAACCTATTATATTGAAATTGCTTCAGGATCTATTTCTCAGAGCGCAACTGATTCACCATGGAACTTCAAAATTGAAGCAACTGAGGAAGAGATTCGCCAGTTAAGGGAACACTTTGATGAAAATGCATCAGCATCAATAGGAAACTTTATTCGAGCACATATTCCGTTCCGTGAATATCATAACGATCCTGAAAATGATCTTCAAGATGAGAAACTTAAAGCGGTTTACCAGTTAATTCACGAGCTGGGTGACGATGAGGCAAAACAGCATATTGAAAGTATGGGGTTTTTAGACCATATTTAGTGCTGAACGAGTCATTTTCCATTAAAATAGGTTAGTGGAAAATAACAGAGGTGCATTAACATATGGATACTTTTATCGATGATAACGGCGGAAGAGTCACGGTTTCCTTTCAAAAAGATTTTTTTGTTAAAAAAGCAAGTCATGTGCTGGTTATATGCCGTTTTTATGATCAATGGCTGTTAACCAAACATAAAGAAAGGGGCTGGGAATTTCCCGGCGGCAAAAAGGAAGAAAATGAAACGTTGGAAGAAGCAGCGAGAAGAGAGGTTGAGGAGGAAACCGGTGCCCTCCTAACATCGCTGCAGTATATAGGAGAATATGAAGTGAATACCGGCGAGGATTCTTTTGTTAAAGCCATTTTCTATGCTGAAGCAGCATACTTGGAGCCAAAGGAGGACTACTTCGAAACAAACGGCCCCGTTCTAGTCGGTGGGGATTTGTTAGCCCTCCGCTTTCAGGACTCCTACAGTTTTATTATGAAAGACAAGATTGTTGAGTTGGCTCTAGAAAAAATATCTTTATTACAAACGGTGTAATCATAAAGGTGTCAGGCATTGCAAATGGACAGTCTATCTTATTTTGTCTTTTTGTGGTGCCTGACACTTTTTAATTGTTTTTTATTAACTTTTTCTCAAGTAGTTCGACAAGCTGGTACATGATAGTGGCGAATATGGCAATAACGAATAGAGATAAGAATACAAGTGTAAAATTAAATACTTGGAAGCCGTAGATGATCATATAGCCAAGTCCTTTGGAGGACACGAGAAATTCGCCTACAATAACGCCAACCCAAGAAAGGCCGACATTGACCTTTAAGGTAGAAATGATAGTCGGAAATGAAGCTGGCAGGACAGCTTCCTTGAATGATTGTGCTCTAGTCGCGCCAAATATATATAAAACCTTTAAATAGTTCGGGTCAACTCCACGAAAAGCTGTATAAACTACAATGGTCGTAATAATGACGGAGATTAAGGCTCCCATGGCCATAATAGATGTAAAGTTTGGACCGAGTGCAACGATTAGTATGGGCCCTAATGCGATTTTTGGCATGGCATTTAAAATAACCAAATAGGGATCAAAGATTTTTGAAAGGATAGGTGACCACCATAGTAGAGCAGCTAACAAAGTTCCAAGCAGGGTGCCGAGAAGGAAGCCAAGAATGGTTTCACCGAGTGTCACACCTATATGCATGAACAATGAACCGTTTTGAACATTTTCAATCAGTAACTTCCATACTTTTGAAGGAGAACTAAAAATTAGCGGGTCAATCCATCTTAATTGACTAGCTAGCTCCCAGCTGCCGAAAAAAACCAGGAAAATAATTAACTGATAAAACCGAACCCATCTCTTTTCCCTTTTTAAGGAAGCCAGAAATTTTTGGTGAAGTTGTTGAATCTCATCTGATGACTTCAAGGGATTCCAACTCCTTCCAAATGGTTTGGAATAAGCTTTGAAATAATTCATGATTTCTTGCATGAAAGGGGACTAGATTTCGCAGTTCATCAGGAATGATAAAGGTCTTATAGATTTGGCCAGGTCGGGAGGATAATAGAAAGATTCGGTCGCTCATGGCAATAGCTTCACCGATATCGTGTGTAACAAGAATAGCTGTTTTATTAAAAGACTTAAGTGTTTCGAAGATGTGATCCTCTAAATGAAGTTTTGTTTGAAAATCAAGCGCGGAAAAGGGTTCATCAAGCATGAGAACCTTTGGCTCGGTGGCTAATGTCCTGACTAGTGCAACACGCTGCCTCATTCCTCCTGAAAGCTCCTTTGGGAATTGTTTTTCGACTCCTTTTAAGCCCATTTTTTCAAGCAACTGAAGGGTATATTTTATTCTATCTTTCTGAAGTAGTTTGTTTAGTTTTAGACCAATTTGAATATTTTGTTCAATGGTTTTCCATGGAAATAAATAATCTTGCTGAAGCATATATCCAATATCGTTTGATTTATTGCCAATTCTTTTTCCCTCTAACGTGACTAACCCTTCAGTTGGCTTGATTAAGCCTGCAATAATCGAAAGGAGGGTGGTTTTTCCGCATCCGCTCGGTCCAAGCAACGATACGAATTCTCCTTCTGCAATATCAAGGGAAATGTCAGAGAGGGCGGTAGTAGCAGATGTTTTTGTAAAATAAGTATGACTAATATTTTTTACCTTTAAAAAATTCATGTATGGCCCTCCTTACGAAAATTCTCTATCCATACTGGCAAGGGGGTTTTTTATGGGTACTCACGGAAAAAGTAATACTCTTTCCGCGAGTCATTCTATATAGTGAAAGCGGGAAAGTGTTATTGGCTCTAGCACCTCCCCCCTTGAGGTCATAAGCCAATCCGATTGGAAGGTTAAAGAACAACCGGTTCGTCTTGTGCTATGTCCGAAGGTGAACAGGCGCTTCCATTTTTCGTTATTTCATGACTTTCTCAGCAAATTCCGTATTGACTAATGTTTCATATTCAATTCGTTTTGGCAGTTCGCCGGCTTCATCCATAATGTTTTGTAAATTATCCCATTCTTCTTCATCTAAAATTGGATCCGTTGCAAAGGAGGTTTGATTTTTATAACGCTCAATAGAGGATTCAATAATTTCCAGTTCCGTATTCTCAAAGTATTTTTGGATGAGTTTTGCAGTTTCTGCTGAACTGTTTTCATATACCCACTGCTGGGCTTTATATATTGCGCGAGTAAACTTCTCTACGATTTCTTGATTCTCTTCAATATAACTTTCCTTTGTCATAAAGGTAGTATATGGTACATGTCCTGACTCCGTTCCGAATGACGCAACAATATATCCTCTGCCTTCTTTTTCAAACATACTTGCCTGTGGTTCAAACAATTGGACAAATTCTCCCGTGCCCGAGATAAAGGCATTAGCAATATTTGCAAAATCAATATTTTGGATTAAGTTCAAGTCATTATGCGGATCAATTCCGTGATTTTTCAGTACAAATTCACCAACCATCTGTGGCATTCCGCCTTTTCGTTGACCAAGGAAAGTGCTGTCTTTTAGCATTGACCAGTCAAAGTCTTCAATTTTTTCTCGGGAAACGAGAAAGGTACCATCTGTCTGGGTAAGCTGGGCGAAATTAATAACCGGGTCTGTTGAGCCTTGTGCTGATACATAAATGGAGGTCTCTGATCCGACTAGTGCGATATCAGCACCTCCTGAAACGAGGGTTGTCATCGTTTTATCTCCGCCAAACGTGGTCATTAATTCAATATCAAGACCTTCTTCCTCAAAAAAGCCTTTTTCAATTGCGACATATTGGGGGGCGTAGAAAATAGAACGTGTGACTTCTGCTATTCGAACCTTTTCCAGCTTTTTCTCGTTATCATTTGATTTTCCAAAATTACAAGCAACAAGGCTGGTCATTAATATAGTAATAACAAGAAGTAAAAAACCAGCCTTCCACCATTTTTTCATGATAGGGACCTCCCTCTAATATATATAAATTTTCGATGCCTAAAATATCGTATGAAATTCGGAAAAATGTGTGAGTGCCCATTTTCTTGCCACAAAAAAACTCTGAAATCAGATTTGATTTCAGAGTAAAAAGTTCACGATTTTTTATTTATTTTCCAATAAACATTTGTGTCCAGTGATTTCCATTTGTTTCGTAACCTACACCGATATGTGTAAAGTTACGGCTTAGAATGTTTTTTCGGTGTCCTTCACTGTTCATCCAAGCATTAACAACTTCCTGCGGTGTTCTTTGTCCTTGCGCAATGTTTTCACCTGCTGTTCGATAGGATACACCTTGGTCTCTCATCATGTCGAATGGAGAGCCATAGGTAGGGCTTGTGTGTGAAAAGTATCCTTTCTGCTGCATGTCAACAGACTTCATTTGGGCAACACTGTTTAATTTAGTATCTGCTTGTAAAGCAGGAAGCCCATTTTTTCGGCGTTGTTCATTTGTCAAATCAATTACCTGCTGAACAGCTTGACTAACATTAGCAGGAGTCTGCTGCCCTGCAGGAGCTTGCTGTTGCTGCTGTGTTGGTGCCTGCTGCCTTGCAGGAGCTTGTTGTTGCTGCTGTGTTGGTGCCTGCTGCCCTGCAGGAGCTTGTTGTTGCTGTTGTGCTGGTGCCTGCTGCTGCTGTGTTTGTGTCTCTGGTGCTTGTGCCAATTCCCGTTGTTTTCTAAGCATTGCCTGTAAACGGTTATCTTGATTTGGGTTGACAGGAATAAATTGATATCTAGCCTCTTGAACTAGAACGGCCCTTGTATGCGGGTATTTGTTGCTAGATTGAGACGTATTAAGGCTAGATAGATTTGGATTATCGCCGGTGTTATCATAATTTTGATTTCGAGCTGTTTTGTTTGTTTGGTTATTAGTTGCTTTGGAATTGTTTCTGTTATTCTGTCCTGTCCAATTAGCGTCGTTCGCATCATTGACATTTCGAAGTGTCCAAGGATTGGCGGTTCCTGCTCCCAAATATCCAGTTCCCCAGTCTCCATGGTTATTTCTGTTCCAGTTCACATTTGTTGCATTTCGATTATTATTATTGTTTACCCTAGCGGCATTACGACCATTATTACGATTATCGTCATTGTTATTTTGAACAGTCCAATACGTCGGTCGATTGTTGTTTGCTGTTCTATTTGCATTATTATCGTTATCTAAGTAATCTTCAGTAAGCGGACCGCGGTGATCAAATCCATAGGCAGTGCGGTCATCAATCTCACGATTTCTGTTATTGACTTGATATACATTCGTGCCTGTTCGATTCGATGTATTTAGCTGATTGCCATTTTGTGTATCCATCGCTCCATTTGTGTCATTATTACAAGCTGCTAAGCCTAAAATAAGCATAGGGGTCACAAAAATACTGAATTTTCGTTTTCTCAATTGAACTTCCTCCTTTGAATAGATGGACTACTCTCTTATTTTGCTTGCTCTCGTGAAAAAGTATTGATGGGAATAACCGTCTATTTTGGGAGTTATATTGATGAAATAAAAAACTCCCTTAAGTGATGTATTAAAGGAGTTTGATTTTTGTATGAAGTTGATACTACATTCTTGTTTCAGAAATGGTATTTCTAATTTTTTGGAGGGAAACCTTGGCGTTTTCTTTATTTAATACCCTCAAATTAACATATAATGCATCTATTAGACTAAGCTGTCCAATCCTTGATGATAAGGATTCAGAGCGGTATTCAGTATCTTCTGAACTTGTATAGAGTGATACATCAGCATGCTGGGCAATAGGTGATTTAGGATAGCCAGTAATGGCAATCGTTTTAGCTCCATTGTTCTTAGCTGTTTTTAAAATCGCTAAGGTATCCTTGTTGGTTCCTGAATGAGAAATGACAACAGCTGCATCTTTTTCTGTCAGCTGAGAGGCAGCCATTAATTGAAAGTGGGAATCAATAAATGCAAACGCTTTAACTCCTGTCCGCACAAATTTATGAAATCCATCCATAGCTATAACTGCAGATCCGCCCGTTCCATATAATTCCACTCTGTTTGCATGCAGCAGGATATCTACTGCCTTTTGAATGGCTGCTTTGTCTAAAATCTCAAGTGTGTTTTCTAATGTTCTGATATTTGATCGGAAGATTTTATCTGCAATGGTCTTTTCATCATCATCTTTTAGGATTCCAACATCTTCATCGACTTGTTGGTTAGAAGTGACAATTTCAGAGGCAAGAGCAATTTTCATTGCCTGGTATCCTTTAAATCCAATCCGTTTGCAAAAACGAAACACCGTTGCATCAGCAACATTTAAATCCTCGGCAACTTCATTGATTGTACCGTGAATAATTTGGTCTGGATCATTTAAAATATAGTCGGCTATTTTCTTTTCTTTTTCGCTAAGACGGGCATAATTTGAACGTATTTTTCCAATGCAATTCTGTGACATCACGAATGTTCCTCTCTTAAATGGTTCCTTTGAAATAGTATAACACAATTGAAAGAGGAAAAATATTTTTTCATTTTATAATTTACATTAAATTTTTTTTGATAAAGTAATTATTTTTAAATAGATAATCATATAGTATATATTACTACAAAAACGAATCTATAGGCCTTTATCAAATAAAAAGTCGTTTGAGAATTTCTTGAAGACTATGGTAAAATTGGTTGATACAAAAGACAAATTGAATATAAAGTGTATTTGCTTTTTTAGAAAGAAGGAATAAAAGTGATTATTAGGTCAGACGAAGATTTAAAAGGTCTCAAAGAGATTGGAAAAATTGTTGGAACCATTCGTGATGAAATGATAAAGAAAACAAAGCCGGGTATTACAACAAAGGAACTCGATGATTTTGCCGGTGAGTTGTTTGAAAAATATGGTGCACTTTCAGCACCAAAAGGTGAGTATGATTTTCCAGGGTATACATGTATTAGTGTTCAAGAAGAAGTAGCACATGGAATACCAGGAAGCCGGGTTATCCAAGACGGAGATTTAGTGAATATTGATGTTTCCGGTTCGAAAAATGGTTATTATGCTGATACCGGTTTATCCTTTGTTGTTGGTAATGGAAAACCAGAGTTATATAAGCTTTGTGATGCAGCGAAAAAAGCATTTGAAGCTGGGTTAACGAAATTTAAGGTTGGAGCTAGAAAAAATGCTATCGGTAAAGTAGTCTATCAAACAGCAAGACAAAATGGTTTTACTGTGATAAAAAACCTTACCGGACATGGGGTTGGTTTATCCTTGCACGAAGCTCCGGATCATATCTTGAATTATTATGATGCATGGGATAAAGAAATTCTCCGTGATGGAATGGTTATCGCTTTTGAACCATTCGTCTCTACTGGTGCTGAAGAAGTATATCAATTAGATGATGGCTGGACTTATGTGACTGAGGAGAAAAGCTTTGTGGCTCAAATTGAGCATACAGTTATTGTTACAAAAGAAGGTCCAGTGATTATTACGAACTAATCAAATATCTGACGTTAGAATTCCTGATGGTTACTCTGTCAGGAATTTTTTCGAATTAATCATGAGAATAATAATCATATTAAACAGTTAAAGGAGAAGAGGATGACGACTACTATTATCGATAAACTAAAATTTCCTTCCCCTCATCCGGAAATTGAATTATCGCTGATAACCTATCTAGTAGATGGTTTGAAGGTAAAGGGACTGCTAGCTGAACCCAAAAATGATGAAATATATGATGGATTTCTTTATTTAAGAGGGGGAATCAAAAATGTCGGGAAGGTAAGGCCAGCACGAATTATCCAATTTGCCTCGGAAGGGTTTATCGTATTTGCTCCTTTTTACCGCGGAAATCAAGGTGGGGAAGGGAATGAAGATTTCGCTGGTGATGACAGAGAAGATGCTTTTTCAGCCTTCCAGCTTTTATCAAATCATAATAGAGTAAGGAAAATCCATATTTTCGGTTTTTCACGCGGTGGTGTAATGTCCCTTTTAACCGGAATCAAGTTCCCAGAGGCGGCATCTGTTGTTACATGGGGAGGGGTTAGTGATATGTTACTAACATATATGGAAAGAAAGGATTTACGCAGAATGATGAAACGGGTGATTGGTGGAACTCCAACAAAGGTTCCAGAACAGTATCAATACCGTACACCACTTTATCTTCTTGAAGAGCTCAAACCGCCGGTCTTAATTATTCATGGCCGAAAGGATACAAATGTTTCTGTTGAACACGCTCATCGGTTGGAAAACAGATTAAAAGAGCTTAATAAAAGTGTAGAATGTTGGTATTTTGAGCCTTATACTCATTATTTTCCCCCTGCTGTGAACAGACAAATTGTTTCTGATTTAACCTTGTGGATGAAAAAACAAGCTGACTAATGGTAATATAGCATATAGAAGAATAGGTTTTCGTCTGATATCAAAATTCTTTTTTATAAGGAGAGGAAATAGATGGGAATGCCTTTAGAATTAAATACGATGATTGTGACAAAGGGTAAGGAAAAAAGAATAGATGAGAATAATTTTACTTTAGTAAAGGATGATTATCGCCTGTATCCGATTGAAATCCCAGTCGAAGTAAGAAAAACGAAAGAAAGTGATCCAGGTGGATACGCTGTAATAAAAAGACTAGAATGGGAAAATAACCAAACGACGATTACATATCAGCTTATTTCACTTAATAGTACGAACTAATAAAAAAACAGCAACTTAAACGTTGCTGTTTTTTGTTGGCATTTTAAGCGGTTGGGCCGCCTTTTTCAATAATGTCAGAAGAAACATTTTGGAACTTTTTGAAGTTCTCACGGAATTTTTCCGCTAATTCTTTCGCTTTTGCTTCATATTCAGCTTGATTAGACCAAGTACGATTAGGTTGCAAGACCTCATCCGGAACACCTGGTACATGTAAAGGAATTTCTAAACCGAAAATATCATCTTTTTTCGTTTCTACATTTGTAAGCTCACCTTCAAGTGCTGCCTGCACCATTGCACGAGTATAGCTTAACTTCATACGGGATCCAACGCCATATTCGCCGCCAGTCCAGCCTGTATTGACAAGGAATACATTTGAATTGTGCTGGCTGATTTTTTCTCCAAGCATTTCAGCATAGCGTGTAGCTGGAAGCGGCAGGAATGGTGATCCAAAGCATGTAGAGAAAGTTGCTTCAGGTGAAGTAACACCTCGTTCAGTTCCAGCAAGTTTGGAAGTGTATCCGCTTAAAAAGTGGTACATGGCTTGTTCTTTTGAAAGCTTTGCAATTGGAGGTAATACACCAAAAGCATCAGCAGTTAAGAAAATAATTGTATTTGGGTGACCAGCAACGCTAGGGTCTACAATATTGTCAATTGCCTGCAACTGATAGGCAGCACGTGTATTTTCAGTCAGTGTGCCGTCATCGTAGTCTGCAATACGTGAATTTTGGTCAATGATAACGTTTTCTAGTACAGATCCAAATCGAATTGCATCAAAAATTTGCGGTTCTTTTTCTCTAGATAGATTGATACATTTTGCATAGCAGCCGCCTTCAATATTAAAGACTCCATTACTTGACCAACCATGTTCATCATCACCGATCAAACGACGGTTTGGGTCTGCAGAAAGAGTTGTTTTTCCTGTTCCTGAAAGACCAAAGAAAAGGGCTACATCGCCTTCATTGCCAACGTTAGAAGAACAATGCATTGGCATGATACCGTTTTCAGGTAATAGATAATTCATAATCGAGAAGACAGATTTCTTAATTTCACCGGCATATTCTGTTCCGCCGATAAGTACAGTCCGCTGTTCAAAGGAAATGATAATAAATGTTTCTGACTTTGTTCCATCAATGGCAGGGTCAGCTTTAAAATTAGGTGCTGCTATAACAGTAAAACCAGCATCATGTGCTGCTAATTCTTCCTCAGTTGGACGAATAAATAATTGATGGGCAAACAAGTTATGCCATGCATATTCATTAATAACCTGGATAGGAAGTCGATGTTTTTCATCAGCTCCTGCAAAGCCTTTAAATACAAAAACCTCGTCTTTTTCTTTTAAATATTCCAACACTTTGTTGTAAAGACTTGAGAATACTTCTTTGGAGATTGGCTGGTTAACGGAACCCCAATCAATTTTGTCTTTTACAGACTCTTCTTCGACAATATATTTATCCTTAGGAGATCTTCCAGTGTATTTTCCTGTTGTAGCTGCTACAGCGCCGGTTGATGTTAGTAGCGCTTCCTTTCGAGATAATACTTTTTCAACAAGTTGTGGAACAGATAATTGAGTAAGAATATTAGTGCCATTAAGAAATTCATTTATTTCTTGTTTCAAACTTACAAAATTCATCCGACGAATACCTTCCTTTAATCAATTTAGTTATCGTATATTTCAGAGTAATTTATTTCATGATTAGTATAACACAATTATATGAATAGTCTATACTAATAATGAAAGTTTTTAGTCTTTTCCCAAAAATTTGAATGGTTAAATATACAGATTGAAAAAAATGGTTAGAATAGTAGTATATATATTAATAGGAAATTATTTTTAGTAAATTCATTGACAGTCATTCTAGAGGTACGATATGATTTTACCTTGAACGGATACTCTCTTATCCCGAGCTGGTGGAGGGACAGACCCTATGAAACCCAGCAACCTGTTAATGAAAGAAGCGTATACTAGAAATGATTATACGTATGCAAAATCATTAGCAAAGGTGCTAATCTGTGGCAAGGATTTTTTTCCTTGAACGATAAGAGTGAAAGGCGCGAATCTTTTTGTTTTCAACCTTTTCACATAATGAAAAGGCTTTTTTTATGCGTCTTGAATAAATAAGGAATTATTTACTTGGTTTTTTATTAAATACAAAGGATAAATACTCCTTGTTTTTTCCAAACTAATAGGGAATGAGTTCCGTATCATGAGAGGTTGCTCGAACGTCGCTTTTAGCAATCTCATTATATATAAGGAGGAAATCAGATTGTCAAAACGTCGCTTGTTTACTTCGGAGTCAGTTACTGAGGGCCATCCAGATAAGATTTGTGATCAAATTTCTGATGCTATATTAGATGCAATCCTTGAAAAGGATCCTAATGCACGTGTAGCTGCTGAAACATCGGTTAATACCGGATTAGTATTAGTGGCAGGTGAAATAACTACATCAACATATGTTGATATTCCAAAAATTGTTCGTAGTACCGTAAAGGAAATTGGCTATACAAGAGCTAAATATGGATTTGACTCTGAAACATGTGCCGTATTAACGTCAATTGATGAGCAGTCTCCAGATATTGCAATGGGGGTTGATCAAGCATTAGAGGCCCGTGAAGGAACAATGACTGATGAACAAATTGAGGCAATTGGTGCAGGAGACCAAGGTCTCATGTTCGGTTTTGCCTGCAATGAAACAAGTGAGCTGATGCCATTACCGATTTCATTAGCCCATAAGCTTTCTCGCCGTTTAACAGAGGTACGCAAAAGTAATACCATTGCTTATCTCCGTCCGGATGGAAAAACACAGGTAACAGTAGAATATGATGAACATGATAAGCCTGTTCGAGTTGATACCATCGTTATTTCAACACAGCATGATCCTGAAATCGGTCTTGAACAGATACAGCGTGACATAAAGGAATTTGTCATTTCTCCTGTTGTGCCAAAAGAATTGATTGACGATCAAACAAAATATTTTATTAATCCAACTGGCCGTTTTGTGATCGGAGGGCCGCAAGGGGATGCCGGTCTAACAGGAAGAAAAATTATCGTTGATACATATGGTGGTTATGCACGTCATGGAGGCGGCGCTTTCTCTGGTAAGGATCCGACAAAAGTAGACCGCTCAGCAGCTTATGCTGCTCGTTATGTTGCGAAAAATATTGTTGCTGCTGGATTGGCCGATAAAGTGGAAGTTCAATTTGCCTATGCCATTGGCGTAGCCCGTCCGGTATCCATTTCAGTTGATACTTTTGGAACAGGTAAAGTGGATGAAGATGTGTTAGTAGATGTAGTAAATAATAACTTTGATCTTCGTCCGGCAGGTATTATTAAAATGCTCGATCTTCGTCGTCCTATCTATAAACAAACGGCTGCATATGGTCATTTCGGCCGTTTGGATGTTGACCTTCCATGGGAACGTACTGATAAGGCAGATGTCTTACGAGAACAAGCATTAAAGAGTCATATGTAAACATACTGATCGTAATGATTAGCGGGAGCTGCAAGGATGATGCAGCTCCCGCTTCCTTTTGTTTTAAATGGCTCTGGTACCTTATATACATATGATTTCACATAATTTCTTATCTAAAAGCCTTGTTTATTAACATGGTTGATTTTTGACTCATCTAAAGCTGTATGGTTAGGAAGTGACAGGAGAAAATGAATTTTCTCCTGTCACTTCCTAACCATACAGCAACCTTTCAGCACAGCTGAAAGGCGGGAGAAATGGACATTTCTCACGGATGAGTCAAAAATCCGACTTATTAATATGATTTGTTAACATAGTCCAGCTAAAACAACCAAACGTTTTAGACTATATGAAAAAGTATAAACTGCATATAATAGCATGATTTTCCCATTGTTTTTTTTATAACTTCATGCCATTATAAAAAAATTAGTGGTAGTATAAGAGAGTATGTTTTTTAACGTATTTTTAGACAAGGAAGATTACTTGCTTTTTAAATAAAGATTGGAGTGACGTACATAATGTGTGGTTTTATTGGTTGTGTACATGAAAAGGCACAAAATTATAACGAAAGCGATAAGCACTTATTCAAACAGATGAATAATCTTATTACTCATCGTGGACCTGATGATGATGGATATTATATGGATAACCATATTCAATTTGGATTTCGTCGATTAAGTATTATTGATATTGAGAGCGGCCATCAGCCCTTGACATATGAAAATGAACGCTATTGGATTATTTTTAATGGCGAAGTCTATAACTATGTTGAGTTACGTGAAGAACTTATCAAAGAAGGTTTGTCATTTGAAACAAGTTCTGATACAGAGGTCATCATTGCGCTTTATAGTCATATAAAAGAGAAAGCAGTTGAGCGTTTACGCGGTATGTTTGCTTTTGTCATCTGGGATAAGCAAGAACAAACTCTGTATGGAGCTAGAGATCCTTTCGGCATCAAGCCATTCTTTTATTCCGAAAATGATGATCGGACGTTTTTTGCTTCTGAGAAAAAAAGTATTTTGTTGGCTATGAAAAATGATGTATTAAATTATGAATCTTTGCAGCATTATTTAACGTATCAATTTGTTCCTGAGCCAGAAACATTATCACAGGGTATTCATAAGCTTGAACCAGGACACTATTTTACTAAGAAAATTGGTTCAGCAATGGAAATTAAACGATATTGGAAAGCACATTTCCAGCCGGTGCAAAAATCAGAAAGTGATTATATTAAAGAAATTAAAGATGTATTATTTGATTCTGTTAACATTCATATGCGAAGTGATGTGCCTGTCGGGTCATTCTTATCAGGCGGGATTGACTCTTCAATTATTGCATCAATCGCGAAGGAGTTTCATCCGGCAATTAAAACCTTCTCTGTTGGATTTGAACATAATGGGTTTAGTGAAATTGATGTAGCAAAGGAAACAGCAGACAAGCTGGGTGTGGAAAATATCAGCTATGTCATTTCACCTGAAGAATATATGAACGAAGTACCGAAAATTATGTGGCATATGGACGACCCTCTTGCAGACCCTGCATGTGTGCCTCTTTATTTTGTGGCCCGTGAAGCAAGAAAGCATGTTACGGTTGTTTTATCTGGTGAGGGAGCCGATGAACTATTTGGAGGCTACAATATTTATCGGGAACCGGAATCTCTAAAGATGTTTAATAAAATGCCACAGTTCGGTAAAGTATTTTTAAAGTGGATTGCGAGACTAATGCCTGAAGGAATGAAGGGAAAAAGCTTCATTGAGCGCGGTGTCACACCGATGGAAGAACGCTATATAGGAAATGCAAAAATGTTCACGGAGATAGAGAAGAAACAGCTGTTGAATGTATTTAATCCAAATCTTCACTATACAGATATTACTAAGCCTCTTTACATGGAAAGCCGCGGCTATGACCCGGTTGATCAAATGCAGTATATTGATATCCATACGTGGATGCGCGGTGATATTTTACTAAAAGCAGACCGTGTAACGATGGCCCATTCATTGGAGCTGCGAGTTCCATTTTTGGACAAAGAAGTATTCCGTGTTGCTTCGAATATTCCAACAAGCTTAAAAACAGCAGACGGTACAACAAAGTACGTCCTTCGTAAGGCGGCTGAAGGCATTGTTCCAGATCACGTGTTGAATCGTAAAAAATTAGGTTTTCCTGTTCCAATTCGCCACTGGTTGAAGGATGAAATGAATGATTGGGCAAAAAAAATAATCCGTGAAAGTGACACGGATCATTTACTCAATAAAACGTATATTTTGAATCTCTTAGAAGAACATTGCCAAGGAAAAGCGGACCATAGCCGTAAAGTCTGGACAGTACTTATGTTTATGGTTTGGCATCAAATCTATGTGGAAAAGAAATACTCCTTTGAACAAGAGACTTTAGAGCCATTGAGCCAAGCGGTCAGAGGTTAATGAAGGTACGTAATAGCTTGACTTCCCATTTGCACCCAGGAATCTTCGAATTCCATTATGGGTGCTTTTCTATTTTTTTTACCAGTTAAAGGATCATTAAAGTAAATATACTGAGCATCATAGCCAGTTACCAGGACGGAGTGCTCCTTATAGGTAATATTGACAGGTCCGCTTGGTGTCTGCCATGTTTGAAACCTGCTGTCAGGAAGCCTGCTGTAGGTTGTATTTATTATCACCCAAACAGGGCGGTTATCAGATAAATGAATTTTTAATTCTTGAAAATCTGACCCGGTTAAATCAACCATCCTGCCCGGTAAATACTGATCTGCAAGTTCTTTTATCGGTTTATGATAGACGCCAAGACCGGGATTATGATAGGAGTACATATCACCGACAAAGCCGTCGTTTGGATGCCCGAAATAGATGACATTGTTTTCCTTACGATAGGTCGAAGGCTCCTTTTTAACTCTTTCAGCGAGCGTCATTTTGTCTACTTCTACTCCTGCATATTGAAGCAGCATAGCAAGACTGGTTACCTCACAGCCGCGCGGAAGCTCGGGAAGCTGATTAATGACAGGAGCATCGATAAGGACGCTGTCTTTCATTTTGATTACTGATAAGTCAAACGTATCCTGTAATAATGTATTGGTTTTGACAATGGGCGATTGAAACCAGTATTTCATTTGCTCAACAGCATTTGCTACATTTCTCGTTTTTATTGAATCAAGAACAAAACTAGCTGCTATTACAAGAATAATTACGGAGACCATAATGAAAGAAGTAAATAAACGTTTTCGGTCAACTAATTTAGCTATTAGGAAAATGAGTAATAAAGATAAAACGACAATAACTAAGTATAATAAAATCATGAGCCCCACCCTGATGTTTTAGTTGATAATACTAGTATAAATTAATTTTAGTAACTACTTATACGGTTAATATTGGCAATGTAGAAAATACTACTACTATCAATTTGATTTCTTTTGTAATGATTTATAGTATATGCCTTTTTCAACATATTCTCTTCGGATGCGATCCATATCGGCTATATCTTCTGCTGTTAATTCGCGAATTACTTTGGCAGGCCGGCCAAAGGCAAGTGTGCCCGGCGGGATTTTCTTTCCTTGAGGTACGAGACTTCCGGCACCAATAAAAGCACCTTCCCCCACTTCGGCTTGATCAAGTACGATTGAACCCATGCCGATTAAAGCATTCTTTCTTAGTGTGCAGCTGTGAAGAATCACTTGGTGTCCAACTGTTACACCGTCCTCAATAATAAGCGGGTTATTAGGACTTTGGTGTAAGACAGAATTATCTTGGACGCTGACCCTTTTTCCAATTATCGTTGGTGCTACATCTCCGCGTATGGAAGTGTTAAACCAAATGTTTGATTCATCACCAATTTCAACATCGCCGGTAATCGTAACATAATCAGCGATAAAAGCAGAATCAGAAATTTTTGGGTTTTTACCTTTGTAAGGATAGATCATTTTATACACTCCTTTAGAAACTTTTTTATTGTTTGACTTAGGGATAGCTGTTATTTATATATGTATGAAATCATGGTGATAATATTTTAACCAAGTCATATCTATTCTACTAATTCTATCTGATAAGTGAATAGATTTGTCAAAGGATTTGTATATAAGTCATAATAGTAGTATGAACAGATGGTTTTCGCGGAACAGATAAGGTATATACATATATATAGGATTTTGCGTAATCATTATAAATATTATAATGAGTCGGTCACTTTTGATTTTCAGGAGGAAGGTATCATGTGGAAATGGGAAGCGGAAGGGGAAGCAAAAGCGGTAGTGGTGATTGTCCATGGGGCCATGGAGCATCATCGCCGTTATGGCTGGTTAATTGAAATGTGGCGATTATCAGGTTTTCATGTAGTTATGGGAGATTTGCCGGGTCAAGGAATGACGACTAGAACCGACAGAGGCCATATTGATTCCTTTGATGACTATATTTTTGAAGTGAAGGATTGGATACAGGCAGCCTATCAATTTAATTTACCGGTTTTTCTCATTGGGCATAGTTTAGGTGGACTCATCTCTGTTCGTTTGCTGCAGGAGGAACGATTGAATATAGCGGGTGTTGTTCTATCCTCGCCATGTTTAGGATTAGTCAAACCCCCATCAAAGTTGTTGAATTTACTGTCATACGTTCTAAATATTGTAGCTCCGCAATTAAGGTTGAATTCCGGCTTAACCATTGATATGGCTACTCGAAACGAGGATGTAAGGGAAGCAGACATGAATGATACTCTCTATATCACTAAGGTGTCTGTAAGGTGGTACCGTGAATTAATTTATGGGATAAAAGAGGCATTTGAAAAGATAAATCAAATACAGGATGTTCCCTTATTTCTTATGCAAGGTGGAGATGACAAAATCGTAAATAAACATACGGTAAGAAATTGGTTTAATCTAGTGCCTTTATCAGAAAAAAGGTATAAGGAATGGCCAAGTTGTTATCACGAAATTTTTAATGAACCGGAACGTGAGCAAGTGTTTGAATATGCAAAGGATTTCTTTAACAGTCAGTTAAAATCATTAGGCTATATTGTATAAGTGAGGGAATAAACGATGTCAGTTCCAAGTATGCCGTTAAGTTTAATGTCTAAAACATACAGAAAGATATTTCCATGTGTCAATAAGGAGCTTTCTTATTGGAAGGAGCGGGCTCGGAATATTCCGGATTTGGAACTTCGAAAACAAGCATTGGCGAGCATTGATCATAAAATGTTTCATTGCGAGGGCGGTGCGATTATGGCGCTCATGGCAAAGGAACATTATGCTGAAGTAATCCGTTTTATTGTTGCCTATCAAACGATAAGCGATTACTTGGATAATCTTTGTGATCGAAGTACTTCAATGGACCCAGCTGATTTTAGGGCATTGCATGAAGCGATGAGGGATGCGCTGTCATTAGACAAGACTGAAGCAGGTTATTATCGTTTTCGTTCGGAACAGGATGATGGAAACTACCTGTCCGACCTTGTTGCAACATGCAGGCAAGTTCTATCAAAATGTGTTCATTATGAAAAAATAAAAGGTTATTTACTTGAACTTTGCGGATACTATTGTGATTTACAAGTACATAAACATGTGATCCCGGATGAACGGGTGCCTCGATTAAAAAGGTGGTTTCATGAAAATAAAGAGTCCATTCCAAAAATGGAATGGTACGAGTTCTCTGCTTGTTCCGGGTCAACTTTAGGCGTATTTTGTCTTATAGCCTATGCTTTTAGTACAGATTTTCAGGAACGTTATGCTAATGATATTCGCAAGGGATATTTTCCTTATATTCAAGGTTTACATATTTTGTTGGATTATTTAATTGATCAGGAAGAGGATAAACTGGGAGGGGATTTAAATTTTTGTTTTTATTATGAAAGTGAAGAACAACTGTTTGCTCGTTTAAAGCATTTTATTAAAGAAGCAGACCGTCATACAAACAACCTTCCGCACAGACGATTTCATCGTTTAATAAATCGGGGTCTCTTAGGCCTTTATTTATCAGACGAAAAAGTTAGAAAACAGCGTGAAGTCCGAAGGTTGGCAAAAGGGATTATGAAAACAGGTGGTTCAGTAAGTTTTTTCTTTTTTATCAATGCGGTGATTTATCGGAATCTGCAAAAACTCAGCAGAGGAATAAAACAAGAAAAACGGAGATATGAACGCTATGTATAGAAAAAAATTGCGCGCCTCCTCATAAAATTTAGAGAAGGCGCTTTTATTATCGTTTTTCAATTGCGATAATAAATGGCGGATTGTTAGCCTGATTTATATAACCATATTGCAATACATGTGCTTTTTTCTGATCAATTGACCTTACAAATTCAAGGAGTCTGTCACGTTCAACAGCTCCCTCCGGATGGCCATGATAAATGACTAACACGATGATGGCTTCCGTTTTCATAATAGTAAGCAGTTGTTCAATAGCTAAAATCGTTGTGTTTGGTTTTGTCACGATTGATTTATCTCCTCCTGGTAAATAACCAAGATTAAAGATAGCAGCCGAAACCTTTCCATGGTGTTCCTTCGGTATACACTCACTAATATGCTCGTGTCCTTTTGTAAATAGGGTCGTCCTGTTCAGCAAATCTTGTTCCACTAAACGCTTTCTGCTGTTAAGGACTGCTTCGTCTTGAATATCAAAGCCGTAGACATGACCATGTTCCCCAACTAATTTGGCGAGATAGAGAGTATCATGACCGTTTCCAAGTGTGGCATCGACGGCAACATCTCCAGGGAGTATAGCTGTTTCAAGCAATGTTCTTGCAAAGGGTAAAATTTGTATTAACTTCATGCTTTTACTACACTCCATTTCTTTCCCTGCCAGCTGTTTCGACGGACGAGCTCTTCATCAATACTGTTTAGAACTTCCCACTTATTAACACTCCACATCGGTCCAATCATTAAATCAATTGGTCCGTCTCCTGTGATGCGGTGAACAATCATTTCTGGTGGTAATATTTCTAATTGATCGCATACTAATTGTACATAGTCATCTAGTGATAAAAATTCAAGCATCCCTTTTTCATATTGCTTAACCATAGGTGTACCCTTCAATAAATGAAGAAGATGGATTTTAATCCCCTGTACGTCAAGCTTTGCCACTTCATGTGCGGTTTCCACCATCATGTCTGTCGTTTCCATTGGTAAACCGTTAATAATATGAGAACAAACACGAATACCATGCTTACGGAGTTTTTCAACCCCTTCAACATAAGTGGAAAAATCATGTGCCCTGTTAATGAGGTTGGCAGTTTGTTCATGAACGGTTTGCAGTCCAAGTTCTACCCATAAATAGGTTCGTTCATGCAGCTCTGCTAGATATTCCACAACATCATCGGGAAGACAATCCGGTCTTGTTGCAATGGACAGACCGACAACACCATCTAGCTTTAATACCGTTTCATATTTTTCTTTTAGTTCGGGAAGGGGAGCATGTGTATTGGTAAATGCCTGAAAGTAGGCCATGTACTTGCCGTCTTTCCATTTTGTATGCATTTTTCCTTTAATATCATTAAATTGTTTAATAAGATCATCGCTGCGGTTCCCTGCATAATCCCCAGAACCTGAGGCACTGCAAAACGTACAGCCACCGTGTGCAACTGTTCCGTCACGGTTTGGACAGTCAAAACCGCCATCTAATGCTACTTTAAACACTTTATGGCCAAATTTATTACGTAAATGGTAATTCCATGTATGATAACGCTTATAATCACTTGCATAAGGAAAAGGATTATTTGGTTGCATAGCGAAAAAAACCTCCTCAAAACTCAAATATAACTTTATTCTGCGAATAGAGTCAGCCTCCGGCGAGCCTTGCGATTTTTTTAGGAAATTTATCGGGGCGAATTTGTTTATTTTACCACGAAGAATGCAGCTTTCCAATTGGTTGTCTGTTTCTGTCTAGAAATGGCAGCCTGTGAGTGTGTAGAAAAAAGAGATTTGAGCAAGATAAGTACGTAAAGCTCTAGAAATCATTCACGTATGCATAAACAAATTTGAGCTTTGCAGTGATTTAAAAGGAGGGGTTTTATGGCGACTCGAGCATCGATTGAAACACTGCTAGCAAATTGTGAAGACGCACTGAGGTTTGCCTCAGATCAATATCAGGAAAGCAGCCTCCAGGAACATTACAATGGTGAAAATTATACACAGGCCTTACAGCAATTAGAAAGTGCCTATAATGAACTGGCAAAAATGGCTCAAAGTGCAAATGGGCAGCAGCGTGAGCAGCTCCATCGTATGCGGCTGCAGCTGCAGCAAGCACAAAATCAAATGATGTTACATGATCACTAGGGGGAACTGAAGTGAAAAAACGTTCAAAACAACAAAATCCAGAGCAGAAAACCCGCAATGGTGCAAACAATAATGACCTCGAGCTTGGCCAAGATTATGATTTAGTCAAGCAAGCCAAGAAGAAATATGAACAAAGCGGCGGTCAGCCTGTAAAATCAAAATTTCATCCTGAATAATATAAAGTGTATAAAAGAGCTGATTTCCAGAAATCAGCTCTTTTTGTCGAATAATTTTTTTAGTAAAAGCTTCCTATTTTTACAAAAAATGATTGATATTTCCCTTATAAATTTTTAGAATATACATATATTTCTGAATATTTTAAAAAGGGAGGAATAATGGTGGATAATTTAGCGAAAGAAGGCGTATCACAGCAAAGTAAGTATGATTTTGAAAAAATTGCAAGTACCCCAGAATTTAAACAGTTAATGAAAGCCAAGAAAAAATTCCTTGTTCCTGTATCTGCTGTCTTTTTGGTTTTGTACTTTTTATTACCGATTCTTACCTCTTATTCAACAATCTTAAATACCCCTGCGATTGGTGCAATCTCATGGACATGGGTATATTCATTTTGTTTATTTATTATGACATGGGTTCTATGTATGGTATACGTAAAAAGAGCAGCACGTTATGACAAAATGGCTGAAGCACTCATTGAAAAATATAACCAAGGAGATAAAAGCCTATGAGCGGAGTAGGATTATTATTATTTGTCCTAATTGTTGGACTAACACTTGTGATTACGTATTGGGCAGCAAAACGTACGAAAACAGCAAGTGAATTTTACACAGCCGGCGGAGGATTAACTGGCTGGCAAAATGGACTGGCTATCGCTGGAGATTATTTATCGGCAGCATCTTTTTTAGGAATAGCTGGAGCCATTGCCCTTAATGGCTTTGATGGATTTTTTTATTCAATTGGATACCTAGTTGCCTATCTTGTTGTTTTGTATATTGTGGCTGAGCCGTTAAGAAATCTTGGTAAATACACGATTGCAGATATGATTACAGCACGTTTTAATCAAAAGAAGGTACGAGCTGTTGCGGCGTTAAGTACGATTACCATTGTTATCTTTTATATGATTGCCCAGTTAGTGGGTGCAGGCGCTCTTATTCAGCTTTTATTAGGTATTGATTATTGGGTGGCAGTTCTTCTTGTTGGTGTGATGATGACTACTTATGTACTATTCGGCGGTATGACCGCGACAAGCTGGGTTCAAATTACAAAGGCAGTATTATTAATGATTGGAACTGTCGTCATCTCATTTTTAGTGTTAGCAAAATTTAATTTCAACATTTTTACTATGTTCAGTGAAATGAAAACGTTAACACCGCTTGGTGAAGATTATTTAAACCCTGGTGTGAAATATAAAGTTCCACTTGATACGATTTCTATGATGGCAGCCCTTGTTCTTGGTACCGCTGGTCTGCCGCATATTTTAATGCGTTTCTTTACCGTTAAGGATGCGAAAACAGCACGTAGTTCAGTTGTTACGGCTACATGGGTTGTTGGTATTTTCTATATTTTAACGATTTTCCTTGGCTTTGGAGCAGCTGCTTTTGTAGGCTCTACAGATATTATTGCGGCCAATGCTGCAGGTAATATGGCTGCACCGTTATTGGCAAAAGCGCTTGGCGGAGATTTTCTCATGTCCTTTGTATCAGCAGTAGCGTTCGCGACAATCCTTGCTGTAGTTGCTGGTCTTGTATTATCAGGTGCATCTGCTTTTGCGCATGATATTTATGGACAAATTATTAAAAAAGGTCAAATCACAGAAAAACAGCAGATGCTTGCTGCAAGATATGCTTCTATCAGCGTTTCAGTCCTTTCTATTATTCTTGCACTTTTTGCACAAAAAATGAATGTTGCGTTCCTTGTATCACTAGCATTCTGTGTAGCAGCAAGTGCTAACTTACCGGTAATCCTATTTACAATCTACTGGAAAAAGTTTAATACTGCCGGGGCTGTTACAGGTATGCTGACTGGGTTAATTACAGCACTTGTACTAGTTGCAATTAGTCCAAATGTTTTAAACCCTGTTGCAGGTGCAGCTATCCTTGTCGGAGACCCTATTTTCCCATTAACAAATCCGGCCATTGTATCCATACCAGCTGGTTTCATTGGTGCGTATATTGGTACAGTCGTTGCCAATAGACATGATGAAAAGAAATATGCTGAAGTGATGGTAAAAGCGAATACGGGTGTTAAATAATCCATGTAAAAAGCCATCACATTTTCCCCGTGGTGGCTTATCTTATTTTATTAGGCGTTTTATTAAAAGATTATGTATATTTTTTACGTGGATGGTTAACAATTGTTTATATCTTGTAATATATTAATTAGTACCTTTTTTGTTGACTTGCATCTTGAAGCAAAATTATATACAATATCACTATAAATTTTTCTATAAATTAGAACAACATTGACAAGGAATAGTAATGATATGATAACCCGTTATAGAGAGCTGGCGTTTGGTGGAAGTCAGCCGGGATCATCATGAACTCGCCTTGGAGTTGCAGATGTGAAAGTATAGTAATATCTGTCGTTTTCCGCGTTAAGGATAAATGAAGCGAGTGACTTTTTCACTAATGTGGGTGGTACCGCGGGAGTTTTAATACATAATCCTCTCGTCCCAGTTTTGGGATGAGGGGTTTTTTATATTCTTTTCTAAGTTATAGAAAATGCTTAAGAACTAATTTGAATACAAAGGCTGGAAAACCTGACTATTTAATTAAGGTAGGAGGAGAATAAGATGAGTTTCAATCATCATGAAATTGAGAAAAAGTGGCAAAAACATTGGGAAGAAAATAAAACCTTTAAAACAAGCGAAGATAAAGGAAAGCGTAAATTTTATGCGCTTGATATGTTTCCTTACCCATCTGGTGCCGGTCTCCATGTAGGACATCCAGAAGGCTATACAGCAACTGATATTCTTTCAAGAATGAAAAGAATGCAGGGATATAATGTCCTTCACCCAATGGGCTGGGATGCTTTCGGACTTCCAGCAGAGCAATATGCTTTAGATACAGGAAATGACCCTGCAGAATTTACAGAGCAGAATATTAATAATTTCCGCCGGCAAATTAAATCTTTAGGTTTCTCCTATGATTGGGACCGTGAAATTAATACGACGGATCCAAACTATTATAAATGGACGCAATGGATCTTTCTAAAGCTTTATGAAAAGGGCCTTGCCTATATTGATGAGGTGCCTGTTAACTGGTGCCCTGCTTTAGGAACTGTGCTTGCAAACGAAGAGGTTATAGATGGAAAGAGTGAGCGCGGAGGACACCCGGTAGAGCGCCGTCCGATGAAGCAGTGGAATTTGAGAATTACGGCTTATGCTGACCGTTTACTCGAGGACCTTGAAGAATTAGATTGGCCTGAAAGCATTAAAGATATGCAGAGAAATTGGATCGGCCGATCAGAAGGAGCAGAGGTTAACTTCCAAATTGATGGACATGATGACAGTTTTACTGTTTTCACTACGCGTCCTGATACACTATTTGGAGCAACTTATGCGGTGCTTGCACCTGAACATGATTTAGTTGCGAAAATTACGACTGACCAGCAGCGTCAGGCAGTTGAAGATTATTTAGAGCAAATTAAAAGTAAAAGTGATTTAGAAAGAACAGATTTGGCAAAGGAAAAGACAGGAGTTTTCACGGGGGCTTATGCTATTAATCCAGTAAATGATGTAAGAATTCCGATTTGGATTGCTGATTATGTATTGGCTAGCTACGGTACTGGTGCGATTATGGCTGTTCCGGGTCATGATGAGCGCGACTATGAATTTGCTAAGAAGTTTAATTTAGAAATTAAAGAGGTTGTAGCAGGCGGAGACATTGAAAGAGAAGCGTATGCAGGCGATGGACCGCATGTGAATTCTGATTTTCTAAATGGATTAAACAAAGAAGAAGCGATTAGTAAAATGATTGCTTGGCTTGAAGAAAAGGGAATTGGGACGAAAAAAGTAACATACCGCCTTCGTGATTGGCTGTTCAGCCGTCAGCGTTATTGGGGTGAGCCAATTCCAGTTATCCATTGGGAAGACGGTACGATGACAGCAGTACCGGAAGAGGAGCTGCCGCTTATTCTGCCGGTTACGACAGAAATTAAACCATCTGGTACGGGAGAATCCCCATTGGCCAATATCGAGGATTGGGTGAATGTAGTTGATCCTATTAACGGTAAAAAGGGACGCCGTGAAACAAATACAATGCCGCAATGGGGCGGAAGCTGCTGGTATTTCCTTCGCTTCATCGACCCGCATAATGATAAAGTGTTAGCAGACCCGGAGAAATTAAAAGAGTGGCTTCCAGTTGACATCTATATCGGCGGAGCAGAGCATGCGGTATTACACTTATTATATGCTCGTTTCTGGCATAAATTTTTATATGATATCGGCGTGGTTCCAACAAAAGAACCGTTCCAAAAGTTATTTAACCAAGGAATGATCTTAGGGGAAAACAATGAAAAAATGAGTAAATCTAAGGGGAATGTAGTAAATCCTGATGAGATTGTAGATAGTCATGGTGCGGATACTTTGCGATTATATGAAATGTTCATGGGACCGCTTGATGGATCTATTGCCTGGTCTGCAAACGGTGTGGATGGATCTAGACGTTTCTTAGACAGAATTTGGCGTTTATTCATTGAAGACAATGGCAGTTTGAATTCTAAGATTAAAGAGAATGAAAAGGAAAGCAATCTTGAGAAAATCTATCATCAAACGGTTAAAAAAGTCACAGAAGATTATGAAGGCTTACGTTTTAACACAGCTATTTCACAGTTAATGGTGTTTATTAATGAAGCTTATAAAGCAGAGGTTTTGCCGATTCATTATATGGAGGGCTTTGTGAAATTACTGTCCCCAATCGCACCTCATATTTCCGAAGAGCTATGGGAGAAGCTTGGTCATACAGATGCCAGCATTGCTTATGAGGCATGGCCTGCATATGACGAAGCAAAGTTAAAGGATGATGAAATTGAGATTGTCATTCAAATAAACGGCAAAGTTAAAGCGAAACTTGTAGTTCCAGCTAATACAAATAAAGATGCACTGGAGCAAATTGCAATGGACGATGACAAAGTGAAGGCACAAATTGATGGGAAAACCGTTCGAAAAGTCATTGCCGTTCCTGGAAAACTCGTTAATATTGTCGCAAACTAAGAAGTAAAGTAGAATAAATAAATGAACGGCATTTCTTACTATAGAAAGGAATGCCGTTATGTTAAAAAAGATAAACGAACATTAGGGGTGTAATACATGAGTCAAATGGCTGTCATTAACACATATGAATTAAATGAAAAGCTCGAGGCAGGGGAAAAGCTGGAGCTTGTAGATGTGAGAGAACACGATGAAGTGGCAATGGGCATGATTCCAGGTGCAAAGCATATCCCAATGGGAGAAATCCCGGCAAACTTAGCCCATTTTGACAAAGACAAAGAATATATTATGATTTGCCGTTCTGGCTCCAGAAGTGCATATGTTTGTGAGTTTTTACAAGCACAAGGCTATAAAGTCCGCAATATGACTGGCGGGATGCTAGAGTGGAGAGGTAAAACAGAGTAACGCAAAGAAGCATGGGGGCGCTCCTCATGCTTTTTTGTGGTTAATGGCCACCAAGATAGGCCATTTTAATTTGATCGCTTGCCCGCAGTTCTTCAGCAGAACCCTGTAATACAACACGGCCAGTTTCAATGACATAGGCCTGATTGGCAATAGTAAGAGCCATATTGGCATTCTGCTCAACCAGCATAATGGTTGTGCCCGTAGCCTTGATTTCTGTAATCATTCGAAAGATGGTTTTGACTAATAATGGTGCAAGTCCCATCGAAGGTTCATCTAATAACAGCAGCCGTGGTCTGGCCATTAACGCTCTCCCCATGGCCAGCATTTGCTGTTCGCCTCCAGAAAGAGTACCAGATTGCTGCTTGCGTCTTTCATAGAGACGTGGAAATAAATCATATACTTTTTGAAAATCTTCTTTTATTTCTTTTTTATCCCGACGAAGATAAGCACCCATTTCAAGATTTTCCTCTACACTCATATTGGCAAACACGCGGCGGCCTTCTGGGACATGGGAAATACCCTTTTTAACAATCAGTTGTGCCTGTCTACCTGTAATGTCTTCACTTTCAAAAATAATACTGCCTTGTTTCGGCTTTAATAAACCGGAAATGGTTTTGAGCAGTGTGCTTTTTCCGGCTCCGTTTGCCCCGATTAAAGTAACAATTTCTCCCTGCTTTACCTCTAGGGCAACATCCTTTAGGGCATGAATATGACCATAATAGACATTTAATCCGTCAATTCGCAGCATTAGGACACCTCCTCGCCCAGATAGGCTTCAATTACCTTTGGATTATTCCTAATTTCTTCAGGAATCCCCTCCGCAATTAATTTTCCGTGGTCAAGTACATAAATTCGTTCACAAACCCCCATAACCAACTGCATATCATGCTCAATCAGAATGACGGTTAAATCAAATTGCTCGCGAATAAAGCTGATTAAATCCATCAGTTCTTTTGTTTCTTGAGGGTTCATCCCGGCAGCAGGCTCATCTAAGAGCAGCAGCTGTGGTGAAGCAGCGAGAGCACGGGCAATTTCCAGCCGGCGCTGCTGACCGTAGGGAAGATTTTTTGCTTTTTCATCCTTATAAACATCTAAATGAAAAATTTTTAAACATTCAATAGCCTTTTCTTCCATTTCTTTTTCACCTGAAAAGTGAAAGGGAAGGCGGAAGATAGATGACAAAATGGAATGCTTAGCCAAGGTGTGATAGGCAATCATTACATTATCAAGAACAGTTAAGTCGTTGAATAAACGAATATTCTGGAAAGTTCTGCTAATCCCCTTTTGTGTGATTTTATAGGGAGGGAACCCATTAAGTTTTTTTTCATTCAGGAGAATGCTGCCTTCTGTCGGTACATAAACACCGGTAAGGAGGTTAAATAAGGTTGTTTTTCCAGCCCCGTTTGGTCCGATTAATCCGACTAGCTCGCCTTTATGGATTTCCATCAGGATGTTAGAAACAGCCTTTAAGCCGCCAAACTGGATACCGGCATGGTCTACCTTAAGCAATGGTGTGTTTGTTATCATCCTGAGACTCCTCCTTAATTACTGGTTTCTTTTTAAAAAATGCTGTCAGCTCTTTCGTTCCCATTAACCCTTGTGGGCGATAAATCATCATGATAATTAAAACGAGACTATAAATAATCATTCTTGTTTCAGGATAGTCCTGGAGGAACGTAGAAACGATGGTAAGAAAAATAGCGGATATGATGGAACCTGATAAACTGCCAAGACCACCAAGCACAACATAGATTAAAATATCAATAGACTTTAAGAAACCAAAGTTTGAGGGCTGGATAATATAAAAATTATGAGCATATAAAGAGCCGGCAACACCTGCAAAAAAAGCACCGATAATAAAAGCAGCCACTTTATAATAGGTTGTGTTTATCCCCATAGCATCTGCAGCAATTTCGTCTTCTCTTACCGATAAACAGGCTCGTCCATGTCTTGAGTGAGTAAAATTTCGGATGGCTAAAATCGTGAGCAGCATCGAAAAAAATACCCAAGGCCAGGTAGCCATATGAGAGACCTGCATACCGCTTGCCCCGCCGACATAGTCAACATTTAATAGAATGATACGGACTATCTCCCCGAAGCCCAAAGTGGCAATGGCCAAATAATCCCCTCGGAGCCTCAGGGTCGGAGTCCCGATTACGAGACCTGAAAGAGCGGCCGCTATCCCTCCAGTTATGATTGCTAGCCAAAAGGGGAGACCTAATTTCATAGTGATAATCGCGGATGCGTAGGCACCGACAGCAAGAAATCCGGCATGGCCAATCGAGAATTGTCCTGTTATGCCAATAATAAGATGTAAGCTGACCGTCAGAATGATGTTGATTGAGATTAGGAGAATCATATTGACGTAAAAAGGATTTAACTGACCACCGACAATCAGGAATTGGATGCTGAAAAATACGATAAAAGCCAATCCAATCGAAAGCCAAAATCCTTTTGATTGTTTTAGTATAGACATGGTGTCCAGCCTCCTTTATACTTTTTCTTTGACATTTTTTCCGAATAAACCGGATGGACGAAAAATTAAAATAAGGATTAATACGATAAAGGCAACTCCATCACGCCACAGGGAGAATCCGGAGGCACTGACAAAGGATTCAATGACGCCTAAGAGAAGTCCTCCGACCATCGCTCCAGGTATAATTCCTATACCTCCTAGTACTGCGGCGATAAATGCCTTTAAACCGGGAATAATGCCCATTAGCGGTTCAATTTTTACATAATAGGTTCCAAAAATAACGCCTGCAGCACCTGCCAATGCCGAGCCGATAGCAAATGTGGCAGAAATCGTGTTATTTACATTTACCCCCATCAATTTGGCTGCATCAGCATCATAGGATACCGCCCGCATAGCTTTACCGATTTTTGTTTTATGAACGATAAACTGGAGGATAATCATAAGAGCCACTGAAATGGCAAGGATGAATAAGGATTGGCCGCTTATTGTGATGCCGAGGAAATCAATGTTTTTGGCAGGCAGGACATCACCGGGATATGCTACCGGCTGCGCACCGCGAAAATAGATGAAGCCATATTCGATTAAGAGAGACACACCGATTGCTGTTATGAGTGCAGCGATTCTTGTTGCGTTTCGAAGAGGTTTATAGGCGATTCTCTCAATTAGGACGCCAAATATCGCGCAGGCGGCCATTGAAATCAGTAAGGCAGGGAAAAAGCTGAGGCCAAGGACAGTGATGGAATAGAAGCCTATAAATGACCCAATCATAAACACATCGCCATGTGCAAAGTTAATTAACTTCACGATTCCATACACCATAGTGTATCCCAGCGCAATGAGTGCATAGATACTGCCAAGCGATATTCCGTTAACGAATTGTTGGAGAAGTTCCATCTAAGCTCACACTCCTTGAAAAACAAATTTGGATTAAGAAATAGGGGGCATAGCCCCCTATTTCAGAATGGATTTAGTTGTTCATCAACGATAACGAAGGAGCTGCAGGATTAAGGATTCACCTTTGTTTCAAAAACCTGCTCTCCATTTTTAAAGGTGAGAATAGTTGCGGATTTTACAGGATTATGCTTTTCATCATAGGTAAAGTTACCAGTGATAAGTAGTAAATCCTTTGTTTCCTCCAATGCTTCTTTAATCTTTACAGGATCTGCACTGCCTGCACGTTTAATAGCGTCCGCTAGTAAATAAGCAGTATCATAGCCTAGAGCATTAAAGGCGTCCGGGGTTTCTTTATATTTTGCTTCATAAGCTTTTACGAAGTTTTGGATTTTCTCATCTGTGTCTCCTGATGAATAATGATTGGTAATATAGGTATTTGTTAAGGCTTCTGCACCGGCAATTTCAACAAGTGTCGGTGAATCCCAGCCATCACCGCCCATGAACGGTACGTCAAAGCCTAATTCCTTCGCTTGCTTTAGAATTAAACCAACCTCTTCGTAATAACCAGGAACATAGACAAATTCAGGATTTTTTGATTTTAGTCTTGTTAATGTAGCACGGAAATCAGTATCCTTTGCCACATAGGCTTCTTCGCCAATGACTTTACCGCCGTTTTCTTCAAAGGCTTCTTTAAAAGCGCTTGCTAATCCTTTTGCATAGTCATTAGAGCTATCAATTAGAATGGCTGCGCTATTAACACCTAAATCTTTTGCAGCAAAGTTAGCCGCAATCTCACCTTGGAATGGATCAATGAAGCATGTTCTAAAAATAAAATCATTCAGTTTATCATCTTTAAATGTAATATCCGGGTTTGTTCCTGATGGGGTGATTATTGGAATCTGATTGTCCTGAGCGATTTGTACTTGTGCAAGAGTATTGGTGCTAGTTGCAGCGCCGACAATCGCTGATACCTTATCCTGGTTAATCAGTTTGAGAGTGCCGCTTGTTGCTTCGGCAGCCTCTGATTTGTTATCGACCTTAACAAGTTCAATTTTCTTTCCATCGATGCCTTCCTTATTAATTTCTTCGATTGCTAAATCTAACCCTTCAGCAATTCCCTGACCATAAGAAGCCACATTACCTGATAACTCCAGGTTGGCACCGATTCTAATCTTGTCTCCGCTGCCATTTGATTCAGTACCAGAAGTTTGTTCATCATTTCCAGAGCAAGCTGCCAAAACTCCAGCCGAAAGCATAAGTGACATGAAAAGAGCATTTAACTTTCTTTTTCTCATACTTCTCCCCCTCATAAAAAGTGGTTTTGACTTTTGTACTGGTTTGTTCTTGGTCATGAGAAGATAAACATAGGAGACTTCTATTATTCTGAAGATATTGTACAAGATATGCCTTAATAAGTCTATTTAATTATCAGAACAAACTGAATATTTAGTAAATTAGTCTGAGATGTTCTACATAAAGTTACAATATTTTAAATAGCAGAAAGGTTAAAAAATTAAAAAAAAGGAAAAAATAATGAATAATTATATAGAAGGAAAGCGAGCGAGAGAATTGATTCAGGTTAAATTATTTGATGAGGAGTACGAGAAGAATTTAGAGTCCGAGATGAATCGTTTTTTAAAAGGCTTGGATGAAAGGAAATTAGTGGATATTAAATATAATATTGCAGCAATGCCTGATGACGAGGATGAGGAGCAAATCTATTGTTTTTCAGCCATGATTATTTATCGAGCCTGAAAAGAACAGGCTCGATTTGTTTTTTAGTGTTTATATACTATACTTGGCAGCATTTTGACCTGCCAGTCGGCCTGTTATAAAAGCTGCTGTAATGTTAAAACCTCCGGTGTAGCCATGAATATCAAGAATTTCTCCACAAAAATACAGACCATGCATTTTTTTTGAAGCCATTGTTTTTGGTTCAATTTCTTTTGTCGATACACCGCCACCGGTAATAAATGCTTTTTCTAGTGAATGTGTACCGTTAACTGTAAAGCGGAACCTTTTACAGCTTTCAGCGAAGCTTCTTATTTTTTCGTTCGAGAGTGTGGCAGCCTGTGCCATTGCGTCGATTTGATTGTACTCTAGCAAAAAAAGTAAATAGCGCTCTGGAAGTATGTTCTTTAAGACATTTTTTATGCTCTTTTTTGGTTCAGCTTTGACTAGCTGTAAGAGCTCTTGAAGAAGAGTATCTTCTTTTTTATCTGGAAAGACGTCCAGATTAACCGTCACCTTTTGATCAGGCGACTTTTTCAACTCTTTAACAATAAATTGGCTGCATCGAAGGACAGCAGGACCGCTGATGCCAAAATGAGTGAAGATCATATCCATTTTATGCATAATCACTGTTTTGCCTTTTTGATTCAGAACACTTAAGGCCACATCGCGAAGTGAAAGACCCTGTAATGTTTTTTTTCTAATAAAAGGCTCATTTGAGGTGACCGGTACTTCTGTAGGAAATAGCTCTGTAATGGTATGTCCAGCCTTTTCCGCCCATGCATAACCATCCCCAGTTGATCCTGTGTGAGGAACAGATTTACCGCCAACAGCAATAACTAAAGCCTTTGTTTCATAGTGCTTACCGTTTTTTAATAGGACGGACTTTACTTCGTTTTGCTCGTACTTCACCGTTTCAACCGGACTATTGGTTTTTATTTCGACACGAAGTTCAGATAGTTTACGCAGTAAGGCATCGACAACGGATTGTGCTTTGTCACTGACAGGAAACATTCGTCCATGATCCTCTTCCTTTAATTCAATCCCCAATCCTTTGAAAAAAAGAATAATATCTTCATTATTAAAAATGGAAAATGCGCTATGTAAAAATCGACCATTTCCGGGAATATGCTTAATTAATTCTTCGGTCGGGAGTCTGTTAGTCACATTACAGCGGCCGCCTCCCGAAATAGCCAGTTTTCTGCCAAGCTTTTCTCCTTTATCAAGCAGCAGTACTTTTGCTCCGGCTTCTCCGGCTGCAATAGCAGCCATCAAACCAGAAGGACCGCCGCCGATTACGATTACATCATACATATAATAAGACCCTTTCTAATCAAATTTGCCTCGTCAAATTTGCGCCCAGATTTTTATTGAGCTTTCTCAATAAAATACCGTAAAAAATTGTAAGGCTCGCCGGAGGCTTAACTTCAGAATGAAGTTAATACTAGAATTCTTTATGAAAGAAGAGTAAACTACAAATAGTGTGTTTTCAAGTGTAATTGTTTATAAAAGGTCATTTTTAGTTATAAATTGAAGCAAAATGGAGGTATAGGATAATATATTGTTCGGCTTCTATAATAACTAAGAAGTAACATTGGCAAATTCCTATGTTGATAAGGAGAAGTACTGGATGTCGTCTAAGCTTTTAAGAGGTACATTTATATTAACTCTCGGAACCATTATATCTAAAGTGCTAGGTTTATTTTATGTTATTCCCTTTGACGCTATTGTTGGAAAAGAAGGTACCACGCTCTATCAATATTCGTATGTACCTTATACCATATTTATTAGTATTGCAACTGCTGGCATTCCGCTGGCTATTTCAAAGTTTATCTCAAAATATAATGCACTCGAAGAATACGCGGTTGGAAGAAGGCTGTTTAAATCAGGGCTAATCGTTATGCTCTTAACTGGGTTTGTCTCGTTTTTAATCCTATTCTTTTCTGCTCCTGTATTAGGAGAGATGGTTATACAAGATGATGATCAAGTGACAAAAGTAGAGGATGTTATTACTGTTATTCGTGCTGTCAGTTTCGCTCTCATCATTGTCCCATTTATGAGTTTAATAAGAGGATTTTTCCAGGGACATCAATCCATGGGGCCGTCAGCTGTATCACAGGTAGTCGAGCAGATTGTTCGTATCGTCTTTCTCTTGGCAGGTGCTTATATTGTTTTATTTGTCATGAATGGAAAAGTTGCGTCAGCTGTCAGTGTGGCTACGTTTGCAGCGTTTGTCGGTGCCATTGGTTCCTTACTTGTGCTGTTTTGGTACTGGTATAAACGTAAGCCGCACTTGGACGAGCTTCTCCTGCATGATAAAGGCACGGTGGAGATTTCTTTAAAGAATATGTACAAAGAAATTCTACTGTATGCGGCACCTTTCGTTTTTGTCGGCATTGCGAACCCGCTGTTTCAATTTATTGATCAAATAACGTTCAATAGGGCAATGGTTGAAATTGGCTTAGCGAAGGAATCAGATTTTGCTTTTAGTGCCTTGAATTTTTATTCACATAAGCTGGTCATTATCCCTGTTTCTTTGGCAACCGCCTTTTCACTAACCTTGGTTCCAAATATCACTAGAACGTTTATTGAAGATGATAAAAGGGGTTTACACCGTCAGCTGAATCAGACGTTTCAGGTATTATTATTTCTTACATTGCCTGCTGTTGTCGGTATGTCATTACTTGCAGAGCCGGTCTATACTGCATTTTATGGTCATGATTTATTTGGCACAGAGGTATTACGTGCCTATTCACCTGTAGCGATTCTTTTTGCTTTATACTCTGTTACAGCTGCCATTTTGCAGGGAATTGATGAGCAGCGTTTCACGATATTAAGTCTATTAGTTGGATTGCTTATAAAACTTAGCTTAAATATTCCGTTGATCAAGTTAATGCAAACAGAAGGTGCAATAGTAGCAACTGCTCTTGGATATGGAGCTGCGATTATGATAAATCTATTCGTAATCAAAACTTATGCAAGCTATTCTTTTAAATTGGTTTTTCGCAGGATTCTATTGATTACAGCCTTTACAGCTTTGATGTTTGTTGGTGCTTTCGGTACCTATAGGCTGCTAATTCTATTTTTATCTCCTGAGTCTGTCTGGCAGTCGCTCGTCATCATCATTAGCTGTGCTGTTATTGGTGTAGGTATTTATGGATTTTTGGGTATAAAATCTAAATTGGTGAACCGGCTGTTCGGCCAAAAAGTGGACCGTGTCATGCAAAAGCTGCATCTGAAAGGATAGAAATAAGGGCCTCTGTAAAGGAGACCCTTATTCTCATTCTTAATAGTATTGTTCTTCCTGACGCATGCCAAGTCTTCTTTCAATTCGATCTAGACGGCGATCAACTTGGTCCATACGACGATCCAATCTTTCTATTTGACGCTCAAGTCGTTCAATACGCTGGTTAACGTTTCCACCAGGAAATCCTGGGAAAAACTGAGTTCCTTGCTGACGATAATCAATAAGTGGATAAACCTGATCAAACGGATGATAATTCATCATCATTGACACATCTCCTCGCTTTGTATTTTTTATAAGTGCTAGCCATACAAATATGCTGCACAATGATATACTATGGTATTTTACTGATTTGGAAATGGATAATAGCCTATAATGGAAGAGAAGGAGTGATTTTGTGCGGATAGATAAAATGTTGGCGAATTTGGGCTATGGCAGTCGGAAAGAAGTGAAGGACCTGCTTAAAAGCGGGGGCGTGAAAGTGAATGATACTGTTGTTAAAAATGGAAAAGAACAAGTTAACCCTGATACAGATACAGTAACATTACATGGAGAAGTAATTGAGTATAAGGAATATATTTATTTAATGATGAATAAGCCGCAGGGAGTGATTTCGGCAACTGAGGACCACTATGAAGAGACTGTTGTTGATTTACTTGAACTCGAGGATGCTGTTTTTTCACCGTTTCCAGTCGGCAGGCTTGATAAGGATACAGAGGGGTTGTTGCTTTTAACAAATGATGGTCAGTTGGCACATCAGCTCTTGTCACCAAAAAAGCATGTACCAAAAACATATTTTGCCGTAATTGATAGAGAAGTGACAGAAGACGATGTTCTAGCCTTTCATGAAGGTGTGACGTTAGATGATGGATATGTAACAAAGCCTGGTAAGCTGAAAATACTAAAATCAGGGATTCGTTCAGATATCGAGTTAACGATTACAGAAGGGAAATTCCATCAGGTTAAAAGAATGTTTGAAGCCGTTGGGAAAAAAGTAGTTTACTTACAAAGAATTTCGATGGGACCTCTTAAACTAGATGAAAATCTTGAGCTTGGTGAATATCGTGAATTAACGGAAGAAGAGATTACGATGCTGCGAGAAACAAAACCAAAATAAGCCGCCTTCTATTGAAGGCAGCTTATTTTGGTTTTGTTTCTTACGATGTCAATTTTACTTTCTTTTTCGTTGTCGTCCATTTTCCTCGACTTGGGCTTCTGACTAAATCGTTGTACGCTAAGACATTTAAGTCTCTTTGTATCGTTCGAGGAGTGATTCCAAACTCATCTACAAGTTCCTGAGTCGTTACAGTTCCTCGATTATTAATAAACATATAGACGGATTTGATACGGTTTAACATCCGGTTAGTTGAAGGTTTCAATAAACCACTCCCTATCCTAATTTCAAACCTATGACAAATTCCAGCATCCAACACTTTAGTGAAGATCGAAATCTCCCGAGAATATTCGCTTCTTTTCCCCAGACAACCCCTTTTCACAACATTTTGTAAGTACTTTGTTGCTTGTTTCTATTTATATAATATCCATATTATCATAAGATTTCCACTATGAAGGACTGATTTTACAAAAGATTAACTTTATTTATTATTATTACCAGAATTAAAAGCAGGATAATATGAATACCTAAAACTAGATTATGCAGAATATTTAGATATTATTAAAGGGATTCAAATAAAATTGGGTACTTTTGCATAATCAATGGTGGTTTGGTAATGATTTAAGAGAAAAAGGAAAATACGAGTACATTTTTATAAATAGAGTTTATCTCACTCTTAACGGGCAGTAAGACTCCCGCTTCAAGATTTTGAGTATACAAAAGAAAATAGGTAGGGGAATCAACTGCCTGTAAAGGTCCATTCGTGGAATCACAGACTAAGAACGCCACATTTGTGGCAACGTCTGTGTGACCCACATCCTGTGGGCCTCAACTAACCATCAGTGGGGGATG
>NZ_VYKL01000006.1 GCF_008710145.1 Niallia endozanthoxylica
AATGTGGCGTTCTTAGTCTGTGATTCCACGAATGGACCTTTACGGGCAGTTGAATCTCCCACCTATCTTCTTTATATCCTTAGAATCTTGAGGTGGGAGTCTTACTGTCCGTTAAGAGTGGGATACACTAGAAGGCGCTAGATACCCTCCAGCTTATGCTGCACTGCACCTTGCCTTTCAATAGAAACACTCCCCTTATTTTCCTAGAAGGGGAGCATTTTAGGACAGATTATTGTCACTTAATCATATTCGGCAAAAAGGTGACGATTTCTGGGAAGATAATTAAAATAATGGTTAAAGCAAACATTGTGATAATTGCTGGGATAACTCCTCTGAAAATCGTTTGAATCGGTATGTCCTTTACAACACCACTGATAATATAAACACTTAGTCCAAGCGGCGGAGTTAATACACCAATATTAATCAGCATGATCATGATAATACCAAACCATAAACCATCAAATCCTAATTGTGTGATTAATGGATACACAATGGGAAGTGTCAGCGTCATAATCGCAATACCCTCAAGAAACATCCCCAGGATGAAATATACCACAAGAATCAATGCCAAAATTAAATAAGGTGAAACATCTAAAGTTCCAACAACATTTGTTAAATACATAGGAATCTGGCTTAATGCTAAAAACTTACCAAATAAGCCTGCCCCAATTAAAATCAAAAACAGCATAACCGTTAATCTAAGCGTTTCATCTAATGAAGAGATTAATCCTTTTAGATTTAGACGCTTCGTTATCAAAGTGAGGAAAAAGGCTCCAATGGCTCCGATTCCGCCAGCTTCACTTGGTGTAAATATCCCAAAATAAATACCACCAATACTAATAGCAAAGATTAAGAGAAATGGCCAAATACTTTTTAAAGAAGCAAACTTTGCTCCAATAGATGTAACTTCCGTTTTTCTAGGTGCAATTTCCGGATTTAGACGAACTTGAACATTAATCATCAGCATAAACATTAAGGTCATAATAATACCTGGAACCATTCCGCCAATTAATAATGGCCCAATAGGTTCCGACGTAAGAGCTCCATAGATAATCAAAAGAACACTTGGAGGAATCAATACTCCTAAAGTCCCCCCTGCAGCGACCGCTGCTGTAGAAAAATTCGTTTTATATTTGTAATGATTCATTTCAGGAATACAAATTTTTGCCAATGTTGCTGTTGTAGCATTGGATGAACCAGAAATAGCTGAAAAAATAGACGCAGCCCCTACCGTTGCAATGGCCAGGCCGCCACGCAAATGTCCAATCCACTTATCTACCGCATTAAATAAATCTTTTCCTAGACCGGTATTAGACATAAACATCCCCATTAAAATAAACATCGGGATTACACTTAATCCATAGTTATTAGATGTACCAAATGCTGAAGCACCTAATTGGGATAATCCAACACTCCAATCGGACAGCCAGGATACGCCCAAAAATCCAACTAAAAATAGCGATAGACCAACCGAAACTCTTAATAAGATTAATACCAATAATAAAATGATACCAATTACACCAACTAACTCAGGACTCACTCTTTTTCACCACCTTAAGTATGGACTGTAACGTATCTAGTAAATAGGTAAGCGTAAAAGCTACAGCACCAACTGCGCACACAAACATAAAGATATATAAGGGTAATCCAAGATCACCACTCAACTCCCCGCCCTGCATCGTTCTCATAGAATATAAGAACAGCTGCCAAGTCGTTAAAGTCATAAGAATAAATAAGATGAACGATGCAAGCGCGTATAAAGCTGCTTGTGCTTTTTCCGACATCATATTGGTTAAGAAGTCAATTTCAATATGGTCCTTTGAAAGCTGCCCTGAACCTAGGCTAAAGAAGATCATTAACGCTAAAGCAAGTCCTGTTAATTCATAGGTTCCTGTAATTGGGCTATTAAAAAAATACCGGCCAAGGACATCAGCGGTTGTTAAAAACATTAACAAGAAAAGGATAACACTAGAAATTTTATGCATTATGTTGTTGATAGACTTTGTAATCTTCTCTACCGTCAGTGTTAGTTTTTGTAAAAAAGACACCTCGTTAGGAGGATGAACTCCTAACGAAAGCGTTTTTTCTGTTTCATGGTTCATTCTAGAATCACCCCCGTTATTCTACTATTTGGATTCTATTAATTTTACTGCTTCGTCATAAATCTTTTGTCCATCAATTCCCTTTTTATCCATTTTTTCTATCCAGCTGTCTGTAACTGTCTGTGCACTTTCTTTAAACTTGGTTAATTCTTCTTCTGGTAAAGTAATAAATTCAGCACCAGCATCTTTTGCTTCTTTTTCAGCTCTTTCTTTTTGACCATCAAAAGCTTGTCCAGCTTGTTTTGCCATTGGTAAGCCTAAATATTTTTCTTCAATTAACTTTTGGTCTTCAGGTGAAATCTTGTTCCAGCTGTCTTTATTCATTGATACATAGAATAGATTTGTATTGAAGTTTCCAATTGTTACATAATCCACTAAATCAGTTAAATTAAAGTCCTTGATAGCTGCAATCGGTAAAATTCCCCCATCAATTACACCTTTTTGCATGGCATCATAGATTTCTGGTGCTGGAATGGAAACCGGCGTCGCTCCCCAAGCTTCTATCATTTCGCTGCCTTCAGTAGATGGAGTTCTCAATTTCAAGCCCTTCATATCTTTAAAACTTCTAACTGCTTTTCCTTTTGTAATAATGGCATATGGATCTGCTGCATGAACCCATAAAAGCTTAACGTCAGAGTATTCTTCCTGAATTTCAGGGAACTGATCATGTAATTTTTGCGTAACAATACTTAGTTCTTCTGCATTCCCATCTGCCATAAATGGTAAAAGCATAACAGATTGAGCTTCAAAGGTTCCCGCATTATAACCATGGATTCCTCTTCCAACATCCATAATCCCTGTTTTAATATTCTCTAAAGTATCCTTCGGTCCACCCAGCGAACCACCTGTATACATCTCGAAAGTTACACGGCCATCCGTTAATCCCTTAACATCTTCTGCGAATGTTGTGAAAGCTTCAGCGTTCTGTACATGGTCAGGTGAGTCCATACTGCCAAACTTGAACTCTATTGGTTTTACTTCACCATCTCCCTTGCTTTCACCGCTGGTACTGCCGCTTGAACAGGCTGAAACCATTAGCATAGATGCCAAAATCCCTGTTAGTGCAAATTTAAACTTTTTGTTCAACATTTCTTCTACCCCCAATAGCTATTTTGATATTTCTTTTTCATTCCTTCTAAAACGCTTACAATTGTTTCGGGAATTTCTATAAATATCTTTTAATCCAAACACTCCTATTTGACTAGTTTGAATTTTCCGTATTTTCATAATATATGAGTTTTTTACCTAATACAATAATCGATTTTCTCTATGCGGAACAAATGATTATTTTCTACTATTTTGCTGTTGCTTATATAATTATTTAAAAATAAAAAAATAGAGATTTATTCACATGATTAGTCTTAACAGTTATCTTATTCCGCTAGAAATTCATGCTTCCTCCTTTCAAGAAGAAATAGTTACAATCCGTATCTTATAATAGGAATTTTCTGAATAAAATATTATTTTTTCTCTATGCGGAATATATTAACTTTTTTTTGAATTACATTACTAAAAAGGGCGCTTCTTGGCACCATCTTCAATAAAAATACCAAGACGAATTATTAACACTTTTTCGAATATTGTGTTATTTTTTAAAATACAACTTAAAATTCACTAGAATACTTGAAAGGGGATAGAAAGACTTCATCCATAAATTACTATATAGATATATATTTTAGACAGAATAAATACAGTTTAAAAAGGAGATTGAAGGGACATGGATTATACCATATTAATATTTACTGTTCTAAAGTTAGCTGTGTTAATCGGGATTGGAATGTGGCTTGCAAATAAAATTGCTTTAACAAAAGATGTAAAAGGATTCTTAATCTTTGTCATAATAAATATTGCACTGCCTGCCATTATCCTAAGCGGATTCTTTCAGGTCAAAATTGATAATAGCTTATTGCATCAGATTGTGATTATTTTTATTTTCTCTCTTTGCTTTAATATTTTAGCGCTTCTAACAGGATGGGCATTCTCCAAATCGATTGGATTAGGAGCACTAAAAGCTCGTGAAACGGCCTTTTTATCAACATTCGGCAATTCCGGGCCAATCGGTATTCCTTTGTGTGCTTCTTTGTTTGGAGCTAAAGGGGCTGTGTATGCAGCTGTTTTCGATGCAGGCATGTCATTAACGCTGTGGACGGTTGGTACTCTGTTTGTTCAAGGAAAAACAAAAGTGACATTAAAAAACTTCAAGTCTATGATTTCTGCACCAAATATTGCGGTAACCATTGGGTTGATTTTCACCTTTTTCAAAATAGATCCGGGTGTTTTCGTTAAGGATGTAACCTCATCCTTGGGCGCAGTGGCAAGCCCATTAGCGATGATCTATATAGGAATGTTAGTGATGACAATCATTAAAGAGAAAAGAAAAGTCCCAGCAAAATTGGTTGCTATACCTGTTTCGTTTAAGTTAATTGTTTTTCCGGTAATCGGAATTTTAGTACTGACTCTATTACCTATTGCAGCAGACGTAGAACAAGTTCTACTCATTGAAATGGCCATGCCAGCAGTTACCGCAGCTTCGGTCATACTGGCACTATATAATGCGGATGAAAATTATGGAGTGATGCATACTTTGGTATCAAATTTGATTGTTCTTGTTTCATTACCGGTGATTGTCTTGCTTGGGGGAATGCTGCTTTAAGAAATAAGGGTACAGTCCTACTGAAACAGATAAAGAAGAACTCTGTTTCAGTAGAGCACCTAGTCTTGCAATTATTATCTTATAATAATAATAATAGAAGCAGGATAATCAACTATTTTTAGTAATAGTAAAAAATGAAGAATCTTTTATCTGAAGGAGTTTTTGTATGATTGTAAGACAAGCAACCGTTGATGAGATGCTGGCACTCTGGTATAAATTTTATACCTCTGAATTTTTTTCAGACCAAATAACGAAGGGCAATGCAGAGTTTTGGGCAATTGAATATCATGCGAGACTGATTGGTGAACTCTACCTATTCAAGTCCCTTGATGATCCTGATTTTGCTGATGGGAAGACAACTGCCTATCTTTACGGCTTCCAAATCGAAGAAATTATGCGCAGAAAAGCCCTTGGAACGATGCTGATGAACACGGTGTTGGATCGATTATGTGAGCTAAATTTCAACTATGCCACCATTGGTGTTGACCCTGATCACGAAGATAATATTCGATTATATAAGAGGATGGGGTTTACAGAAAGAATCAAAACACTTCGAGTAAACCCATGTGATGTAGACGAGAGCTTTCAGCCTGTCATCGGTCCGGAATACGTATTATTACGTAAAAAGCTGTAATAACGTTGAATTCAAATATGCCATTGTTTGTTATTTATTGAATGGCCTTGGCTGCTATAATTCGGGTGGTTCTCCCACTCGTTATAGTTCAGCCAACCATTTTTCCACTTCCTTATAAGTTTCAGAACTAAATAAAATCCCATCATGGTTATGATTGGGTAAAACCTTAGTAACGATATTTTGATTGGGACTAAACAGAGAATCAAACTTTTCGCTATAGAATAATTCATCTTTATCGCCTATAACAACGAATGAAGGTTTTGTGATTTTTTTTATATTTTGTTGGTAGTTCTGGGGGATACGTGACATAAGCAGACGAAAGCTCAAATTCAATGTTTCACCGCCATGTTGAATGTCCATAGGTTTAGTTACGTTTAAGATGTTCCAATGATGAAAACCTCGTATCCGTAATGCCTCAAATAAATAAAGAAGAATCAACTTTGCTAGAGACACTTTGGAGTTGCCGCCTTCATTTTTTCGATTTGTTGGAGCATTCGGATGAATATACGGCGCTATGAAAAGAAAGGCATCAATAAGGTCGGAGTACTGACTCCCTGAAAATCGCAGAACCGTTCCCCCTCCAATGGAGTGTCCTCCAAGAATAATCTTCGCGTGATTATTTTTTTCCTTTATTAAGTGAATCAGACCCGCTAGGTCATCATCTAATTGGCCAATATAATCCACATCGCCCTTACGTTCAGCATATGTACCATATCCTCTCAAATCCGGTGTATACACTTGTGCGAGATGATTGGACGAGACATACTCAGCTAAGCGAAATAGGTATTTACTATCCTCCGAAATACCATGCAGCAAAATTAATATTCTATTTGAATCAGAAGGATAGTGTCTAAAGTATAATTTACTTTTATCTCTTGTTACATAAGCTTGCTGCTGAGGGAGATTTGCCTGACAAATAAGTTCATACATCTCTTCTGGTTTGATTTCACTATAATTCATAGACCCGACCTCCTTCACCATCTTAGATTAATATGTTTATATTTTATAAGCTATCCTTTCCTATTCAATAATCTTGCTTTATCCGCGGAAAGCTGGTCCCTGTGCCCGCTAACGAGTTAATCAAACGTTTGTTTAATTTATAACTAACGCATTGCCCTCGACGCCGTGCGCTTTTAGGCCCCTCTTTTACAACAAAATACGAAAAGGTATAACCATTCGAGGATGATGATAAGAAAAAAACTCAGACCTTGTCTGAGTACCTATACTAATATTGAGTTTAGCTGTCTGCTTAGGATGACAACACATAGGCATCGATTCTTCAATTTATAGGCGACTGAGTTTTAGCTATTCGTTTCTTTTCAGGAGCCTATCAGGACTATAGGCGACCGGCTTTCTCCTTCTTACTTCTTTTTGGGCGCCTAGCAGGTCTATAGGCGACCGGCTTTCTCCTTTTTACCTCTTTTCAGGACCCTAGCAGGCCTCTAGGCGACCGACTTTCTCCTTTTTCCTTCTTTTCGGGCGCCTAGCAGGTCTATAGGCGACCAGCTTTCTCCTTTTTCCTTCTTTTCAGGAGCCTACCAGGCCTCTAGGCGACCGGCTTTTGGCTTTTTCCTTCTTTTAGGGCGCCTATCTGTCTCTAGCAGTGGGTGGATTTCCTCCAGTTCCCCCTCTGCAGCAGTACACTGATCATTCTATATTCCTCCATACCTTCTCTTGCGTTGCCTGTATTCTTCAAGCGCGTGCAGAAACTCCTTTTCAGAGAAATCCGGCCATAGTACATCGGTAAACCAGAACTCGGTGTAGGCCAGCTGCCAGAGCAGGAAATTGCTTAGACGTTTCTCCCCTCCGGTGCGAATCAGCAAATCAGGCTCTGGCAGGCCTTCTGTATACAGGTATTTTGAAAACTTCTGTTCATCCAGCTCATCTAGTGACAATTTTGCCTCATTTATATCCGCATACATTTCTTTTATCGCATGAAGAATTTCGTTCCTGCTTCCATAGTTGAGGGCAAAATTGAGCTGAAGACCGTCATTGTCCCGGGTGCGGTCAATGGCATATTGTATTGCCTCACGTGTGTGGGCCGGCAGTTTTCCCATATCACCGATCGCTTCAATGCGTACATTATTGGAGATTAGCTCTGGCAGATACACTTGTAAAAACTCCTTAGGAAGTCTTAATATCACATCTACCTCAGTCTTCGGACGTTTCCAGTTTTCCGTGGAAAACGTATAAAGTGTCAAGATCTTCACTTTGCATTTGACCGCTGCCTTGACGATTTTCACGACCGCAGATATGCCTTCTTTATGTCCGGCAACCCTTGGCAGGCCCCGCTTCCTGGCCCAGCGTCCGTTTCCATCCATAATGATGGCGATATGTTCCGGTGTATGACCCTCCATATAACGGAAGGATTCTTTCGATTGTTTATAATTAAAAAAAGGAATTTTCATTGACATCATGTGTCCCTCCGAAATGTTGTTAACCCCTCCAAGTACCTTTTGCATCCATTTCAGGAATGCAAATGGATTGGACACTGAATGGAATTCAGGCGTCTTTAGTTTTTATGCTTCCAAAGTCTCTTTATTGCTTAATATTTAAATCTTGCTGATAGGATTGTTTGTCGTTTCTTGAATATCTTCCCTCAGTTAAAATAGAACGCTCTCTATTTCGCGGAACGTTTCCCTTCACCTGCTTTAAGGTTGCTACAATAAGAAAGCTAACAATGACTAATAAGAGCCATGAACTCACCTTTCCTAGATGAACAAGACTCCATGCATCGGTTTGGTTTGGATACTCCCAGGCTCCAAAGAACGTTGCGATATTCTCGGCAATCCAGATGAAAAACCCAATAAGTACAAATGAAAATACGATTGGCATACGATATTGTTTTCCGCCAACCTCGTAAGTGACCCATGATGGCCAAAAGACGATGATGACCAGTCCTGATAACCACCATCGAACATCCATCCAATAATGATGAGTGAAAAAATTCAAATAAATCGCAGCAGCAAGTGGGACAACGGCCAAAAACGGCGGCCACTTAATCAAGTTAACGTTAAGCCTTCTCCACGCCTGGCAAAGATAACTCGCCACACTTGCGTACATGAATCCACTATACAATGGCACTCCCCAAATTTTGAAATACGCTTCCTCCGGATACGACCACGAGCCCATATGTACTTTGAATAGTTCAAGAGCTAATCCGATAAGATGGAACAATGTAATCACCTTTAGTTCATCTCGTGTTTCAAGGCCTGAACGCACCATCTGCCACTGCATAAGCAGGCAGATGATGAGCAGCCAATCATAACGAGCAAGGAAGGGAAGTTGTATGAATTTTGTAAGAGCTAACGAGGCAAAAATAACGACTGGAAACAAACAGGATAATGCCTGCTCCCAGCCAAAACGAACGAGCTGTTTTAATGCTCTCATGATTTGTGCCCCCCATTTTTGATGAGAATACATAAATTCCCCCAATCCACCATCTATCCTTTAATAACCACCTAAAGTTGGTAAAGTCTAAAACACCCGCTACCCTTGTGTTTCTTCATCATTTCTGTATTCTAAAATATCCCCTGGCTGGCAATCTAAAGCCTTGCAAATAGCCTCTAAAGTGGAAAATCGAATCGCTTTTGCCTTGCCATTTTTTAATATAGAAAGGTTAGCCATCGTAATTCCAACTCTCTCTGACAGTTCGGTTACACTCATTTTTCGTTTCGCCAGCATCACATCGATATTGATTATTATCGCCATTGTTATCACCTCAGACCGTTAAATCGTTTTCTGATTTTATATCTATCGCTTCTTTTAAAAGCCTCTGCAGAACTGCCGCAAAGACCGCGATCACCAACGAAGCACCAACAATGACCATTCCAATCAAGACGAGACCCGGTGCATCATCCCACTGGGCTATGGGGAAGAGCAATGGCAGGGCTGCCACATACAAACTGCTAATGGTAATCGCACAGTTTTTAATTTTCTTTAAAGCAATAACAGATAAATCCGAGAACGCTTGATTCTTGTCAATATAAGTTAAAAGTCTAAATGCTTGATACAACGCAAAGTAAAACGGTATCGCGGATACATACATAATAAATAAAAGGCCAAATACGATATAAGCCAACTGTGCCCCTTCTTTGGCATGTTCAAATGCTGTGCTTGCTAACTGTGGCAGCAAAAATACGCATAAAGCCAGAACTGGAATACCAATAATGATAACAGCTGCCTTTAAAAATAAAGTTGAACCTTTTTTCATAAAAAGCACCTCTCTTTTTTATTTACGATTTGATATTATCATGCTATTTATCGTTTTTCAATAAATTTTTATCCTTTTTAATTGATTATTTATTGCAAAACAAATGATACTCCAAACTTTTACCAGATAAGCATACGCACCATCCCTTTATCTATCTGTACAAAAAAAGACTGACTCAAAAAGTATGAACGAACTTTTGAGTCAGCTTTTTTAGATCAGTTTTATTCAAGGGGACATGAAGGCAGATCCCTAAAACAATCTTTAAGCATGAAAACCTTTCTCATGCTATTTAACTAAATGATCTCGGTCAGCAGCTTGTGGAGGTTGTTCCATCCAGCCATGTTCAATCATAAGATTCGCTGCCTCTTCTGTAAACAGAGCGATTTCTGCCATTAAACGTGTATAATGGGTCCCAACATCTCTTCTTGAACTTGAAGAAATCGCTGATCCATAGTTACCTATTCCTAATGCATTTAACGAGGTAATATGAAATAACATTAATTTATCGGAAAATGGAGAAGTCGTTGAATCGGTTGCATAGATCGCCGGAGAATCAAAGGATGAAAGGCCCTCCTCTTTTAAGACAGCTGTAAATATATTAGAATGTTTAGCGGCAATCTCCTTGCCCCTAATACATAAATGACGAATATCCTTGGATTTAGCTACTTGACTGAACCCTGTCATGACTGTAATACCTATGATGTTTGTCATAGCATTTTTAAATAAATGAGTGATTTCAAGTGCATTTAAAGGTCTTCTTTCACCAAACCACCCTGTTAAAAAGCTTTTCTTTTTGACAAAGTCTATTTTTTGGGGAATGGGAATGTATGGTGCACGAACGAATAATCCTTTTTTTAAAGCTAATTCCCGTGCTTTTGTATCTGTATCAGCAGAACCATTTAATACTTCCCGGTAATAATCGTTCACATCTGACCTGCTGCACAATGACAGTGATAATGAGTAAGCCTGCAATTCCACACTGCTCATGAGCCAAATATAACACAGATAGAAAGGATCAGAAAAAAGACGGGGAGCTTGTAAGTTTACATCTTTTTCAGTAAATCCTCGAGGAATAGGAAAGTTCTCTTTCAGAAGAATTTCTTTAATTTTAGGAATACGTTTATTACAAATAGTTAATCCATGCTTCAGAAGTGACTCAATATCTGGGTCTTCGACGTTTTCTAGGAAATGAAGAAACATACATTTTGTGATTGTTTCTGAAAAATAGGAGCTCCACAAGGCACCCATTTCTGCTGAAGTTAGATCCATATGTTGGTTGTTTTCCATTGAATTTTCCCCCCATTATAATTTCATAAAAACTTCCAAGTAATGGTTAGTATTGTCCAATGAAAAACATTATTATGCTCAGATTGATGAACTCAGCCTTTTACTAAAGAAAAAAGAACTCAAGTCTTTTCATCCCTGAGTCCCTTCGATCGATTCCAATATCAATTGGTATGATTTGCCTCTCCACCCGCCAATTCTTATTCAAATACTTCCTCATACATACGAAGTACCTCTTCAGCTGTTAGAGGGTGTGTCGCAGCGATTGAGTCCTGACCTAATCCTGATACGCGTATCGTTTCTTCTGCCATCAGCTTCAAATCTTCTTTTTTCACTCCAACATTTTTCAATGTATCGTAGGTGCCAATGTCTTTAAACCAGCTTACTAGTGCTTCAATTGTAGCGTCACAGGCCGCAGCATCATCCTCCTGTGTAATGTTAAACACTTGCCGGCCCAGTCTTGCCAGGCGATGCGGGCGGTCCTTTTTAATAATTTGACGAAAATAAGCTGGAGTGAGAATCGCCAATCCGCGCCCATGGGATATATCATAATGTGCGGACAACGTATGTTCTATTTGATGAACCGGGAAAGGACCGCCTCTTCCTGCATTTGCGATGCCGATTAAAGCGAGCGTACTTGTCCAAAGAAGATGCGCGCGGGCGTTATAATCCTCTGGATGATTAAGCGCCGTCTTAGCATATTTGACTGCGTTTCGCATCAACCCTTCTGTAATCTCATCTTGAACATTTGCATTCTCATCACCTGTCATATATCCCTCGTACAAATGCGTGAACATATCGACCGCTCCATCCGCCGTATAGCTGGCAGATACAGTATAGGTTAATTCCGGATCAAGGATGGCTGTACGTGGGAAAAGAGCTGGACCTGCGATTCCTGATTTTTCCTTCATTTCCCAGTTCGTAATAACAGCATTGGAATTGGCTTCAGATCCTGTCGCTGCTAACGTTGGGATCGTTATAATAGGGAGCGCCTCTTGAATTGGCAGCAATTCCTTCCAAAGACCGGTTTTATTTCCTCTTATATATTCATGAATCGGTCTGGCGGAAACAGCCACAGTTGCAATGGCTTTAGAAGCATCCATGGCAGAACCGCCGCCTAAAGCGAGAATTAAATCACATTGTTCCTCACGAGCAATTTGTCCGCCTCTATCCACAGTTTCTGCCCGTGGATTCGGTTCTACTTGATCGAACACAACAAAATCAACACCTGCCTCTTTGAGAGACTCAGTCACTTTATTCAGTGATCCTGTTTTTTTCGTTGAAGTACGACCCGTCACCAATAATACTTTCTTTCCGTATTCTTTGACAATCTCTCCAGTACGACTAACCTCGCCTTTACCAAAAATAATCTTCGTCGGAATGTTTAAAGTGAAATTTAACATACTAACTCTCCTTTTCACATGGGTGATGGAAGTTGTTCAGAAGTTTTCTCTTGTGCAATAGACATGGAACGTTCACGATTGATGATTACCTGCTAGTTTCAAGCATATGTAAAAAACAACCTTCCATTAACAAACATATATTTTTCATCTAGCAAAATCAATTATTCCATCTTCATGGATGGTATCCCAAGCTTTAAAGGTTGCCGAAGCAAATGCGCCAATTACCCCCATTCTCCTGTATTACTCTCTGATGGCCAGTCTATTCCCCAGATACCTTTATTTCTTTTTCCCTGTACGTTACTATTAACTATGTATACCCAATATTTGGAACCTGAAAAAATGACTAATGAAAGGATTTCCCGATACATGCAATTAATCATGACCTTTATTATCCTTGCTTTAACCATTTTTCTTTTTATGAGTAATCGTGTGCGGGCTGATTTTGTAAGTATCCTGGCGTTATTAGCGCTTGTCCTCTCGGGTATTCTAGAGCCGGCAGAGGCCTTAGCCGGTTTTTCAAACTCAGTCGTTATTATGATTGCCGCACTATTTGTAGTTGGAGCCGGCATCCGGAGGACGGGACTTGCCCAAAAGGCTGGAGATTTGCTGCTGCATTGGTCAGGCAATAGCGAGAAGAAGCTATTTATCTTTCTGTTACTGATTGTCCTGTTTGTTGGATCCTTTATGAGTAATACAGGGACAGTGGCTATTATGCTGCCGGTGGTCATCAGTATTGCCATCAGCATCAAAAGGGATGTATCAAAGTTTTTAATTCCCCTTTCCTTTACAGCCAGTTTATCCGGATTAATGACATTGATTGCTTCGCCGCCCAATCTTATTGTGAGTCAGCTTCTGTCCGATAACGGATTTGAAAGGCTTAGCTTCTTTTCTATTACACCAATTGGAGTCGTTGCTGCGATCACTGGGATCACTTATTTGTTTCTCGTTCGAAATATCCTGCTGCCGGACAATCAAAGTAAAAAGCAGGTAGAGAATCATCAGATTACACCGAAAGAGCTTATTCTCAATTATAGGCTGGAGAATAATTTACACCGCGTTCATGTATTGGATGACTCACTATTGGTAGAAAAGCGCTTATCACAATTGAAAATCCCTTCGAAGTATCATTTAGCGATTTTAAAAATCGAACGCAAAATGGCAGAGGGGCGAATGCTTTTACCGATGACCTATCAAGAAATGGCTGGGCCGGAGAGTGTGATTCACGAAAAGGATATTCTCTATATTCAAGGCTCCCTTTCCCAAGTAGAAAGGCTGGCAAAGGATTTTGAACTCATTATTGAAAAAAAGGATCCGTATGATGAGGTTTTGGTCTCAAGTAAAATGGGGATTGCCGAAGTACTGCTGACACCTGATTCACGTTTGATTAATAGGACCATTTCAGATGTTGATTTTCGCAAAAGATACAATGTGAACGTGATTGCCATTAACAGAAAAGGACATTATTTGATGAAGGATATGTCTACGGTAAAGCTGCGTTTCGGAGATGCCCTGTTAGTACAAGGCTCATGGGAGGATATTGAGTATCTTTCCAGAGAAACGAAGGATGTAGTTGTAGTCGGGCAGCCGAAGGAGCATGCAAGCCTGGCATCTGCAAGCGGCAAAGCACCTGTTGCCGGTTTGATTCTTCTGCTCATGGTTGCCTTAATGGTATTCGAGGTCTTTCCCGCTGTCATTTCTGTCTTAATTGGTTCAGTCTTAATGATTGTGACAGGATGCTTGCGTAACATGGATGATGCCTACAATCAACTGAATTGGGAAAGCATTGTATTAATCGCCTGTATGCTTCCGCTGGCAACAGCATTAGAGAAAACAGGCGGCATGGTATTTATATCTGAAGGAATCATTGACCTATTAGGAGGATTTGGTTCGATTGGAGTCCTCGCTGGAATCTATTTACTCACAATGATATTCGGCCAATTTATCAGCAATACAGCCACAGCCGTTTTATTTGCACCTATCGGAATCAATGCTGCACTCAATTTAAGTGTCAGTCCGTATCCTTTTCTGATAGCTGTTGCAGTTGCCGCTGGTATGTCCTTCGCCACACCCGTAGCATCGCCGACAAACGCATTAGTCATGACAGCAGGGGGCTATAAATTTATTGATTTTGTAAAAATCGGCATTCCCCTGCAGGTAATTATGTTTATCGTCATGATGATTACCATTCCGATTCTCTTTTCGTTCTAATGTCCAAGAAGTGACAAGATGACAAGTCTGAACAGCCCCCTTAATTATTCTAACAATTGGGGGTGCTGTTCACTTTTAGCCCTGCTTTATTTTCCAATAAACATTTGTGTTCAGTAGTAAAAAATGGACTTAGATCTCCTTCTACCAAGATCCACTTTAACATTCCATTCAATGATAGGAACAACGTGAAATAGTTTGCAAAACAAGATTTTCCCGGATGCCACAGCGACAAACAACATTACTAATGTAAAAATTATGTAAATTTTATTTTTTCGACATTTTTCCACAAGACCCTTCTAAAGTCCTGTGATATGATGACTAGGCTAAAACAAACTTAGGAGGTAAGAATTATGTCTTTATATGGATTTATCCTTTTAATCCATGTTCTTGGTGCGGTATGTGGAATTGGGGCGTCATTCGCATCACCATTTTTATTAAACAGAGCAAAAACAGCAAAACAAGCAGAGTTTGCTATTCATGTTAATCATTCAATTGATAAATTAGTAGTTATAGGAACTTTTACACTACTTGGAACAGGTTTAATTTTGGGTGCGTTAAATTCTAGTTTATTTGCACAAGGCTGGTACATCGCTTCACTTATTCTTTTCGTAACCATATTGCCCGTTGCTGGCTTTATCGTCCCTAAAAAAACAGCCCAACAAGTAGAAATCCTAAAAAATCATAATGGGGATGAACTCCCGGATTCTTACATGAAGGTAAAAAAACAAGCAGCTCCGTTCAATCGCTATACATATCTAGCAACAATCATTATCATTATTTTCATGGTAACAAAGCCGTTTTAATTTGCGCTTTGTCCACTTGAATAGCCGATAAACCAAACATCGTTTTTGGGGGCTAAGATAGACAAATACAAAAAGGGCATGGAACATTCATGCCTTTTTCGTATTCTATTTTGTTAATTATGAGAAATTTTAATGTGACAGGCCCCTCTTCCCGTATTTCGCCTAGAAGGACCGAGGTCATGGGACCTGTTCTTTTGGACCGCTCTTAGTCTTGTTTATTTTCCAATAAACATTTGTGTCCAATAGTTTCCTTGCTGTGAGTGACCGACACCGATGTGAGTAAAGTTTGCACTTAAGATGTTTTTACGATGTCCCTCACTATTCATCCATGCCTGGACAACTTCCTCAGGTGATCGTTGACCCATTGCAATATTTTCACCTGCCGCTCTATAGGAAATACCAAATTGTTTCATCATATCAAAAGGTGATCCATAGGTTGGGCTTGTGTGGCTAAAATAGCCTTTGTTAGCCATATCGAGTGACTTTTCACGGGCCACTTTACTTAACTCTGTATCTACTTGTAATGGAGCTAAGCCATTTTTAGCACGCTCTTGGTTAGTCAAATCAACTACCTTTTGTTCGTACTCGCTTAAAGCACTCGTCGTTTGCGGTGTTTGCTGCTCCGTTGCTGGCGCCTGTTGCTCAACAGGTGTTTGAGTGGTTGGAGAAGGGGTCTGAACGACCGGCGCCTGCTCAACAGGTGTCTGCGTTTCCGGCGTTGTTGCAGGATTCTGCTGTGTTGTCGTATTCGTTGTTGTCTTATATCCTAAACTAGCAAAATATTTTTGTAAGTAATTATTCCATTCTGCAAGATTATGTCCTTGATAGACGTATACCTTTTTTTGTACGGTCATTGTATTTTCGGCTGCACTCGCTTTTTCTACCACTGGACTTGCCATAGCGATTGTTGCAGCTGCGGCAATCGTAAGCATTACTTTTTTCTTGAACATCTTTTTACCTCCTAAAATTCGAACCTATCGTTCCTAACAGCCTTATCGTAACATATGCTTTTTTGTCATATTTCAGGAAGAAATTAACAAACATTTCCCCACGCTGCAGCTGCAAAACCTTCTTACCTCATACAATCCATTGTGTATAGGGCAATTGTTCACTATTCGAGCTTCAAATCTTTCTCACCTATAAATCTTCCAGTCATTTAAAGATATTCCAATAATTATGTAAAAAGTGGGGCTTGACAGTTTTTTAGATAAAGGGTTTTTTTAACGTTTATTTCAGAATCATTTCTGAAATAACGAAATCTAGACAGGGGTGAAACGCGGGAGGCGGTTCATTATGCAGTGCCATTCTCATCAATTGACTCGTATGATAGAACGACAGAAAAAATGAAAAGTGGACCTAGAATCCTTCTATCTAGGTCCACTTTAACATTCCATTCAATGATAGGAACAATGTGAAATAAGATTATTCGAGATGTCACAGTGACAAAATTTAGCTTAGACGAGTCAGAATCAAGCTCTCTTTCTGACAAATTTTCTCTTCTTAAATTCCACTTGTCTTTTATTATTTTTCAAATCGAGCTTTTTCTAATGCATTTATATCGATTTTTTTCATTTTTAAAAGCTCTTGATTCACTCTTTGAATTTCCTCTTTTGAACCTTTATTCAAAATCTCATCTATGTTATCCGGTACGATTTGCCATGAAAGTCCATATTTATCCTTCACCCATCCGCATTGTTCTGCCTCAGGTACGGCAGAAAGTCTATCCCAGAAGTAATTAATCTCTTGCTGATCTTTACAGTTTACAATTAAAGAAAATGCTTCATTAAAGTGGTAATCTACATCAAATGCATTATCCATTGCGGAAAAATTCAGGCCTCCAAGCTTAAAAGCAGCATAATTTACCTTTGCTTTTGGCGACGCCGCTTCCCCTTTCCCATACTTGCTTAAGAATTCAATTCCGGAGTCCTTAAATATTTCTGTATAGAACAGCAACGCTTCTTCAGCCTTTCCACATGAATCATTTGAAAAAAGTAAGTTTGGTGTAATTTTTTGAACTGCTTGATGATTGTCCATAAGCATCAGCTGCCAAGACAGTCCATATCGATCTTGAACCCAGCCATACCACTTACAAAAAGGATACTCGCCTAAGGCCATTAATTCGGTACCGCCTTCTGATAGTGCCTTCCATTTAGTATTGACTTCTTCTACAGAGTCGCAAGCGACCATCAAGGAAATGGACGGATTAAATTTGAAGTAAGGTCCCGCACTAATGGCTTGAAATGGCTGTCCGTCCAATTCAAAGCTTACCCATTCTGCATCCCCAGAAGGAGTGTTTTCAAGGACGGTCACACTTAAAAGTTTTGATCGATCAAATAAACTGACATAAAACGATGCAGCTTCTTTCGCTTCTTTGTCATACCATAAATGTGGCACTATTTTTTGCATAAGGACCCTCCTGCTAAATGAACTCTTTTATTCGTTACCATTAGGTTTAAATAATCATAGTTTATCCTTTAAAAGAAAATTATAAAATGGAGGGGAAGCCCCGGTTCTGAGGTTTCCTGAAAAAGATGTGCAGAGGTTTCCCTGCAATCTCTTTCACACAAAAAGCCCCTGTAGAGTAGTCTTGTTTAAGTGTCTACTCTACAGGGGCTAGTTTAAGGAACTGGTCTGCTTCATTATGTAAAGCCACCTTTGCCGTATTTAGTATAAGAAAGTTTTAAACCACCACTCCTAAAAGTGGGTGTTCGCAGAAACATTTCTGCCTGTCCTCCTTGTCATATAGACAGAGGCTTGTCATTCCTGTTTCAATTAAAACTCCCTGTTACAGCTTATAAGGTTAAAACTTAATTATGAATACGAACAATGTAGCTTATGAGACTATATTACTATAAAAATGCTGTTCATTCAATGGTAATTGTTTCTGACGTTTCACTATGGGATGGGTTTACCATTCAACGGTGAAACGTCAGAACCGGCAGACTTTTCAAGACTTGAGCGGTCCCCTTGTTTCTTTGGAACAACGGACCTGTCCCCACGATCCAACGAAACTTTTAGATAGTACCTAGTACTCAAGAAAGGCGCATTCCTCTTCTAGATTATCCCCATTGCTAATTATTTGAATTATCATTATAATTTGGATATAGATTAATTTTAGGAGGCATCATGTTAAAGGAAGCGCTTTATTTTCAGCAATTAAAAAAGTATGAGCGTAGATTAAACATACATCACATCAGAATCGTTCATTTTATTCCAGGAAGAATCCGTTTGAAAAGCGAATTATGGAAACAAAATGAACCTCTGTTACAAAAGGTGGAGGCTGTCATCAAAAAAGAGCCTTTTGTAAAAAAAATCAGTTTCGAAGTTTTTACAGGCAGTCTTGTCATTGAATTTCAACTCAAGGAACCGCCTCCACTTGAAATCGTTAAACTGTGGGTTGAACGAATAATAAAGTTACATAGGATAAAAGATTAGTAAGTTCATAGGAGGTTTTTTCTATTGTGGTCAACGATACTCGGTCTTGGTGCATACCTCGTCATCCCTAAGGTGGTTGGGAAATTAAGAGAACAAAAGATTCAAGTTATTCATGCCATTCCAGGACGGTTAAGACTGCAAAACAATCGCTGGAAAGATCAGCAAATCGGCGCATATCTTGAAAAAGCACTTCAAAAGCATCCACTCATTAAATCCTGTCGCGCCACGCCCATTACAGGAAGCTTAACTCTAGAGTTTACAACCCCCTACCTGCAGCAAGAGGACTTGGATCACATTTTTCAAATCATCACAGATACTACCATTGAAAGCTTCTCTCATACAAAAGATAAAGCACTGCAAACCATGAGCAGCCTCTTCAATGGAGTGAATAAAAACGCAAAAAAAATGACAAACGGATATGCAAGTATTGACAGCATGATGATTGTTTATTTTATGTTCCAAGGACTTCGCAGCTTTCCGACAAATCCAGCATTCGCCAGCAGCTTATTCTATTGGGCTTATACCGTTTTAAAAAATAGTGACGAGAAGGGATGAGGTCAAGATTACAAAAGTGGTTGTTCTCCATTCAGTACCTGGAAGAATGCGCCTCTACCTGGATTCAGCCTTGCCTAGCGCTAAAATTGAAGCATGGTTTCGTACCATTCCCGGCATTTATTCAGCAGCCTATACGGCTTGCACGAAAAGTCTGCTCTTCTATTATGACCAAAATTTCCAGCCAAAGCGATTACACCGGTTGCTAAAAGAATTAGATAAAACGGCAGAGATGCAAGACGGGAAGCAACCATCTGTCAAAAAAAGACTCAGTCAGGTAAGCTTAGCTTCTTTATTATATGCGCTGCACTGGTTTCTCTCTAAAAATCCTGTTCCTTATATCCGTCTAGTGGATCGTTTGATTGGCGTCATCGTTTTACTGTTGTCGGCCTCTACCATTAAGGATGCGTATACAGGAATTGCGAAGGACCGTAAGCTTAATTCAGATTTTTTAACAGTCTGTTCTCTTCTTGCCTGTCTGTACTTAAAGCAGTCGTCATCAGCACTGATTATCTATATCATGTCGACAGTGAGCGAGCTATTAACAGATATGACAACGATGAAAACGAAACGTCATCTAGAATCGTTAATAAAGCTGGAAGCGCCTCATGCTTGGAAGGTAGAAAAAGATGGAACGATTCATAAGACTGCAGCTGAGAAGATACAAATAGATGATCTCGTGAAAGTTTTTCAAGGGGAAAGAATCCCTGTCGACGGTGTAGTCGTGACTGGAAACGCCCTAGTCGATGAATCTGCGATTACCGGTGAGTATAAACCTAAGAACAAATTCCCGGAAGATGAAGTGTTTTCCGGCAGTATTTGTAAAAAAGGTGAAATGACGGTTCGGGTCACGAAGACCGGCAGAGAAACGGCCCTAGGGCGGATGATTCAACTGATCGAAGAAGCTTATTCATCGAAAGCACCCACACAAGAGTATGCCAATGCAATCGCCGAAAAAATGGTCGGGGTCTCGTTTGCGCTTACTATCGGAACCTATCTAATCACCCGTAATGTAAACCGCGCGTTAAGCATGCTGGTCATTGACTTTGTGTGTGGAATTAAACTATCCACAGCAGCAGCCTTTTCGGCGGCAATTGGAAAAGCCGCAAAAAAAGGCGCACTGATAAAAAGCGGGAGCCACATTGAACAGTTAGCAGATATTGAGACGATTGTTCTTGATAAAACCGGTACCATTACAGAGGGAAAACCTTATGTACAGAAAATTAAATGCTTTAATGGTTTTACTCCGGGAGAGGTTGTATTCTATTCCTCCTCTTTAGAGCAAACCTCCACGCATCCGCTAGCCCATGCTATTTTAGAGGCAGCCAAGCGGCGCGGAATCACTCCTGCCCAGGTAATCGAAGAAAGTAAGATCACAGAGGTTACCGGTAAGGGGCTGTTCGGCATGATTAAAGGGCGGGACATAAAGGCCGGCAGCTTAGCCTTCTTGCAGGAGCAGGGAGTACAAATAACAGAACAAACGACAAAAGAGCTGTACTCTGTATACACTGCCATAGATGGAAAACTCGCCGGTGCATTTTTGATTCAAGACATCATAAGACCCGGAATGAAGCATACAATTAAACAGTTGAGGCTACGGGGGGTAAAGAAAGTCGTCATGTTAACCGGTGATATGCTAGAAAGTGCCAATCGAATCGCCCGTCAGGTCCAGGTAGATAAGGTATTTGCCCGTATGCTCCCGGAGCAGAAATTACGTTTTATTGAAAAAGAAAAGAGAAAAAGAAAAGTAGCTATGGTGGGGGACGGCATGAACGATGCTCCTGCGTTAACAAAGGCCGATATTGGCATTACCTTTGGAGGTAAACGAACAGATTTAGCTGTTGAAGCAAGTGATGTAGTTATATCCAATGATAATCCGTATGTTCTTACCGAGCTTATTGATTTGTCTAAAAAGACGAAAAGGACGGTAAAACAAAATGTGATTGCTACTTTTGTGATTAATGGAGGTGCGATTCTGCTTGGAGCATTAGGTCTCATCTCATCCGTTACAGGAGCGGCCATTCACAATTTAACCACCATCGGAGTAGTACTGAACAGCATGAAAATTTTAGTTTAGTGAAAGGAGAGAAGGATCGTGCCGTCTTATACGGTTCTACACGATATCCCTGGAAGGCTGCGAATTCAAGTCCCATTGCTGCGTAACTACTCCTCCTTTGACGTAATAGAAAGGTATTATTGCGCAATCAAAGGTATTGAACAGGTACGGATTGAACCGGCTATTATGACTATGGTGATTATCTATAATACGCAAAAGATTTCGAAGAGAGAAATCTTTCAATTCATTGCCTTATTTTTTCAACAAAGAAATTGGGATCCCGTACAATCGATCTTCATTAATTCCACTCCCGGAATTAGAAAAGCCATTGTTCGTTCAGCTGTTACAGGTCTTATGCTACTTGTAGCCGTTATTAAAAAACGATATACAAGAAAAATAGATGTTTTTGATTATTTAGTCGTCATCTCGACGGCTCACACAGTTTTATCACACGGAGAAAGTGATCGCTATCGACACCCTGATATTTTAACCGGGATTATCAGCTTATTCTCACTCGGAGCCAGTAATCTGCTTCACGTATGCATCGTAACCTGGGCCGTTAACGTACTCGAAATTTTACATGATATCAAACGGGCGAATCATCGCCCGATTCAATAATGAAAAGGAGAGAAAAAATATGGCAATTAATCAAGATTTTTTATTAGGATTTGTTTCAGGAACAGTTGTAGGAGCAGTAGGCTATCGTCTCTATGAACAAAACTCAGGGCAACTGCAGCGCCTGCTTCAACCATCACAAGGCTTCCACCCGCAAGTACCGGCACAACAGCCTTCATTAGAGGAACTTGTCGCGCAAAAAGAAAGATTAGAAGACTTAATTGCAGAATTACAAATTAGCAGGTAATAGCGTGTTGGAAACGTAGAGACGCTCTTCGCGTTCTAAACGAACATTTTGTAACAGGACCTTTCGAGGAAGGTCAAGCACCATTCCAATTAGAAGGGGCTGTCCCATAAGGTGTCTAGCATCTACCATTTATCTATATCCAGTGCGATATTACGCAAAGTGATACTAGATACTGTATGTGATGCCTGACACCTTTGCTTTTGGGACAGCTCCTTACTTATTCCCTGAGGGTCAAGGGACTGTCCCCATATCCCTCGACAACGTGAAACAGTTTGTGAAACAAGATTCTCCAGGGTGTCACAGTGACAGAAATTCATTCGGCTTTCCTACATAACAAAACCATCATTTAAATCAGAATCATTACGTTTTATATTGACAGAATAATTTAAACATAGTATATTCATGAAGGTGTAAATAGTAATAATAACGATTTGCATTAACCTTCAAAAAGAAAAAGGAGAGATTTTATTTATGAAAAAAAGGCTTCCCAAATCATTACTTGTGTTTTTCTTATTTGGTATTTTCCTTATAGGCTGTCAAGAAAACGAAGGTACCCCCAACGAAAATACCTCGTCAAACGCTCAACCTGCTTCATCGGACTCAAACTCTGAAAACTCAAATTCTACATCAACAGAAAGCAGCAATCATCGCCATGATCATAACCATAGTCATGAGGATGAAAAACAGAAGGAAATCTATTCTGGGATATTTGAAGATAATGAAGTTAAGGACAGAGAATTATCGGATTGGGAGGGAGACTGGCAATCCGTCTATCCCTACTTATTAGATGGGACGTTAGATTCGGTCTTACAGAAGAAAGTAGAAACAAAGAAAGATAAGACCTTTGATGAATACAAAGAATATTATCAAGTTGGATATGAAACAGACATGGAACGAATTGTGATAAAAGATAATACCATAACCTTTTACCACAATGGCGAAGGAAAAACAGGAGAATATACGTATCATGGATACGAAATTTTGACGTATGAATCCGGAAATAGAGGCGTTCGTTATTTATTTGATTTAGTAGGAGAAGCCGATGGTGTACCCAAACATGTTCAATTCAGCGATCATAGTATTGATCCAACAAAAGCAGAACATTACCATATCTATTTAGGAAATGGAGACCATGACACTCTTTTGCATGAATTAGACAATTGGCCAACTTATTATTTTTCTCATTTAAGCGGTGAAGAAATCGCAGAAGAAATGAATGCACATTAATTTTTATCAAACGGTTATTCTATTTTACTATTCTTTTAAGTTTACTATTAAAGAGCAACTTTAAATCGTAATGATTCCTAAACTCATTGAAGTTTATTTCTTTCTCCATAAACTTAGGACTGATAAAGACCGTAATAATTGGTTCACAACTAACAATGAAAAAAACATCTATGTTTTTCTACATCCCTGCTCATTCTTTTACGGCAGGGATTTTCTATTAAATGATGTTTTTCATGTAAAAATTACTCATACTCTATCAATCCTGAAATATATTAAGGTAGAAACCAATGGCTCAAATAATATATGGGAGGTTATCATGAATCGCATTTTGCGCAGTAATATGATGGAGATTACAGGTTTTTTGATGATTGGACTGGCTCTATTACTTCTTTCTTACAGCATCCATTTTAAACTTCCACTAGATCTACCAGCTTCCTTATTAAATTTAAACAGTATATTTCTTAGTATTTTAATAGAAGCACTGCCCTTTGTTTTAATAGGGGTTCTGGTTGCGGGCTGTATTCAAATCTTTGTTACCGAGGATCATATTCAAAAATGGATACCTAAAAACAAAGGAATGGCTGTCATCATGAGCTGTACCATTGGAGCTCTATTTCCTGCTTGTGAATGTGGGATCGTTCCAATTGTTCGCAGACTGATTGGAAAAGGTGTCCCGATCCATGCAGCAATCGGCTTTATGTTGACAGGTCCGCTTATTAACCCAGTCGTGATTGCCTCTACATACATGGCATTTGGAAACAATATGAAAATGGCTGGATTGAGAATGGGTTTAGGCTTTATGATAGCCCTTATGGCTGCTTTTGCTGTCAGCAGGCTATTTAAAGGAAACCAACTAAAGGCAGCTATAAAGTCAACGTCCTCCCCTGAACATCCGAAACAGCATTCCTTTACGAACCGATTTTGGTCGATGCTGACGCATTCGATTGACGAGTTTTTTGATATGGGAAAATACCTTGTTATAGGAGCCTTTATCGCTGCTGCGGTACAAACCTATATGCCGGCAAGAGCTTTATTAGAGACCGGCAGTGGTCCGGCATCCTCACTGCTTGTGATGATGGGTTTGGCTTACATTTTATCTCTTTGCTCTGAGGCAGATGCCTTTATAGGTGCTTCCTTCAGCAGCATATTTCCACAGGCCTCTATCCTTGGCTTCTTAATATTCGGCCCAATGATGGACTTGAAGAATACGATTATGATGCTAAGCGTATTTCGATGGAGGTTTGTAATGGCTGTGTTGTTATTAATTGTTTCCATTGTCTTTTTTACATTAATGATGGTACAAACCTTTATATAAGGAGGTCAAAGGCATGCAACTGCAATTTCAGCAGGCGGTAAGAGCATTTATTTTACTGGCTTTTTCAACGATGCTTTTCAAACTGCATTATACCGGAGACATTTACAAGTTGATTAATCCCAAATACGAGAATTTAAGTCAAATCGCTTCTATTATTTTTCTGATTTTATTTTTCATCCAAATAACGAGAGTGTGGACTGCCCGGAAAAGTCATTCCCATCATTGTCATGAAGACCAATCCTGTCACCACGATCATGGAGATTCCCCTTTTCATTCAAAAAAATTATTTTCGTATGCAATCCTCCTTTTCCCATTGGCAACCGGGCTCCTCCTTTCTCCTAAGGTACTCGATGCCTCTATAGCCGATAAAAAAGGCGCCATGCTGATGCTATCTAACCAAGAACAGGTATCTCAAGGTGATAATAATAGATTAGATAGCGAATCGTCTGTACAAGAGGAGAAAAACGAAAAATACCAGGAAGAAATCTCTAGTTTTCATCAACCTGTAGATTCAAGTAATGGGGAAAATCAGCTGGAAATCTCAGAGGAAGAATATAATAAACTGATAAACCAGTTAATACAAAATGACACGATTGAGATGAACGATTCTCTTTATGCGGCTTATTACGATGAAATAGGAATGAATATTTCAAATTTAAAAGGGAAAACAATTAAATTAAAAGGATTTATCTATAAAGATAAGGACTTATCCCAAAACCAGCTTGTCATTTCCAGATTTTTAATCACCCACTGTATTGCTGATGCCAGCATCATCGGATTTCTTTCTGAATTCACCGAAGCCCCCTCCCTTAATCAGGATACATGGGTTGAAGCTGAAGGGATCTTAGATATCACAACCTATAACGGAACGGAACTTCCACTCATTAAAATAACAGACTGGAAAAAAGTTAATGAACCTAAAACACCTTATGTTTATCCAATCAGTATAAAAATCATGTAAGAAGCATGGGGATGTAACGTTTCACCCTTTTTGTGCTCTTTCTCCATTGATGAAACGTAAACACCGGCCTTTGTTTCCCCATTCGTATAATCCTTCGTTAACAACACGCTTTTTTGAAAAACTGAAAGGGACCTTGATAGCCAAGGTCTCTTCCGTTTTTTATTTATTTTTACAAAAGATGCACTTCATCATCCACATGAATGTCACCTGTTTTTATCACAGAAGCATAAACACCAAAGTTACTATTTCTTTCTTTTATAATAGTCTTATGCAAACTTGGATCGCGTTCGGCGTTATCAGGATCAACCGTAATAATCATACACCGCTTACAATGCCCGACTAATTCCATTTCTACTTCAGTTCCGATTCTAAGTCGTCTTCCAATCCATTCTTCTTCAATGTACGGTATTTTTTCATTTAATGAAATAAATAAATTTGGGCGAAAACGTCGAAAATCAACCTCGTCTTTCCCCCATATTTCTTTTACATGGTTTAATGAGGCATCTGTCGCAAGCAGAATGTGTTCGACTGCAATGGGGCCAATAGGTACATGTGAGGGAGTATATTGAATAGTGGAAATTTTTCGTTTAGATTTCCTTTCCAATTCGTTCATTAATTCCTCATCTTCCCAATCGAAAACCTTGCCTTCAGGTGTCATTACTTCTACTTTAGGATATTCTTCTAGTAACTCTTCTCCTGTAAATCTTGCTTGATAGCGAACCATTTCTGGGAATCTAGTGATTGTGAGGAAATCTCCCTTTCTTGTTTCATCTAGATAAGCATGACTGCGGTCTCCGTATAGACCATATTCCATTATTTTCGTTTTTTGAACAAATTCACCGCCAAAGGACTTAATAGGATGACGAACAATTTCCTTAATATGGCCGACTAACATTTCATTCACTTCCTTACTAATTTGTTTTGAAACATGGAGACGGTTCGTGTTTCATAGTTAGAAGAAAAGACAGCGGATGAAAGGTTCCAGCTGTCATTTCTTCAGTTATCCTTTATTCTTTTAAATCTTCAATCGAATCAATATCCATATAAGCAGGTACGACTAGTCCTTGCTTTGTACCGGTAAGGTTCGGCCCTAGGTCCTCAAACTTTCCTTCGTATTCAGCATAATAATCCTCGTGAGTGGTTGGCAGCCATGCACCTACCATCGCATCGCCGCTTCCATCCGCTACACCAGCCCACATTGGACCTGCATCAACCTGTACTAATTCTACTTCATAGCCAACACTTTCAAGAACATTCTCTACCACATGCGAGCTGGCGATAACATCATCCCATGCGACATAAAGCAACTTAAGCTTTTCACCGTCCACATTGTTGACTCCTTCAGTCCATTGACTTACTAAGTCTTCATTTTCACTTACCCATTGTGCCGCTGCATCAGTTGGATCTGTTCCATCCTGAATGAAGCCCATAACGGTTTCCATATGCTCTGGTTCCCAGTTAAATTGATCCAATAATAAATACGCATCTGGATGATCTTCTTTCAATCCTAGACGTGCAATGGTATTAATATCTTCAGCTCCACCATAAACGCCTTTTGGATCCTCTAAATATTTCAAGTCAAATTTTGAAAACTTCCAATGCGGACTCCAGCCTGTAATAATGATTGGCTCCTCTTTGTCATATGCTTTCTTTAAAGCGGCTGCCATAGCAGCACCCGAACCCTCTACTACTTCCCAGTTATCTAGTCCGTATTCAGGCAGCGCTTTATCGACTGTTAATTTCATTAATCCTGCACCCGGATCAATCCCGACAATTTCATACTCTAGTTGTTTCCCGATTGAATCAAAAGAACTTCCCGTTTCCTCTGACCCACAAGCTGCTATTCCCAAAGTTAGTGCCAATGCTGATGTGATTCCTGCTACTTTTTTAAACATTAAGCGGTTCCCCCTTTTTTCTTTCCTATATTTTGTGTCATACAGTCTAGTAAAATAGCGATAACGACGATGACCAATCCAGCCTCAAATCCGATACCTGTTTTAATTTGTGAAACATGGAGACGGTTTATATTCATAGTTAGAAGAAAAGACAGCGGACCAAGAGTTCCAGCTGTCTTTTCTTCAGTTATCAATTATTCTTTTAAATCTTCAATCGAATCAATATCCATATAAGCAGGCACGACTAGTCCCAGCTTTGTACCGGTTAGGTTTGGACCTAGGTCTTCAAACTTTCCTTCGTATTCAGCATAGTAATTAGCGTGAGTGGTTGGCAGCCACGCACCTACCATCGCGTCACCGCTTCCGTCAGCGATACCAGCCCACATTGGACCTGCATCCACTTGCATTAATTTTACTTCATAGCCAACACTTTCAAGAACATTTTCGACCACATGTGTGCTGGCAATAACATCATCCCATGCGACATAAAGAAGCTTTAACTCTTCACCGGAAGCCTTGTTAACCCCTTCCGTCCACTTGCTAACCAACTCTTCATTTTCACTTACCCATTGTGCCGCTGCATCCGCTGGATCGTTGCCTTCTTGGATTAAATTCATCACAGTTTCGATATGCTCAGGCTCCCAGTTAAATTGATCAAGAAGCTTATGAGCATCCGGGTGATCTTCCTTTAACCCTTGACGAACAATCGTATTCACATCTTCTGCCCCGCCATAGAGACCTTTTGGATCTTCTAGGTATTTTAAGTCAAAGCTTGCAAACTTCCAGTGCGGGCTCCAGCCTGTGATAATGATTGGCTCTTCTTTATCATAGGCTTTCTTTAAAGCGGCTGTCATCGCAGAACCTGAACCCTCTACGACTTCCCATTTATCTAGTCCGTAACCCGGCAGAACCTCATTAATTGTTAAATCCATAATCCCTGCACCTGGGTCAATTCCAACAATTTCATAATCAAGCTGTTCACCAATAGAATCAGAAGAACTTCCCGTTTCCTCTGACCCACAAGCTGCCAATCCCAAAGTTAATGCCAATGCTGATGTAATTCCTGCTAATTTTTTAAACATTAAGCGGTTCCCCCTTGTTTTTTCTTTCCTATATTTTGTGTAATACGGTCTAGTAAAATAGCGATGACGACGATGGCCAATCCAGCCTCAAATCCGACACCTGTTTTAATTTGTGTAACGGCACGATAAACCTCTGTACCAAGGCCTGGAGCCCCAACCATGGAGGCAATAACGACCATGGATAAAGCAAGCATGATGCTTTGATTAATCCCTGCCATAATCGTCGGCATAGCGAGTGGCAGCTGTACCTTTAACAGTCTTTGCTTCGTTGTCGAGCCAAATGCTTCTGTTGCCTCAATTAAATCGGAAGGCACCTGCTTAATTCCAAGAACGGTCAAACGAATCGTTGGCGGCATCGCAAAAATAACGGATGCAATGACCCCCGGCACTACCCCAATACTAAAGAAAAAGATCGCTGGCAGTAAGTAAACGAAAGCCGGCATCGTTTGCATTAAATCCAGTATCGGTGTAACAACCTTTCTTACTTTTTCACTTTGTGAGGCCCAAATACCAACCGGCACCCCTATGAGGATTGAAACCAATACCGCCGTTAAGACAAGGGCGACTGTTTCAATCATTTCTTCCCAATACCCTAAATTATCAATAAGTAATAAACCAATTAGAGCGAAAATAGCAATTCTTATATTACAAACCTTCCATGCTAGCAAGCTCACAAGTATAATCAGTAAAATAGTAGGAATAAAGCCTAATCCTGCGACAATTCCTTCAACAAAAAATTCAACCCCAGAAGATATGCCTTCAAACATTCCAGAAAATGTTACAGTCAGCCAATCAACTAAAGAATCAATCCAATCCGCTAAAGGAAGCTTTGGTAACATTCCTTCCATCTTATATCGCCTCCCCGGTTATTGCTGCCTCTGTTTCGGCAACATCATTGATGTATTGTTCGTTCCCGGTAAGCGCACCAATTACAGCGCCTTTAATGAGGATTCCTTTTAATCGGTTAGTTTCATCTGTCACAGCAACTGGAATCGCTGCAGAGGATACTTTTTCAAAACAATCAATTAGTAATGTTTCTTTTTCAACTACATTAATATCTTTCTCTAAAAAGGCACTTATTGACTGATTCGTTTCTGCTGCTAATGAAGCATCTTTTGCCGTGATGGCACCGAGAAGCTTATGCTGTTTGTCTACCACATAGATGGATGAGATTCCGAGATTTCTCATTAATTGAAGTGCGACACGCGGACCCTTCTCCACTTGAACCGTTTCCGCACGCTTCATTACATGCTGTGCCGTCAGTACCTTTGAAAGATCCACGTCCTCTACGAATCTCTCTACATATTCATTGGATGGATTCATTAATATTTCTTCAGGTGTTCCGATTTGCACAATATTTCCATCCTTCATAAGCGCAATTCTGTCACCGATTCGGAGAGCTTCATCTAAATCATGGGTAATAAAGACAATTGTCTTTTCCATTGTGGACTGTAATTCTAGCAACTCATCCTGCATTTCTTTTCGAATTAACGGATCCAATGCGCTGAAAGCTTCATCCATTAAAAGAATATCAGGATCATTTGCCAGTGCTCTCGCTAGCCCTACCCGCTGCTGCATGCCGCCGCTTAATTGGCTCGGATACTGATTTTCATAACCCTTCAAGCCTACCAATTCTAATGCTTCTAAAGCCTTTTTGCTTCTTACCTCTTTTTCCACCCCCTGAATTTCCAACCCATACTCTGTGTTATCAAGCACGGTTTTATGAGGGAACAAGGCAAACTTTTGAAAAACCATACTGATTTTCTTTCTTCTTACTTCTCTTAGTTCTTCCTTATTCATCTTCACGACATCTCTGCCATCAATCTGGACCTGGCCGATTGTAGGCTCAATCAGACGATTCAAAAGACGGACTAAGGTCGACTTGCCGCTTCCAGATAAGCCCATGATGACAAATATTTCTCCTGCTTTTACTTCGAAGGAAGCTCGATTAACCCCAACGGTTGAACCTGTTTCCTTTAATATTTGTTCCTTGGATTTACCCTCCTTGATTAACTGTAAGGCCTTCTTCGTTGATTTACCAAAAACCTTGGTCACATCACTTACCTTTATCTTAATCAGGTTTTCTTCCATGCTTTCACCTCATTTGTTTTGTCGCACTATGACTATATTAAGTGTAAACCACTTGTTTATTTCAGTTCAAACCGCATATTCCGTGTTTATTGATTATATAATACGAACAGAAATAACTGTACGAACTATATTCGTAATATTCTTATACATCCTCCACTTTCCTCCCTTTTCCATACCGATGAGAACCTTTACTTTTCAGTAGCGAATATGTAGTCTAGATTCAAAACACTAAAAATCTACTTTTTTAGGATGTGGACGCATTGGAAGACAATGAAAGATTAGAAAGAACGAGAATGGCAGTGATCGATGCAATAGCACATAATATGCATCTGTATGGAATTAGCCCCTCCGCAGGAAGATTATACGGACTCCTCTTTTTTTCTGAAAAACCGCTTACGCTTGATGAAATGAAAGAAGAGCTTGGTATGAGCAAAACAAGTATGAGTAATGCAGTGAGAAGCTTACTTGATTTAAATATGGTAGAAAAGGTTTGGGTGAAGGGAGCAAGAAAGGATTTATATGCCATTAAAGAAGATTGGTATCAATGCTTTTTTGATTTCTTCACACTCAAATGGAGATCAGCCATTACCATGAATTCTAGTGCGATGGAAAAATCGATAGCCAAATTACAGGAACTGATCGCCGATCCAAAGACTTCTGAAGAAATCCGCGAACGTGCCCAAATAGATGAGAAAAAGCTAGAGGAAAGATTGCAATACTATGCATGGCAAGACAGACTCATCGACAGCTTTGAAACAAAAGAAATTCTAAACTATGTTCCGATTGAAAAGAAAAAAGCATAAGCAGGTACGAGGGGCGCTGGATCTGGACTCGGACCAAGGCGGACCATGGGGACAGGTCCGTCGCCCCAACAAATACAAATAAAGGAGAGTTCTGTAGAAAGTTAAATTTCTGCGGAACTCTCCTTATTTATATCGTTGGCATTCTTCTATTATACTAGGATACGGTGCCGCTCAAATTTTCCTACTCAACTCTACTCAACCCTATCTAACATGATAGATTTTGTAGAATTGTCACACCTTCGTACTCATCTTTTCCCCATATCAAGACCAAAAACAGTGTGAAGGTCTTGATGGCAGGACAACATTTTTTTCAAGTGCGAATGGGCACCGTCATGCTCTCGAATGAGAAAGCAATATGATCGAAGTATAGTTAGTCCAATCGTGTCTAGAACACTCCTAACTAGCCTGAGCGTGGCAATTATAGATTGTCTTTGTTCTCTATCCAGAGGACAGGTTTTCCGTATCGTGCTTCGCCTATGTGGGTGAAGCCTTTTAGTTTATGTTTATACTTTTGAATATTTAATGAGAAGCCCATTTTTCTCCCAATATTGACACTAGAATTAGTATCCCTCATGAATTCGGTCCCGCATTGAATACAAACAAAGCTTCGAATGGAAGGGTCTTTTTTCTCATTATGACCACATACGCAGCATTCTTTAGTCGTGCTGTGTTCATTTGCCAAGAGATAATATTTTTCTAGTTTCATAGCCACCCATTCTGCAATATGACGGAATTCCCCTATTTTTTCTTGGTTTAGCATCCTTCTTTTCATATGGTTAAAAGGAGCCGTACCGTTGGTTGGCGTATAATCACCAATAATGACTAAATCATATCTCCGATACAGTTCATGCGATATGGTGTACAATGCCGTCTTTATTTGTTCTCGACGTTTATGATAGGCCTTATCTAACGCATGATTAAAACGGTTCCATCGTGGACTATGGACCTTGTAAGTATTTCCGTGTTTCGTTTTTCTTTTCCGGTAATTTTTTTCACAAGCGTCGCGAAGGGATTTGAGTTCATCAATTTTTTTATCCCAATAGGTCATCATAGTGAGTTTTTTAAATTCGATTGAATTCCCTTCATCATCTACTCCTACAAAGAAATTCTTATGATTAGGGTCCAATGCAATCCATTTAAAGTTCATTGGGATGTTCACTTTCTTTTCTGGAAGTTTTGGTTTGATTGGTTTTTCTTTTCCTTCCTTTTTTGCAAGATTGAAAGCCTTTCGATAGTCGGACATGACTTTTTTGAACTCTAATTCTTGGTCTGAACATCGTTCGATTGTAAAAATGGCATAGAATTGATTGCCTTGTTGTTTGCAAAGCGTAAAAGTTTTAATAAGTTCCCCCTTTTTTAATTCAATCCTTTCTTTTAACGTACCAGTAACGGAAGGATTTCTTTTTCCCTTTTCTATTTTCATACCAGGGATCGTCCCTAATGAAATAGAAATAGTTTTTCCTTCATTTAGGATTTCCCACCCTTTATTCGGTTCATCAAAGACTAAGCTGAACCACTTCTTTTTCCAGCTTCTGAATTGAGGATAGTCTGTTCTTCCTTCAAAAAAGCTTTTATATGCGTTGACCAGTCTAGTAGAGGGTTCTTTTAAAGCGGAGGAAAAAACGGTATTTAAAAAAGGGTGTTTTTCCTTTAAAGAAACCCCATAATTACGAAGATTTCTGTTCTTTAATAATTTCAAGGCATGATTATTTTCCCTATAGTCTTTTTGACAGGCATCTAATAATTGATTATACAACCAATTACAAATTTTACTTTGTCCGTCTAGAATGAGTTCAGCTTCTTTTACAAAATTCACTTTGATTTTTCTACTATATGTTAAACTCACTATTTTCACCTCCCTTATTAACATTATACCAAACATATGTTTCATTCACTAATAAATACCATCTAAAGTTTACATAAAAAACCTAACCAAAATAAAGTAATTTTGATTAGGTTTAAATGATTTTAGTTAAACTGTTTTGTAGCCCCCTTTGTCCTATTGGCGACCGAACTTTCGTATTCGTGGTGCAACTGTCACCCCTTCATTTTAAAAACAGCAGCTATATTAGCAGCGGTTCTTTCGACGTATTCTCCTGCATGCTTAAAAGCATCTTCTAATACTACTACGCCTGGGACTATGCTGAATATCGCATCAATGCCATGTTCATGAACAACATGACTATCATTGGCCACGTTTCCCGCAATTCCCACGACTGGAACTCCGTATTTTTTAGCTGTTTTAGCAACCCCTATTGGTGTCTTTCCAAAGATGGTTTGTCCGTCAATCTTTCCTTCTCCAGTGATGACCATATCTGCATCTTCAACGATCTGTGATAGACCAGTAGCTTCAATTACAATTTCGACGCCTCGCTTTAATTCTGCAGGTAAGAAGGCCAGTAATCCTCCTCCAAGGCCACCGGCAGCACCGGCACCAGGTACATCATTTATTTTTTTACCGAGATCCCGTTCAATAATCGCAGCATAGTGAGCAAGACTTTTATCCAGTTGTACGATCATTTCTTGAGTCGCTCCTTTTTGCGGCCCAAAGATAACAGATGCCCCTTTTTCACCCGTCAGCGGATTATCCACATCACATGCAACCTCGATTTTAATAGTCTCTAAGCGCGGGTCAAGTTCTGACAGATTAATAGAGGCTAAGTCGACAAGGGAAGCGCCGCCTTCCCCGATTTCCTTTCCATCCTTATCCAGCAGATGTGTTCCAAGGGCCTTTGCCATTCCAGCACCGCCATCATTTGTCGCACTGCCTCCGATACCAATAATGATGTGGTTAACGCCGTAGTCAAGAGCAGAAGCAATTAATTCACCTGTACCTCTAGTCGTTGTCATAAGTGGGTTTCGTTTCTTAGCAGGTACAAGGTGCAACCCTGAAGCAGCAGCCATCTCAATTACGGCCGTCGTTTTGTTTCCAAGGATTCCAAAGAAAGCTTCTACTGGTTCTCCTAACGGTCCTGTCACAGTTTTTGAAATAATTTCACCACCGGTTGCATCTACTAGAGATTGGACGGTCCCTTCTCCACCATCAGCCATTGGTACTTTTATATATTCAGCATCAGGAATAACCTGTTTAAAACCTTTTTCAATTGATTCCGCTACCTCTAATGCTGATAAACTTTCTTTAAATGAATCTGGCGCAATGACAATTTTCATCTTTTCTTCCCTCTCCTGTCTATTGGATACTACCCAAAGAATTGAAAGACACCATAAATTAAAGTGGAAATAATCGCTAATGTTAGCCCGACTAATGTTTCATATGGCATTACTTTTAAACGCTCTTTAATTTCCATGTTTACACTTCCACCTGTTGCATGGAAGAAGCTTCCGTGTGGTAAGTGATCGAGAACAGTAGCACCTGCATGAACCATCGCTGCACCAGCAATCGCAGACACACCCATTTCTAAGATCGTTGAACTAAATACCTGGCTGGCTACAGCTGTACCCGCTGTTGTTGAAGCAGTTGCTGCCGACATAAAGATACCGGATACTGGTGCAAGTACATACGCTGGAAGTCCAACAGCACTTAATCCGTCAATTAAAACATCCTTTAATCCAGAGTTTGCAATAATACCAGCTAGTGTACCGGTTCCAAGCAACATAATGGCTACGCCAGTCATTCTTCCTAAACCTGAAATCGCATACTCGTTTATTTTCTTTCCTTTCCCCATTACAAGTGCTCCTACAATTCCTCCAATTGGTAAGGCAATCATTGGGTCAATACTAATATCGAACAAAGGTCTTAAGGCTAATAATAAAATCGTTACAAGCGGTGCGATAAGAGCTGGCAAGAAAGCAGGCAGCTTTCCGCCTTTATTCGCTTGAACTTCTTGTTCTTGAATCATTGTACCTTTTTTTACAAGTTTTTTAGCAAGAATATACGTTACTGCAAGTCCGAAAACAGCCGGAATCATCCCTGCAGCCATGATAGAAGTTAATGGAACATTAAAGGCATCGGAAGCTGCAATAGCATTTGGGTTTGGTGACATAATGTTTCCTGCTTTACCACCGCCGATCATAGCTAGCAGGATTGCCGTTTTAGATATTCCAGCTCTCTGCGCAATGGCAAGGGCAATCGGAGCAACTGTGATGACAGCCACATCAACGAAAACACCAACTGTAGTTAAAATCATTGTCGCAATCGCTAGAGCAAGCAATGCTCTCGTTTCCCCTAACTTTTTGACAATCGTTTCAGCAATGGTAGCCGCAGCACCTGATTCAATTAGGACTCCAGCTAAAACACCCGCAGCTAAAATTCTTAATACGGCTGGGATAATCCCTTTAGCCCCTTCCATCATTAATGTTACTGTATTGGTTATATCAACTCCGCCAACTAGACCGCCGACTAATGCCCCGGCTATCATTCCATAGGCAGGAGATACTTTCTTTAAAATAAGGACAATCGCAACAACTAGGGCAATAATAGCACCTAAAGCGCTTACTTGAATTTGAGCATCCATTTGATAACTCCTCCTTGTCTGTTATAGACTCATTGTAAGCGTTTCCTTAACTTTTTACATTGTCTCTTCTATCAAAAAAAGGCCAGAAAGAACCAGGCCTTTTTGTGCATTTGCACAAATTATTTCATTTGATTTTGCAATATAGATAAATAAAGTTCTAGCAAATCCTTAACCTTTCGCGGATCCTTTTTTGTTAATTCAGTAATTCGTTCTAAACGGTATCTCAAAGTGTTACGATGAATAAAGAGTCTCCCGGCTACTTTATTCATATCGCCATTCTCCTCAACATAAGCCAATAATGTCTCCAACAGTTCGCCTTTTTTATCATGGTCTTTTATTTGTTGATAGTAAGGCCCTATCTGCTCGCCAATCCCAAGCTGATTAGCTCGCGCAAGGAAAACAGGCAATTTATAATCCCCATAGCAATAAATCGCTTTATGAGGATCTATTTTATTCCCCACAGACAAAGTATAGACAGCCTCACGATAAGACTCGGAGATGCCTTCTATTCCAGGGTGGTAGTTACCAATGGCCATTTTATAATGCAATTGATGGGATTTTTCTAATCCTAAAATCCAGTTATCAATTTGTTTTAATGTTTTAGAATAGACCCACTGATTGCCCTGTAAATCTATCTTTTTCAGAAGAATGATGTGATCTGAATACATTACATATAAATCGTCACTTTCACGTTTTTCACGAATCCATTTGTATCCCTTTGATATGTTATCAGCCGCTAGGATTACCGCAACTCTTGGTATGTCTAAGTTGATCCCAACTCGTTTTACTCTTTCAAAATATAACGAATTTAAATTTTTTGTCCCGTTCAGCAGCTGTATAGTCAGTTCTTCCTTTAATCGTTCATCCCACTGCATTTCATCGATTAGAATGGCTTGCTGAAGAATCATTTCTGCAGCCATTTTGACCAATTCCCCGTAGTTTCGTATCTCGTCAGGCGGCCCTGTAATACCAATGACCCCAACCACTTTATCATGAAAGTTAATCGGCAGATTAATTCCCGCCTTAACTCCGTGAAGCTGTTCGGCATCAGATTCACTAATTTCAAAACCAGATTTGGTCTCTATTACCCTTACTGCCCCTTCATGAATCGAATCTATCCTTTTTTTATCACCTGAACCAATAATAACTCCTTTCTCATTCATTACATTTATATTTCGGTTTATAATTTTCATGGTTCGATTGACAATTTCCTGAGCCAAGGACTGATTTAAAAATCTCATATAGATCCCTCTTTTCAATCTTTGCTATAAAAAGGCTGCTAGAGATATTTCATGATAATTAGTATATATAATATCCTCTTCTTTATTAGAGAGACCTGATTATACCGAAAGCACGGAACGACCATAGTAATGGTTCTTCATGATATAAACTTGTCAGCAAGATATGCAGACTATATTTTTGCCTGCATAAAGGAAGGCTTACTGCTCAAAGTGAGCCATTAAAGATGATAACGAGCATACTAGTTAAAGATATTTTCGGGCTGGATTGCACGGTAATACATGACCCCATTTCGGCTTCTCCTCTAGTCATACCAAAAGGACGACACCATTTTATTAATGAATGCACGAGTTAAACAAGGCAAAAACCGCAAACGCTGAGAAGGTCTCCTCACTGGCACGTCGAATAATCATTAAGAAGATCGCTTGCATAGTGATCTTCCGCAAGGGGTGCGAAAAAACTGCCTCCCCCTAGCAGAAAGCCTTTTCACGCCTCTTACGGAAGTTAGATTAGTCTTTTGCATGACTTAGATATAGAAAGGATATTATGAAATGGAGATAATCAATTTTTCAAATGGAGCGGTAACTTCTAAGGAAGAACTGAGAGAACTAGTCGGCTTCCCTCATGAACATGTTATAAAAAAAGAAATTTCAATCATCGATGAACATTGTAAAAAGTTCATTTCGATGTCACCTCTTTTTTTCCTTTCTACATCAAATGCCGAAGGAAGATGTGACGTTTCCCCTCGAGGTGATCGACCAAACGGAATTAAAATATTAAACGACCATCAATTGGTGATCCCTGTACGTCCTGGTAACAAAAGAGTAGATTCATTGATGAATATTTTAGAAAATCCACACGCGGGACTGGTTTTTCTTATTCCAGGGTTAGATGAGGTACTTCGTATAAATGGAAGAGCCACCGTCATCACAAACGAAGAGCTCTTAGACGATATGGGTGGGAAGGCTCCCTTCATTGGAATTGGATTGGATGTTGAAGAATGTTTTATCCATTGTTCTCGAGCACTGCTGAAATCAAAAATTTGGAGCCCAGATACTTGGCAAGACAAAGAATCACTCCCATCAGGCCTCGATATATTCCTTGCCCATCTCAGCATTAATGGAGTAGAGATAAAGAAATAATCTTCTTCCTCAATCACTTGTTATCATTCTAGGATCTTTTAGTTAGAAAAAGACTACGGTCTACTGAAACAGAGAGCCGTTTAAGAGAGAACTAGTGAATAAGATTACCTGCCTGTCTGAATAAAAACAGAGAAAAGAGAGTTCTGTGAGAAAGTTACATTTCCGCAGAACTCTCTTTATTTGTAAGTAAGATTCACGTTTTTCTTCTATCTTGTTATAGGTTGGACGATGCACCTGTTCCCACGTTTCACCTGGAACGATAGACTCCTTACCAGAAATACTATATCATTAACATATCAATAGAATGCTAGAATTCTGAGAGGAGAGAAACATGAAAGCCGTTAAAATGTTATTGCTTGTAGCGTTATTTGCTTTAATGCCTATTCAATCTGCCTTTGCATCAGGAACGAAAACACTAGACTCTTATATTCCTATGGATGATGTTTTTTATGACCATTGGGCACTTGAGGAAATGACTGATCTCATCAATGCTGATATTATTGATGGATACTTAGATGAAGAAAACAATATGTATGTGATGCCAAATGATAACATCACACGTGCACAGTTCGTCAAAATTATCGTATCTGCTTTAGGATTAACTAGTAATGGCCCTGGAAAAACCTTTACAGATGTTAAACAAAATCACTGGTACACGGATTCAATCAGAATTGCGAGTGACCTGGGAATTATTAGCGGAAACCAAGGTAAGTTCTATCCAAATGACAACATTACCCGCGCGGAAATCACGAAAATTATTGTGTTGTCTTTTGAAAAGACAGTGAATTTCCAAAATACAAACAGCAAAGTCTTTACAGATGTTGATCCAAAAAGCTGGGCATACGAGTATATCCGCAAGGCCTCTTCAGCTGCTATCGTGAATGGAAACGGAAGCCACTTCAACCCAACGAAAAACGCTACAAGAGCCGAGGCCATGGTCATGATTCACCGCGCACTGCAAAAGGAGCAATCAGCCTTACCAAATGATGCGGACCTTACAGCCTTCTTAAAAGATCATATTACTCGTGAAAATTCTCTTGCTGAAACCAATTCATTAAATGAACTGGCCGCTTTATATAATGAAAATGGAACAGGATACTATTTAATAGAAGCTCTTATGATGATGGAATGGCCGCTTCAAGAGGAAGATATGGAAGTAACCTACCAAATCGATGATGAAAACCTGAATTTACAAGTCCTTCAAAAATCTAACTCCTTTGCGACAGTAGAAGCCACTGGCATGAAGGTTTCAATCGTCATCAAGAGTCCTGATTTTAATATGGACATGAGAGAAGATATGGATGGTATCTACCATTTGAAAAAAGATCTAGCTAGCGGAGAATGGAAGATTTATAACTACCTGCCAAGCTTTGATGAAGAAGAATTTATCGCTGAGAATCTATAAATCTAAACAAATAGGAGAGTTCTGGAGATTAAATATCTGCGGAACTCTTCTTCTTTATTTTTTTGGCATCCTTTCAATAAATCAGCAAAGACTGCTGCAAATTTATCTATTATTTCCCCCTCACTTATCCCCTTTTTCATGACAGTGCACAATGATATTTTACCAATTTATAAGCATCATTTTTTCTAATCTGTGCTATCGAAATCCAATCATTATGGTATTATGGAAGAGTGATTTTTATCCCACTCTTAACGGGCAGTGAGACTCCCGCCTCAAGATTCTGAGGATACAAAAAAGAATGGAAGTTTCACTTTATCAGGAGGAAAGCTTCAATGATTGATATCCAAACTCTTAATCCCTTTAGAAAAAAACATTCTGTCACCGCTATATTATCAGAAGATTGCAATAAATTTTACGAGCAATTAGACACCTTTTTAAGTAAAAAAGGCGGCAATCATGCATCACATTTAATCTTCTTACAAGATAAAGAATTATTCTGGACTAGTCAAAAAAATGTACTAATCGCCTATAAAAGAATTTCCAATAAATTAGTCGTGCTTGGAGACCCAATAGGAGAAGAAACCGAAATCAAGGACGCTATTAAAGAATTTTGTGAGTATAGTAAAAACCATGGACTCAAACCTGTATTCTATCAAATAAGCCCAAGGTATATGCACTATTACCATGATTCCGGCTATCGTTTTCTGAAGTTAGGAGAAGAAGGGCTCGTTCATCTTAAGCAATTTAGTTTAGCAGGAAAACAAGGCGCAAAATTACGAACACGATTCAATAAGTTTGAAAGAAACTCTTACAAATTTAACGTTTTCTTTCCTCCTTTTACAGATCATCTTCTATCAGAGTTAAAACAGGTATCGGATTCGTGGTTAAATGGACAAAAGGAAAAAAGCTTTTCGGTTGTCTCCTTTAGTGAAGAATATGTATCTCGTTTCCCTATTGGTGTCTTATCCGACCCCAGCGGCAGCATTATTGCCTTTTCAACATTAGCAACAGATTATAAATCTACGATTACTATTGATTTAATGAGAAAACAATCAGATAGTCCACACGGAACAATGGATGTATTATTTATTCATATATTTAAATGGGCAAAAGAACATGGATACCAAACTTGCAGCTTAGGAATGACACCACTATCAAATGTGGGCCATTGCAAGCATTCTTTTACAAGTGAAAAAATTGCACGCCTAGCGTATCTTTATGGTAATTCATTGTATAATTTCAAAGGTCTCAAAGAATTTAAAAATAAATTTGCAACCGAATGGGAACCGAAATATTTAGCCTATAAAAAAACATCACTTCCCATTACTTGTTTACAATTGCTGCTGCTAATCAATCGAAGCTATCAGCCTATGAAGAAGGAACCGAACGAAACATACGAATATCTTTCAAAAAAACAGGACAACAAAATTGCTTTTTGAAAAATGCTCTTGTAGCTTGCGTTCATGGCCCTATGCTTCCTGAGTGCAGTCTCTTAAGTTCTTCGTAATTGAAAGGACATGAGTATCGTGATTATGAAAGAAGTTTCATTTAAATTTATGAAATATAGTTTAATTGGGTGTATAAGCACACTCGTTTATTTTCTATCCGTCTATTTGTTAGTGGAGTCTCTTCACCATGACCCTGTATATGCATCGGCCTTATCGTTTATTTTCATGACGATCATTTCCTATTTGTTAAATAGAAAATATACCTTTAAAAGTACCTTTTCAACGAAAACGCTGCTTCGTTTTCTCGTTGTATCAACGATTGGTTTCATCCTGAACTTTATCATTATGTATGTAATTGTAAGAGTATGTGCTCTCCCCTATGTGATTGGAGAACTGATAACCACACTGATCATACCAGTGATTAATTTCACTTTAAATAATTATTGGGCTTTTAAATGAAACGTGGGGAAGGTTCTCGCGTTTCACTCATAAGTGAAACGGCAGAACCTTCCCCATGTTTCAAAGAAGGGAGGTACATTCCCATTTTGCGTGCCATTCGAAAAATCTATCAGTTTTTTGTGGATAAACCTGTAAAAGAAGAGACGGTTTTAAACGGTCGCTACAAGGTTTTGAATGTTATAGGAACAGGTAGCTACGGTATTGTTTATCTCTGCGAAGAGTTGAATACCAATGAGAATAGGGTGATTAAACAACTGCGGCCGAGTAAACGCCGTAGCAAAAAAGAGGTTGAGATGTTTGAAAAGGAAATCGCTGTTTTGCGTATGCTGAATCACCCAAATATACCAAGGTTGTTTGAGGCCTTTTCAAATAATGGAGATTTATTTTATGTGATGAGTTTCATTGAAGGAGACAATCTGGAAGATCAGATCTTTTTCAAGAAAAAAACATTTAATGAGAAAGAGTCGCTGCTTTTTCTTGTTCACCTGCTTGAATTAGTAGATTATCTCCACAAAAGAGACATTTATCACCAGGATTTACGTATTCCAAACATTATACTAAAAAACGAGGATCCTTTTTTAATCGACTTTGGTTTGACTAATCAAGGACTCTCAATGGATTCCTATCACTCAACCTCCCCTTCTTCATCTGACAAACAAAGGAGTATCCTAGAGATGAAACAGCAGGACTACTATGATTTAGGGGAAATCCTTTTATATTTACTTTATACGACATACTCTTCAGAAAGTAAAAAAGCCCTTCCTTGGACAGAAGAACTTTCTTTAGAAAAAGGAACGGTTTATTTACTAAAAAGACTATTAGGAATAACCGAACCTTACTCAAATACAAGTGAAATTTCAGCTGATCTTCATGCTGCCCTTTTAAAATAACAGAAAAGGGCAACATGTGTATAGGGATGGTTAGCTGCTGCTGCGGCCCTTGCGTTTGTAGTATTTACTTCCTCTCATAGGAGATTGTTTATACCGACGACTGCTGCTGCTTCCTTGTCGATAATAATCATGCCTTCGTTCACTACTGCTGCCACGACGATAATGATCATGTCTTCGCTCACTGCTGCTGCCACGACGATAATGATCATGTCTTCGCTCACTGCTGCTGCCACGACGATAATGCTTATGTCTCCGCTCACTGCTGCCTTGGGAAAGATTCTGAATTTGTTTCATTATTTTTTTAAACATAACTTACCTCTTTCATTTTAGAATGGGGTATTTACCTTTTTAGTCTAACATAGTTGAAAGAATCGGTTTAAGCATTTCAACTGTGTGAATGGATAAACCATTCTTTTTGTCTAGCTGTGGGGCTTTATGCTGTTTCAGTTTTCATGGATTTGTGAGGCTGTAAGATCGTTAGGATTCAGTACTAACCATTACAATAGAACCAGTTATAGCATGAACAATGCAGATTGTATTCTTTTCTTCCTTCTTCCATTTCGAGCCTATAGATTTTAGACGTGGAAACCTTCCTGCTACATAAAATTAATTGCACCATCGACCGAAAAAATAATTAGCCAAGAATGAGATGACTAGATATCGTCTTATGCTTGGCTAATTATATTTATATACCTTGGTGTTTATACATTAACAGGGGCATTGCCAATTTAATACGTCAGAAAATCAGATTATCTTACTCTATTCATTTTTTCCATCATGATAAAACAAAAACAAGAGCCCTCATCTATGAAATATAAGGCTCTTGTTTTATTTATGTGTCATCAATACGATGTTTAAACTGCCTGTCATTATCGGATGCCATTCATCCTTTTTAACGAGGCTCCCACTTTTTTTATTTACAAAATCTATCAAAATATGGGTTATGGTACTAAGATATAGATAAAAGTGAACGCTTTCATAGGTGAAGATATCTGAAATAGGGTGTAAGGATATTCTCAGTTTTTCAGGAGAGAAATTGGGGTTGGTGATTGCACTAACGTTATTACAATTAGGCATACCTTCCCATACTAACACTAGCAGCCAAATAAGGAGGAACAATAAATGAAAACATTAAAAATTGCAGCGATACCCGGTGACGGAATAGGAAAAGAGGTTGTACCGGCAGCCATCGATGTTTTGAACACCATTTCAGAGATTCATGGCGGGCTAAAGTTTGAGTTTACAGAATTTCCATGGAGCTGTGAATATTACCTAGAGCACGGAGACATGATGCCAAAGGATGGCCTTGATATCCTGCAGAGTTTTGACAGTATTTTCTTAGGAGCCGTTGGAAACCAACATTTAGTGCCCGATCATGTTTCGTTATGGGGATTATTAATTAAAATTCGTCGTGAGTTTGAACAAACAATTAATATTCGTCCAGCTAAAGTGATAAAAGGCATAAGATCCCCTCTTTTAAATCCGAAAGACTTTGATCTCATTGTGGTAAGAGAAAATAGTGAGGGTGAATACAGCGAAATTGGCGGGAAAATCTATCGTGGTGAAGATGAAATTGCGATTCAAAACGCTGTCTTTTCAAGAAAAGGTACAGAAAGAGCGATGCGCTATGCGTTTGAATTAGCCTCAAGGCGCAAGAAACATGTAACAAGTGCAACGAAATCAAATGGAATTGTTTATTCAATGCCTTTCTGGGACAGTGTGTTTAAAGAAGTATCAAAGGATTATCCGGACATTAGCACAGACCATCAACATATTGACGCATTATCTGCCTTTTTTGTTACTCAGCCTGATAAATTCGATGTGATTGTAGCCAGCAATTTATTCGGTGATATTTTAACAGATTTAGGCGCAGCCATTATGGGCAGTATTGGTATCGCTCCAGCAGCTAATATCAATGTAAATGGGAAGTATCCTTCTATGTTTGAACCAGTCCATGGATCTGCACCGGATATTTTCGGAAAAGGAATTGCTAACCCAATGGGTCAGATTTGGACAGCCAAAATGATGTTAGATCACTTTGGCGAGGAAGAGCTCGGAACAACCTTACTAGATGTTGTCGAAAGTGTAACAAATGATGGATTTTTAACACCGGATATCGGCGGACAGTATACGACAAAAGAAGTAACAGATGAAATCATTAATAGATTAAAAACTTTCAAATAGAAAAACCTGTGAAACGCGTGAAAAGTGGGTGTGAAAGATGAAAGTATTAATTGCTATTGATTCCTTTAAAGGAAGCATTTCTTCTCTAGAAGGGAGTAAAGCGATTGCCTTAGGAATCAAAGAGGTCTACCCTGCTGCGGAAATCGTGACCCTTCCATTAGCTGATGGCGGGGAAGGAACTGTAGAAGCACTAGTACGGGCAACAGGAGGAAGATTAGTTAAAAAAGAAGTGACAGGCCCGCTGCAAGAAAAGATACAGGCTGCCTATGGAATTCTAGGTGATCAAAAAACGGCAGTCATTGAAGTAGCTGAGGCTTGTGGACTTCCACTTGTACCATTAGAAAAACGTAATCCTTTCTATACAACAACCTATGGTGTGGGCGAACTTATTTTAGATGCAATGGATCATGGCTGCCGTGAATTCGTAATTGGACTTGGCGGCAGTGCTACAAACGATGCGGGAGTTGGTATGCTTCAGGCATTAGGGTATCGCTTTTTAGATAACATGCAAGAAACGGTTGGTTTAGGAGCAAAGGAGTTATCACGTATTGTTACAATCGACGTGAGCCAAGTAACTCCACTTTTAAAACAATGCTATTTTAGAGTTGCTTGTGATGTCAATAATCCGCTTTACGGACCAGATGGGGCTTCACATATATTTGGACCGCAAAAAGGAGCCACACCTGAAATGGTTGAGGAGCTTGATCTGTGGGTAAAACAGTTAGCGGAGATTACGCTTAAGGAACTTAACGTGGATATCCAAAGTATTGCCGGTGCTGGAGCGGCTGGTGGCTTAGGAGCGGCATTTTCGGGATTTTTGGGTGCACATCTCGAATCAGGTATCAATCTAATTTTAGACATGGTCCAGATGGAGAAGCATTTGGAAGGTGCTGACTTTGTTATTACAGGTGAAGGGAAAATAGATGGACAAACTTCCAGGGGGAAAGCACCTCTAGGAGCAGCAAAGCTCGCCCAAAATCATCAAATCCCGGTTATTGCACTGGCCGGAAGCGTGACAGATGAGACCAACGCCTTACATTCGCTTGGAATGACTTCGATTTTCTCTATCATTAGCTCCCCCCTGTCATTGGAAAAAGCAATGGACCCTAAGGTGACTTTCAATCAATTGCAAATGACAGTGAATCAAATATTTAGGCTGATTCAGGTGTTAAAAGGGTAAAACGCGGGGAGGGTTTTGATGTTTCACAAAGTGAAACGCTAGAACCCTTCCCATGCTTTAGACAAAGGAACATCCTCCATTTGTTTCGGAAAAAGACCATGCAAGACCTGTCACGGCATTTCATTTCACAGAAATTTCTGTTACTATTTTACATAATAATATGTATTCCAAAAAATGGAGGGACAATCATGACAGGGACGATTGCTGTTATTATGGTATTTGGAATTCCCATCATCGCTATTATCACAGGTCACTTGCAAAAACAGTCAAAAATAAAGGCCAGCATGGTGAAAGACCAAGTGGAGCTAGAAAAACTCAAACACGAAAACTATCTAATCGAAACGGAGAAAATGAAGCTTGAGCTTGAAAAGATGATGTTGAATAGTCCAAAAGATAAAGAAAATTTTATGTAACAGAAATTCAGCGAACACAAGGGCCGTCACGATACGATTTAATAAAATCTAATCATAACAAGTAGATTGGGCCAACCGAAACAAATAGGAGAGTTCCACGAAAACTTGTATTTTCGCGGAACTCTCTTTTTCAAGCGCCTAAAGAGAGGTTACTTTAATAGGTAGTTATAATTTTATGATAGATTATTAATAGAAGGGGGAGATTTTTTGAATAAATTTCTAAAAATTATACTTGGTGTTTTGAGTGTGATCGTATTAGGAGTTGGACTGCTTGTTGCTATCTTTTTAGCAGAAATGAAACCTGATAAAGAGGAAGAGGAAAAGGTAAAGATTCAAGCAGAGCAATATTTAGAAGATTACTTTAATGATAACTTCGAAGTCTATGACACTTTGTATGATAATATGGGGAACTTTGGTTTTGAATATGCCGCTAAGGTAAGGGACAAGAAAAATGATACAGCGTTTTTTGTTTATTATGATGAGGAAACAAAACAAATGGCAGACACGTACATTGCTGATAAATGGGAGGATGATTTAGCAACTGAACTACGACCTTATATGAAAGAGAATTTTGGAGAAGCATCAGATTTCTTCGTTTTCTTTACTAATGAACAAATTGGACAAGAACTAGGAATTGACCCTCTTCATCCTAGCAGTTATAAGGAGTTTGAAGTTGCTCCTACGATCCGTATTACTGTTCCTCGAGAAAAGAACAACGAGGATGAAACCCTTCTTAATGAGTTCATCACCTATCTAAAAAGCGAAGAAATCCTGCAACATGGTTCGGTTATTATGGAATACATCGCTGAAGATGGTGTCATTTTAGATGATGAATGGGGCAAAGAGTTTTAGTAAACCGGAGAGACGTTTCTCGCGTTTTTACTATTACATAGCGGACGAAGATAAAGCATTTCTAAGTAATCAGAAATGCTTTTTATTTTTCACAAAAAACTGAAGAGTATTTGTATAACAACAATAAAATAATAAATATCAATAATATTTTATTGATAAACAATAAATTATATTTTATAATCAAATTAACATTATTTAAGTGAGGTACTTTTTATGAAACATAGCTCAACTCTCTTTTTAAAGTTAGCTGTTTTTCTTATTGGAACTCCAGTTCTTGCTTTGTGCATCTTTGGATTCCCTGAGATGGCGACTAGAGATGCAGCAACTCATCCAGAGACTGCCTACTTGCAATATCCATTTTTGATATGTGCGTATATAACGGTCACGCCGTTCTTCTTTGCCTTGTACCAAGCATTAAAACTCTTAAAGTATATTGACCAGAACAAAGCCTTCTCGGAACGATCTGTTAAAGCCTTGAAGTATATCAAATACTGTGCAATTACCATCAGTATATTCGTTCTAACAGGACTAATATCTGTGATGATACTGACGGCAGGTACAGATGAAGACACAGCAGGTGTGATTAGCTTAGGGTCCATTGTCATTTTTGGTTCATTGGTGATTGCATTCTTTGCTGCTGTCCTTCGAAGACTTTTAAAAGAAGCGATTGATATAAAATCAGAAAATGATTTAACGGTCTAAAGTTACAAAAATGGCGATTATGATTAACATGGATTGGATGTTAGCAAAACGAAAAATGAGCGTAACAGAACTTTTGGACAAGGTTGGACTAACAATGGCTAACCTTTTATATAAGTTAAGCCATCCCATCATAGAAGTCCCTATGCATGTTTCCCACCTTTTTAGCCCCCTTTTTCACCATACACCACCAAGATAGTAGGATTCATTTGAATGAAAGGTACCTGCTTTCTTTTACAATTCGCAGGTACCCTCTCAAATTCCTCAGCTCATTTCTTGAACTAACAATTGGTCATTTTCCTGCACCAATCCTAATATGCCTTTTTGAATAAGTTTAAATAGAGAAAACTGAGGCTTTAATTGGAGCTGTGCAAGTAACGAGTCCATTTTTTCTAACGGTGATTGACCGCCGCAAAATGCCTCAAACTCCTCCTTATTAAAATCGGCAAAACCATGGCCGCTTACTCCCTCATGTCTCAGCTCTAAGATGTCTTCCAATCCTTTATCCTTAAAAAACAAATACAAATCGGCAAAATATCGATCCCTTGCAGGCAGCCGTTCCAATCCGACACATTTATCCCTTCGAATCGTGACTCTGTATCGATCTTCTATCCTTCTTACCTCGCGTCTTAACACTTTCATATAACTATGGAGGTGATTGGTCATCCGCTCATTTGGGACCTGAAGGAAAAAGGGCTGGTCTTTCCGTACAAAAACGGAATTTCGATTGGGTACAGAATACGGTCGAGTATCCCAACCCAGTGAATAGAGCAACGTTTCTTCCGCTAATCGGTAAAACAACACAATAAAGTCAATCAGATCATTGGCCTCATACACAATCTCTGCATAATTATAAAGATAGTGAATAAATGCTTTTTGATCGCCAGCCTGTATTTTTTTCAGATTTTCCACATAGTGGACCTCTGCTCTTTCCCCATACTTTTCTAATTGTGAGATCAGTAAAGTAAATGGGTCATCCATTCCGTTCTTACCTTTTCTTACTTGAAGCGACAAAAGTTCCTGACCGAAATCCAGTAATCTCTCCAGTTCATGTGGCAGCTCACGATTACTGATTAAGGATTTGGCTGCTTTAAAATTATTGGAAATCACTAATTCGTAAAAATGATGACTCAGACCTTCTTCCGATAAATAGGGTTCTATTTTAATAGATTCAACTTCACTTCCTTGCTTGCCCATTGGATCAGAAATAACCGTTAATTGATGATAGAAAGTTGAAACACAGTAATGCATCACCATTTGCAGAAAAGAGGATTGGCACTGATTAAGGATTAGGTACAGATGATAATCATTTTTCTTCATTACATTTAATAAAGCTGTCTCTACTTTCGCAAGCCGCTCTTGGATGGATAATTCATGTTCATCCTTGATCTCCAAAATTTGAACCTCTTCTCTATCAGATAATGATACGGCAATTTTTTCACGAATCACTTCCTGACTTGCATTCATATCAAGCTCTACTAAGAATAAGACCGCTACTTCATCAAGTTGACTTTCCTTCATCCATTGGATCAAACCATCGTACTGCCCTTCCTTATTTAACGGATAAATGACTAGATTTTTCATCCTTTTTCACCTCTTTTCTCTCTAGTTTGCGGCTGACTGCCAGCAATAGACGTGTGATATGCTCATAATTGTCATCCAATTCAGCTTCTAAATCCTTCAACATCAGAGTCGAATCCATCCTAAAACGATGTCTCGCTTTTTTAACCGTAGTACTTGCCGTCCCATAATGAGCGGTTAATAGGTCTCTATGGTTAATTCCCTTTCTGCCATGACCAATGAAACTATGATTTCGAACTTGCAAGGTATCGGCGACATTTTTGCTTTTTAGATAAAAATAAGCTCCGTAATATTGTGTAATCGCACCACTTTCATACTTTTCTTCTAGCTGATCAACCACTTGGTAAATGGATGAATTTTTCCCTATTTTAACTGGGGATGATACAGGCTGGCCATGCTGCGATAAATAATAAAGGACTGCTTCTCTTGCTCGATAAAATCGTACGAGAAAAGAAGGATAATCTTCTTTTTCGAAATAGACCTCTAGTTGACGATACAACTCAACAATTCTAGCAAGGTCTCTTTCTTTGCTCGCTGTTGATTGAAGAGAGGTTAAGATAGAATGTGTCTCCTGGTAGACTGTATGATTAGATAAGTATTCTTTCGTTTCTTCTAAATAGTTTAATGCCTCATCAAAAGAAAAGTTAAGCCGCTTAATCATCATTTGCAGCAAGGACTTGAGTGTTTTCGTCATGTTATTCCCTTCTAAATCCTTTAACAATTCTAAGGCCGCTTGATAATCGTGATCGACCACAAAATCACGAAATTGTTTACGCCAATCCTGGACATTCTTTCGAACACGAATGTGATGGCTGACCGTTTGCTCGTTGTCCCAATATAAGCTAACGTAGCGATCTTCAAATTGTTTGACACCTTCTAACGTCATAGCCTGTGACAACAGAGCATCTCCAAAACCGACCACATGGGTAAAGATTTCGAATGGATAACGAACCGCCAACTTATGGGTTTGCTGCTCTACTGTCTCAAGGATATCTTCAAAATCCTTCTCTTCATTAATGGGAACGAGAAGAACCTCCACTTCCCAACCTTCTCCAAACTCAGGCTGCATTAGTTTCTCCAACTGATTTTCGATTTTCATAAAATCACGAAATGGGATAGTATCATCTACTTTAAACCAGGCATGGAGGATGCCTTCTTTTTGATCCAACCTTTCTATGATCCTTGCAAACTGATTGGCTTGTTGCAGAATAGTATCGGAATCTAGTTTCCATAATGATTGGGTTAGGTTTCCTTTACTTGATTTAGCTGCTTTTATTGTCTCTATGAAAATGAATTGGGGGATACATTTGATCTCTTTCATGTAAAAACCTCTCTTGGTATTCTTTTGGATTAAAACGACCTTCTTAAAAATAGCACAGTCCTCATGATGCAGGAATGCGCCTGTATGAATCCTTTAATCAAGGTCTATAACCTTTTAATAAAAAGGAACTTTATATGTCCCAAATCCAAAGGCAAACTGTCTTCCTCCAATTTCTGATGTTGCCTTGTGGATGTTCCTTGAAAAAAACCACAAAAAAATAAGCAACCCCTGATGAGATTGCTTCACTAACTGATTGAAACGGCAGAACCAACCCTGCGTTTCCCTAAATCAACGGACTGTCCCTCTCAACAATACCCGATAGACTTTTCTGGGCCTGCCGCGCGGGTGTGGGGTTTCTTCGCCGATTTCCTCTGCATAGCCGCTTTTCTCGAGCTGCGACATAATTCTCCTTGCGCTTCTCGGCAGGATTTGCAGCTTCGTCGCAAGATCTTGGCAGGTGATTTCGGAACGACCCATTTTTGATAGAATGGAATCAATTTTACTGATGGTCGCCACACTTAAAGAAGTTCGTTCACTTATCACTTGCATATCTTTGTCGTTATAAGAATAGGTAAGGCTTTCTTTTTTTCCTAATGGACCTTTAAACGTTTTATTATCAAAGGCAACCATCCAGTTTTCTTTTCCATGTTTACGAGCCTGTAACAGTGCGTTTCTTGCCATCATCTCTGCATCGTAGGCAGACGGACCAATGCCGATCCCACAGGTAATATTCCCTTTCGTGATATCCTGGATTTCATCAAGATTAGGTATGACACTAAAATTATCAGTAATATCGCTTAATTCACCACGTGTGGTAAAAATAACATAGCATCCAGGGCTTACTGTTTTCAGCGAACCTTGTATCCTCTTCGCATATTTTAGCAGCTTTTGCGTGTTTTTTATTTCCATATCATACATCTCATCAGAAGAAAAGGATGAAATCGACATCGATGAAAATAAATCCATCTCAAAGATTTGGACAGCAATTTGTCTATCTTTAAATCGCAGCATTTCCTGTGTTTTTAGAGCTTCATTCAACACCGATGTAACGGCTGATTTTGTGTGCTTCACACGAAATACAGGAACACCCCGTTTTTCGAGCTCTTTTTGCACCTGCCATGCACATGTCACAGCTGCGCTTGTTTCACCCTTTTTCCATAATTGTTCATGATACTCTACCACATCTTCTATCGATTTTGGTTCTTCATATAAATGGGAAGAAGAATCATCAATATCCAATTCCTCAAATATTTGCTTTAATTCAGACGTCTTTAACGCATCAAAGCTTAGCTGATTGATGTCCAGATGATGATGATACAAAATACGATATAACGTTTTATATAAACTAGTCCCCGTATAAGGAACATAAAACATGGGCTTTTGGACTCTCCCCCATTTTTCAGCGACGGAATAAGGGAAAATCCCTGAGAATAACCACATGTCCACCTTATGAGAATGAGCTTCTAGTATACTAATAACATCTTTTTCATAAAAATGAAGAAAGGGGATGCATTCAAATTCTGAATACTCCTTTACCACGGATTGGATCCATTCTAGATTATCCTCAACACCAATGAGTCCTAATCGGATGCTCAATTCATCACCTACAATACTATTACTCTCATCAAATTCGCTCGTCGAATTTGCGTCGGGATTACCTGAGCCCGCTCGATCAATTACCGTAAAAAATCGCATAACTCGCCGGAGGCTTAACTTCATTCAGCTGGGTTTAATCCCCCACTGAATCGAAGTGGAGAATTTGTGTACCTGTTGCAAGCTTTCGGTACAAAAGCATTTGCTGAATGAAGTTAAATAATGCCTTGCCAACGAAGAATGATTTCAGCAATAACTGCAGAACCAAGATACGTTCCCAGTAATACACACATGCCGACGATGATACTTCTCCAGCCTAACTTTCTAAAATCTGCCCAAGAACGGCCGATGGCAATCCCTGCGTAAGCGAGAATCGGTGTACAAATCGCAAGCATGTTCACGTTTGACGTCCACTTGACCACCTGCTCTGAACCTGGTACACCAGGAATCGATACGATAATGGCGATAAGAGAAATGTAGGCAACCGCAGGAATTTGAACCGGAATCATTTTTCCGAGAATTAAACCAACTAATGAAATGGCTATAAGAACGAGTATACCAGGAATCGCCTCAACAGGCATTACATTGTAGCCAACCCAGTTCCCAACAAGGGTAATCGCTCCAACAATTAATAGAACCATAATCCATTCTTGTATATTTTTTAACATGATTACCCCTCCACATCTGCCTGAACATTGGATGATTTTCTTGCCCGTACTTTTATAAGTATGGAATACAGTTTCTCTGTTAATGGGAGAGCTAGGAAGATACTGATATATAGCCCAATCCCTGTCGAAATCAGATTACTTGCACCCGCTAAGGCGAGAATATCGGCTTCTAGTTCAGGAAAGCCGGCTATTAAGGAACCACTTGCTGCTGCCATCATACTTCCGCTTCCTACTCCAGACGCCATGGCAAAGGATAGTGGGTGGAGCGGTGTAGCACTAGCTAAAATACCTGCAATCAACCCCATGAAGATCGCTCCAAAAACGGTACCAAAAATATAAATAGACATGACTCCTCGGCCTTCAGGAGAGTTTAGACCAAACTTATCCATAATTAAAGCAACATTAGGTTCACGAGCAATGGAATGGGTCATTCCAATACTTTCACGCTTTAAACCTAAAGCGACTGCTACAGGCAGTGCGATTAATATCGTACCGAGATTTCCGATTTCTTGGAGAATTAATGCCGGACCCACTTCGATAATCGTTTCAATGGACGGACCAATCGTAACGCCAAATTTCGCCATTAATAAGCTTACTGCTAAAAAAATAAGAGATTCAGCATTTTTCGATTGCTTTTCTTTTACAACAGGTGTGAAGTATAACCCTAATCCAATGACAATGGCATATAACATCGGCAAAAATGTAACAACCCCGACGCCAATCGATACCGATTTGGAGCCAATCATTTCTGTAGCCATTACAACAACTAATACAATGAGGTGTAAACGCCAATCTTTCCATAATGAATATTGTTTTTCAGCCATCTTTTTTGGCTCCTTTCTATGATAATAGAAATTCCCCAGAATCTATTAGGTTATTTTCTATTTAACTATGATTCTTCATATATTCTATCGTCGCCGTACCAAGCACTTGCGCCGCAATTAATAAGGCTCTTTCATCAATATCAAATTTCGGATGATGATGTGGATAAGAGCTTTCCCGGCCCGCCTTCTCAGCACCTGTGAAGAAAAAGGTTCCTTTTACATGCTGTAAATAATAGGAAAAATCTTCCCCTCCCATTTGCGGAGCATATTCTTTCACCGATTCTACGCCTGGAGCCAATCCAGCCACCCTTGCTAAAAGCTCTGTTTCTTCTTTATGATTGACCGTTGGAGGGTAGCCTCTTGTATAGGTATAGGTATAGTCCGCATCTGAAACAAGGCATGTTCCTTTTGTTACGCGATCAATTTCCTTTTCCACAAACGAACGAACCTCTTCTGTAAATGTTCGAACGGTTCCTGTCATAGAGACAGAATCGGCAATAATGTTATACGGATTCTTGGCTTCAATGGAACAAACTGAAACCACTGCTGTATCTAAGGGGCTTACTTTTCGACTGACAATTTGCTGCAGATTTCCGATTAACTGGCCAGCAATCACAATACTATCCTTTGTCAATTCCGGTTGAGAACCATGGCCGCCGTATCCTTGGATTTTAATATCAAATCGATCGGGAGCTGCCATAAATGGACCCGTACGATACCCAATTTCACCTAGCGGACAGGTTGCCCAAAGATGGGTTCCAAAAATCACATCGACTCCATCGAGACATCCATCTTCAATCATGGCAATCGCACCGCCTGGAGGCAGTTCTTCCGCATGCTGATGAATAAAAACGACGTTTCCAGGCAAGTCTTCCTGCATTTGATTCAGTACCTTTGCCAGTCCTAAGAGTGATGCGGTATGTCCATCGTGACCACAAGCATGCATCACACCATCGACCTTTGACTTATAAGGAACATCATTCTCCTCTTGAATAGGCAATGCATCAAAATCTGCCCGTAGTGCAACGGTCGGCCCAGGCTTTCCTCCCTTTAGAGTAGCGACAACTCCTCGTCCGCCTACACCTGTACGAACTTCATGTCCTAATTTCTCGTGGAACCTAGCAATGTATTTAGGCGTTTCGACTTCCTCAAAGGATAATTCAGGATGCTGGTGAAGATGGCGTCTGATTTCTACCATTTCCCCATATTCCTGTTCTAAAAGTTGATATAATTTTTCCACTCTCTTTTACCTCCCCTTGTTCTAATTTTTAAAAAATTCACAATAAATAAGGTCTAATTTCGGTTATGTCCCTAATTATACGTACAGACTTTATTTTCAGTCAATAATATTTTTAGAAATGTCAATAATTTTTGTGCATAAGGAAAGGTCTATTGTACTTTATGGATGGACAATAGAGTGCAGTGGATCGGCTGATTATTAGGGATAAACTCCTCGTTCCATCAAGAAAAAAATAAAAGAAAGCTCTGCGAGAAGATAGAATCTCTGCAGAACTTTCCTTGTTAATTTTTTATATTTGAACCTTATTTTACTATATCTTTTTATTCTTCACTTTTTAATTTTATAACTGGTGCGAGGTGCCTGCCGTGTTATTTCTTCCGATATCTTCGACCGTTCGAATGACTTGCTTCGATTAATGAACCCCCGTGTCGCGCTTAGATTTTTGACTTTCCTAAGATATAAGGGAAGTCTTTTCTTATAAAATAAGCTACAGGTGCAATGCTTATAATGGAAATAACCGTATAAATGGTTCCAATCAAAATACTGATTATCAATGATTCAGTGTCCAAAAGCTTTTTGAATACCATATCTAGTATACTAAAGACAATACTTTGATGCAGTGCCAGGTAAATGAGAGAGTTTTGACCTATATACTGAAAAACTGCATTCGCTCTGATCTTCTGCACGGCAATGAGGAAAGCAATAATACCTGAAAATGCTGAAATGACAAACAACACATAATTACCATATTGACTCTCATACATATCAATCCTTTCACCCGAAAGCTGATAGTTAACATATCCAGTCAACATATTAAGGAAACAAAAAATCAGTAATACCTTTAGATTGATAAACCGACTTAATTTCTCTGTGCTGTCTTTATACATATAACCCACACCGAGAAAAAGAACCGCCATACTAGCGGCATCGATATTCCAAGGCAATGGTGTTTCTAAAAATTCACTATACAAATAACCGATAAGAGACGAAATAATGAGTGCAATAGCAACGAATAGATTATTTTTGAGCCTTGTTTGTATGAAATAAAACAACAGTTCAGTTATAAATAGACATGTTAGGAACCAAAGCGCCCCACTATGAACAGTCCAGTCTGTATTTCTTTCCCCAATGATTGTACCTAGTAATGGTTTAAACAAACTGCCAGAATAATCGGTATCCCCCATTTTATATCTAAATAGAAACCAAACATATACGATAAGGGAGAAAGAAAAATAGGGGATAATCAGGGATTTAAATTTGCTGGTAAAAAAAGCTGAAAAACGTTGATACTTAGCTGGTGAAAACAGATAGCCTGATAAGAAAAAAAATAAAGGCATGTGAAAGGTATATATGTAAGCCTTTAGCGGCTTCGGAATGTGATCATGAGCAAAAATCACTAATACCATCCCAATTCCTTTCCCCATATCTAGCCATTCCAATCTCCTCTTCACAAAAGGCCCTCCTTAATAATCAAACCAACCCAGCTTGTTATTAACTTTTATTATTGCCCCTTCATTAGTAAATATTGCTTCTTTTTTATCTATGATCTAGGAAAGGCCTCGGGGACGGTTCGAAGCTGCTGAAAAAGTCCATGAAAGAAAATAAGGCATTGATTACTTACTATATGTAGATAATCAATGCCTTTTATTTCCTGTATATTGATGACACTTCTCATCCATTGTTCAAAGTGAACACTTTTTCAGCAGTCTCGGACGGTTCTGATGTTTCCCTACCCCAGTTATGCTGACTCAATCGAGTTGATTAGGTCTTTCATTTTGTTTGCTGATTTTTGCAGGAGCTCTTTTTCTTCTGTTGTGATGTCTAATTGTAATACCTCTCGAACGCCTGAGCGGTCGACGATGGATGGGACACCAAGGTAAACATCTGAAATGCCGTGATAATCTGTCAGCAGTGTGGAGATATTTAGTACAGCCCCTTCATCCCTAAGGATAGCAGTACAAATCCGATCAAGGGCTAAGGCAATGGCATAATAGGTGGAGCCTTTTGTATTGATGATCTGGTAGGCTGCATCTCTTGTGTTGGTGAAAATATATTCTTTTGTGTTCTCCGCCAATTCTATTTCGGAACCGGCAACGTTCGCAAGACTCCACAATGGAACCTCCGAATCACCATGCTCTCCAACGATATGGGCATGAACACTGCGGGGGTCAATGTTTAGATTTTGTCCGAGCAAATAGCGAAAACGTGCGCTGTCCAATAATGTACCGGACCCAATGATTCGTTCCACAGGCCAGCCGGATTTTTTCCATGAAAAATAACTCATAATATCAACAGGGTTTGTCGCAATTAACAGAATCCCATCGTTATTATACTTTAAGACCTCGCCGATGATACTTTCATAAATCCCAACATTCCGCTTCAGCAATTCAACCCGCGACTCTCCTGGTTTCTGTGCAGAACCGGCTGTAATAATGATAATATCCGCATCCTCACAGTCTTTATAGGATCCTGCCCAAACCTTGGTCCGTCCAATAAATGGCATCCCATGATTCATATCCAATGCATCGCCAATCGCCTTATCCACATTAGCATCTATTAGAACCAGTTCATCCATACGTTGTCTGAGAAGCAATGTATAGGCTGTAGTAGAACCCACAGCTCCAACACCAATCACAACAATTTTTGTTTTTTTCATGATAAAAAACACTCCTTGCTAAAAATAGTTAATCTTCTAAGAATGGCTTATTAACGTAGTAATACATTACTGCCATCAAGAATCCTCCGCCAATTAAATTCCCAATGGTGACAGGGACTAAATTATGTATCACACCCTCCCATGATATGGTATGAGGATGATCGACAACGAGCGCAATCGCGAACGTACACATATTAGCAATGCTATGTTCATAACCAGAAATGAAAAAGCAGAAGACAAATAGCATCATCGCGAACATCTTCGCCCCATTCTCCTGAAAAAACATCGGAATGAAGAAAGCCAAACACACTAGCCAATTACATAAAATTCCCCGAAAAAACAGTTCCATTGTAGGAACATGCATTTTCTTTTCCACCACACTGAGAAGGAAACCATTTACGGAATGGTCGGCAAACAGCCCCGTCATAAAGATAAATCCTGCAAAGACAGCTGCCCCCAGTATATTCCCGAGATAACTGGACATCCAAAGGAGCACCACTTGAACCCATTTCATCTTTCTCCTTAGGGCCGCATAGGTATAGTAAAAGGTATTTCCCGTGAACAAATCACCGCCGCCGTACGCAATTAAGATGATTGCTGCCCCAAAAGTGATAGCGGCCATTGGATAGGTGAAAGGGGAATGCTCCACATAAAAGTAATTCCCTGTTTTAAAAGCAACAATCACCCCAAAGCCAATAAACATACTGGACAGAGCGGCTCTTGCAAGGTAACGAATAAAACTGTTACGGAAGATCATCAGCTTCTTAAGTGCCAACTCTTCCACTTTCGACAAACCACTCATTTCCATAGACCAACTCTCACCTCTCAAAACTGCTTGCTTTATACCGTTCCTACTTAACCTTTCCTATTATTCTTCCCCTTTTCCAATTTATTCATGAGAAACATAGCGTCGGTTGTCATGCTTCTTCCATAAAAAAGAGAAAATCCCCGAAAAGCTCCATTTTTAATAAAATAAAAAAGGAAGCAGATCCTCTACCTCTAGCAGCTGACCTACTTCCTTTCTTTTTTAAATGGACTTGTTGTAAAAGCTCTATTTGACTCTTGTAACCTTTTTTCTAAAAAAGGGTTGAAGCGCGGTCCCTTTGTCCCCGGTCATTTAAAGCTCTTTTTGATCGACGTTTAGTTCAATCAAATTACCATCTGGGTCGGCACAGAAAATTTGTGCGAACCCGCTTTTTCCGTATCGTTTTTCAAGGATTTCTACCTCATTCTGTTTTAACCAGGTAAGAGTGTCATAGTAGTTCTCGACTCTAAGGGCAAAATGACCTTCTCTGCTTGATAAGTGTTTATCCTGACGAATCGTCTGTGAAGAAGGATCCACAATCAAGTGGAGTTGCTGTCCCTCTATTTCATACCAGGCACCTGGAAAATCAAAGTCGGGACGCGGTATTTCTTTTAAACATAGCTTATTGCTATAGAAATCTTTAGCTTTTTCCAAATCCGTAACCGTAAGACTTACATGATGGAGGTATTTATATGTAATCAAAACCTTCACTTCTTTCCAGTTATTTATTATTTACTAATTTTTCCAGGTGTCAAATGACGCAGCAGCTGCAAATCAAGCCGCAACTTTTAGAAAGTGAAAAGAGAAGGGAGCCCGCAGACTCCCTTTTGAACATCAATGCGGCGAATTCATTGAACTATGATTGACAACCACACGACGGATGAAAAATGCGATAGCTAGACCTATTAGCGTCACAATCATGGCGAACAAGAACACGTTCTGTGAACCGAGTGTCATCGCGTTAGCCATCTCTGTCTGTTTACTCGGAGCAGGGGAGTTGTGCAAATAATTCTCCATACCGCTCGTAAGAATGATAATCGCAACGGCTGTGCCGATTGCGCCTGCGACCTGCTGCAGCGTGTTCATCACTGCCGTACCGTGTGGGTATAGCTCCGGCGGCAACTGGTTCAAGCCGTTTGTCTGCGCCGGCATCCAAACCATGGAGATACCAATCATTAGTCCGATATGCAATAGGACAATAAAAGCAACGGAAGACTCGATTGAGATGTGGGAGAAAAACCATAACATGACTGCTACCATGACCAGACCTGGAATCACAAGCCACTTTGGACCATACTTGTCGAACAAGCGTCCCATGCGCGGCGACAGCATACCGTTCAGCGCGCTGCCCGGCAACAGCATAAGTCCTGCGGCGAACGCAGACAGTCTCATACCATTCTGAAGAAACATGGGAAGAATAATCATGCTTGACAAGATAATCATCATACAAGAGAGTACCATTAATAGCCCCACATTATACATTGGATACTTAAGGACACGCAAATCCATCATCGGTTCGCGCATAAATATCTGCCGCAGAGCAAACAAAACGAGCGCAACCACTCCAACGACAATGGAAGTGACCACAACTGTGCTCGTTATACTTTCCACTCCTTCACCAGCCTTGCTGAAGCCAAAGACAACACCACCAAAGCCAATCGTTGATAATACGACAGACAATAGATCGATGCGGGGCTTTGTGATGTCGGTGACGTTCTCTAAATACTTAAGTCCCACTAACAGACCAAGGATTAAAAATGGAAGTGATATCCAGAAGATGTAGTGCCAGTTTAAATATTCGATTAGAATACCTGCGATAGTCGGACCTGTTGCGGGTGCAAACATAATAACGAGTCCGACAAAGCCCATGGCTGCCCCGCGCTTCTCCGGTGGATACACGACAAGGATTGTATTAAACATAAGCGGAAGCAGCAGCCCCATGCCGGCCGCCTGTAGAACGCGTGCGATCATAAGCATTTCGAAATTGAACGCAAGCGCAGCAATCAACGTACCGATGATTGAGCTTGTAAGCGAACCGATAAACAATTGCCTAGTGGTAAACCATTGTAGCAGCAACCCAGTCAACGGCATCAGAATACCAAGAGTAAGCAGGAACCCCGTAGTCAACCACTGAGCGGTTGCAGCTGAAATTTGGAACACGTCCATTAAATTACTGATTGCAATATTAAGAGCCGTCTCGCTGAACATACCAACGAAACCACAGATAAGTAACGACGCCATAATGGCGCGAGTATTGTATTGCTTCATTCTCCCTCTCATTCCCCTTTACTAATTAAATGGTCCACAGGGACAGACCCTCGGCCAACGATGAACCTGTTGAATCACCCTCTTGAATATATTCCCATTATCCCGAATAATTGTCTTCACGATAAAATGATTCAGCGCTTTAGGTTTTAATAATATTTCATCTCTATCTACTTTGTCTATTAATGGGTACTGTAATGAACATTTTCCCAATTTCATGATCAGAAATGAAGAAAAGCTCTATGCTAATATAGATTTTCTATAGAACTTTCCCTGTTTATTTTTATACATGCTGCACAAACCTCAAAGTCTCTTATTATTCTTTCTTTCACTCATTTTCTAACTGGGACGCGGGACTGACCTGTCCACATGAACCTCTTAGTCTTCATTTTACTAGTTTTTACCTACCTGCCCTCCTTTGACTTTCAACGTTTATAACGTTATAATAGTAATAACTAAATGAACGTGATCCTCTAAAGGGGAGTAGCTTTTATAACAAAGTCGTCATTCCGGGATGAGAGTCCCCGGCTTTGTTGGCAATATCCATTGCTAGCGAGACCTTTACCAGTATAGATGGTAAAGGTCTTTTTCTTTTACAGGCCTTTACTACTAGTAGTAAAGGCCTTTTCACTTTCAGGGAAGTAAGAAATAGATTGGAGTGATAAACATTGTTTCGAAAACGGATAGAGGCTGAGTTCCCGCCTCCTATAACAGTGTGGGGAATGACTGGTTTGCTTTTTTCTAGTATTGGTTTATACCTGTTTATTGTTTTATCAATAAATTTAATGGAAAAGAAGCCATTCTTATTTGACCAGAAGGTTATTGAGGCTGTCAGATCCTATTCTTCACCAGCCTTGGACAGTTTCATGTCGTTTATGACGGAATGGGGATCTACTTTTACCCTTGGCCTTCTTCTCATTATTAGTATGATTTGGTTATTTGTGAAACGTAATAATCTCTATGGAATGCTATTTTACTCCATTACTGTAGCTGGCGGAGGTCTGTTAAATCTTTTATTGAAGAACTTTTTTGAGAGAGAACGCCCCAACGTCAATCGAATCATTGAGGCGGATGGCTTCAGTTTTCCTAGCGGTCATTCCATGGGCAGCATAACCTACTACGGTTTTTTAGCCTATTTGATTTTACGAAGCAAACAAAAGTCTCTTTCAAAGGCAGGCTGGGGAATTTTATGTTGTCTAGTTATTTTATTAATAGGAATCAGTCGTATTTACCTGGGAGTACATTATCCATCAGATGTATTGGCAGGCTATATGGCTGGAGGTGTTTGGCTCATTCTATGTATTAGTTTACTAGAAATATTGTACTTATATAGAGAACACAAACATAAACTTACAAAAAGTATACAAAAGAAAACGAAGATATCTTCCTAACGGACGAACGAAATATTTTGCTAGGCATCTATCTTCACTTGCTGAACAAGCTGTAAGGAATAATCAAGCAGTAGAAACATTCAAACAGGAGATTGCGGCCTTTAATTATAATAGGAATCTAGCGTTGCACTCTTAGTCCATCAGCCTATAACAAAAAAACTTTTTAAAGGAGTGATTCATCATGAGAGAGGATTGGATGGTTGCTGATATTTTTCTATCAAACATTTCTATTTCATCAAACCCAAACAACGAACCCGTATCAATCCATGGGTCCTCCGATCATTTAAGGTGTATCGGTATCGGAACGGATGCAGCTGTATTTCAATCCATTGATGTTCCAGCCTATGCATTTAAAATGTATGCAAATGATAAAATGGAGAAAATCCAAATAGAAAAGAAAGTCTATGAATTATTAGGAGATTCACCCTATTTTTCCACATGTTTTGGTTTCAAAGATAATTACCTTGTTCTAAATTTTGAAGAAGGAATCAATTTATATGATTGCTTAGTTCAAGGTATTCCTATTCCCAAACAGGTTATTAAAGACATTGACGATGCAAGAGAGTATGCGCGCCAAAAAGGATTAAATCCTCGTGACATCCATTTGAAAAATGTTTTACTGCAAAACGGCAGAGCAAAGATCATTGATGTTTCCGAATATGTGCAACCAGGAAATGATTTCAGATGGGAGCATTTAAAAAAAGGATATGATCGTTATTACCATTTAATTGAAGGAAAACCGATTCCACTAAAGATTATAGAAACGATTCGAAAAAGATATAATCAGAGGAGTAATTATTCAGCAGCTTTTGAAGAGTTTATCGGTAATAACTACAAATTTCTTACAGCGTTAAGGAAATAAAGGGAAACTTCCATCAGTGACGGTTTTCTTCATCCTCCAATGGAGACGGATCCCTTGTCCCATCAGAACAAAATGAAAGGAACGCTCTGTGAGAATGTTCATTCTCCGCAGAACGTTCCTATTTATTATTAATTTTTTTTATTAAAATCACTAAAAATACAAAAAAACTTTTTGACTAATTCAGAAAATTGACTTATATTAAAAGTGCAAGCTTATAGAAGATAAAATGTCAATAATGAAAACGCTTTAAATTTTTAGTCATGATTCTTGAGAGAAGTAAAATATCCATCAATCCTAATCTAGAGAAAGATACTCATATTGTTTTATAGCGAGGGATACATAATGAACTTTTATAAAAAATTACCTACTGATTTATTACTATCATTTTATTCTGAAATAGCCATGAACATCAAAAAAGGAACATTAACGAAAAATATGTATTATGAATTAGGTCTCATCATTTCAGTTGCTAGTCAAAGGGGAATTACATTACAAAAACCACATGATTTTGAGCAAGTAGTCAATCAAAAGTCTTTGGAGAATTTCTGTCTGCTCTTTACCTAACCACTTGCTGTGAGTATGTTCACTCACACGAGATAACGAAATAGGATAAACTTATATTTCATTGTTAATCTGATGATAGGTCATAACAATGTTAATTAACTATGTCTCATTTGTTTCATTTCCTGATTCTATCATTCTCCTTCTCCAGGCATCACAATCGAAGGCATCACTCCTCCTTCGCTTAATTGATTACTTCCTCATACCACTTACCCGTATGCTCCCTCACCTTCAAACAAATGCACCAAACTCCCATAAACCACACCTAGCCCTTTCTCAGAAGATATCAAACAATTACTGCTCAAGAAATCGAATGACAAAAATCCGTCACACACTCCTCACCTTTTCCATATAAAACCACTATCTTTTCATCTTATAATGAAAAAAGCAACCTTATACAATACCGTGCAATGGTTGCTATTCAACAGCTCTTGAAAACTCTTATTCATAATCTTTGGGACACCCATTCACATAAGGCGGCGATGGAATTTTGGAAGAAGACTATCTTTCTAAGAACTATATTTCACGAGAAATTAAGCAAATTATTAACGAGGCCGGCGATGAACTCGAATTTGAAATTATTCGCTACAGTAACCGCTACTCTGTAGTCGTTACCGTTTGTCAGGATCATCCACCTTTCAAGGATTGCATCGGTTTTGGCGAACATCCTCGCAGAAAAAAAGCGGCGTTACGAATGGCGCTTAAAGAACTTTATGCCCAAGCGTACGGAGAAGAAGCACCTAAACAAGCAATAAAGGATCGTCTTTTCGAAAGTACATATCCTCATCATCTGTATGCTATAATTTGGAGGTTAAACGAAAGATAGAGGTGACCATCATTGCCAATTCATGTTGTACTATATCAACCAGAAATCCCAGCTAATACGATAAATATTGCATGTACCTGTGCCGCTACGGACACATCCCTGCACTTAATCCGGCCACTTGGCTTTTCAACAGATGAAGAAATGATCAAGAAAGCAGGTATTGATTACTGGGAACGTGTGAACATAACATACTATGACTCATTAGATGACTTTTTTGCAAAAAATCAAGGCGAGTTTTACTATATTGAGACGTTTGGCGAAAAAACACACTCATCCTTTGACTTCAGTGATGTGTCAAAGGAACATTATTTTATGTTTGGAAGAGAATCATCTGGGCTGCCAAAAGATTTACTAGAAGAAAATAGAAATCATTTTTTGAGAATCCCAATGGGCGAAAATGTTCGTTCACTGAACCTCTCAAGCACAGCCGCTATATTGGTATACGAAGCCTTGCGCCAACAGGGATATCCTCATTTACAATGAAATAGCGGTTCAGTTCAGAACCGTCCCGCTGTTTCACCCAAGTATTTAAAAAAGGTGTTTGTCCCTTTCAAATAAATGGACGTGCTCATATATTAGAGTATCTCAAAAGAAAGGGGTGACATCCTATGGCAACTAAGAAAAATGTAGTGGTAGAGCAGCAAATAGAGGAATGCCCTACATGTCCTGAAGGAACAGTTTGTGAAGATAGTGATTTACTCTGTATAAACATTCCTTGTACGACTACAGTAGTGTTGTTAGGTTTAATTCAGTTAAATATTGGTCCGTTATGTATTAGAGCTGGCTCTGTAGGCAATCTGTCCAATTTATCTGATCAAGAGAAACTTGAACAAGTGCAACAAGTATTTAGCGTACTAAGAAATACGCTTCCAAACTTTACTGCTGAATAGTTTTCAAAGAAATACGTTCAACAAAAGGCCGATTCCATCAGGTGGGGACGGCTTTTTGTTTTGAAACATAGGGTCCAGCCGAAACAGGGAGGCGACGGTTCTCGCGTTTCACAACAAATAATCAATGAATTCCCTGACTGCGCCTTCTCCGCCGTTTCTTTTACAAACATAATCGGCAATCGCTATAACAGAATCTGCTGCATCTGCAGGACATCCAACCCATCCACACAACTTCATGGCTTCTATATCATTCTCATCATCACCAATATAAGCAAGTTCTTTCAAATCATATTGATATCGATCAGCTATTTGTTTTAGTACCTTCACCTTATCTTTTATGCCTTGGTGGACCTCGGTTATCCCCAGCTCTTTTGCCCTTTGTTCTACTATTCCTGATACGCGACCCGTAATAATGACAGGTACAATCTCATGGGTTTGAAGCTTAACAATCCCTAACCCATCTTTCACATTGAAAGCTTTCATCAATTCCCCTTGTGAACCGATATATATTTTTCCGTCAGTCAATGTTCCATCGACATCTAAAACAAGCATTTTTATATTCATAGCACTGCCCCTACATATATATTTTCACGTAACCTCTATTTCTATTATAAGGACAGGATCTGTTTCTCGTCCATTAATCTCCCAACGAGATTGTGAAGCAGTCCATTCATCTTGCCGGGCCTGATTTGTGAAACGCCGGGACGGTTCTGCTGTTTCCATCGTAAAAAAAATAGAAACGCGAGAATGTCCCCACGTTTCAGTGACAGATTTTCTCAACGTTTCTAAGCTTTGTGTTCATATTTAAGAGCATAAACAGGTTGATTAGGCTGCCATTCAGCAAATAGAACAGATTTGTAATCGTTAATATTTTGTGCTGCTAATTGCTCTTTTAGCCATTGATCATTTAGGCCATATTCTTTTAAATTATTGTAAATAACCTCCCCTTCGAGTATTAACGTGATTGGCAAGTTGACAGGTTTTGAAGGCAAATTTAGATCACCCGCCTTTGGTGTGTCATATTTGAATTTTGGAAGGACACTAAGCATCCCATTTGTTTCTAAAATAACGTATTCTACTTCCTGAATGGAAAAGTAGCCTTGTTGTCTGATTAAGCTTTGCAGTTGATTCATATCCATATTATTTTTCTTTAATGAATTATAGTTTATCTTCCCCTTATTGATAACAATACTCGGCTCTCCTTCTAGAAATTTCCTTGTATTTTTAAACTTTTGAGTGACAACTTCAACTACATAAATAATTGCTCCCCAAACCGAAGCGGCAAATAGAACATCGCCCAGATGTGTCCCGTTGTCATATACCGCATTCCCTACCAATTCTCCTAAAATAAGTGCGGAAATAAAGTCAAAAGGAGTAATTTGGGAAAATTGAGTTTTACCTAATATTTTAAGGATAATAAATAAGATCACTAATCCTGCAATTAACTCGATAGCAATAGATAAATAATGATGCATTCTTATACCGCCTTCTTCCTCTTTGCTCCTCTCCATTATGGAATACTATCTCTCCATTTATACCCAGGAAACGCGAGAACCATCATAGCAATCTATCAAATCTTTAAAATGATTATTTACAAATAAATATTCTTGTGCTACTATAAAAATCATAATATTCTAAAAATTATAACTAACATAAAGTCAAGGTGATGTAAGATGATCTTGTCACCCGGTCAATTTAAACAAGAGTTAATTAAAGACTATAATACAGTTAACCTTCGGATGTTTGACATTGGTGTCAAAAGTCAAAAGGTTGATATATTAGGGGAAAAAGTGATTATTTTCGCCACTCATAAACGAATTTCGTCTCTGAAATATTTGGACGAAAGCAATCGCCTGATTACCCGTATAGTCGATGTCACTATCATTGATTCTTTCAAAATGGAATTAAAGAAAATCATGGAAGATAAATACGGAATGAAGGTCCTTTCGATTATGAAAGATTATGATCCAGAAATTGAATGTTCCGTTACGATTATTATCCTTGATCAAGATGCTAGAAACTATATATCCGGTTTATAACCTAATAGTGGACTGGTAGAATGAACTCTTACTAATAGAGCGCAGTACAACCGTCAATACTATCCAACAGATTAATTCTGTTTGATTTGTATTGGCGGTTTTTTATTTTTCCTATATAAAAAAGGAGGACAAGACATGCAAACAGTAAAGGATGTACTAGAGGCTTTAGACCAATTAACAGGCGGCAGGGTGGTTAAATCGCTGGCGGATATAACAAGTGGAGATCATCCATTTGTGATGATGAAATCCTCCAATCTTCCAGGAAAGGATATCATTGAAACACCTGGTCTTGTCTATGGCCATCTTGATCAAAAAGTGAGCAAAATAGCTGTAACGATGACCATGACAGAAGGCAGCATTGAATTAGCAGGTGCCACAGGAGTCGATGCCATTATCGCTCATCATCCTATTGCGGAGGCAGCCAATTCAGGGGGCGTCACGTTGAAAAATTATCTTGACCTATATCATGTGGCTGCTTTTGAACTTCATGAGGCCTTCCATGGATTACATCCAGGAATCTCGTATTTGCACGGCCATCAAGCATACCGCACAGAAATATCCTATGGCGGCAATCATGGCAATGTTCTATTTGTCGGAAAAACCCTTGAAAACGTGAATACATTAGGAGACATATTAAAGCGTCTTGATCAATACATGGGATTAGACCAAGAAGAAGCCTTATTATTTACGGAAAAAGAAATTCGCGGTGCCTCATCGATTACCGAAACAAGTCTGGTAACAAAGGGAAAAATTTGGTTAGGAGATGAAAATAGTCCTGTCCGACATATTTTACACATCTTTCCTCATACCGGTTTTTCACCAGAGAATTTAAGACAAGCCGTTCAAGAGCATCCAGAAGCTGACACGGTGCTCGCCTCCATTAGTCGTGTCTATGATGGACATCCATTAATTGAAACAGCTAAAGAACTGGGACTCAATTTTATCGTCGGCAACTGTCATGTGTTGGAAATTTTGGAAAATGGGCTGCCGCTTGCCTACGCCCTTCAGTCGCTATTACCTTCTGTCGAGGTCGTTATTTTTCGCGAAAGAATTACAAGTACCTCTTTGAATGCAGTGGGAACACCGGAAATGAAGCGTTATGCTCAAGAAATGGCTTCACAGCACTTATTAACGAAAGCAATCAGCAATCAATAATTGTGAGGAGCGATGTACATGAGTGAATTCAATGCTGAAACAGTAGAACAGGTCCAATCCGTCCCAGCCCATCAGCCGGAAAAACGAAAATGGACACGAATCGAGTTTGTTGGGGTAGCTTTGGTTATTTCTTCATTACTTGTTTTATTAATCTCTCCCGGTACTCTCGCCGGTCTCTTTAACTCCGTCGTTGATCGTGTGTTTCCGACGGTCGTTAATGTCTTTTTAACAGGTACTGTTGGGGTCGCCATTATCGTGAGCGTCATTATCGGACGCACGTTGGAACGATTAGGCTTTACAGATGCACTGATGAGACTATTTATTCCGATCACAAAGCTCATGAAAATCAATTCTTCCGTGGTGATCCCCAGTATTTATAATATCCTCGGTGATATTAATGCCGCTGGAAAAATTGCAGGCCCCATCTTAGTTCGCTCAGGAGCAACAAAGGATGAACAAAAAATTGCCGTTGCGACGATGGTTCAGTCTCAGCAATCCTTTTCCACCTTTATGTTAGGACTGGTGGCCTTAACCGCTGTTGGCGTCAATGCGTTCGTCATTGTCGTGTTAGCTGTATTTATTCCTGTTATCTTTGTCCCTTGGCTCCTTTCCAAAACGATTTACCGTAACACGAAAGCAGTGAAGTTGGAGGATTTACCAAGGTTCACTCCGGAGACAAGGTTTTTACCGACTTTGTTTAATGCGGCCAGAGAGGGTGCCGAGCTTTTATTCTTGCTTATTATTCCTGCTGTAGCAGTCGTTTTTGCTGTGATTGGGGTTTTAGACTATATCGGTATATGGTCATCTATTGAATCGGGTCTTTCCTCCGTTCTCTTAGCGTTAAATATTGATCCAGAGACTGGTATTCTATCCATTTTAGCAAGCCCGACCTTAGCTATGGGTACACTTGCTGAAACAGCTTCTTCATTGGACCCGCAATTAGTCATTGGTTCCTTTATTTTAGCTTCATCTGGGCTGCCGTTATCTACCGTATTTGGTCAAATTCCTGTCATCTGGGCGGCCAATTCAGATTTAACTGAAAAAGAAGCGATGGGAGCTGCCGCTTTAGGGATTGCCATGCGTCTAATTACAGCTTTTCTACTTGTCATGATTCTTTCACCGATTTTACTTTAAGAAAATGGAAGATGTTTTTCCAGTTGACGTGAAAGATCTAAATGGAATTCAGTAGACGAAATGGTTTTGAATGCATGCGGGTCTAGATAAAGAGGAACTCGAATGTCACCTTTTGAATGTTGCATGACGAAGGAAAGATAACTGATTTTTTTCATTTGGGCTGCCAGTTTTTCATTTGATACTGCTAACGCTACACCCATATTCGGCCTCTCCTTGTCAGACAAAGGAATCGGTATACAGGGAATCGTTTGCAGGGCTTCATACGAATTGGTCGTACTGGTCGATAAATAATGAATTCGGCCAGTAGCCGCTATTCTTTTATTGGGCAGTATCAAACGATCCACATGGTAAACATCCTTTCCAGCAGAAGAGGCCCACTTTTTTCCTTGTTGTATGATAACCATCGAAAAGCAATCGCCTGGCATAACAGAAAGCACTTGATTTGTAAACAACTCAAAACCAACCGACATCAACCCTATCTCCCCCACTCACACATCATGAATGTTTGTTGATATGTATGATGAAATTTTGCCGGTCATACCATGAAGTGAAACGGGGAACGGTTCTGCTGTTTCAATCATTCATTCTAGCAAGCTCTGTGGGGATTAAATCTCTACAGGGCTTTCTTTTTATTTATAATTACTCTGCTGCTCAATCTTTACAAAAGAAACGTGAGAACCGTATTAAAAGAAACCGAGGAGCTTCCCTCGGTTTCCTTAGATTGACTGACAGGTACCTGTTTTATAGTCAATGGTCTCTTCGTAGTCAAAGAATTCCTCAAAATCCTCCTTGCCAAAGTCGTTTTGTTTTAGCCCAATAAAATTACCTTGATTATGGCTATTCAATGTCTCTGAAACGCAAAGACGCTTCTAGCTTCCTACTTATTCAAAGTGCTGACTTTTTCGCTGTCCCGAACCGTCCCCTTGTTTCACCTAGTAAGAACTTTCAACTTCATCATCGTCATCATGATCATCAGCTTCATCCATGCTGTCATCATCATTTTCATCACGTTCATCATCAGCATCGTCATTTTTTATGTTACTTGGTTGTTGTTGAGTTTGCGGCTGTGGCTGTTCCGAATACCATGATATGGATGATACATTTCCTGTGTTTGCCTGAACATATACATGGGCACCCTCTGAATAATCGTCTACTGTCACTTTATAGTGCTTTCCATTTTGAGTATTTACGATGGATAAATCCGTGATTTCACCCTTAATTTGCTGTAACGCAATATCTTTTGCTTTCTGTTCTGAAATATTGGACGGGTTGCTTACACTACTCACCATTTCCTGATTAGATACAATGGTTTTCTCTTTCAAATCATATTCTATACGATAATGCTTGTTATCTTTCTCAATAGTCGCTTCTACGAAAGGTTGGCCTTCTTTCTTGATTTCTCTCATTTGACCAACCTGGCCGTTTAATTCTTTCTCTATATTTTTTTGGGCCTCTTCAATGGTTATCAAGGCTTCCTTTTTTTCAATCAGTCGTATATTACTAATTTTCTTCGTTTCGCTATCAACTGAAACCTTGTAAACTCCTTTTTTATTTTCAAACATAAGTTGATAGTCGCTATTCTCTTTTTCTAGCTTTGTATTTATGACTTTTCCTCCATAAAAATTAGTAACGATTGCTTCAGCTTCTTTTTGTGAAATCGTCTTAGGATTATCTTTTATAAAAATTAGAAACAATGAATAGGATAAGCCTAGAATGATAAACGCAATAAGACAAATTTTTAACTTCATCTTGTTACACCGCCATTTTTCGGCAATGTGACTGTAAAAGTCGCCCCATGTCCTTCAACACTTTCAAGGTTTATATAACCATCGTGTTGTTCAACGATTCGCTTTGCAATTGATAGCCCTAAACCTGATCCTCCTGTTTTTCGGCTCCTTGTTTTATCAACACGATATAATCGATCAAAAACATGTGCTTGGGCCTCAAATGGTATTCCTGCCCCTTTATCCATCACCATAATACTCACACTTTCTTCCCATTCTTTTATCTCTACCTTAATATCATCATCACTATATTTTTTTGCATTATCTAACAAAATAACAAGTACTTGAACAAAACTAGGTTCATGAATATACGTATGAATCTCTCGCTGCTCACTTTTTAAATAGATTTCATGCTTAAAAGCTTGCTGTAATCGATGAATGGTCTTCTCGACGATTGGTACAATGTTAACTTTGTATTTTTCATTTTCAATACATTCTTCAGCTTTTGCTAATAGCAGCAATTGCTCCGTTAAATATTTCATCCGGCTTGATTCAGCCCCAATGGAGTCAATGGCTTCTTCTAATATATCAGGACGCTCTTTCCCCCAGCGTTTTAATATTTTCACATAACTATCAATGACAGTTAAAGGTGTCTTCAGTTCGTGAGAAGCATCAGAGACAAACTGTTCCTGCTTTAAATAACTTTTTTCTAATCTTGTAATCATTCGATTAAATGTCATGGCCATTTCAGATAATTCGTCTTTCGTATGATGCGCAATTAATATTTTTTCAAATGATCCATCTTTTTCGATTACATTCATCGTTTGAGTCAGACGTTTAATGGGAAACGAAATCATACGCCCTAAAAACCTACTGGTTAAAGAAAAAATAATAATGACAATCATCGTTGTATATGTAAACACCCATTTTAATTCATTAATGTTACCAAATAGAGCATCGACATTCTCAACAACTTGTAAATTGACAATGGCCCCATTTTCATTAATTGTAGGGATGGAAACAACCACATACATGGAATCTTTATATTGAACTACTTCCTCAAATTGATCATCGTCATATTTACTAGGTATATTAAAATAGTCATTGTTTGTTGTCACTTGAATAATAGGTTTGTGGCTGCTATTCACCACACGAATCATACCATTACTAATTAAATAGGCCTGCAGCACTTGTTCCATCGCTAAATTTGAATGAGTATTGAGTTCTTTAAGGGTATTCACTGTTTTATTGGTTAATCGATTCATTTCAGAAGTAATGACGGAATTTTTGAAAATGAAATAAATCGATGTATTGGCCATAATGAGTACCATCAATACAACAGTCATCGATAGCTGAATCCTCGTTCGTAATCTCATTATTCATCCTTAATCATATAGCCGACACCGCGAACGGTTTGGATAAATAGATCGTCCTTCGTGTCAGTTAATTTTTTTCTCAAATATCGAATATACACATCTACAGCATGCGTATCACCATAATAATCCATTCCCCATACTTCATTTAAAATCTGTTCACGCTCAAGTGCACGATTTTTGTTCTTAACTAAATAAAGCAGGAGATCATACTCCCGCGGTGTCAAATCTACCATACAGTCATTTTTAAACACTTCTCTTGTATGTGTATGAATCGAAATGGAGTGAATACGATAAACACTAGAATCATCCTTTTTTACACTCTTAGGTTTAAACCGAAGATTAGAGCGGATTCGTGCAAGCAATTCTTCGATTTCAAATGGTTTTGTCATATAATCATTCGCACCTAAATCTAATCCGCTTACTTTATCGTAAACGGAATCACGTGCCGTCAGCATAATAATAACAATCTCGTTATTCTCACGACGAATTCGTCTTAGCACTTCCATTCCATTTAATTCAGGTATCATGACATCTAAAAGAACTAAATCAATTTCTTCCTGCTCTAAAATGGATAGCCCTTCTTTACCCGTATAGGCAATACTTACTTGATAACCTGCATGTTCTAATTCTAATTGAATCACTCGCGCAATTCCCTCATCATCTTCAATAATTAATATGTGACTATCCATTATTTCACCTCCTGATTTATAAATGTAACCCCACCCACTGCCAATAAGTAAAATAGAACAGCATCATGATTAGTATATAAAGAGGCATGAGTATGGCGCTTATTTTTAATAGATTACTGGCATCATAGGAGATTTCACCTTCCTCATAAAAGAGGAGTAATGCTTTTGAACTGACAGGAACAGTCACACAATAGTTCATACCTATTAAACTTAAAAAAACAACCGTCGAAGGGTTAACCCCTATCGTTTCACTAAATAATAATAAACTTGGAATAAAAACGATTGCGCGTGTTGTATGTGATGTAATATACAAATGACTGGATACGGTTAAAAGCAGGATGATCAATACAATAAGCCATTCCGGTGCACCTATAAACATATATAGAACATGAAGCATTTTCGTTTCGATCCATTTTACTGCACCTGTATCCACTAACACTTTTCCAAGTGCAGTTGCAGCAGCAACAAATAGAATTAAATTCCAAGATACTGACTTCATTCCTTGTTTCCAACTAATCATTCCATAATTCGGTGTCATGACTAGAAGCGCACCGATCATCGTAATAAATGCGATATCATAGCCATGTATCCTTTCAGTCATCCAACCTGCGATTAACACTGAGATTAAGATGATGATCTTCTTTTCTTTTCCATTCATTGGCCGTTTTACCATCACTTTTTCTACCGTTTGTACGTTTTCTGTTGTCCCCAATTCATCTTTCGGCCACAAGCTCCATTTTATTATAAACAATGAGACAAGTGAAATCACTATGGCAAATGGAACTCCCAAAATCAACCACCTGCTAAAGGAAATGGATTGATTGACCGTACTTTCAAGTAAGCCAATCCCTATTAAATGAGAACCCGCCCCTATTAATGTGGCTGATGTACTCATTAAGATAATCACAGGGGCTAAAATAGCCAGCACTTTTTGTTCCTTAGTAGAAAATTTTACACCCAGCTGTTGAATCATTGGCATGGATAATGCTGCTCGACCTGAGGTAGATGGAATAAAAAATACGGAGGCAAATAAAATTGAACTTACTCCAAGGAGCACATTGCTTTTTTTATGACACTTTCTCAATATAAATCCGGTTAATCGTTCTGCTAACTGGGACTGCTTAACGGCTTCACCGATAATAAAAGAGCCCACCATTAACCACACCACTTCTTCTGATAAAGATTCATATAACAAATCAGGGGTTTCTGCACCCATTATAACAATGAACATAATGAGTGAAATTGCTACAAATCCAGCAGGTATTTTAGTGGTAATCCATAACGTCATGGCTGATAAAAAAGCAAATAAGGATATCTTTGCCTCATAGTCCAAACCATCAATCCATACGATGACGACTAAGATTAGGACGTGTAAGCTGATAATCACTAATGACTTAGTCGATAATTGATTGATCCACTGTTTAATTCTGTTACTCTTTTCAGCCTGTTTCTCTATTCTTGTGATCATTTTTGATAAACGCCCTCTTTAAGAACTTTTCTTTTAGCCATTGCTAAGCCAATCGCAACCTGTCTTAACACGGACTCCGTACTCTCTTCAATCCATTTTGGTGCTTTTTTCATCGCCTTTTCCAAAGAAGTTGGTTTTGGAATAATACTGATATAGGCATCTATACCTGCCTGATAGTTTGCATCTGCCCCTTTACCAATTGTTCCGGCAATGGCAATCACTGGGATGTTATATTTTTTTGCAATTCGTGCAACTTCCGCTGGAATTTTTCCGTTTGGTGTTTGGAAATCTAAACTGCCTTCTGCAGTAAACACAATATCTGCTGTTAAAATTTTCTCTTCTATATGGATGTAATCCATAATGATATCGAATCGCGGATGTAATATAGCACCTGTAAAAGCAATTAGTCCTGCCCCTAACCCTCCTGATGCTCCACTGCCCGGTAATGAACGAACATCGATGTCTACCGCTTCTTGAATGAGCGTTGCATAATGTTCCAAGGATAATGATAATTTTTCAACCTGTTCTGGTGTCGCACCTTTTTGTGGCCCAAAGATTCGTGCAACTCCTTTTTCCCCACATAAAACGTTCTGCCAGTTACATGCCACATTAATGGATACATGCTGTAAACGCTTGTCTAAATTGGTTAGATCAAGAGAATCTACCTGCAATAAATCCTCTCCACCGTTGATATGAACAATTTGTTGTTTCTTATCTAAAAAACGAACCCCTAATGCTTGCGCCATTCCTGCACCACCATCAGATGTACCAGAGTCACCACAACCTATTAAAATATGATCAACCCCTAAATCAAGAGCAGATACAATTAATTCTCCTACACCATAGGTTGTTGTTATCAATGGGTTCCTTTGATCACGAGGGACTAGCTTCAACCCAGCTACAGCCGCCATTTCAATCACAGCCGTTCGTTTATTGTTCTCTACAAAAATCCCAAAATGACTCATCACTTTCTCGCCGACCGGCCCTGTCACTTCAGTCTCTATTAATTCTCCACCTTTTATGTGAGTGACTGCTTTCGCAAATCCTTCTCCGCCATCAATCATCGGAATCACTTCCAAATCAATAGACGGATCAAAATTCCTCACTCCTCGTGCCATTGCTAAAGCCACTTCCTCAGCATCTAAACATTCTTTAAACCCTGACGGTACAATTACAATTTTCATTAACTATTCCTCCAAATATACATTTACTACATGTAATGTACTATCAAAAAACTAATAGATACTTAGAGAATGATTAAAAAATGATTAGAAAATCATTTAAAGGTGAAACGCTGGGACGGTTCGAGACTGCTGAAAAAGTCGATTGAAGGAAAATAAGACATTGACCCCCTACTATATGTAGTTGGTCAATGTCTTTTGTTTACTGTATATTGATGGAGATTTTCATCCATTATTCAAAGTGAACACTTTTTCAGCGGTCTCGGACGGTTCTGCTGTTTGTAGTAAACACAGCTAGATCAATTCCCCTGTTTCATTGATGCCATGCCTCAAATTATAAATGAAACGTGAGAACCATCCTCACGTTTCACACATAGTTTACCTCTTCTCGTGCATCCTAAAAAGAAGAACTCTGGATGGACGAAAGGAAGAGTATAGGATGAACATCGATGATATAATCATTGCACGGGAGAAGATGAAGGGAATTGTCTACACCACTCCCCTTGATTATTCAAAAACATTTAGCCGGCTTTCACATAATGAGGTCTATTTAAAACTGGAAAATCTACAAAAGACAGGCTCGTTCAAAGTAAGGGGCTCCTATAATAAGCTAATCTCCCTATCAAAGGAAGAGTTAAAAAAGGGTGTAGTAGCAGCCTCAGCCGGGAACCATGCTCAAGGTGTTGCATATTCTAGTCAAATGCTTGGCGTTCCCTGCACCATTGTCATGCCTAAAGGCGCACCACTTAGTAAAGTAGAAGCTACTAAGCAATATGGCGCAGAAGTCGTATTAGAGGGTTCTGTATTTGATGATGCCCTCGCCTATGCCTTAGAACTGAAAGAGCAAATGGGCGCCACCTTTATTCATGCCTTTGATGATGAGGCTGTCATTACAGGACAAGGAACGGTCGGGTTAGAGATTCTTGATCAGCTTCCAGATGTTGAAGCGATTATTTGCCCTGTTGGCGGAGGCGGACTGATTGCTGGTGTCGCGATGGCAGTGAAGGAGAAAAACCCCCATATTTCTGTATATGGGGTTCAAACCTCTGCTTGTCCAAGCATGAAGCATTCATTAGCAGAAAATAAACCGGTTATGGTCAAATCACAGCCCACGATGGCTGACGGAATTGCCGTTAAAAAACCGGGGCTGAAAACTTTCGATATTGTTCAAAAATACGTGGATGATATTTATTGTGTAGATGAAATGGAAATTGCAAGAACCATGCTCATGATATTAGAGAGAAATAAACTGCTTGTAGAGGGTTCAGGCGCCTGTTCCCTTTCTGCACTGATTTATGAAAAACTGAAGCTGAAAGAGAAAAAAGTCGTTGCCGTATTAAGCGGCGGAAACGTCGATATGAACTTTATTTCTAGAATTATTGAACATGGCATGGTGGAGTCAGGAAGATATGTTACGTTTACCATTACCTTAAAAGATAAACCAGGTGAACTGGAAAGAGTATTAAGTACAATCACAGACCTTGATGCAAATATTCAATCGGTGAACCTCAACCGAATGGGTAAGAATATCTATCCTGGCTATGCCGAACTTGAGATTTCCGTTGAAACCAAAAATCACGATCATATTGGTCAGCTATATAAGATTTTAACAGAGAAGAATTACAACGTAGAAATGAGTGATTTCTACTCATCTGCGAACTAGAAGAAAAGGCAGAACGGTTCAGGGCTGCTGAAAAAGTCCATTGAAGGAAAATAAGGCATTGATTACCTACTATATGTAAGCAATCAATGCCTTTTATTTACTGTATATTGATAAGACTTCTCATCCATTGTTTAAAGTGAACACTTTTTCAGTGGTCTCGAACCCTCCCCATGTTTCACCAGTGACGGAACTAAGTTTTACTTCGGATATATCCAACAATTAATACAAGCAGTGGCAGAAATCCTCCTGCAATGTTACTAAGAATTAACGTCCCCCTCACATCCCATTGCTGCTGTTCAACTACATTCGGAAACATCATGGAAGCAAATGCAGTTAGAATCATCCCCATTGGTAAAACAATGGGACGATAACTTTTTAAGTTCAAAATTTGTCCAATCCCCAAACAACATGCATAAAAGTATAGAATCATCTTAAAATAGACGGCTATAAACCACATGGTCGCAACGATGACTTCTATTCGTTTCACAAATTCACCTACATTAATTTTTTGGGCTAATAAATAAACGGGGAAACGAAGTCTTGCCGTGAGTTCCGCTCCTAAAACTAAAATAGCTAATATGGTTGTAATAAAAGTGATTATTCCCCCTATGATTAGTCCTATATAAAAGGCTTTTTGTGCTTTCTGGGGATTGCTTACATGTGCTGGAAAGATCATTAACAAATAAATAGCATTAAATGTAGAAAAACTTAGTAATATTAGCGTAGGGTAAAGCAATGGCTTTAAGCCATTTTCTAAGACGGGTTGTATATGTTCAAACTTGATTTCAGGTATCACAAAAAACATCACTAAAAAAAGGAAGATAAAGAGCACCCAAAATATTTCGGCTGCACGTGAAAATGTTTCCAAACCGATGCGGACAGCCATGACCAACAGAAGGGCTGTCATGATATGAAGGACCTCTATTGGGATTTCTGGCATGAGATTGATCCGAAAGAAAACACCTGAATAGTGTAGAAGTTCTCCAGAAGCAAGAAATGCGTTCCAAACCATAAAAACGGTAAATAATTTCCCAAGCCACTTTCCAAATACTTTTTCATTCATTTGAGCAATATTCATATTCGGGAAAAGCTGAGCAATCCTGCTAAACATCCATAGAACGGCTAGCCCTAGGCTCATACTAATAATCACAACTAACCAAGCATCCTGTTTTGCGTATTTTGCTAAAATGGCTGGATACACAAGAATACTCGTTCCAATCGTAAAAAAGGTGACTAAAACCCTAAATTGGTGAACTGAAATTTTTTCATTTTCAAGCATCGGCTTTTCCCTCACTGATTATGTTAAAAGTTCATACAAATAGTTACTTAAAGGATGAAGGATCGTATTTATTCCTCTCATTGGGTTAGGAAGGGATATATGAAAACTATGTGCCATAGATAAACCAACGCCAATCAATAGAAGAATCGTAAATACCCATAGTTCTTTTTTTAACTTATTTCTTTTTAGATAGGGGACATCGATCGCAATAATAATCACAGCTGCTACTATTACAACTATTGATATCACATGAAAACTCCTCTCATACCATACCGACTTGAAATCCTAGTATTTTACAACACGTCCATTTTAATTATTTCCTTGGTCCGGTTTCGGAATATCTGAATCCTGTCTTTTTATATTCGTTGGACTAATTGAACGTTGACGTGTGGATTGTGCCCACCTTGGAAAAAGAAATAAGGCATCCTTTTGATCTTCTTTCATATAAGGAGCAAATGGTAACATATAAGGTACACCAAAGGATTTTAAACTGCATAAATGAAGAATGACTGCAGTAATCCCAAACGTTATTCCAAAAAAACCAAATGAAGCAGCTAATCCCATGAATGGAAAACGGAGCATTCGAATGGCAATGGATAAATTATAAGAACTAACAATAAAACTGGATATCGCAGTAATGGAAACAACAATAACCATCGCCGCTGAAACGATTCCTGCTTCTACTGCCGCGGTCCCTATGACTAGAGTTCCAACAATCGATACAGCCTGACCAATAGCCTTTGGCAATCTCAATCCTGATTCACGTAAGATTTCAAATGTAACCTCCATCATAAGAGCTTCTATAAATGCTGGAAACGGGACGCCTTCACGCTGCGCTGCCAGACTAATTAACAATGGGGTTGGCAGCATCTCTTGATGAAAGGTCGTAATCGCAATATAGACGGATGGTCCTAACAGTGCGATTAATATACCGATAAATCGTAAGATACGTAATAGTGTTGTAATATCGGCACGACTATAATAATCATCTGGAGCATGAAGAAATTGGACAAATATAGCTGGAACGATCAATACAAACGGGGTTCCATCAACAAGAATGGCGATCCTTCCTTCTAAAAGGTTTGCTGCGACAACATCTGGGCGTTCAGAATGATAGATGGTTGGAAAAGGGGTAAAAGTAGTATCTTGAATGAACTCCTCAATATATAAAGAATCCAGGATACTATCAATGTTAATCCTATCCAAACGGCTCCTTACTTCTTCTATTACTTCCTCATTGGCTATTCCTTTTATATACATTAAAGACACATTCGTCTTTGTTTGTTTTCCAATTTTTCTTGATTCTAACCAAAGATTAGGGTTATTGATTTTTCGGCGAATTAAGGCGGTATTGACACGAATATTTTCTGTTAAGGATTCCCTTGGCCCTCTTATCGAATTTTCGGTAGATGGTTCTGTTACACTTCGTTCCTTTCCTCCCTTCATGCTAATGGCCAATCCGACGGAATGGCCATTGATTAAGAGAATGACATGTCCTGAAAAAAGGGATTCATAAAGCAACTGGTAATCAGTAATATCTTTTACTTCTGCAACGGTCAGGGTTGTTTCTTTTATAGTTAGAATAAGATCTTCCATACTTATCTTGTTAACATCTGCTTGTGGAAAATCTCTCATTAATGATTCCAAGATGAATTCTTGGTTAGAAATCGTATCAACGAGCCCATCGGTAAAAATAATGCTAGCTTTTATTGATTTTTCCCTTCCGATACGAAACTCACGGATAATGATGTCTTCACTGAATCCAAGTGTTTCTTTTATTTCTTGAAGGTTTTCTTCTAATTGAATGCTTAATTTACTAGAGTGTTGTTGATTTTGTGAAGGATTTTTTGGTTTAGAATGTTTATTTTTTATACCCCTATTTCTTATTGATTTTTTTAAAAAAACCACAGATGATCCCCGCTTTTTTTATACCTATTTTTTGCAAACTTGCTTCTTAATATACTCGTAAAAAAGGTTACTCTTAAAATGAATTCAGCTTTGAACAACTCCTCTTATAGAGGAAGAATAGTTTGGCTTTTATTCGCTTAGGCTATCACTGTAAGCCCATTTTGAATAAGAGGAGTTCGCGAATGAAACGTAAAATCCTTATTTTTTGCATTTATCTTTCGATATTGACGATTACTACAGGATGTTGGGCTCGAAAAGAATTAAATGATCTAGCCATTGCGGTTGCAATGGGGATTGACAAAGTAGATGAGCAATATCTAATCACTGTACAAATTGTCAATCCAGCTGAGATTGCTTCTAATAAAGGAGCGGGGAGAAGTACCCCTGTCGTTGTTTTTCAAGAAAAGGGGGATACCCTATTTGAAACATTGAGGAAAATGACAACGAACGCTCCCAGAAAAATATACTTAGCTCATCTTAGAATAGTCATTTTCGGGGAAGAGTTAGCAAGAGAAGGGATTAGGAAAACACTAGATTTCTTTTCTAGAGATCATGAATTTAGACCGGACTTTAATATTGTGGTAGCAAAGGATTCAAGAGCAGAGGATGTTTTGAAAGTACTGACCTCTTTAGAGGCTATACCAGCTAACAAATTATATAATGCTCTTGAAACTTCAGAGAAAGTTTGGGCTCCATCCATGTCCGTTACATTTGATACACTTGATTCAAAGCTTTCAAGTGAAGGAGATAACCCGGTTTTAACTAGTGTTTATAAAACGAGTGATAAGCAGTCTGGCGGGTCCAAACAAAATATAGAGAATCTAGATCCTCCTGTTAGACTCAAATACAATGGATTGGCTGTTTTTAAGGATGACAAATTAATAGGATGGTTAAGCGAAGGGGAAGGCAAAGGGGTAAATTATGCACTTGGAGAAGTGAAAAATACAGTTATTACCTTTTCTTGTCCACAAGAGGGAAAAGTATCATTAGAGGTGTTAAACACAAAGACCGATTTAAAAACAAAGGGGATGAAAGGTGACCCGAAAGGATTGATAAAGCTAAATGTAGAGGCAAATGTAGCTGAGGTCGAATGCGCTAGTTTAGACTTAAATAAAATAAGCACGATTTATGATCTCGAAAAAAAAGCTGAAAAAGATATTAAAGATGTAATTATTGCGTCTATAGAAGCTGCCCAAAAAAAACATCAAACAGATATTTTTGGTTTTGGTGATGCTTTACACCGTTCTGCACCTGAGTCTTGGAAGGAATTAAAGACAGATTGGGATCAAAGGTTTGCAAATATGCCAATCACTGTAGATGTTAAAGTGAAAATTCCTCATACCGGTACAATTAGAAATTACAGCAATCAAGATGATACAGGAGAATAAGGGTTTAGAAACATAGGGACGATTCTGCTGTTTCAATCATGAAATCTATCAGGCTCTGTGGAGTTCAATCTCTGCAGGGCTATTTTTTATTTATAATCCATTCCCTGCCCAATTTTTACAGAAGAAACGCGAGAACCGTCCCGATGTCTCATTGACGTCCATGTATCTAGGCTTTACTATAATAATATAAGTTTAATAAAGAATTTTCACACTATTAATACTATTTCGTTATTCATAGCAGGCGTTGTTCTTTATTATGAAAGCATTATCATTTGCAAGTATCGTTTGATCATCGAAGACAAACTTGATTGGGGGAAAACTTTATGAAGAAAGTATTGCAAATAGCCAGTGCTTTCATTGGAATTATTATTGGAGCAGGATTTGCCTCAGGGCAAGAAATTCTACAATACTTTACTAGTTTTGGATTAGTGGGAACAATCGCCATTGTTATTGCTACTGCCTTATTTGCTTATGTGGGAATGATTCTAACACGATTAGGGAGCCGTATGAAGGCAAATAACCACAGTGATGTTATTTATCAAATTAGCGGAAGATTTATTGGCAGAATCATAGACTATATTCTTGTGGCCGTACTAATTGGCGTAGGCGTTGTTATGATAGCTGGCGGCGGTTCTACTCTTCAGCAGCAATTCGGCTTGCCATTTTGGGTAGGTGCCTTACTTATGGCTACTCTATTAAGCCTTGCTGCAGTGAATAATGTGAGTCGAGTGGTTAATATCATTGGAAGCATTACACCCTTTCTAATCATTTCTGTCATCCTTGTAGCGATTTATACCCTTTTTACAATGGATGGCTCACTTTCTCAGCTAGGTACGATTGCTGCCCAGCAGCCAAAGGCCTTACCGAACTGGGCCTTATCAGCGATTAATTATGTATCATTTAATATCGCTGTTGGCGCATCCATGTCCATCGTCATGGGCGGAGATGAATCGAACGAAAAGACGGCCGCATGGGGAGGGTTAGTTGGAGGATTAGGGATTGGCGTCCTCATTTTATTAAGTCATTATGCGATTCTAGCAAACATCGAATCCATTGCAGGTTATGATATGCCTATGTTAAAAATTGTAGATGATCTTTCACCCGTCTTAGGCTTCATTTATTCTTTAATCCTATATGGAATGGTTTTCAATACAGGCCTTAGTATGTTTTACTCATTTGGTGCCCGCTTTGCCCATACAGGAACCAAAAAGTTTAATATCATAACAGTCGGGTCCATCGCAGCTGGTTTTGGATTAAGCTTTGTTGGTTTCACAAGTCTTGTATCCATCTTCTACCCATTATTCGGTTACCTTGGTCTAGTTCTTAGCGCTGTACTTATCATCGCATCTTTCAGAATGAAAAAGTATCAAGCACTTTCATCTGAGAAAGAGATTGCTTGAAACACCGGGACGGTTCGCGTTTCAACAACTCCTTTATTAACCAATAGGGGACACAGCCGAACCATCCCTTTTATCAGAATGACGAAAAGGACATGAACGAAAGATTGTATCGTGAGAGGATAAGGAATAACCTTATCCTCTTATTCTATAAGATTAATACGAAAGCAAACTTTGTGAGCAACAGCTAATTAGTTTATGTGCTCTATCCCCTTATTTTTATTGCCCTCCTAGAAGACCAACTGCTGTACCTAAACGCATCCTTATCATAATTACCCAATCACACCTACCTTTGTACTATTCAACACAGCCTTTTCGTTTTAGAAAAAACAACTAAGAAACGTAGAGACGGTTCTTCTCGCGCTTCACGAAGGCCGAGGGTAACCACCGTGACAGGCTCCGATTTCGCTCAAAATGATTGGGACATGTTACCTATCCCCTTTCCCCTAAATAAAAAGAACTTTTCCTCCTACCCCCATAAACTTAAATGAAATTCCTAAGTTTTTAATATACAGTCATTTTTTGTCGAAAAATCTTCTGCTTAATGAGCAGCATTCAAATTCACTTCGGTTAACGTTCCAATCCATTGTTCAAAGCTATAACTAGTATAAACTCATCTATTAAACAGAATGATAGTTTTTTCGATATTACACCTATGAGGAGGAGTTTAATGAATAGATTTTTCAGGTGGGTGATCCGATCATTATTTGCACCCGTTACCGGACATGCAGGATCTATTGCGAGTACCATTGGTTTTTTTCTAGCCTTTTTGCCTTTAGATAGTTTACAAGTTCCATTAATAATTGCTTTTTCACTTTTGTTGCGGCTTAATATTATTGCCTTATTCCTTGGAACATTGATTACGACTTTTATTCCTACTATCCGTGATTTACCCGTTCTCGATTTACCTATTTCGAAAGATTTGGGGTTCATTTCTGACTTAATAACGAACGCACAAGTATCACAATCCGTTGCAGCAGGTGTCCTAGGAGGTTTCATCGGTCTTGTGTGCTATGTTTTCTTCCTCTGGTTTTACAATTTGGGGCTGAAAAAAAGGGAACAAAATCAAGAACATGTTTTTCTTGATCCTGGCAAAAGACGTTGGTCTATTATTACACGAATAACTGCAGGCTTTGCTGCTCTCATTATTTTAGTATCATCTTTTTTCATCGAAAGCCTTTATACTGACCCAGAATTTCCTGAGCTTCAATTGAAGAAGAGCACGGCAATCGAACCCATTCATACAAGCTTTAGTGAGGAAGAGCTTGCTTCTCAGATTCAAGAAACGGCCCCTTCCCCTCTTACTGAAGAAACGATGGAGCTATTAAACAAAACACAAATGACTACCAAACAAGAAGTGTATGGCTTTTATGTCAATTGGGACGAAAAAAGCAAAATTTCTTTTAAAGAGAATTTGGATTCTCTTACAGCGATTGTGCCGGAATGGGTGCAGCTTACTCCTAGCCTTACCTTTAAGACGAGTACGGACAAATCAATTGTTACAACGGCAAAGGCGAATAATGTGAAAATCCTTCCATTAGTTAGTAATTATACGAATAATAAATGGGATGGCGATCTCCTGCACCAGTTATTTACTACTCCTGGCGCCGAAGACCTTTTTATTAAAAATTTATTGGCTTATGTGAGAACCAATGATTTTGACGGGATTAATATAGACTTTGAAAATATAAATCAACAGGATAAAGATTATTTTACTCGTTTTATGAAGAAAGTATCTGAAGCCTTTCACCAGCATCATCTCATGGTGACAGTGGCTGTCCCGCCGCTGAATGATAGTATCGACTATGCTTCTGTAGCAGCTAGCGTTGATCGGATGTTCGTTATGCTATATGACCAGCACCACTCCATGAGTACACCTGGACCTATCGCTTCAACTGAATGGATTAAAGAGACCTTATACAAGCTCGATATTCCTTTCGAAAAATTGATTGTGAGCTTAGGAAACTACGGCTACGACTGGGAAGAAAACTCTCAACAGCCGGCAGAGGCGATGACGTTCGGGGATATCATGAATCTAGGAGTAGGTACGAACCTTCAAATCCATTGGAACAAACAAGCAGGAAACCCTTATGTACGTTATAAAAGGAATGGAAAAAACCATGTTGTTTGGTTTTTGGATGCTGCTACGTTTTATAATCAAATGAAATTATCGATAGCCAGCGGTTCGAAAGGAATAGCGATTTGGCGCCTCGGTTCTGAAGATCCTTCTATTTGGAATTACATGAATAAACCAAAGGAAATAGACAATCCCTCCAATGCCCTTAAAACCTTGGTCAGTTCTGATCCTGTTCACCATACAGGGGCTGGAGAGGTCATAAAAATCATTTCTGAATTAGAAAAGGGGAAAAGAACGATTCAATTGGATTCAAATGGATTGATTCAGGATGAAGTCTATAATAAATTACCAAAGCCTATTCATGTGGCTAGGTATGGTCAATCGAAAAAAAAGGACATTGTCCTTACCTTTGATGACGGCCCGGACCCAACTTATACAACACAAATATTGGACATTTTGGACAAAAATGATATAAAAGGGACCTTCTTTATCCTTGGTAAGAATGCGATGATGCATCCCGAACTGGTGGAAAGAATGTATAAGGAAGGCCATGAAATTGGCAGCCATACCTTTTCCCATTCAAATGTGGCATCCCTCACATCTTTTCAAACGAAGATAGAGCTTAATGTAAATCAACGGTTATTTCAAGCTATTACAGGTCATTCCATGAGCCTATTCCGCCCGCCGTTTGAGGCCGGTGCAGAGCCGAGTACAAAGAATCAGCTGCTGCCTATCATACGGGCACAGGATATGGGTTATACCATGGTTGGTCAATTTATTGACTCTGACGATTGGAAGGGAATTTCCAGTACTGAAATTGTCAAACGGGTATTAGATCAACTGCCAGAAGGAAATGTTATTTTGCTGCACGATGCTGGCGGTGACCGCACTAACACGGTAGAGGCCTTGCCACTAATTATTAAAGAGCTGAAAAATCGCGGATACACTTTTACCACCACCGGTGAACTAATCGGAAAAAGTGAAAGTCAAATGATGCCCCCGGTTACGAAGCAGGACAGCCCTTATCTCATCTATGACAAGGCCGTATTTAAGATCATACAAGGCTGGAGTTCAGGCATAAGTCTCTTGTTCTACTCTGCTATCCTTTTAGGAATCTTACGCCTGGCTATCTTCGTTTTTCTTTCTAGAAAACAGATAAAAAGGCATAAAGAGACTGAGATTGACCCGTCCTTTACACCTTTTGTCAGTGTCGTGATCGCTGCCTATAACGAGGAGAAAGTTATTTGTAAAACGGTTGATTCGATTTTATCTAGTGATTACGCAAGCTTCGAGATACTGATTATCGACGATGGATCAAAGGATGATACGGCTGCTGTTGTTCAAAAAGCTTATGCCCGTCATCCTCAAGTGAGATTAATCAAAAAACCGAATGGGGGAAAATCATCGGCTGTTAACCTTGGTTTTAAAAAAGCAAAAGGAGAAATCGTAGTAGCTCTTGATGCGGACACACTCATTGCTGAAGATGCCATCTCACTGCTTGTCAACCATTTTAAAGATGAACATGTTGCCGCTGTTTCAGGGAATGTAAAGGTAGGCAATAAGGGGAATCTCCTTACAAAATGGCAGCATATTGAATATGTGACAGGCTTTAATTTAGAGAGAAGGGCCTTTGCCGTCCTGAATTGCATTACGGTTGTTCCAGGAGCAATCGGTGCATGGAGAAAATCAGAGGTAGAAAAAGCCGGGTTCTATCAAGAAGATACATTGGCAGAGGATACAGATATCACGCTGACTCTCTTACGTCTTGGGAAAAAAATTGAATTTGAAGAAAGAGCGTATGCCTATACAGAAGTACCAGAAGATATAAAAAGCCTTGTAAAGCAGCGTTACCGTTGGGTATATGGTACGTTACAATGCTTATGGAAACATCGCGGGGCATTATTTAATAAAAAACATCGCTCATTAGGATATATCGGTCTTCCTAACATGTGGCTGTTCCAATATATTTATCAAACCATCTCGCCGATTGCAGATGTATTGTTTATTATGGCTCTTTTTGGTAAGCACCCTGGTAAAGCAGTTATTGGATTTGTCTTGTTTTACTTGTTGGATTTCTTTACTTCTCTATATGCCTTTCGATTGGAGAAAGAAAGCCCCAAACCGCTAGCCTCCTTGTTTCTACAACGAATTATATACAAGCAGCTTATGGCCTATGTCGTCATAAAATCAATCTTTTCGGCGCTAAAGGGAGTAACGGTTGGTTGGAATAAGCTAAAAAGAAAAGGGAATGTCACCCAGGAAACACCTCTTGTGGAGGTGAAAGAAAAAATATAATAGCATTTCTGCTAAAGGCCTTTCCATATGGAAAGGTCTTTTTATCATGATGTATAACAAAAAAAGGACCACCGTCTAATGGTGATCCTGATTGAAAGAACTACATATCCTTTCCTTTATTTGCTTTTTTAACTTGATTTTCTTCTTTTACAGCTTGAGAAACTTGTTGTCCATAATTACCTGCAGCTGCTGGATTAGCTTCCGGCGCATTAGGTTTAGTTGCTGCCACTGGCACTGGTTCACTTGGTGCAGTCGTTTCTGGCGCCGCAGGTGTAGTCGTTGGCGCTGGTTCATTTGACGCAGGTGTAGTCGTTGGCATTGGTGCTTGTTCTTCTGATGTAGGCGTTGACGTTGGTGCTGGTTCACTTGGACTATTCGTTCTTGGAGTCGTGGATGTACTCGTTGGCGTTGATCCTTTTGAGCTAGTTCCAGAAGGAGGTGCGGCCGTTGCCACAGTCGAATGTTCAGAAGTCGTTGCAGTGGTCTTGATTACGCCTTCAGTATTCTGGTTATTGGCGGCTATCGTCTTCGTCTCACTCATGTTTCTATTATTTTCAGCTACCTGGACAGCAGCAGGATGAAGTGAAGGCTTGGTTTCCACGTCTTTCACAATCGATATTGATAGTTGATCTTTCGATGGTTTTTCGTCTTGGTTGGTTACATCCGATTGTTTTGGTACTTCAGATATCGCGATATCCTTTTCTTTTAGTCCCCGTTTAGGAGATTCCTGGACTAACAGGGCGTTCGTAATAGAAAACGTAACAGCTCCCGCTAAAACCATGGCAAAAGCTCCCTTAGTCAATTTTTTCATCTTATTCCCCTCATGTCTAATCTATTGTCATCTTAATAGAATACGAACGAACTAAATAGATTATGGGGGTACTGCGAAAACAAAATCGTGAATCTCATCACTCGCTTTCAATTTCAATACTGTATTTAGAAATGATACGCACGGAGAAGAACTGTATCACAGAAAAGCGATGGGTCATTCTAGCGTTTTCATATGAAGCGTCCCCATGTTTCCATTCGAGGTGTCACAGTTACACACACTAATGTTTTTTCTGAATGAAAATCCTCCAAATTCGGAAGACTAGAAGAGGATGTTTTTTCTAGAGGAGGAAAGAATAATGATTCGTCATAAAAAATTAGGTTACGTTGTATTAAATGTAACAAATCTTGATAACTCCGTTGATTTTTATGAGAATATTGTTGGACTGCAGGTAGTTGAACTGAAAAATACGATTGCCTTCTTAAGATGCAGCAGTGACCATCACAATTTGATTCTTGAACAAGCAGGAGAAGCAGGTTTGAAAAGGGTGGCCTATGAACTGGAAAAAGAGGATCAATTTCAAGGGGTCTTCGACTATTTAACAGAAAAGGGCTTAAATCCGATAGAATTGAGTGCAGAAGAAACACAAAGCTTGGCTCAAGGCAGAACATTGCGATTTAAAGATCCACATATGGGAGTAACCTATGAATACTATGTGGATATGAAGCAAATGGATTCCCCATTTGTTCCTAAGAAAGCGAAAATTACAAGGTTTTTACATGTTGTATATGAAACAAATAAATATGAAGAGATGTTAGATTTCTTTACGAATACATTAAACTTCAGAGTATCTGATACCTCGTCAGATAATAAAGAAAGTTCCTGGGCATGGTTAAGAGCGTTCCCTTCACCCTATCATCATGACATGGCCATTACTAAGGGTGCAGAAAATAAATTAAATCATCTTGCTTACCAAGCTGAAAGAGTGGATGATATTGGGATTCAAGTCAACAAATTAAAAAATGCAAATGTTCCAATCCTTTTCGGGCCGGGAAGACATCGTCCATCCAGCAGTGTTTTCCTTTACTTTGCTGACCCTGATCGCATAACGCTTGAATATAGCCAAGGAATGGAAGAATTCCCTGAAGAAGGAGCAAGGCAACCACGTGAATTGGAACCAACTCCAGAAACCATCGACGAATGGGGAGGAACCCCTGAGCCTGATTTTGGGAAGTTTGGTAAGTTAATTACTGACTGAGGATTCTTGAAACAATCATCAACCAATACAAAAAAAGAAAAAATCACTTCCATTCAATTTTTGAACAGGAAGTGATTTCTTTTTGTTAAAAAAGGTTGCTAATATGAATATTCAACGTACGCTTCTTTTTTTAACAATCGTCATCCAGTCTCATGATAAAATCATTCTACAATTTAATGACGTATTTTATTTATGCGTTAGCCTTTCCAGCCACTTCTTTACCTTCTTGTCTTGCTTCTTCAGCCAATATTAATTCATTCCATCTGCGCCAGAATGCACGCATTTGTGCTTCGTCTGTTGCTTGAGGTACTTCTCTGTTCATCCCTTTAGAGATATCGTTCCAGCCCGCTTCTTTCGCATTTGAGAAACCTTCTTGACAAAGTTCAAGTGCTTCGTTGTCATCTGGAGTGGCGAAACCTGATGGCCCTAAGAACTCTAGGAAGCTGTCGTTACGAACTTGTCTAAAGTTTTCATTTTCAGCTTTTGGAGCTAATGCATAACCGGTTACCTCAATGTATCCAGGTTCGATTGGATAGAACGTTCTGATGGTAATCGCCATGATATCGTTAATGATTAAGTTAGGGAAAATCCAGATATTACGGTTTTTCTTAGCGATTCGATGAGCTCTTTCTTTACCAAATTGTGCTTCTAATCTTTCAATGTTCTTATCAATAATTCCTTTCGCTTCTTCTCCGTACCCTTCAATCCATTTACCTACTGGTCTTGGCCATGCAGAGTAGTATTCCATAACCGCATGACCGCCGCCTAAATCCTTCCCTTCACCAACAAGACTGTCTTTTTCCATCGTACCACCACGTGTAGCCACAATATCAAAATACGTTTTGTGTGTAGGAACACCATGGTATAAGTCAACACTGTTTTCGCCTAGAAGCTTCCAATTCGCACGTACACTGTATTGTTGCGGATCGGTTAGAACCTCCATTCCAAGTGTTGGATCTTCAGCAGCATATGCTTGGTCAGCAACTAAATCAAGATATTCTCTTGCGTTTCCTAAGTATTCTTCTAAAGATACAGCGTTATCGTCGAAGTTAACGAACATAAATCCACGATAGTTTTCCAAACGCTTGACCGTAGCAAGGTTTTTACCGCCATCACAGTTATGGTCATTTGGGAAACCTGCTTTGTCAGGCATACCCACTAACTCACCTTGGTTATTAAAGCTCCATGCATGGTAGAAGCAACGAAATACTTTAGAGTTCCCACTTGCTTCACGCGTAACTAATGCCCCGCGGTGTGGACAGCTGTTATAGAAAGCGCGGATGACACCATCTTGGCTGCGAGTGAAAATTAAGTTGCGCCCTCCCACTTTTCTTCTATGGAAGTCACCTTTGTTTGCTAGTTCAGACTCATGTCCAATATAAAGCCAGCACTTACTGAAAATAGCTTCTCTTTCTGTTTCTAAAATTTCTGGATTAATGAAAGCTTGACGATTCACTTTAAATGATAATTTTTCTTGATTTTCGCGAACATATTTACTCATTCATTTTTCCCTCCTAGAACTCTTGAAGCAATAGATTACATACCTTGAAAAAGTTCAACGTTTTTTGGTTGTCTTGTCCCCTGCCATGAATATCAATCATTTATCTACTAATCACAGCTGCTCTTTCAAAGCTAAGAATAGTATCTATCTGCAACTTCTTCTGAATAGACTTCCCTCCCCATAGGGATAATATGGATAAAAGAGTGACTCATTTTACGTCTATTCTCTAATTCCTCAACTAGCAGCTCATCTTCAACCTTTTAGGCCCAATCGTTCTTCACATGTCCAGGATGTTTTACGACAACACACATGAAGTGACGGGATAATCATAAAATAGTATTTACTTTCCTGAAAACCATATTCTATTTATAGAAGTAAATATCATCATTAGCCAAGCTTTCTGAGGTGGTGGATTCTTGCCATTTCTCATTTTTCCTTGACTCATATGATTTATTAACAAAATTTGGGTGATTATAATGACGGGAGTGCGATAAAGTATGAACCATTTTCGAATAGAGAAGGATACGCTCGGTGAAGTTCGTGTACCGAAGGAGAAACTTTGGGGTGCGCAGACACAGCGGAGCTTGGAAAATTTTAAAATAGGTAACGAAAAAATGCCTTTGGACGTTATTTATGGCCTGGCTTTTATCAAAAAGGCGGCAGCCATCGTCAATTTCCAATTAGGAAAATTAAGTGAGGTCAAAATGGATGCCATCACAAAAGTTTGTGATGAAATCTTAAAGGGAGATTATGATGAACATTTCCCATTAGCTGTCTGGCAAACGGGCAGTGGCACCCAATCGAATATGAACGTGAATGAAGTCATTGCCCATGTGGCCAATGGATGGCTGGAGTCTCAAGGAGAAGCAGAGAGGATTCACCCAAATGACGATGTCAATATGTCGCAAAGTTCCAATGATACGTTTCCAACGGCCATGCACATTGCGGCCTATATGAAAATAACGAAGCACCTCCTTCCCGCTATTCAAGAATTAAAAAACACCTTTCTTGAAAAAGAAAAGGCTTTTTCAAACATAATCAAAATCGGCAGAACCCATCTGCAGGATGCGACACCACTGACACTTGGGCAGGAAATCAGCGGCTGGAGGTTTATGCTTGAAAAGAATGAAAGAATGATCACAGAGTCGGCTAAGTATTTACTTGATTTGGCTATTGGCGGGACAGCTGTAGGTACAGGAATTAACGCTGATCCTCAATTTGGAGCTAATGTAGCGAAGCAATTAACCCTATTAACTGGATACCCTTTTCGCTCTTCTGAAAATAAGTTTCATGCCTTAACGAGCCATGATGAAATCGTGTATGTACATGGAGGACTAAAAGCTTTAGCAGCGGATTTACTAAAGATTGCAAATGATGTTCGCTGGCTTGCAAGCGGACCAAGAAGTGGAATTGGTGAGATCCGTATCCCTGCCAACGAACCAGGCAGCTCCATCATGCCTGGAAAAGTCAATCCAACACAAAGTGAAGCATTGACAATGGTCTCAAGCCAAGTGTTTGGAAATGATGCCACCGTCGGTTTTGCCGCAAGCCAAGGAAATTTTGAATTAAATGTGTTTAAACCCGTGATTATTTATAACGTACTCCAATCCATCACCTTACTATCAGACGGGATCATTTCCTTTAATGAGCACTGCGCCATAGGAATAGAAGCAAACAAAGACAGTATTAAAGAACACGTGGAACGATCACTTATGCTTGTAACCGCATTAAACCCTCATATTGGCTATGAAAAGGCGGCAGCCATCGCCAAACTTGCATTCAAAGAAAACAGCAGTTTAAAGGAAGCCGCGATGAAAACAGGATATCTGTCAGCCGAACAATTCGACCAATGGGTTAAACCAGAGAACATGGTGTGACTGCTCATGCAGTTAAAGCAGCAGGTATCTCCTGTCAAGAACAATTCTTCAAGCGGAATTTAGACTGAAGGATTCCGACAAGAAAAAATGAAGGAAAGCTCTGTGAGGATATTGAATCTCTGCAGAACTTTCCTTTTTGACTTTTATGATTTTACCTTGTCACTTTTTATTCGCCATTTATCTCATTTATAATTGGGTCGTGGGACTGAACTGAACCCATGCCTCAATGATGGTGACTTTCTTCTATTTCTCTGAGATGGTCGTATGAGCAGCTATACTGTGAAGGGCGTTCCTAACTGTTCCATACTCGCTCGCATGCGGGCGGTCATCTCCATCTTCATAGCCATAATCAAACATGCGATTCCGATTAAGGGTCAACTTCGTGAAGGTTGGACGCAATAAATCAAATAGCTTAAATCGATCTTCTAAATGTAAAAATCTTTGTTGGTAAGAAAGGATTTCTTCCCGTACAATACTCCAGAAACGATGTTCAGAAAATTGTTCGTTATCCTGTAGAATGCTGCTTAAATAACGGAAATGACAAATAAATAACCCAGTTAAAATAAATTGTGTCAACCCTTCAGGGCGTTCACTGCGCAATACGTTTTTCAACTCCGGAGACAACACCGCCAATTCCGGAAATGGCTGATCACTAATATTTACATCATCCACGAAATCCTTCATAATGATTCGTTCAGGCTTATAGTCTCTCAGCACGAGCACAGTGTTTTGGCCGTGCGGTGAAAACACCGTACCGTATTGATAGAGGTAATGAAGCAATGGCGGTAAAATGGCTTTTGTCAGTTTCTTCACCCAGTCCTCGACTGTGAGACCTGACTTTTCAATTAACTTTGATGCGAACGGTGTTCCTTCATGATCGACATGCAATAGTGCCGCAAGTGTTATGGCGTGTTCATTCTCTTTGAGCTCCTTATAAATGCTCTCTCTCCAAACCACACCGAGCATTTCAAGATATTGATAGGGAGCCCCTTTAAGTTTCGTAAACGTGCGATGGTCCACATTCATGGTCGCCACCTCTCCCAACAGGCCAAGACGGCACTCTTCTTTTAAAAACACATCGTTTTCCAATATGTTTTTCATAAATGTCGTGACTTCAGGAGCAATCACCGTTCTTTCACTAGGCAATCCCCGATAGACAAGTGTATTTAAAATGCTCATCGGCAGCTTGACATGATACTTTTCCTTATTCGCTACATTCACAAATGTGCGAATGGATTGTTGAGGAAGATATAGGTCTTCTCCTTCCCCTAATGGAATGAGTTCTTTACTGGCAATTTCAAGAGAGAACATAGGCACAATAACATGTTCCCATTGCCATGCGTGAATCGGCATGAAATAATAATCCTTTTCCTGTACTCCTTCGGTCTGCAATTTCCTTGCAAAATGTTGGCGTATCTCTTCTTCAAGCTCCTGCTCCAGCACATCCTCATAAGCTAAACTTTCTACTGAATGAAAGGTTCCGATGTTTTTATGAACGGCAATCCATGATAGCTGTACTTTTTTCTTTTGTTCGGGCGCGTAATTTACATAATCATCATACCCAAAACCAATCCGGCCTTTATTATAGGTAATCCACGGATGTCCCTTCATTTCCCCTTCAAGCTCAGCATAATCTAATTCAGTCAGTTCATCCGATGATTTCGATCTTTCTTTTAAATGAGTGTCCGCCACAAGTGTATGCAAATACTCTTTTATTAAATGTCCTGCTGTAGATCCCGTCATCCTTCCTTCTTGTTGAATACTTAGCAAGAGAGAAAGAGACAGGGGAATATCTATCGTTTCAGTCGTTAGGACTTCAGTGCTCCCAGGTAAAACACGGAAGCTGTCAAACAACCGCGGCTCTGCTTCAAAACGATAAACGGTTCCTTTTTTATCCTTCCATTCGTAACATTGAACTCCCTCTGTTTCACTAAGGAGCGTTGGGGTAATAATTTCTTCATACATGAACTCTTGAAGCATTTTAGTTAAAAGCTGTTGGTCCACGTCTTTCCATGCTTCCCCTGTTAACATATGTATTGGTGTTTCACAAATTTTCACTATGTTCAACTCCCCTTTTTATTTGATTTAATGATGCCTTATAAAGGCTGATTGAAAGCAAGGCCGTACATAATGCGGCCCCGATTAATAGGAAACCACTTAGAAGGAAAGGGCCTTCTCCCCCATTTTGTTGAAACATCGTCAAAGCAGCGATTGGTGAGAAAAGCAAGGCTGTGTTCTGTACCGATGTTACGAGACTATATGAGAGCGGCGATTTTTTTCCGATTCCCATTTGAAAGAAAAAAATATCAATCGCGGCCAAACTAACAAAAAAGCACAACCCATAAATGATTCGAACAAAAATAAATAACCATACAGGCTCAACAAATACCTGGACAAAGAGCAATCCTCCTGTTATACCTGTTACGCTAATTAAAAGAACTTTCACACGTGATTGAAGATACCGTTTTGGCAATAAAAACTGCAGCACAATTGCCACAAGGCTTGGCATAACATACAGTAAGCTTAATCCTTGTTGTGAGATGGTATAGATACTGTCAAGATAGACCGTAAAATAAGGACGAATCGTATGATGCCCGGTATAAAAGAGAAACACAATAAGTAAATAAGCAATAAAAGCCCATTGCCATTTCACTCCTTTTGATACGCTCTCTTTTTTCTGAAATTCCTCTTTTTTGGTGAAAACATTACTAGTTGATAAAACGAAGTAACTAACGATTGCCAGGATCAAATCAATCAAGGCAAAGATATAATAGCTATCTAAAGGAAACAACTGGTTAATGACGAAACTTCCTGCAATTCCTGATAGAATTACACTTCCATGAAATACGAATAAATAAGTGGTGGTTGTTTTTACTTTGTCACCATCACTCTGACTCGAAGCTACCATCGCTGGGTACAGCAAATACATACTGCTTTGAAAAAAGAGCAAAACAAGCGAAATGACCAGAAACTGAAGGAAAGTCTCTGCCATGGGAATAAATAATTTGCATCCTGCCATTACGATCAGCGCACTTGTAATCATCTTTTGGAAATTCCATCTCTTTGCAGCTTCGGCCCATATTGGGGTCATGACAATGACGATAAGACGGCAGCAAATAATGAACAAACTGGTTGCTTGCACCCCGTTCACTTGAAAATAATCAGAAAATAGCTGTGGGTAAAAGGGCGATAACAACATTTCCGAAATGAACGTAAACAGTAAACAACTGTAGATAAATCCTTTTTCAACCTTCGTCATACTCTTTTACTACATTCCAAACTGCTGAAAGACGTTACGTTCATATATTTGATATACTTCCTTTCCGACTAGCTGATTCACAATGGCCGCGTTTCTAAACGCTCCAAGCCCTAGATCAGGTGCACCGACACCATGTGTATGAAGCTCACCATTCTGGACAAACAAATGATTTTGACCATCCGTATTCAACTTCACTTTATAATCTTCTTGAATGACAAACTGCCCGTCCTCATCCCATTGAATCCTATGCTTCATTCCTTTTACACAATCCGGAATAAAAGGTTGATAGCCGGTAGCAAGAATAATGACGTCGCTTTCCAATTGCTTATTCTGTTCTTGTTCATGCTGGTACAGAGATAAATGATAGGTATTGTTCCAATCTTCTATCGATACTAGCTCGGTGAGTGCCTGTAAATGAATGTTTGACACTTGGTTTCCAACGGTTCGTTCATACAATAAGTCATAAATATCTGCAATCGTACTAGCGCTAATCCCTTTGTACAACAGCGCCTGATTATTTAGGACCTTCTTTTTCCTTTCTTTCGGAAGGTGATAAAAGTAACGAGTATAATCAGGTGAAAAATGCTCCAAACCAAGTTTGGAATATTCCATCGGATAAAACCCTTTAGACCTTGTAAACCAGCGTAACTTGTAATCATGATCAGGCTGCTTCGATAGAAGGTCATAAAAAATTTCACCTGCACTCTGCCCGGAGCCAATAACCGTAATAGAGTTTGCTTTCAAGGCATCTTCCCGCTTGTTTTTATACTGAGAAGAATGAAATACCCGGTCACCAAGAGCTGAATGAAACTTCTCAGGAACGTACGGCTTCGTTCCCACTCCTACAACTACATGTTTCGCGTCATACGTTTTTCGTTCTTCTTCTTTATAATCGAAAACGGTCACACGATAATGCCCCGCCTCTGTTTGCTCAATATTCTCCACTTTGCATCCAAACTGCAGCTGCGGGAGCTGCTCCGCTACCCATTGACAATAGTGATTGTATTCTGTCCGCGGAATTTGAAACTTTTCAAAAAAGTAAAAATGGTATAACCGCCCTTGCTCATGTAAATAATTCAAAAAGCTAAGAGGACTGGTCGGATCCACCATTGTGACAACATCTGCCATGAAGGGTACTTGTAGTGTCGTTCCCTCTAACAGCATCCCTGGATGCCAATCAAAGCGGATGTTCTTATCGAAAAACAACGAGCGGCATTCTGTTTTATGAAGCAATGCTGCTAGTCCTAAATTAAAAGGACCAATTCCCACTCCAATCACATCTAAAATTTGTTCGTTTGCCAATCCTTCCACCTGCTTTCAAATATGTTCCGTTTACATTCCATCAATAAACCTGTTTTATCAGGCAGTTCAACCTCCTTAACAGGTTGAAACCCGCATTTTTTGAATACATGAATCATTTTTTCATTTCGTACATCTGGTTCTGCAATGATTGTTTGTGTTTCAGATACTTGAAACTTTTTATTTAGAATAGTCATTAGTAATGGATAGATGAAACCTTTTCCTAGAAACTCACTCGGTCCAATCAGCAAATGAATGCCTTGATCATATTCATCACACGCATAATAGTTTCCAATGATATCATCCTTCACCCAGTATGACTCCCAATAACTCATAGGGACCCCATCCAGTTCACCCACTAGAAGTGTTTGATGATCATCTTGAAGAAAATTTTGCAAATGGATCCTATAGTCTGCCAATGAAATATTTAGTTTCCAAAATGGAATTACATGCTCTCTATGCATCCATGAGTGAAGCATTTCTACATCCTCTTTCAAACTCACACGGCGAAAGGATATAACCTTTTTGATTATCGAATCATACTGATCAAACGGATAACCCTGCCTAGTAACCACTTTAGACTTCATTCAGCTCACCTGCATTCACAGTTAATGGATTCGTGACATGGACGTACACAGATTGTGTCGCAAGGGATCCGACCAGCTCATCCATATCATGCACTCTTGTCAATAAATTGGCTTTGCATGGTAGCTTTTCCTCATATAACAAGGAATCTAATAAGTTTGTATGATCACCTGCATGTTTTTTTAGGTCTTTTAATTCTTCTTTCAACATGAACAGCAAATGCTGCTCACCGATCAGACGGTTCGCCCCAAATGCATTGATTAGTCCGAACAAGTGATTGAAGAAGAAATAATAACGGAATCGCTCCTCTGCAACAGAGTCGGCACATATCGTGTCACTCTTTTCATTTAAGGTTGGAACGAGCTGTTTGAGATCGCTAGCCTTTGATTCCATAAAATAATAGCCTTGGTTATCGCGATAATAAAAGATATCAGGATACCCTTTTTCATCTAATCTAATAATGGAATTTTGCTGATGGGCTTCCAGTGCAATTCCATAGGATGAATACAGCCAGTACAATGGCTGCAAGCTTATTTTTAAATAGCGGGCAAACCAACGCTCACTTGCTTTTTCAAGAGAAATTCCTTCTTGGCTTGCAATAGCTGAAATAATGTTGGTTAAATGAGAACCTTCTCCTGTAATATGATCCTGGCAAAGAGCCGCGAGCAATGTCGTCTGCGAATCATTCCCCTCTTGAAACGGGTTCTCCCGAATCACTGTTTCAAATCCGGTTTCTTCCACTCCAAGATTCAACGTCATATAAGCAGGGTCTTGAATAATTCGAAATCCCGGGTGAAGCACCGACAACCGGTCGTGAAGCTCGCTTTGAAGCAGACGACTCACTTCCACACCGCGTTCGAGTTCCTTTCGCTTATTAACACGAAGCGAGTTTGTAATTTTCACCGGAATGGAGAATTTGTACATAAAGTTTGCTTCTGGATGGTACACGGTTCGAACGGAAGAAGTCGGGTAAAAACGGCGTCCTTGTGGTCCAAGATAAGAAAGTTTCTCTGATTGTATCTGATGACACACCTCTTCTTTTCCTAGCAGTTTTCTTGCCTGTAATGGATGAACAGGGATGAGTGAAAAACCATCCTCCTGACAATAGTTTTCTTTAAAAGATTGTGAAACAAATGGATCTTTCTTCAATTCCTCTTTTATCAGCATCGTAGCATTCTGGGGCAAAACGGATCCTTCCTCCACGATGGTCTTAGCTGCCCGGAAGTAATGAAGCTGGAACGCTCCTTTGCGCTCAGGTGCAAAGATAGCCTCCTCATCCTCGTCAATCCCTTGGCGACTTTTCGGTGTTGGATGTACTTGATGACCAATTAACAGGGATTGTTCAGATTGAAGAAATGTTTTTTCTTTTTGATAGCATTCTTGCAGACTATTACTTCTATCTGAAATAATTCTTTTCATATTTTGATAGCTTAAGATGGTCCTGAGCATAAGCTCATCAGCTTGTACAGGATCACCCGATTGAAGTGAAAATTCCTTTTGCATGAAAGCTATTAATGTGATGTAGTCAAGCTGTTTCACTTCATCATTTTTGACTTGATAATACATAATCGGTGAAAACAAATGACGTTCTGTTATCGATTGATACCGAACGGGAATATACAAAGTAATCGACTGCCGTTCAAATGGAAGGACTAACATTTGTTTAATCCTTTTGTCCTCTAATCGAATAGGGACTTCATTGATATCCTTCCACTCACCTTCCCCCGTTTCCTTAACATAGCAATTGATTAGATTTTGTATTGTAAGATGATTAGCAATAAACGGAATATTCACGCCGGTTCTCTCCTTGCTCTTTCTCTATTTTTTCTCCTGCTTGCTTTATTTTCTCTATTTGTACTTTCATATTGTCAATCGTATTGAGAGGATTGAGCATCGTAAATTTCAAATACACTTTTCCGCCCTGCTTCGTTTTAGCCATGATCAGTTCACCGCTTTGATAAAAGGTACGTTGAATAGCCAAGTTAATTTCATCCACATATTCCTGATTCTCACGATGATGTGACGGGAGAAAACGAAATACTACGGCATTCAGTTCCGGCTCGTTTAGTACTTCAAAACAAGATTCCTTCTTCAGCAGTCTTGCTGTTTCTTTCGCTAGATGAATGGTGTAATCCACCATTTTCCCAAACAAATCCGTTCCTATCAGCTTCCATGTCATCAATAGTTTCAAAGCATCAAACCTTTTCGTCGTCTGAACACTTTTTTCTACGAGATTGATTATGCCTTCTTCCAGATCCTCTTCAGGATTCAAGTATTCTGCATGGTAAGCGATTTGCTGAAAATCTTGCTGGTGTTTCACAAAAAAAGCACCGCAGCTAATAGACTGATAGTAAAGTTTGTGAAAATCAATGGTTATAGAATCTGCTAAACATAAGTCCCTCACCAAATGACCGTGTTGATGGGAAAAGAGCAAAGCCCCTCCGTATGCTGCATCGACGTGCAGCCATAATTGTTCTTTGTTTGCCAATTCAGCGATATCTCCTAAACAATCAATACTTCCAAAATCAGTTGTTCCGGCTGTTGCCACAACCATAAAGGGGAGAAGTCCCTGTTTTCTAAGTTGTCTGATTTTCCTCTTCGCATCTTCCACACAAAATTGATGCCTATCATTTGCCGCTACTTTTACTACGGCATCCATTCCCAATCCAAGCTGAGCTGCCGATTTTTGAACGGTAAAATGGGCGTGTTCAGAGCAAAGGATTCGCAGTTTCCTTGCTTCTCCCGGTAATCCTTCCTTCTGAACATGAGCTGAAAAGTGCATTTGGCATGCCTTGTTTCGAGCGAGCAGTACTCCCATATAATTCGATTGTGTCCCACCAGTTGTAAACGTACCGTCCGCATCATGTGAATACCCTATTTGTTTTGTTAAGAACTTGATCAATTCTGTTTCAACATAAGTAGCCGCAGGACTCTGATCCCACGAATCCATTGATTGATTCAGTGCATTAATGATCACTTCAGCTGCAAGGGACGGCAGTAACGGCGGACAATGGAGATGGGCCATAGCAGAAGGGTGAGAGATCCATAAGGAATTTCTCACGATGCTGTTTTCAATCTCATTCATCACCTGATCCATTTCCTGCGCTGCAACCGGTATGGAGAGGATTTCTCTCACCTTTGATTCAATCTCTTCACGCGTTTTCCCGGAAAAAGGCTGAGTCATTTCCTTTGTTTGGTTAGCAATTAGCGTAATGACATTATCCATAAGAGCGTGGTACATTTTCTTGCTTTCATCGCTAGGATGAAGAAACCATTGTGTAAATTCTTTTCCCATTTTATCTCCTTCTAGCGTAATCCAAACTGGATTTCAGCATTTGTAATAGCCTCATAGAAACGGTCGAGCACTTCATCGATTTGCGCTTTTGTAATAATTAATGGGGGCAGCAGACGAATAACCGTGCCAAAACGGCCTCCAACTTCTAAAATTAATCCCCTCTTAAAGCATTCTTGTTGAATTTTCTTCGCCAGTTCAGAATATGCCGGATAACTCCCATGTTGGTTTGGCTGTTTTGCTGGATTGATAATTTCAATACCTATCATCAGCCCTCTTCCTCTGACATCCCCTATTGACAAAACTTGTTTTTGGATGGATTTTAACTGCTCAGTTACATAGGCACCCATCTCATGTACATGTTGCGGCAATTGATTTTCCTTTACATATCGCAAAGTTGCTTGACCTGCTGCCATCGCCATTTGATTTCCTCTGAACGTCCCGATGTGGGCTCCTGGTTCCCATTTATCAAGTTGACGGTCGTATAGAACAACCGAAAGCGGAAGACTTCCGCCTACTGCTTTTGATAACACGAGAACATCCGGCTCAATACCGGCATGCTCAAATGCAAACATTTTTCCTGTTCGGCCAATACCTGTCTGAACTTCATCAATAATCAACGGTATATTTCGTTCTTTCGTGATCCGGCGCAGTTCTTTTAACCACTCAATCGGAGCTGGTACAGATCCCCCTTCCCCCTGCACAACTTCTACAATGACACCGGCCGGGGTAACAATGCCGCTTTCCGGATCATCTAGAAGGTTTTCAATATACGTGCTGCTGATACGGTGCCCTTCTTTGCCGACCCCAAATGGACAACGATATTCATATGGATACGGAAGAAAATGTGCATCAGGAACAAGTGCATGAATATTCTTTTTTGGGCCTAGCGTACCGCTGATGCTTAATGTTCCATGTGTAGAGCCATGATATCCTCCTTGGAATGATAGAATGGATCTATTTCCCGTTGCTGTTTTTACCAACTTTAAGGCCGCCTCTATCGCGTCACCCCCTGTAGGTCCACAAAATTGGATTTTTGCTTTTTCCGAAAAGGATTGTGGCAAGGAAGTAAATAATTCATCGATGAATGCCTCTTTTACCGGAGTTGTCAAATCTAGTGTGTGTAAAGGTAAATACGACTGGAGAACATTCTCAATCGCTTCACGAACGACATCGTGATTATGGCCTAATGCCAATGTACCTGCCCCCGCTAAACAATCGATATATTGCTTTCCATCCATATCTGTTATGTAAATGCCTTCTGCTCTTTTAATCGCCAGAGGCAGCCTTCTTGGATAGGATCTTGCATTGGATTCTCTTTGTTCTTGCATTTGTAGCAATGCTTCATTTCTTGAATAAGTACGGGCAGCCAATTCCATCACTTACCACTCCTTAATTATCATGGGATTTATAAATATAATTAATAATGAGAATCATTATCATTAGTAACTTGCCTTTTAAGATTAACTGATAATGATTTTCAATGTCAATAAGGTATCAAAAAATTGAGAAAATTATCCTAAAGAAATAAAACTAAAATGCCAAAGTTCTCAATTATCTTTTTTTTGCACAAAACCCCATCCGTTCATATCCTGAAATATACCCAAGATACTTTTCAAGATTCATATACAAAATACTTATTAGAGTTTAAAGTGGACGTACTAAAACTATATGAATGATACGGGAGCGTCCGCGGAAGAAGCTTTACAAGCTGAAATCGGACAGCTACGTATGAAGAATGCCTATTTAAAAAAGTTACAGGCCTTGATCCAGAAAAAGAAAAAATAACAGAACAGGAAAAGTCGCTGGCAATCTATGAATGAAGACAGGAATATAAGATAACAGACCTAGTAAAAATGGCTGATAGCCCACGGAGCACGTACTATCACCGAGTTAAACAAATGAATCGGCCAGATAAGTATGGACCATTTTAACGGATTTCCGAAAGAAGTCTCCCATCCTCAAGGAGTGTGAAGGTGCGAATAGCACCAATGAGTAGGTGGGAGATGAATGTCGGTTGGCTTTAGCCAAAAGTTTTAGTATAATCAGTCTTAGATAGATAAAGGACTGATATAACAATGAAGTTGGATAGCAATAACCATTCAGTGTTCTTAATGTACTATCATCTTGTACTGGCTGTAAAATATCGCAGACAAGTGTTTGATAATGAAATATCTGAATTCGCAAAAGATATGTTCGCTGAGATTGGAAGTAAATACAATATTTCTTTAGTGGAATGGAATCACGATAAAGACCATATCCACATCTTGTTCAAAGCACATCCTAACTCTGAATTATCCAAATTCATCAATGCTTATAAGAGTGCTAGTTCACGACTGATAAAAAGGGACTTCCCACACATCAGAAAAAAACTATGGAAAGAAATGTTTTGGTCAAGGAGTTTCTGCCTACTTACAACAGGTGGTGCTCCAATAGATACCATCAAAAAATATATCGAAAATCAAGGTCAGAAGTGAGGTGAATGGATATGACCAAGCAAAATAAAGCTTTCAAATTTCGCTTATTACCTAACAAAAAACAAGAAGTATTGTTAGCCAAAACATTTGGCTGTGTTCGTTTTGTCTATAACAAAATGTTAGCAGAACGCAAGGAAACCTATGAAAAGTTCAAGGATGATAAAGAAACGCTTAAAAAGCAAAAATTCCCGACACCAGCTAAATATAAAGATGAATTTCCATTCCTAAAAGAAGTGGATTCTTTAGCTTTGGCAAATGCACAAATGAACCTACAAAAAGCTTATAAGAACTTTTTTGAAGGCAATACGGAATTTCCAAAGTTCAAAAACCGTAAAGCAAAACAATCCTACACGACTAACTTAGTCAATGAAAACATCGAACTGAAAGACGGTCATATCAAGCTCCCTAAACTGAAATTGGTTAAAATCAAACAGCACAGGGAAATTCCTGCTGATTATAAATTGAAATCCTGTACCATTTCCAGAACAAAGTCAGGAAAATACTATGTTTCCGTACTAACAGAATACGAAAAGGAAATACAGTCTAAAAAAATAGAAAATGTCGTTGGGCTAGATTTTGCTATGGCTGAATTATACGTGAGTAGTGAGAATGAGAAAGCCAATTATCCTCGTTACTATCGTGTGATGTCAGAAAAGTTAGCAGAAGCACAACGCATTCTGTCCAAGCGTAGGAAAGGTTCTGCACGTTGGAACAAGCAACGACTAGTAGTGGCTAAGTTACATGAAAAAGTAGCTAACCAACGCATGAATTTTCTTCACCATAAATCAAAAGAATTAGCTTCTAATTTTGATGCTGTTGTGATCGAGGACTTAAACATGAAAGGAATGTCTCAAGCACTTCACTTTGGAAAAAGTGTTCATGATAACGGTTGGGGTATGTTCACTACCTTCTTAGCGTACAAGCTAAAAGAACAAGGGAAACAACTTGTGAAAATTGATAGGTGGTTTCCTTCTACTAAAAAATGTTCATGCTGTGATGCTGAAAAGAAAATGTTCATATCTGAACGTGCATACCAGTGTTCTTGTGGCTTTGTGGCAGATCGTGACTACAATTCGGCAATCAATATCAAAAATGAAGGCATTCGCCTATTGGCATTAGTATAGAAACAAAAACTCTTGGAACAAGAGGGTTAGCTCGGTCAATTTTCGTTGGCTAGTAAAAGCAACGATAAGTCGAGAAGCCCCCACTTCAATTAGACCGTAAGGTCAATAAGTGGAGGGTAGTTCACGAGAGAACTATATTTACTATGACAATCACAAACGTATTAAGGCAAAACGAAAAGGATTGACCCCCGTACAATACAAAGAACAATCCGCTTTAGCTGCCTAAAAATAATTGTCTAACTTTTTGGGTTCAGTACAGGACCGTCCCTCGTTCCTCAGAACAAAAAAGGAAAGCTCCGTAAGATGATAACATCTTTACAGAACTTTCCTTTTTGACTTTTATGGAAGAACGGTTTCCGTATCTCTATTTTACTATCTAATTAGTTTATTACCGGATCATCAGGTCTTTATCCCCATGTCGATATCCCACTAACAAAATACCTAAGTGCAGCCAGTATACATTCCCAGGATACTTTCACCTGCTTTTTCAACGGCCGAATACTTACTAATGAAACACGAAAACCATCCCCATCTTTCAACCCCCACGTTTTAACCGATTACAGGTATATCCAAAATAGTATTTTGTGTAGATTGGACAGATTGTTGGAATATGACAGTAATCTTGTATTTATCTTCCTCTAATTGTTCAAAGCTGCAGCTATAACTTAGAATATCGCTAGAAATTCTAGTTCCTGGAGGTGCCATTAATTGAACGTGATGAGTTGATTCCATTTTACATTTGATACGCTGTCCGTTTGATAGGGGGAGACCTACAACGATTTCCGTTTCGACCTTAGCTCTTACATTTCCCGCAGCATCCGGCAGGCTCACATGATCGGTTTCGCTTTTTATCTCAAGTATTTGACAGCTAGTAATGGTTTTATCTGTTTTAATGATCCCTCGTAGCTGTTTGCTGTACGTAGTAGAATCTATCACTCTTGCGGCTCTTATTCTTTCAGTTTGAAAAGCCATTAAACACTGCTCAATGGAATTATTTCCTGTGTCGGGGTCTGCTTCAATAGATGATACAGAAGCTTGCAGACATGTCAGTTGATTATTTGTAGGAAGAAGAGTAATAGATACATCCAGCATGGCTCCGTTGGCTAAATCTCCAAGAGTCCAAGTAACCAGGTTACCATTCATAGTACCTTCAGGTGTCGAACTAACATATTGCGTATTCTCAGGTAAAACAAAACTTAGAGTTACCTCTCTTGCCTTATCCGGCCCAAGATTTCTTACTCTCTGAACAACGGTAAAGTTTTTGCCAGCTTCAATAAAAGCAGGGGTTCCTGTAAATTCTATAGAGAGATCTGCATTTCTCACCTCATAAATTAAGAACGATGATCTTGGTCCTTGTAAACAAGCATCCATACGGTCAGCTTGTCCCTTCGAAAACATGATGATGCAATGATCGTCACCATAATCCATATAATTCATAAACATATCGCCGTTTGGTCCATTGCTGCACGTAATATGCGGAAAGGTCGGACAACCAAAATTAGGTCCCGCTTGATTAGGTGTATCATCTACTAGGTCTGACCCAGTACATGCCTCACCATCATCCCCCCAGATATGAAAAAGGTTGAGCCAGTGCCCTACTTCATGTGTGGCGGTTCTGCCTAAATGAAAGGGAGGAGCAGCTGTCCCAGTGGTCCCAAATGCTTGGAAATCAATAACCACACCATCGGTATTTGCAGGTCCTCCTGGAAATTGAGCATAGCCTAAAAGGCCTCCTTCAAGATTGCATACCCACATATTCAAATATTTATCTGACGGCCAAGCATCAGACCCGCCTGCAACAGTAAATTTTACATTATCAGCCTCTATAGTAAATTCAGTCACATTTGTGGGTACTCTTACAATTCCATTTGTCGGGTTACCTTGAGGGTCTACAGTAGCAAGTGTAAATTCAACTCTTGCATCTGCGATTCGGTCTTGAAAGACGCCAGGTACATTCACAATATCAGCGTTCAAACTGCGAAAGTCTTGATTCAAGACGACCATTTGACTATTGATTTGCTCGTCAGGAACATTCTGTACCGGTGTATTGTAGACCACGTGAACAACTACCGGAATACGGATAATCCCTCTATCAGCAGCTAATAGTAGTTTACTTTTCTTAAAATCGGCAGTGAATTTTTCAATCTCCGCTCGATTTTTAGCATATTCCGCTGATTCCCTCAATAACTTTTCGTGTAAATCCATTGTTCCGCAACGACGTTGCAGTTGTGACAATTCTAACCATCTCCTATTTAATATTTTTCAAAGGAATTCCTTTGATATGGCAATGTATGATTGTGTCGAAAGGATGCTTGCACGCTTGTCCACTTTTAATAAGTAGGAATAAAAATTGGCTAATGTGCTAGGGTGAAACGCCGGGACGTTTCTTGTGCCGCCGTTTTCTAAAATAATTAATATAACGCCTTTCGTTTCATCAGTGTATTTTATATTAATAGATTAGAGTTCAGGAGGTGAAAAAAAGTGAGCCATAATAACGAAAGCGCAGAAGAGCTTCAGGATAAACTCGACAACCTTAAAGGCGACTTTGTCGCTCTTCAAACTGAGGGCGGTCAAATATGGTATGGCTATGTTGGCGACGTTGAAGATGGTTTGGTAAAACTGAAGTATGTAGAAGCTTATACTCCAGCTTGTCCATGTGAAACTATATGGTGGTTTGACAGAGCATGGGTTGTAATCAATCAAATTACAGGCATATTGTACGATTTTGCCTTCGCAGTTGGGGCTGCTTCCACTCCATTTATGGAAACAGTAGAACGAATACAGCAAAGAGCTGCAGACGCTGCCGCTGCCGAAGCATCAGCTGAAGCTGAAGTTGCTTCAACACAACAAGTGATTGATAAATTAGAGAATTCAAAAGTAATAGCCTAATAAATCTTTATATAGTTTATAAATATTATTTTTGGACTAACTTTGATAAGTAAGTTCTTATTCTAATAACAAGTTCTTTAATTAAAGAACAGGACTGTCGTATAGACAGTCTTTTTTTATTTCCTTTGGTGTCAAAACTTAGTATTAGAAATCGGGCTATTTTGTTGGATACCCCACAGAAAAAAGGCAAACACAATCGGTTCGCCTTTTTTAATCATTGTGGAAAATCGATAATACATGGAAAATACTTTTGCTTATGTTAAAGTTGGCATACTTAATGATGACTTTAATTTTAATCCCATCTTTTCAATAAAGAAGGAAGCTTTAATAACCAATGTAATGAACATTGACAATAAGCTAAGCAAAGTATTCAAAATAATTATCCCTCCACATTGAATTTTAATGTTAAATAAATTTAACACTAGAGGATTATTTTTTACTAGAAATCCCGTTTTATTCATTGCGGTTTATTAAGCGATTACGATCCTCTGTCTGTGGAGGTTCTTCATACCATCCGTGTTTAAACATAATTTCTAATCCTTCTTGACCGTAAAAATAGACATCTTTGGTTAATAAGGCTGTTTTTAAAGCTATATCATTTCTTAATGTGAAAAATGCTCCAAAACTCTCCCCAACAATGCTAAATCCATTGAGAAAGTCGATGCAAAACATCATAAGTTTGTCTGAAAATGGTGCAATCGTTGAAGTGGTTACCGTACTTCCAGAGGTTGAAGAAAACTGAATATCATTTTCTAAAAGTAAATCCCGGAATGTTTTTATATGCTTTTTAGCAAGTTCCTTTCCTTTTTCAAAATATTGTCTAACTTCTTTGTTCTTTGCAGACTGGGCAAATCCAGTAATAAGTTGCATTCCAATATTATTCACTTCAATTCCATGATGAAGGAAACCTACCTCAATAGAGTTTAATGCCCTTTTTTCACTAAAAAGTTTATAACCTCTCATATATTTTTTGCTTTCTATAAATTCTGTTTTTTTAGGTATTGTGACATTCGGAGGAAGAGTAAGAATCCCTTTTTTTAATAAGTAAAGGGTAGCCAATTTATAACACTTATGAGTAATGGTGGTCAAACCCTCATAAAGCGTCATCACATCTACTCGGTACGCCATATTCATATTAATTGTGTACATTCCCATACTCACTTCTTTTAAAATACGAAGAAACATAATGTCAAATCCATTGTCAAATAAGTTGGGTGCATCTAAATTAACATCTTCTTTTGTAAATCCTTTAGGAATGACTGCTCCTTCACTCTTGAAAATCTTTTTCATTATTTCCACATAATAATCAAGTTCTTGCCACATCATGCCCATAATATTTTTCGCTTCTTGGTCATCAGACTTTTCAATGAAATATTCAAGAATTCTTAAAATCATTGTTTTTTCTTGATATGTAATCCAAAGCGTTCCGAGTTCTGATACACTAATTGGATTTTCATAATCCATTATTCGTTCCCCCTTTTTATATGTAATGTTTACTAAAAAAGGGTAACTATGCGTTTAATTGAGATTTACAACGTACTAAAAAGGAAACGTAAGTAAACTTATACAATCGGGTGTTATAACTGATGAAATATTTAGAGTCGATTCTCAATTTGAGAATCGACTCTAAACATCTCATTCTGTTATAGCGCCCGGTTACGGAATAGTTCCCATACCACAACTCAAAGGTTTTGGAATAGGTTAGCGATCTATCTTATCCAATAATGACTCTTTCTTTAGGATAATGGTAGAGATCTTCTTTTGTTTCGCCCCTTAATAGGAATAGGAAGGAAAAGATACCGATACGTCCGATGAACATTAGCAGAATAATTACAATTTTCCCGCCGGTACTTAAACTTGCCGTGATTCCCATAGAAAGCCCTGTCGTACCAAACGCTGAACACACTTCAAAGAAAAGTTGAAGCAAACTCATTTTCGGTTCTAGAAAGGTCAATAGGGCAACTGCAATTCCACAGATCATTGCAGCAGTTGTAATGACAACAAATGCTTTAGTCACATCTTCAGGATCAATCTCTCTTAAAAACTTTAATACTGTTTTTTCCTCTTGCGTAGTTATAGATAGCTAATAACATGATAGCAAACGTCGTTGTTCGAATCCCTCCACCAACACTGTTGGGAGATGCACCAATAAACATTAGCGATGAAAGAACCAAAAGCGTTGGCGTAGAAAATTCATTCATATCCATTGTTGCTAAACCACCGTTGCGTGTTGTAACTGATTGAAATCAATTTCCCCCACCTACTCACTTCGTTCCTTGAGGAGGGGGTTTGTAACGTATCGAACCTACAGGCTGAACGCTTAACGTTACGGGACCTGCGACATTGTGGCTCTAGTGACCACCAGGCCCTCTATTCCGTTGCTCTTGCTTCGGAACTGCTTTTAAACCATTTGATAGGTTAAAGGGTGATGAACGGCCACATCTTCTATCTGGAAAGAGATGGCCTCTTTATTCGCATATTTTCGCATGATATTCGCAGAACCGTTGACATCTGCATGGAGGATGGTGCTGTTTTTTGTGCGATATAAGCTTCTGGAAATTCTACGGCCTGAAAAGATTGTCTCTCTTTTTTCACCATATTTAGGAAAATCATCTCCATCTAGAAAACTAGCCTTAGAAGTATAAGATTCTTCTGTTACAATCACCTTTATGCCTATTTCTTCTGCTTTATACTGAATCATCGAAATCAAAAGATGGTATGGGATTTGAACAAATTTTTGATTGTTCTCTTTCCTCATAGTTGGGTGTT
>NZ_VYKL01000060.1 GCF_008710145.1 Niallia endozanthoxylica
GATAGTGCCGGTGAGGTGGTCCGAAAAGCTTAGTTGGGAACTATGGGGAATTGATAGTGCCGGTTGGGTGGTCAGAAAACTTCAATGGGGAACTATGGAGGGTTGATAGTGCCGGTGAGGTAGTCAGAAAAGCTTAGTTGGGAACTATGGAGGGTGGATAGTGCCGGTGAGGTGGTCAGAAAAGCTTAGTTGGGAACTATGGGGAATTGATAGTGCCGGTTGGGTGGTCAGAAAACTTCAATGGGGAACTATGGAGGGTGGATAGTACCGGTGATATAGCCTGAAAAGATCATTTGGGAACCCGTTGCATAGGTATACAAAAGAAAACAGTCATTTTCAAGGATATGAACAAAATTAGAGTGGATACTTGATGCCTGAGATAGAAAAGGGTCTCACTAAAATCTCAAACTTGATTCTTATCAATTCTTTTCACTCAAAACTCCTCTACAATAAAGACATCATCAATCGGAGGAGGAAATTCAAATATGACAAAAGCAGTATTTCAACTAGAACCTCTTACATGCCCGTCTTGTATTAAAAAGATTGAATCCATGCTTACGAAAACGGCAGGAGTAGAATCTGTTAAAGTACTATTTAATTCCAGCAAGGTAAAAACAGAATTTGATGGAACAAGAGTGGAAGCGGCTCAGCTGGAGAAAACAATTGAAAAGCTGGGTTATGAGGTATTATCAGCAAAGGTATCATAGGTTTATAGAGAAAGAGGAGACTTATAGTCACGGCAATGCTGATGATTATAAGTCTTTTATTTTGCCGAAAAAAGGTACCAATCTTGATGCTCGTCAATTCTTTTAAAAGAAAAGAAGTCTAAGATTTAGGTATAACACAACGGATTTCAAAAACATAAAGGAGAGATAACAACATGCTCATTGCCATAAACAAAATTAAATCGCATTTAACCGCTGTTTCCTTTATTCTCATTGTCGCGGGAATGACAGCTGGATTATCCGGAAGCAGCACAATGAAAACCATTGCGCTTATTCTTGCAACCGTCATTGCTAGTGTGCCTATTTTTATAAAAGCGTTTCAGGGACTGAGAATGAAGGCATTTAGTATTGAATTATTAGTGACTATTGCGGTGATAGGTGCTCTTGTTATTCAGGAGTATACGGAGTCAGCGGTGGTTACCTTTCTATTTTTATTCGGCGATTATTTGGAAAAAAAGACGTTGGAAAAAACACGCTCATCCCTCAAAGAGCTGGTTGATATGGCACCACAGGAGGCTGTTGTACTCCGAGATGGGAACCAAGCGAGTATACCAGTGGAGAACGTAGAGGTCGGTGACACAGTCATTATTCGTTCTGGCGGAAAGGTTCCGGTGGACGGTATCATAATCTCCGGCCATGCCTCTTTAAATGAAGCGGCCATCACAGGAGAATCTGTACCTCGAACGAAGAAAGCCGATGATAAAGTGTTTAGCGGTACGATTGTGGACAATGGCTATCTTGAAATAAGAGCAGAGAAGGTTGGCGATGATACCACTTTTGCTAAAATTATTGAATTGGTAGAGGAAGCACAAGAATCGAAGTCAAAAACAGAGAAATTCCTCAATAAGTTTTCTACTATTTATACACCGTCAGTTGTTATCTTGTCTATCATTGTCTACATTTTGACGAGAGATTTTCACACAGCAATCACCTTCCTGGTTGTAGCCTGCCCGGGTGCCTTGGTGATTGGAGCTCCGGTGTCAACAGTAGCCGGAATTGGGAATGGAGCGAAAAACGGCGTGCTTGTAAAGGGCGGAGAAGTCATGGATCTCTTCTCGAAAGTGGACATACTTGTGTTTGATAAAACAGGTACGTTGACAAAAGGAAAGCCTGAAGTAACGGATATTAAACTGTTTGACTCAACACTAGAAGAAGAGCAATTCCTGCAATTAACAGCACAGGCGGAAACCATTTCTGAGCATCATCTAGGGCAGACGATTGTAAAAGAAGCTAAAGCCCAAAACTTAAATATCGAAGAGAAGCCGGAGAGTGGCAGTATCATCAAAGGAAATGGAATGACAGCAATCGTGGATGGACATTTTTTCGCGGTTGGGAACCGTAAGCTGATGATGAAAGAAAATATCGAGATTTCAAAGGAAGTGGAAAGCTATGCAGAAAAGCAAGAAAAGAGTGGAAATACTGCTGTTTTCACAGCGATAGATGGGAAAATGGCCGGTGTCATTTCCATTGCTGATCAGATTCGTGAGGACGCAGCCGAAGCATTAGCTGAGATGAGGAAAAACGGTATTAAGAAAATCGTCATGCTGACAGGTGATAACAAGCATACAGCTGCACTTTTGGCACAGAAATTAGGAATCGATGAATATCACGCAGAATTATTACCGGAAAATAAAGTAGAATATATAAAGAAATTAAAGGAAGCAGGCCATGTTGTTGCAATGGCGGGAGACGGAATCAATGACGCACCGGCGATTGCGACGGCAGATATTGGACTGGCGATGGGAGAAGGCGGCACAGATGCAGCGATGGAAACAGCAGATGTTGTCTTAATGGCGGACAAGCTTGAGCAGCTATCACATGCCCATTCTCTATCGAAAGCAACAATCTCGAATATAAAGCAGAATACGTTCTTTGCAGTCGGTATTGTCTTTGTTCTGCTTGCTGGAGTGTTAGCCGAATCCGTTCATCTGTCATCCGGAATGTTTATCCACGAGGTAAGTGTGCTGTTGGTTATTTTAAATGCAATGAGATTAATCAGATATAATAAAAAGAAGAAAAAGACTGAATCACGATGTAATAGATGCCTGCAGACGGAGTAAAGGGGTGAAAGGAATGGAGATGCATGACTATGCCCAGTGTCATACCCATGACAATCACAAACAGTGTATTACCTTGGTGCCAATTTTCAATCATTTAGAAAACGAACAGATGAATGAAGTTATGACAACAGCCAGGTCTTCCTCCTATAAAAGAGGAGAAATGATATATAAGGCGGGCGAACAGTCTGACTCGCTTTATATTGTAAGCAAAGGGAAAATTAAAATTTACCGCCTATCTGAATCCGGCAAGGAACAGCTTGTCCGAATCTTGAATCCAGGTGATTTTACAGGCGAGCTTGCCTTGTTTAATGAAGGGGTTCACGAATCATATGCAGAGGCAATAATAGATACGCAGGTTTGTATGATTAGACGTTCGGACCTGCAGGAGTTTCTTTTGAAATATCCATCTATTTCGTTAAAAATTCTATCCGAGTTCTCCAGCCGCTTAGAGCAGTCGGAGAAGCAGACAACACGGTTTGCAACGGAAAAAGTAGAGACAAGGATTGCACTCTTTCTTGCTGAGTGCCTAGAAAGGGATTCAACTGAATTGACGCTTCCAATGAGCAAAAAGGATTTGGCTTCCTATTTAGGTACAACTCCGGAAACCATCAGCCGTAAGCTGGGGGATCTTGAAGTGGCCGGTTATATCAAGCAGAAGGGACAGCGGAATATTGAAATTATGGATTTGGACGGACTGCTGCTTTTATAAAAATAAGTTCTCAAAAGGAGATAAGTCTTACAATAGGCTTATCTCCTTTTTTATGCTTAAAAGGGGATACAAGAGAATGGTATAGTGAATAAGTTAAATGCTAAATAACGATCAGGAGAATGTAACGATAACAAGCCAATGTTGAACATCAATTCTTAGGGGGAAAATATGCATAGAGGAAAGCTAAGTTTACAAAATAGCATCATCTTTTTTGTTTTAGCTGTCGTATTTATTTCACTTTTGATAACGGAAATCTTAATCAGCCAACTAGTAGCTGATACAGTTGAGAACAGTCAGTCTGAAAAAGCAACCAATGTTGCCAGAATGGTAGCGCTAAGTCCGCTTGTTATGGAAGGGCTGAGTGGCGAGCGGGATGAATCAGATATCCAAACGTTTGCAAATGACATTAAAGCTGCTACAAATGTAGAATTTGTTGTGGTCATGGATATGGATGGAATACGAAAATCTCATCCAGACAGCAGTAAAGTGGGTAAACATTTTAGAGGTGGTGATGAGGGTCCTGTTTTACAGGGAAAAGAGCATGTCTCTATCTCTAAAGGTACGTTAGGTCATTCATTAAGGTCCTTTACACCCGTTATTGATAATGGAAAACAAGTCGGTGCCGTAGCCGTTGGGATCACGCTTAAAGATGTGGAAAAGGCAGTGGATAAAAGCCGCAAAGGAATCTTAATAGGGATTGGTCTCGGGTTATTAATAGGAGTAATTGGAGCTGTTGTTTTAGCAAGATACATAAAGAAAATTTTGTTAGGATTAGAACCTATTCAAATTGCTAGATTAGTGGAAGAACGAAGTGCGATGTTGAACTCTGTACGTGAAGGGATTATCGCCACTGATCAAGATTCCCGCATTACACTAGTCAATAAATCTGCGTTATCAATCTTTAAAAAGGCGGGGCTTGATGATCAGCCGATAGGAAAAGATGTTAATATTTATATGTCTACATCTCGTATGACCGATGTGATTAGAACAGGAGAGGCAGAACTCGATCAGGAGCAGGAAATCAATGGAGTTATATTATTGGTCAATCGGGTTCCTATTGTCTTAAATAAAAAAACAGTTGGTGCCATTTCTACTTTCCGTGATAAGACGGAAGTGCGTCAATTGGCAGGGCAGCTAACAGGTGTACAGCTTTATGCAGATGCATTGCGAGCTCAGGCACATGAGTTCATGAATAAGCTTCATGTGATTCTTGGCATGGTCCATATGAAGAATTATGATCAGCTGTCACAATATATCAGTGAAACAGTTAATCATCGCAGCAATGAAATTAATTTAGTGTCCCAAATGATGCAAGAACCCGTTCTGGCAGGCTTCTTAATTGGTAAATTAAGCTATGCAAGGGAGGCCGGTGTGGAGCTTCATTTTTCAAGCGAGCGTCCTATTCCTAAGCCGCAGAATTATGAAATGGTTCATGAGTTAATTACCATTGTAGGGAACTTAATTGATAATGCGATAGATGCTGTAATGGATTGCCCAATCAAAAAAGTCGAAGCTATTTTTGAATATGCTGACGATATTTTAACAATAGAGGTTTCGGATACCGGGACGGGAATGACAGAGGAGGAGCAAAATAAAGTCCTGCAAAAAGGATACTCGACAAAAGGACAGAATAGAGGCTTTGGCCTGCATTTAGTCATACAATCGATAAATAAATTAGAGGGTGAATTTATTATTTCCTCTAAACCCGGTCAAGGTACTGAGTTTGTCGTATATATTCCATACAACAGTTAAGGGGGAGGAAAAAATGATTCGGACAATGATTGTAGAAGATGACCCAATGGTTGCGGAATTTAATAAACGATACATTGGAGAAATAAAAGGATTCCAGTTAGTTGCTGTTTCCGCTACAGTTGATGCGGCAATAGAGGTGCTTCAAAAACAGACAGTCGATTTGATTCTGTTGGACATTTTTATGCCGGGTAAGAATGGATTAGAGCTGTTGATTTATTTACGGGAAAATGAAATGGATATAGATGTCATTATCATTTCCGCTGCTTCAGATATTGAGAGGATACAAAAAGCAATTAGATATGGAGTGGTTGATTATTTAATTAAGCCGTTTGAGTTTGAACGTTTAAATACAACCCTGACTGCCTATAAGGAAAAAGCAAGGTTTATAAAGGATCAACAAGTAATAAGTCAAAAAGAATTAGATCGACAATTTTTCCATATCGAGGAAAAGACAGTTATAGAGGATCTTCCAAAAGGATTGACTAATAATACACTGAAGCAGGTTTGGGAAGCAATCAGTTCGCATAAGGAAGAACACTTTTCAACGGAGGACATTGTGAAAATAGTAGGGATTTCCCGCGTCTCTGTCAGGAAATACTTAAAGTTTTTAACGGACATTGGCGTATTGAGGGAACGTATTATCTACGGTACAGTTGGCAGACCGGTATACCAGTATGAAATAAATAAATCTGAGGAGAACTTAATAAAAAAATATTTGTAAGCAGCTAAAAGGCTGCTTACTTTTTTATGGTTTCTGAAACGCTTACATTAATTACATAAACTATTCCAAAACCCTGATTGCGAATATGATTGGTTTATAAATGATTAGGGGGGAATGAACATGGAACCAGCAAGAAAGTTGGAAACGATTCCACATATAGAGTCAACTGATGGGGGTCAGAGTCTCTTATCAAAAATAGCACATTATAAGATAGGAATTATACCAATACCACTTTATATTATTTTAGCAGCCATTATTCTTGGAGCATCATACAGGGGGTCGCTGCCTAATGATATGATTGGCGGTTTCGCAGTAATTATGATCATAGGTATTCTACTTGGTGACCTCGGAATGAAAATTCCTATTTTAAAAGATATTGGCGGGCCGGCTATCTTAGCTTTATTAGTCCCATCAACGCTCGTTTTCTTAGATCTTGTTAATCCCGCTGCGATGGATGCAGCACATACCTTAATGAAAACTTCAAATTTTCTATATTTATATATTGCCATTTTAGTATCTGGAAGCATCTTGGGAATGAACAGAAGTGCATTGATTCAAGGGTTAGTAAAAATGTTTGTTCCACTTGTTTTAGGAACCATTGCTTCAGTAGTCGTAGGAATAGGAGTCGGTACATTATTCGGTTATGAATGGAAGCATACCTTATTTTATATTATTGTTCCGATTATTGGCGGCGGAATTGGTGAAGGGATCTTACCTTTATCCTTAGCCTATTCTTCAATTTTAGGAGATTCTGCGGAAACCTTTGTTGCTCAAATGGTTCCAGCTGCTGTTATTGGAAATATTGTAGCCGTTATTTGTGCAGGTGTTTTAATGAGAGTTGGTGAAAAGAAGCCGCATCTTTCTGGAAATGGTGTGTTGGTTAAAGCAAAAGGCGGAGACGGAATGACAGAAGATACAACCATTAACAAACCGGTTAATTTCCAACTAATGGGCGCCGGATTGCTAATAGCAACTAGTTTGTTTATCTTCGGAGGCTTGGCGCATGAGTTCCTTGGTATCCCAGGACCAGTCTTAATGATTATATTAGCAGCACTTATTAAAGCGATTTCAGTTATGCCTGCTTCAATGGAACAAGGTGCTTTTCACTTATATAAATTTGTTTCAGGAAGTTTAACTTGGCCATTAATGGTTGGTTTAGGCCTTTTATATATTCCATTAGAGGATGTAGTGAAACTAGTTACGATTCCTTATATTATTGTTTGTGCATCCGTTGTTTTAGCGATGGTAGGAACAGGATATCTCGTTGGAAAGTTCATGAAAATGTACCCAGTTGACGCTGCAATTGTAACTGGCTGCCACAGTGGTTTAGGCGGTACGGGGGATGTAGCGATTCTTTCCGCTTCAAACCGTATGTCTTTAATGCCATTTGCGCAGGTTGCAACAAGACTTGGCGGTGCTTCAACGGTTATTCTAGCAACGTTATTGATGAAAGCATTAAGCTAATAAAAATGAAAGATAAATATAAGCCCTATATAGATAGACTGGTTTGTTTAGATGAATGTAAGGATAGAAGAGGAGTGGGAAACCATGAGTGATAATACAATAAAAGAAAGAGCCATGCAATTACACAGAGATTTGGCCGGTAAAATTCGCGTAGTTAGTAAAGTAAAAATAAACTCTGCTGAAGACCTGAGTCTTTCCTATACACCAGGTGTTGCAGCACCTTGTTTAGCGATTGCTGAAGATAAAGAAGCATCTTACGAATATACTGGACGCGGAAATATGGTGGCAGTCATAACAGATGGTACAGCCGTATTAGGTTTAGGGGATATCGGGCCGGAAGCAGCTATGCCTGTCATGGAAGGGAAGTCTCTGCTATTCAATCAATTTGCGGGCATCGATGCTGTTCCCCTCTGTCTAAATACAAAAAATGTTGATGAAATTGTCAATATTGTTAAAGCATTGGAACCAACCTTTGGCGGCATTAATTTAGAAGATATTGCTGCACCTAGATGCTTTGAAATTGAAGAACGGCTGAAAAAGGAACTAAGCATTCCTGTATTTCATGATGATCAACATGGGACAGCCATTGTTATTTTAGCAGCAGTAATCAATGCTTTACGTTTGGTGAAAAAGAATATGGACCATGCGAAAGTGGTGATTAATGGAGCTGGATCTGCTGGCATTGCGATTGCCAAACTGTTAATGATAGCAGGGATGAAAGATCTTACACTTGTTGATCGGGCAGGGATTCTTTGTCCTGGAGAGGAATGGATGAATCCTAGCCAGACACTTATCGCTGAAGTCACGAATCATCGAAAGGTAAGAGGCGGTCTGCAAGAGGCTATTGTAGATGCAGATGTATTTATTGGTGTCTCGGGCCCTGGTGTGTTGACAGGGGATATGGTTAGAATGATGAATGAAAAGCCAATAGTTTTTGCCATGGCTAATCCAACACCGGAAATTCTCCCTGACGAAGCTTTAGCTGCCGGAGCGGCAGTAGTAGGAACAGGGCGTTCTGACTTTCCAAATCAAGTAAATAATGTTCTGGCTTTTCCAGGGATTTTCCGCGGCGCTCTTGATGTTCGGGCAACCGACATTACGGAAGAAATGAAGATTGCCGCAGCTTATGCGATTGCAAATATTATCCCGGATAATGAATTAACAAGCGATTATGTAATTCCAAGTGCATTGGATAAACGTGTCGTTGAAAGTGTAGCCTACGCGGTGTCAAAAGCAGCGATTGAGTCAGGGGTTGCCAAAGATTCAAAAATATTAATGTATGTTTAAATGACAGCAGTAGGGCGGTATTCTTTTCAAAAGAGTATCGCTTTTTTTAATCGTGCTTACTCTCAGGGTTTCTTCCATTCCTCGATAATTTCCTTTACCTTTTTCCTATCAATAATATTGATTGCATAGTAGGTTACTTGCTTCTCCTTCATTTCCCTGACAGGATGGTGGGACACTCCATAGATATCACCTAGTACCAGCACATCCTCAATCGTAAAACCGATTAGAATAACCATTGGTTTTCCGTTGCCTGTCCAGGTTCCTTTTGTCCCTAATACAACCGGAAGCGGATGTTTCTTCCCTTGTATATATTTTGTTACCCATTCCTGCTCTGTCCTGGCTTGTATCATGAGACGCTCCCACAGTATGTTGATACATTTATATTGTTCTTAAAGGAGTTATTTTATTTTTGAAGGCAAAGGAATTAATTGATTCTAACGATTTAAAGGAAAAGAAGAGTAAGGATCATATGAGATTCTTACTCTTCTGCGGCTTGTTTTCAAGTTTTTCCGGCCTATTTGACGATTGTAAAACAATAATGCCTCCGATAATAAGTGCTAATCCAGCAAAGGTGAGTGAGTTAAAAGGATCGTCCCAAATTATGACTCCAATTAAAGCAGTTAATGCCGTACCGACTCCAGACCATATGGCATAGGCCAGGCTCAATGGAATCGTTTTGAGACATAAGGGTAAGCAATAAAAGGATAATCCATATCCGATTACGACACCAATGGATGGGAAGGGGACGGTAAATCCTTCTGATAGCTTGAGCATGGTTGTTGCAAAGATTTCACTTATAATAGAAATGCCTAACATAATATAGCCTTTCATTTTTTTCCTCCAATTCTTTTAAGCCGAATGGGATTCTCCGTTCGCGAAGTTTAATAGAATAACGCCCCCAATGATAAGCGCTAAACCCCAAAATGTTTTGCTGTTAAAATTCTCTTTATAGATGGTGACTCCTATTAAAGCGGTTAAAGCTGTTCCCAGCCCGGACCATATGGCATAGGCCATGCCAAGAGGTAGGACTTTCAAGGATAGTGATAGGAAATAAAAAGCAAATCCATAGCCAGCCACGACACCCATAGAGGGCAGCAGCTTTTTAAAACCATCAGCAGCCTTTAGCATGGAGCTGGCAAAGACTTCGCTTAAGATGGCTATGAATAATAGAATGAAAGAATTCATGAGTGTTTCCTCCTAAAGCAACTCCAATGATATGAATCATATGAATCTTATCTATGTATATCACAGGGGTATCTTAATATTCAAATAAATTGTATGTAAAGAGGAGAGGTATCTTTTAAAGGTGTTGAAGACGAGGATAATTCCTTTTTCACGGTAACTGGGCATACAATTTTACCGAAGATACTGTAACACTCTAGGTTACGTCCCCATAAAATACAACTAGATGTTTAAGAAAGGGAAGATTCATATGAGTATGCCTACTATCCCTCCACAACCCCATTGACCATGTTTACATGAAACAAAAATTGACTTATTAGAATCAATTGCCTTAGAAGAAACAGCGCTGTCTCGCATCTTAAATGCTGAGGCTGAAAAGATTCAAGCATTTGTCGGTAAGGATTTAAATTTTTCAACGAATCCGACAAATCAAGAAATATTAGCTTTGAATAAATCTGTTACTCAGCTAGTGGAAACAGTCCTAATGAAGGAATGGCTTTTACTGCGTAAATTACAAAACGTTTTGGAGATAGATTGCCCAAACTGTAAAGAACCAAAGCACCAACAAAAGAACTCCTGTAGTCCTTGCAGTCCGTTTAATCCTCTAGAATAAAGGTGGTTGATAGAATGAAACCCAATTTAGAAAATAAATATATGAATGGCCTTTATTCTATTGTAAATGTTCATAAACCAATCGATAAATTATTAGCATCATCTTTATTAATGACCCGTGCTCTTTCATCATCTGAAGAATTCAATGGTCAAAGCAAAGAAGACTATTGTATTTTTTGCTTAATCCCTTTTTTAAAATCAATTATTAATCTTCAGCAAATGTATTTTAACAAGAATGATTTATGCATAAGATACTCAGATTCAATGATTGATAACCAAGACGAGAATCTGGAATACGAAGTAATAGAAGAGACAATAGATGATTTAAAAAAGGTCTCACTTCATTTGTCTTTAGCGGACTCGATAAATCATGAACTTCAAGAGGTACTTTCCAGCCTTATTCAACAAACAAAAAACAGAGGCAGGTTCAAAACCAAAGTTAGGAATCATGATACGAATAAAACGGAGCTCGTCTGGACGAATCACCATATGATAATAAAGCGTTGAATAGATGTTCAGCGTTTTGTTATGTCCTATTTCCAATTAAATGCGGATTCTTATTGCAAGGAATCTCTAAAACTTCCAATCTGAATAGTATAGTAAGGAAAGGAGGTGTATCGAATGTCATTACCAAATATACCAACTATTATTCCTTCCATTGATATTGACCGTGGACAAGTAATTAACTTACTTTTAGCTTCCATCGCTTTAGAGGAGCTGTTTCGGAAGCTAGATTATTATGCGGTCACATGTCCCAAAAAAGTCGTAACTGTTTCTTCTTTTGTTGACCCTAAATTACCTCCGATAGCAAAAGAGAAGCATGTTGTTGTGCATAGCGGCATCGATACTTCACTTTTTCATCCTAAGGATAAGAGTTATTTACCTGTCAGAATCGCTACTTCCGGCTTTTTAGAATATCATAAAGGCTATGATCTTTTACTAGATGCGCTCACTATATTGAAAAAAGAAGGATATCAGTATGAGGTTTTGATGTTTGGTGCCGGCTCAGAATTAGAAGCTTTTCAAAGCATGATTAAAAAGGAAAATCTTCCGGTATCCTTAAGAGGACATGTATCTAGGGATGTCTTAGCAAAGGAACTGCAAGATATTGATATTTTCGTTCAATCTTCAAGAATTGAAAACTTTGGCCTTTCAATAACCGAAGCGATGGCATGCGGATGTGTTCCTGTTTGCAGTAAAGTTGGCGGCATCCTTGATTAAATAGAGCATATGAAGAACGGCTTTCTATTTGAAAAAAGTAATTCAGAGCAATTAGCAGACTGTCTAAAAGCACTAATCGACCATCAGTCCCTCCGAAATCACTTAGCTGAAAATACTCTCAAAAAAGTGAACCAGTATTTTTCTCTCGAGAAAATGATTGAAAGATACGAAGCTCTTTATCTTTCATTTAATGATAGTTTTTGATGATTTTACTTAAAACGATATTGGTTGATTTGAGGTCATCCATAAAACAAATCTTGGCATCGATTTCTGCATTCAGACAATGCAAGGTAAAAAGGTGAACTATGTTCCATAATGTTTGTTTCACGTGAAACATGTCATTTTACGTTGGCAGGAAAAAAGTAGATACGTCAAAGTTTTATGAGGGTTGGGTTATTTTTGCAGGAGGGAAAAAAGAGGAATGATAGGGAAGATTATTTTTCCCAATACAATGCAGCTAATAAAAATAAAAAGACGCCATGCAGGCGCCATTTTGTTTTTATAAAGCAAGGAGAGGTCAATCCACTTACTTTTCTATACGATACGATAAAAATATGCAGATTTTATGGATGATGAAAAAGTTATTTATTTTTTTATAAATATCTAGAATCATAACTTTAAATATTTGAATCCCTTTTTGCCTGAAACACATACAGTATGAAAAAAGGCAAAAGGAGTTTTGTTTAATGGAAATCCCTGTTACTGGATATATGTATCATGCTGATGATTCAGACTCGATGCATTCACATCATCTTTATATTACTACATGGGACGGAAGGCAACTCCCAGCCCATATTCACGAATTTAGAGGGGTTACATCCTTTGATGGAGGCCATGCTCACAGATATGCTGGCACGACGGAACCAGCCCCAAGCGGCATGCAGCATACTCATCAATATTTTACCTTTACCTCTATTGACAATCAGCACCGCCATCAAATTCGCGGCACTACCGGTCCGTCGATCCCGCTTCCAGGCGGGGGGCATTACCATGAATTTAGCGGATTGACCACTGTTGACGGTATGATGCCCCATCGTCACAGCTACAGCGGACGTACCAGCCGATAATAAACTCTTCTCACTCACCGATAACGGTGAGTTTTTTTATGGGAGAGGAAGTAATACGAGATAGTCCTTTTGGAAATAACTGTGATAAATAATGTTATTGACTTTTATTAACGGGTTGATTGAAGTGTCTGGAGCGGAAATCAACCACCTATTGTAACAGTGCGTTGGAAATAAAGGAGATAGGATTAATAAAAAACGGCGCTTCTCATCGGTAATAGGAAAAGTCCATAAATTCTGCATATTTATGGGTTATCCTAATTTCGAACGAAAATAAGGGGGATATGGAATGTATATCGTTATGAAAAAAGCAATACTTGTAACATTATTAACTGCGCTGTTAGTGGTGCTTGGGGCATGCACGAACAATGAAGATCAAGCAGAAACATCCAAAAAAGAGACAGTTGGAACGAACCAGGAAGAGCAGGAAACGGACACTGAAAATACACCTTCCGGCAGCATGGCTAAATTCGCAAATGCTCCTGGAGAAATAAATGAAAATGCCTCAGAAAATCTTTTAACGATGAATACGAAAAATGTGACGAGAATTTCAACGAGCAATCCAATTGAGACATCTATCCTTGTATCACAAACGATTTGGCCTGCAACGCATAAGGAAAATCAGCCGGGGACCGTCATTTTAGCTCCATTAGGAAATTGGCAGAATGCATTGGCCAGTACCGATTTAATTCACCATCCGAATAACGGACCATTGTTATTTATCCAAAATGATCGTATTCCGGAAAATATTTTGCATGAGATTAATCGATTGAATCCAATTGGAAATACAAACGGCACCCAGGTCATGGTAATGGGGGAAGTGTCAGAAGCGGTACTTAGTCAGCTCTCTGACTATAAGGTCGAAAGGATAACAGGAGAAAATCCGGCTGATTTTGCCAAAAATATCGATGATGCTTATGCGGATGTGTCCGGGGGGTACCCTGAGGGGGTAATCATCGCCTCAGCTGAAGAAAGCAATCAACTGTACACGATACCGGCCGTTAACTGGATTGCTCATATGCCGGAACCGATTCTTTATGTAACAGAAACGGAAATTCCCGAAGAAACGATAGAGGCTTTAGAAAAAAGAAAGAATAAAGCCAATATTTATATTCTAGGACCTGAAAGTGTAATTTCGAAGGACCTTGGAAAGCAATTAAAGGAATATGGCAAGGTGCAGCGGATTGGCTCAGACGCAAAAAATCCAGTGGCAGCATCGATTGAATTTGCTAAGTATAAAGATCAGGAGACAGGCTTTGGCTGGGGCTTAACAGGGTCTGGCCATGGGGTATCATTCGTATCCACTGAATCACCAGAAGCAGCGATTGCTGCCGCGCCATTCTCCCATTTAGGAAAGCATGCGCCGTTAATTTGGCTTGATAAGGGAGAATTGCAGCAGGAAACCTATGATTTCCTCGCCGACATTAAGCCAATGTTCAAGGACACTCCAACAGAAGGACCGTATAATCATGCTTTTCTCATCGGGGACCATGCAGCCATTCCTTTCCAAACGCAGGGAATCATTGATGACAAGCTAGAGATTGTTCAGGAAACCGGTGAAGGGCATAGCGGGCATTAAACTATGCAAGAAAGCAGGCTGATGCGGGAAGAATCAGCCTGCTTTTTTATAAAAGTAATCTAGAAATAATCGTTTTAAAGTTTTGCTATTTGAAACAAATGAATGAGAGTAAATAAAAAACGAAAGAAAAATGCTTGCACCTATAAAAACTATTCAATTTTCACGTTCACTTTCAACACGGCATTATATCCATAGCCTTTCCGGTTCCAAAAGGCATGAATCGGCTGAATTCGTCCTTGTGAATCCTTTGCCCTTGCATAAATAGAGTATTCTCCCTTTTTCTCCACATGCCACAAAAAGGACCATTTCGTCCAGGCATAAGGCTCATTCAAACGCTCAAGAACGGTCCTCTGCCATGTATCGCCATTGTCTAAGCTGATTTCGACCCCTGTTATGATGCCTTTCCCACTCCAGGCTATTCCTTTTATTTCATGAACTCCTGTATTTAATAAGGAAAATGGTAGCGGCTGTTGAATAATCGAGTTCACTTGTTGAGTCGTAACGGGAAAAGAATCATGGTCGTTATGTTTATGCGGATAGTAGACATAATCATCTGTTTGGAACGGTCCGTTAAAGGAATCATTGATGAGTTCAATCTTAGTGAGCCATTTTACAGAAGCCATTCCATACCAGTTTGGAACAATCAATCGGAATGGATAGCCGCGTTTATAATCAATTGGTTTGTCGTTGTACATATAGGCAATAATGGTATCGGGATGTAAGGCTGTTTCTAACGGAAGACTTCTTTTATAGGGAATCATGTCTTCTTTATTGGGCTTTCTGCCAAAATCAACTCCTTCAAAAAGAACCTCCTTTGTCTGATTACAGATTCCTGTTTGTCCAAGCAGGTGAGCTAAGGGGACTCCCGTCCATTTCCCTTGACTAATCGCTCCGTCCTTCCATTGTTCTCCGTAGACTTTTGGATTAAAATGAGCTCTTTTATTACCTGCGCATTCGAGGGGAAGAATGAGTGATTTTGCCTGCATAGAAAGGATGTCATAGAGATGAAAAGAACGGGGCTGTGATACATTCCCACTAATTTGCAGCCATAGATGCCGAGGAGTCAGCGGAGGATAGGAAAAATGATTTCGACGGTAAAAGTACTTGGCTGGCGTCAGCCATGGAGACAGAAAGTGAATGGGAGATTCTTGATTTTCCGGTTGCAATTTTTTTGTTATTAAAAAAGGTTTGTTTTCCATTGCAGCACCTTCTTTCATTGTAAATCATATTTCGAAATACACTTTATAGAACAATGAAGAGAAGGAATAAGATAGGTGGGGGGAGTATAAAATTAGGAAAGGTACACCCCCAAGGTATTTGATTTTTAATTAATCGGGCTTATCCGAACGTCTATTAATATACATTTTCTTAGACTTTTCATTAACGTAACCATAAATGATGTCCTTTACAGCCACGTTATTTTTATCTAAATAGTCCATCACCCATTCTTTCGATTTTCCCAATAAGGCCAAGTTACGGTATTGAATTTTTCCATCAATAATAACAGAAATCGGAAGGCCTTCATCATCAATCGATATTTCCATATGCTGAACGGTAACAGGCGTATTTTCCGCTTTTGGAATGATGCTTACTTCACCAATCGGCTCTAGCATCGCATAATCGACATCGGCAATTTGCGGGTAGCCTTTGCTTCTGAGGATGGATAGAAGCTGGGCAACCGACAGTCTTGATTTTTCGAGATTATCTTCAAGGATGACACCTTTTTTGATGAGAAGGGTGGGCTCGCCCAGAAAGAAGCGGTTCGCGAATTGGCTTAAGGTTAGCCAAGAAAAGAACAGATGGAACACTGTCAGAATGGCCAACGCATATAAGGTGGGCCAAAATTCTGTGCTGATTAAAGGCTCTGACGCTATCGTACCGACGATAATAATCGCGACTAAATCATAAGGTGTCATTTGAATAATCGTCGATTTCCCCATTAAACGCATGATGGCAATCGTGATTAAATAGATGGTTAGGATTTTGAGCAGCAAAGTCATGTGATGTACTCCTCGGATGTGTTTATCTAATAACATTAAGATTTGCAAATTGGGATAAACTATCCCGTGAAGGAAAAGGATTCAGAAAAAATTTTAATAAATTTTTTAAAAAAAGGAACTTTACATAGGGTACCCCCGTATACTATAATAAAGATCGAGGAGGGATATTTGATGTCATCCGAATTTGAGAAAGACCCATTGCTTGAGGGAGAGAACTGCAGCCATTCAAGTGAGCGAAAGAGTCATCATTCTGACAAAATGAAGAAAAACCTTGAATCCAGGTTAAATCGGATTGAGGGTCAGGTTCGGGGCATAAAGCGGTTAATTGACAAAGATACTTATTGTGACGATGTCATTACACAGATTGCTGCTACCCAAGCCGCCCTAAACAGCGTGGCAAAAATCCTTCTTGAAGCCCATTTGAAGGAGTGTGTCGTCGATCGCATTCAAAGCGGGGATTTAGAAGTTGTTGATGAAGTGTTGGTAACGGTTCAAAAATTAATGAAAAAGTAAAAGGAGACGATCATAATGGAAAAAGTAACTCTTAATGTTGAAGGTATGTCTTGCGGTCACTGCGTAAAAGCGGTAGAAGGCAGCGTTGGTAAATTAAATGGTGTTGCAAGTGTGAAAGTAAGCCTAGAAAATAAATCAGTTGACGTTGAGTATAATGCAGATGAAGTAACGTTAGAAGCCATCAAGGAAACAATTGATGATCAAGGTTACGATGTAAAGTAGGTTAATGAAGAGCGAATGTGCTTCATGAAGCACCCGCTCTCTCTTTTTAAATGGAATATACCCTATATAGGTATGAGGTGACAATAATGAGTGAAAAGATAGCTGAAAAATCAGCTGGAAAAGCAGCTGAAAATCAGTTTCAAATAACCGGTATGACATGTGCCGCCTGTGCCACTCGAATTGAAAAGGGTTTGAAAAAAATGGAGGGTGTACAGGAAGCGAATGTGAATCTTGCTCTTGAAACAGCTACCGTGAAATATGATGCGGCGGCACTGGGACCTGTCGACATTCAGAATAAAGTCAGGGACCTTGGCTACGATGTTGTAACGGAGAAGCAGGAATTAGAGATCACAGGCATGACCTGTGCGGCTTGTTCAGCCAGAATTGAAAAAGGTTTAAACAAAATGGATGGGGTCATTCAAGCGAATGTCAATCTAGCTTTGGAAAAAGCTACAGTTGAATATAATCCGTCTACCATTACCGTAAAAGATATGATCCAAAAGGTAGAAAACCTTGGTTATGGCGCCATCGTAAAAAGTGATGAAACAAAGCAAGAAGCCGTTGATCATAGACAAAAGGAAATTATCAAACAGCAAGGGAAGTTTATCTTCTCGGCAATCCTTTCCATACCGCTGCTATGGGCCATGGTTGGACATTTCAGCTTTACATCCTCCTTATATGTACCAGAGGCCTTTATGAATCCGTGGGTGCAAATGCTGTTGGCAACACCTGTCCAATTTATCATTGGGAAGCAGTTTTATGTAGGAGCCTATAAAGCACTGAAAAATAAAAGTGCGAACATGGATGTGCTCGTGGCCCTGGGCACCTCTGCAGCTTATTTCTACAGTGTATATTTATCTCTTCAAACCATTGGCAAAAGTACCCACTCCGTTGGGCTTTATTTTGAAACAAGTGCCGTGTTAATCACGTTAATAATCCTTGGAAAGTTGTTTGAAGCAAGAGCAAAGGGACGCTCATCTGAAGCGATTAAGAAGCTCATGGGTCTGCAGGCGAAGACAGCCACTGTTGTCCGGAATGGCGAGGAAATGACGATTCCGCTTGAAGATGTGGTTACAGGGGATATTTTATTAGTCAAACCAGGCGAGAAAATCCCTGTTGACGGTGAAATCTTGGAAGGAACCTCTGCATTGGATGAGTCCATGATTACTGGTGAAAGTGTCCCGGTTGATAAAACAGTCGGGGATACCGTTATTGGTGCAACGATTAATAAAAATGGCTTTTTAAAGATGAAGGCAACCAAGGTCGGCAAGGAAACTGCACTTGCTCAAATTATTAAAGTGGTTGAAGAAGCACAGGGATCCAAAGCACCAATCCAGCGTTTGGCCGATTCTATCTCGGGAATCTTTGTCCCAATCGTTGTCGGAATTGCCGTAATTACGTTCTTGATTTGGTATATCTGGGTGAATCCGGGTAACTTTGCAGAAGCGTTGGAAAAACTGATTGCTGTGCTTGTGATTGCCTGCCCATGTGCTCTTGGTCTAGCCACACCAACGTCTATTATGGCAGGCTCCGGTAGGGCTGCCGAATATGGCATTCTCTTTAAGGGCGGAGAGCATCTTGAAATGACGCACCGAATCAATACGGTCATTTTAGATAAAACAGGTACGATTACCAACGGAAAGCCAGTTCTTACAGATGTAGTAACAGATATGGATGAAGCAGAGTTTTTAGCTCTCGTAGGTTCGGCTGAAAAGCAATCTGAGCACCCGCTTGCGCAATCCATTGTGGCAGGGGTTAAGGAAAAGACAATTGAACTTTCAGATGTAATTGCCTTTGAAAATATACCCGGCTATGGTATTAAAGCAACGGTAAATGGCAAAGAAGTGTTGGTCGGTACACGCAGGCTGATGAAACAATTTAATGTCGAGATTGGGCATGTGCTTAATGTCATGGAAGATCTTGAAAAGCAGGGGAAAACAGCGATGCTGGCGGCAGTGGACGGTGTCTATGCCGGACTTGTTGCTGTGGCTGATACAATCAAGGAAACTTCAACAGAAGCGATTAAACGTATGAAAGACATGGGGCTTGAAGTAATCATGATTACAGGTGACAATCAACAAACAGCTAATGCTATCGCAAAAGAGGCTGGAGTTGATTCGGTTATTGCGGAAGTTCTGCCGGAAGGAAAAGCGGAAGAAGTGAAGAAGCTTCAGCAGCAGGGTAAGAAAGTAGCGATGGTTGGAGATGGAATCAATGATGCACCAGCACTTGCAGTTGCTGATATTGGGATGGCGATTGGTACCGGAACCGATGTAGCCATGGAAGCGGCAGATATCACACTTATCCGCGGCGATTTAAACAGTATTGCTGATGCTATTTTAATGAGCCATAAGACAATCATTAATATAAAGCAAAATCTATTCTGGGCATTAGCTTATAATTCGATTGGAATCCCCATTGCAGCGATTGGCTTCTTGGCACCATGGCTTGCGGGTGCGGCAATGGCGTTCAGCTCAGTATCGGTTGTGTTAAATGCACTTCGTTTGCAAAAAGTAAGACTATAAAGGAGAGATAACGGATGAAAAAATGGGCGCTTTCCGCTATTGTCTATTTGCTGGTCGTTGTCGGTGTATATTATGCTTATATAGGATTAGCAGAGTCTCCTGAGGGCGGTACGGAGCATTCCAATATTGAGCAGCATGAGGAATAGATTGGATAGATTATGCATGAAATGATCTCTAGTGGAAGCTAGAGGTCATTTTTTGTATTAAATGATTCTGTTAAACGAGAGGAGTGTATCTTTTGTGCTCGAAAATGAAGAAGAGCCACGGTGAAGGTAACAAAAGAGGGGAATTCATAAATGATTTCAGGGAAGAAATACAATAGCAGATTATAGTGAAATGTGGACTTGTGTTTACGTGAAAAAAGGATTGCTGAAGAGCCAATCCTTTTTTAAAACTAAAATCTATCCATCATACCAGATGTTGTACCGCTTGGCATCATATCAGCAGGATCAACGTTCTCCATCATACCGCCATTACTGTGGCAGGAGTCATACATTTGTTTTAATTCTTGATTTGATAAATCTGGATGCATTTTTTCCATATAAGGCTTCATCTGTCCGAAGTTAAATAACCCATTTCCATTTACATCGTTATTTGTCTGCGCAAAAGCCATGGTGCTGGCCCCGCCCAATAGAATTGCGCCTGTTAGTAATCCAATTGCTAATTTTTTCTTCATATTGATCAGCCCCTTTCTTATCTTAATGATAGCTTAAAGATTTGCAGAACGTATGCAGAAAAAATGGAGAAGTTGTTACGGTTATATGAAAATTTTAGGGTTCCACTTAAGGGATTATTTCATTGCAATCATTCTTTCCCATCCCACTTGTACCCAACTCCCCAAACGGTGAGTAAATGGTTATCAGCAGGAAAGCCGGCTTTGCGAAGCTTTTCGCGCAGGTTTCTGACATGTGAATCAATGGTCCGGTCCTCTGTTGAAACGCCGTACCCCCAAACAGAGGTAATCAAATGCTCTCTTGTAAAGACGACATTGGGGTTATTCAGAAATAGGCCGATCATGCCAAATTCCTTTGGTGTCAAGGGGATTTCCTGTCCCTTATAATGGAGTTGAAAAGAATCTTGATTTAACACAAGTCCCTGAAAGGATAGATTGCCTTTGCTCTTTGTTCTCCTCCGTAAAACGGCCTCAATTCTCGCCAACAATTCTTCTTCATCAAAAGGCTTGGAAATGTAATCATCCGCGCCAGTATTCAGCCCTTTGACGATATCCGCTTTTTCACTCATAGCCGTCAGCATAATGATGGGTGTATCCCAATGTTTTCGGATTCCCCGGCAGGCCTCCAACCCATCCATTTCGGGCATCATAATATCAAGCAAAATCAGATCAACAGAATGGGACTCTAAATAGCTGATTGCATCCAGTGCTGATTCTTTTTTAATACAGTTATAGCCGCGCGGGCTTAGATACAATGATAATAAATCTAACATTAAGGGTTCGTCGTCAACGAATAGGATGTTTTTCATCGTACTTCTCCTTTAAAAATAATTTCAAAGCAGGTGCCGGCATTCTCTGTACTGCTGACCGTGATATCTGCACCATGGGCATGTACAAGCTCTTTAACAATCGCTAGTCCAAGGCCTGAACCTCCAAGTGAGCGGGTGCGTGCTTTATCAACACGATAGAATCGGTTAAAGATAAGAGGTAAGTCCTTTTCCGGAATGCCTTTACCGTGGTCTTGAACTACAATATGAACTTCATTTTTATGCTTCAAGGCTTTTAAAACAACTGCACCGTTATTTGGGGAGTATTTCTTGGCATTATCTAATAGGTTAAAGAGAATTTGTTCTAACCGCAGCGGGTCCGCCATCACATAAAGGTTCGGCGGGCAGCTGACAGTAAATTCAATCTTGCTTTCCTGGAAAATGGGCAGCAACCGCTGCTTTATTTTTTCAAAAAAGGGGTGTAAATCAACCTTTTCCTTTACTATTGCAAATTGATTCTGATCTAGCTTGGCCAATTCAAATAGTTCCTTTACTAATTGAGTTAATCGGTTTGCCTCATCTACAATAATGGTTAAGTACTTTTCTGTTTCTTCTTTTGGCAGGTCTTGTTTTCGTAATATATCAGCATAGCCTTTAATATACGTTAAGGGTGTCCGCAGTTCGTGGGAAATGCTAGCCAAAAATTCATTGCGCTGCTTGGTTAAGTACTGCAGGTCCCGTGCTAATGTTTCTATTGATTCCGCTAATTCTCCCATCTCATCATCATAGGTATCAGGAAGGGATACAGAATAATTTCCTTTACTAATTTCTCTCGTGGCTGCTTTCATTTTGAGCAACGGCTTTGTAATTCCTTTAGACAGAAAAATAATAATCACGATGGTGAAAATAACCGAAATCCATCCTGAGATAGCAAAATGTTCGTTCAATCGTTTCATCATGGAATGAATGGATGCCGTATCCTGAAACATATAAACAAGCCCGACAAGCTGTCCATCCTTTTCAACAGGGCTAACAGTTGATATATAAGGCTCATCCTCCCAATGTCCTTCAATAACCCGCCCTTCGCTAGGAATAGAGGGAAGCGGCCCTTTTAAATATTTCACAAATGCTTCTGCAGGCGCTGAAGAGTTAAGTATTTGCCCGTCCTGATTGGTAATGACCACATCTGTTTCGGCTTCAGATTCCATTAAGACAACATGAGCAATCGTATCCTGGTCAAAATGTTTCTCGAGAATGTCGCGATGAGAATTTCCGCGGCTTTGCAAACTAGTTAGCTCTTCCTCAACTCTTGACTGAGTGATGCCGTTATGTAAAAAGAAAAACATAAATGTGACTAATCCAAAGATAATAAAGAAAAATAAAATTCCTAGTTTCACGGAAAGCTTTTTCAAAAAAATTCACCTAATTTCAAAATAGATAGTTATAGTTTACGGTAAAAGTTTGAAGAAATAATGCAGAAATGAAAGATTATAGGCAGTTTTTATGTATTGAAATGGAAATTGCTGTTGAAAGGAAATTGTTTCACGTGAAACATGTTTAGGATTGTTTCAATTGTTGTCGTTTGCAGCAGATGGCTAGGGAAGGCTCAAAGGCTGTAATTTGCTGTAATTTCATGTAGAATAGAGAGGGTTCATATGATAGTCTATGCTGTAAAAGAAACTCGAAAAGCGTAAGAGTGAACAACATATAGAAAATAACAGAATGCTCTGGAGGTCAAGATGAATATTTCAGTGGGCAAACTTCTAGATAAAATCGGAAAAGAGCTGCAGGAAGCGAAGCAAACGGGTTCAGATGCAAAAATACGTGAACACGCCTATGCGATGAAGACCCTTTGTGAGTTGATCTTAGAGTCACCATCACACGCAGCTGCGGAAGTTAGCGGGTCGGCTGTACCGCATCAGGCAGTGTCATTTCAACAGCAACCGATAAGTTTTCAGCCACAGTCTGTAACGATTCAGCCGCCGCAAAAAAAGCTGGAAGTAGAAGATGGTGCAAATGGGGATTCAATTTTTGATTTTTAGTAAGAAAAGCGGAAGCGCCTTGCTCACGAGAGGAACGCAGACTAAAAGCACCACATCCTGTGGCAACGTCTGCATGACCCGCATCCTGCGGGCCTCAAGCATAAGTCGAGTCGTCAAGAAGGCTGTTCTTTAACCTTCTTGACGGATATGTCTAGACCATCGAGGGGGTAGGCGCTGCAGCTAGGCATTAATCGAAGTATAGACTTTAGGAAAGGGAGAGAAGGATGAAATTATTTGTTATTCTAGGGGCCATAATGGCCGCCTTATCTGTTGCTTTAGGGGCATTTGGTGCACATATTCTGGAGGGAAAGCTTGAACCAAAATATTTAGATACTTGGGGAAAGGCCGTAACCTATCAAATGCTTCATGCTGTAGGATTGTTGATTGTAGGGCTATTGCTTGGCAAGGTTCATTCAAGCTCCTTATTGTCATGGTCTGGCTGGCTTATGTTTGTCGGAATCGTACTATTCTCCGGCAGCTTATACGTATTAAGTATTACAAAAATCAGCATGCTGGGAGCAATTACACCATTAGGCGGTGTGTCGTTCATTATTGCTTGGGTGTTAATTGTTATTGCTGCAGTGAAATTTTTATAAGGAAAAAAGAAGGGAGTCTGACGAATAGTCAGACTCCTTTTTATATTAATCAGTGGTCAGCTTTGGATATAAAGTGACAGGGAAGGTTTGCTTTATAGCAAAAATAAGTATTATTTTCTCCTTATCTCGGCGGATAAGTAGTAAGGTCAGCTGCAGCAGGCGCAGCAAATGGGTACTCATATTCCAACTCTTCGTCAAATGTGACATAGTCAAGATAAACCATTGGAAGTAAAATTCGTTGTCCTGTTTCCGGACTGCTTAGGATTAAATGGTCCCTGCCGGCAGCTTCAATAATGCCGACAAAAGTTTTGGCATTCCATTGCGAATTATTTTCAAAAGTCGCATAGACAGTTGCCAGTTTTCCTTTGTTCAAGCGAAGGATATTCTCAATATAGGATTGTTCAACCGGAAGCATGCCTGGTATAGAGGGGGCTCCTGTTCCTGGTACTGCCCCTGTCGGTGGAAACATCGGACCGGCTCCAGCTCCTGCAGGTGGAAACATGGTTCCAGGCATTGCTCCAGGCATAGCACCTGCTTGCGGGAAAACAGCAGGCTGCATCGGGCCGCCCATCGGAGCCCCTCCATAACTTGGTTGTTTATTTCCGTAAGATGGGTACGACCTGTAATACCCATATTGGTTATAATTTTGTTGGCTCATTCAATTCCCTCCTAATACTCTAATTACAAGCGATGAAACTTGCTTATGCATACTAAAGTAAATGGTTATAAAATGCAGGGTCAATCCAGGGATGAACACCCATGAATTCGACCTGCAGGTGTAAGCTGAATTCATGATGTAAAATATATCAAACTCACTAACTAATGGATATGGGAGAGGAAGGCCAAATATGACTAAAAAATGAGACTACCTAAAAATAGGAGAATTGGAAAGTAGATGACTCTGCGGCTATATTGTACATAGGCATTCATTGATTTATCCCACTCTTAACGGGCAGTAAGACTCCCACATCAAGAATCTGAGTATACAAAAGAAGATAGGTGGGAGATTAACTGCCCGTAAAGGTCCATTCGCGGAATTACAGACGAAGAACGCCACATTTGTGGCAACGTCTGTGTGACCCACATCCTGTGGGCCTCAACTAACCATCAGTGGGGATGAAGAACCCCCCACTGATGGAAGTTTCATTTTATCGCTGAATGAAACATCATGCGATAATATACTTTAAGCCATTTTCAATTGTAGGTAACAACATATAACACAAAAAGAGCCTCAGGCATCTGCCTGAGGCTCAAGTTATGTAAGTTCTTGTTTGCTTTTTTTACACATGTAAAAAGGTTTGGATTTTTTCATCTGCTAGATGGTTTCCAACAAAGAAGGATCCGAACTCGCCGTAACGAGCACTTACTTCATCGAAGCGCATTTCATAAACAAGCTTCTTAAATTGAAGAACATCATCTGAGAATAACGTAACGCCCCATTCATAATCATCAAAACCAACAGAGCCTGTAATAATCTGCTTAACAAGGCCAGCATACTGACGGCCGATCATACCATGGCTTCTCATTAAGTTCATACGTTCCTCCATTGGAAGCATGTACCAGTTGTCATTGCCCTGGCGGCGTTTATCCATTGGATAGAAGCAAATGTATTTTGATTTCGGCAAAATAGGATACAGTCGTGCACGAATTTGCGGATTCTGATAAGGATCTTCATCAGAAGAAAGGTAATTACTTAGCTCTACTACAGATACATAAGAATGAGCCGGAATTGTAAACTCGGCCAGCTTTGTTTTGTTGAATTCGTTTTCAATTTCGTTTAATTCTTCCATTGTTGGACGTAAAATCATCATCATAAAATCTGCTTTTTGACCAACAATGCTGTAAATAACATGACTTCCCTGTTCTTCCTTTTCTGTGCGGTTCCATTTGTCTACTAGACCTTGGAATTCTTGAATGGCTGACTCACGTTCTTCGCTTGAAGCCATTTTCCAAGTGGTCCAATCCATTGTACGGAAATCATGTAAACAATACCATCCATCGAGCGTTTTTGCTGCTTGACTCATCTATTTTCACTCCTTGTCCTTACAATACATTTTCATTCACTACTATAACATAGTTTTGCCATAACCTCATGGTTGAAACCCGAAAAAATCAGAATCATCATTTTTTGGGATATTATTTTAAAATATGTAGATAGTAGTAAAGGGATAATTTGATCAATATGAGTAATAATTTAGAAATATGACAAAAATAGAACATTTTTTAAGAAGCTTGTCAGTTCTTGAATTTTTATATTGGAAGGGTATTCTATTAGAGGGAAATAATCAAAGGAGTGTAAATATATGAGTGATTTATTCGAAGGCTTAAAACAAAAAGTAACAGGTCAAAACCTGAAGATTGTCTTTCCAGAAGGATTAGATGAACGAATTCTGACGGCTGCCGGACGTTTGGCGGAAGATAAGGTATTAACACCTATTTTAGTAGGAAATATCGAGCAAATTGAAGCAAAAGCAAAGGAATTGAATGTTTCTTTGGAATCGGCTGAAATTTATGACCCAGGAAGCTATGCAGCATTTGATGAACTTGTAGCTGCATTTGTAGAACGTCGTAAAGGGAAAGTAACGGATGAGGATGCCCGCAAAATCCTTTTAGATGAAAACTATTTCGGCACAATGCTTGTTTATACAAATAAAGCAGATGGCCTTGTCAGCGGTGCAGCGCATTCAACTGCTGATACAGTTCGCCCGGCCCTGCAGATTATCAAAACAAAAGAAGGCGTCAGCAAGACTTCCGGTGTATTTATCATGGTTCGTGAAGATGAAAAGTATGTGTTTGCTGATTGTGCAATTAACATTGCACCTGACAGCAACGATTTAGCTGAAATTGCCATTGAAAGCGCGAAGACAGCAGAAATGTTTGATATTGAGCCTCGCGTGGCTATGCTAAGCTTCTCTACAAAGGGCTCCGCAAAGTCTCCTGAAACAGAAAAGGTTTCAACTGCAGTGGAAGAGGCAAAGAAACGTGCCCCAGAGTTAATCATTGACGGTGAATTCCAATTCGACGCAGCGTTTGTACCATCTGTAGCAAAATCAAAAGCACCAGGAGCCGTTCTTCAAGGTGATGCAAGTGTGTTTGTCTTCCCAAGTCTTGAAGCAGGTAACATCGGTTACAAAATTGCTCAGCGTTTAGGAAATTTTGAAGCGGTGGGACCAATCTTGCAGGGACTTAACCGCCCGGTAAATGACCTTTCCCGCGGATGTAATGAAGAAGATGTTTATAAACTAGCATTGATTACAGCAGCACAGGCTTTGAAAAAATAAAGCATATTTTGAGGGGTACATCATCTTTTAGATGGTGTACCTTTTTTTCTGAAAAAATGTAATAGAAGCAGAGTGTTGATAGTGCCCGTAAAGGAGGAAAAGGCAGGCGGGTGGTCACTTAAGAGGATTGATAGTGCCCGTGGAGGAGGAAACGGAAGATGAAAGGTCACTATGAAACCTGCCTTTTTGCTCATCCCCACCGCATGCTATAATGAATACAACAACAGCATTACGTCAAGGAGAAAAATCATGAAAGACACAATGGATTTATTAGTTCAAGAGCGGTGGAGAGTGATTGATCAGTCTGTATCTGGTCTTTATATAAGTGCCCTGCAATCATTCGGGATAGATGATACACTTTGCGCTTCTGTTGGTTCGGGGGAAGCGCCGGCAACAGCAAGGGCCTGGGTTCACAAGCCTACGATTGTGCTCGGGATTCAGGATACAAAGCTTCCATTTTTAAAAGATGGAATAACCTATTTAGAAGAAAACGGCTATGAGGTAATTGTCCGCAATTCCGGCGGGCTGGCGGTTGTGTTGGATGAAGGAGTGTTGAATTTGACGCTTGTTTTTCCGGAAAAGACAAAAGGCATCGATATCAATCGCGGCTATGATGCGATGTGGCAGCTTGTAAAGGACATGTTTGCGGATTACGACAAGGTCATTGAGGCGAGGGAGATTGTCGGCTCTTATTGTCCTGGCAGCTATGATCTTAGTATAAATGATCAAAAATTTGCCGGAATCTCGCAACGGAGAATCAGAAAAGGCGTGGCTGTGCAAATCTACCTTTGTGTCAATGGCAGCGGGAGCGAGAGGGCTTCGCTGATTAAACAATTTTATGAGCTTAGTAAAAAAGGAGAAGAGACAAGACAGGAGTACCCTGAGGTTGTTCCTGAAGTGATGGCATCGCTGTCAGAGCTGCTTCAAGCGGACTTAACCGTTCAGGATGTGATGCTCCGCTTTTTGCAGGCACTGCAATCGAAGTCAGGAGAGCTTTTTGCTGCTTCCTTGTCTCCGGAAGAGGTTTCACTGTTTGAAGGCTATCATGAAAGGGTAGTAGACAGGAATCGAAAGGTAATGGGAGAGTAAAAAACTCCTGCAATAGCACTTCATTTTCAATCTATTGAACTATTTCGATATGAAATGCGGACTGTAAATAGACAAAACAAGGCAAAAAAAAGCCGTTTAAGCAACGGCTTTTTTTACTCTATCTTATTATTACTCAGCGACTTTTTCCAGATTACCGTTTCGGTCCATCTTAAAGGTTGTCGCTGGACGTTCTTCTTCTTCAAACAAGGCTAGTTTGCGGGCTCTGTTCATAATTTTCATTAACGTCTCGTAATCTTCCTGAATGGTTTCAGTATTTTGTTCCATCTCGCCAATCTTTTCTTCAAGCTCTTTATTAGTTCTTCTAAGCTCGGCAATTTCTCGTTTTAATCTTTCATTCTCATTTTTTAATATCTCAACCTGAAAACCTGAGTTTTTCATATTTTGCAGATAAGAGACAATGACATCGAGATTAATTCCGCTTGCAGACATGGCTGGTGAAGCATCTGTTGTATTCATATTAGCAGTCATCTCTTCACTCATTTCCATTGTCATATTTTCATTAAATACTTGAGTATCTGTTTGTGAGGTCAAGGTCTCAATTTCTTCCATACTCGGCTGCGGAGGAGAGTATAATAGTTTCTTCTTGCCGCCTTGATCTTTCCCCAAAATCCGTTGTCTTTGCTTGCGCTGTTTCTTTGCTAGCTGAAGCGCCTTTTCATAGTTATGGCGAACAACGGCATTCCAGCGGAAACCGCAGGCAGCGGATGTTCTATTAAGCTTATCTCCTACCTCTTCAAAAGCATTTAATTGTGTACTTCCTTCTCTTACATGTCTTAGGACAGTTTCAGCAAGCAGCAAGTCATTCTCTTCTGTCCATGCGTCTTGACGAACTTTCATTTCTTCAGCTCCCTATCATATTTTTGTATTTTTATAAAGCGTTATTTTCATCATGTCCAAATTTTTTAAACTTTATACAAAATGATTAAAAGGATAGTAGACTTATGTAAAAAGGAATGGTTTTTTGAGGTGAAACACATACTAATGAATGTGACTTTGTCTTATTATAGGTAAGAACAGACAGGAATTTCTCTTAGTGGAAAGGAGAATGGTACATTCTTCAGTTCTAGCTTTCAAAAATACTATCTTTTCATTGATAGTTTATCCGTAAGTGTAAGGTCATACTTGTAGAAATCAGCTTGCAATACTGAAAAAGAAGCGTTAAAATACCACATAGTGTAAATTGTACTAGTCTTATTTTTAATAAGGCTTTATTTATTAACATGGTTTAGATGAGTCAGAAATCTGGCTTATCAACATTGTTCGCTAACAAAGCTTTTAATAAAAGAATGAAAATGTGAGAAATCGTTTGTTGTCACATTTCTTATAGATGTGATTGAAATATTAGAAGGGGATGTATTCTTTATGGCAAATGAATTCCGTGTCTGTGACGATTGCCAGGCAGTGAATTTAAAAACGTTAGTACCTATGTTGAAAAAAATGGATCCGGAAGCAGAAATTCAAATCGGCTGCCAGTCCTATTGCGGTCCCGGCAGAAAGAAAACCTTTGCTTTTGTCAATAATCGGCCGCTTGCTGCTTTATCAGAAGAAGAACTAGAAGAAAAGATTAAAAAGAAGCTGAAAAAATAAGGATTCTCCTTGGACTTTGTCTAAGGAGATTTTTTAATTATATAGCATTGTTGATTTTTGTCTCATCAACATAGTTCGTTAACATAGCCTAATATAGAGGGAACCTGAATGAGGATGGAAGTAATCGAATCATTAACATACTTCCTAGAGAAGTTTACTTCTTTACGAATGAAAATAAAAAAAAATAAAAAAATGTTCGTGTTAATGTATTATTGATGTATTCGTAATGTAAGCGTTATCCTTTAAAAAACTAGGTTAAAGTCTTAATATCAAACACTTGATATGTTTTTTGAAATGAATTATAATTCAAACATTATATCAGTAAATTTTCTGACTTTTAATAAAAGACGAATGAAGGTGTTTTAGTATTAAAATATATTCGTTTTTCCAGAAATTAAATCAGATTAGAACTTGAATAAAAACTTTAGAGTTGGTAAAATTTAAAATTATTACACAATTATTCGACAAAATTTTTAAACTTTACAGTATTCATTATTTGAAAAAATATTCGCTAGCGAAGATGGTTATGGTTCAAGCTATAACAGGAGCGGCTTCTGGAGAGATTGCAATGCGCGGCGCCGAAGGGTTCACAATCTCAGGCAAAAGGACAGAAGAGTAACAAGTCTTATTTGTTATTCTTACATTTTGCAGGAGATTGGAGTTGAGTCCAATCTCCTTTTTTTATAGTCAACTAATTCAAAAGTAAGATTTATAGTTAACCAGCCATTTTTTAATAAAAACATAAAAAGCTAAAGGGGAGAAAAGAAACACATGTTCACAATTAAAACGTTAAATGCAATTGCTGAAGTCGGATTAAATGTATTCAAAAACAATGATAATTACACAATTGATAATGATGCACAAGCACCTGATGCGATTGTTCTTCGCAGCTATAACATGCATAATATGGAGCTTGATACAAATGTAAAGGCTGTTGCCCGTGCAGGAGCAGGCGTTAATAATATTCCTGTTAATGAATATACGGAAAAAGGAATTGTTGTTTTCAATACGCCAGGTGCAAATGCCAATGCAGTTAAAGAATTGGTATTAACCACTTTAATGGCTTCTTCCCGTAATTTATTTGCTGGTATTCAATGGACAAAAGGTTTAGAAGGCAAGGGAGAAGAAGTTCCTAAGCTTGTTGAAGCTGGAAAGAAACAGTTTGTCGGTAAAGAAATTAAAGGAAAAACGCTTGGAATCATCGGCCTTGGAGCGATTGGTGCCCGTGTTGCAAATGATGCGCTTCGTTTGGATATGGATGTTATCGGATATGATCCATTTATCTCTGTTGATATTGCTTGGAACTTATCTCGTAATGTACAACGTGCGATGAGCCTTGAAGAGCTTTATGCAAAGGCTGATTATATTACGGTTCACGTACCATTTACAAAGGATACAGGAGGAATGTTCAACAAAGATTCCTTCGCGATTATGAAGGATGGCGTTCATATTTTGAACTTCTCCCGCGGCGAGCTTGTGAATGAAGATGATATGGCTGAAGCACTTGAGAGCGGCAAGGTTGGTAAGTATATCACTGACTTCCCGAATGAGAAAGTATTAAAAATGCCAAATTGTGTCTGCATTCCACATCTTGGTGCATCTACTGCAGAATCTGAAGAAAACTGTGCGATTATGGCTGCTCATCAAGTAAAGGAATTTTTAGAAACAGGAAATATCGTAAACTCAGTAAACTTCCCGAATGCATCACTTCCTTACACAGGCAAACGCCGTGTAGCAGCCTTCCATCAAAATGTAAAAGGTATGGTCGGACAGATTACTGCTGTTTTATCAAACTATGATTTAAACATCGCGGACATGGTAAACAGAAGCCGTGGAGATTACGCTTATACAATCATTGATATCGATAATAAATTTAACGGCGATTTAACTCCTGCATTAGAAGAAAATATCGGTAAAATCCCAGGAATGGTTAACGTTCGTATAATCTAATAAATGAAAAAGTAAAGCATCTGTCCTTTGGCAGGTGCTTTATTTTTTGTAGAAGAATAGGATAGATAGAGTGCTTCTATATATATCCAATTTAGTACATCAGTATAGGAATTCTTTTCCTATCATGTACGAGTAGTAAACCGGGTTCTTCCGCTAGATATTTGACTCATTCGTGTGAAAAGTCCTTTTCACACGCCTTTCAGCTCTGCTGAAAGGTTTCATGACCATATTGCTATGAGTTAAATATCTGCTAGTATAAGTCGAAATATTAAAAGGACATATATAGAAAAGGCTGGTTTTTGTTGAATTTTGTAGAGAAGTGACGGAGAGATTGAGTATAATAAGAAAAGTATAAAGTGGCTGTCTTGGCGGCTGCCTATTCAGATTGAACAGAAAAGAGGGGAGAAAGTGGTCTATTCAGAGGAAAAGTTATTGGAAGAAAAGGTATTCAAGGACCCTGTGCACCGCTATGTGCATGTGCGTGACCGGATGATTTGGGATCTAATTGGAACGAAGGAATTCCAGCGTCTGCGGAGAATTAAACAGTTAGGGACAACCTATTTGACCTTCCATGGAGCGGAGCACAGCCGGTTTAACCATTCACTTGGAGTCTACGAAATTGTCCGGCGTATTGTGGATGACGTCTTTGAGGGGCGCCCTGGCTGGAGTCATGACGAACGGCTGCTTTCCCTCTGTGCCGCGCTGCTCCATGATTTAGGGCATGGACCGTTTTCTCACTCCTTTGAAAAAGTGTTCCAGCTGGACCATGAATATTTTACACAGGCTATTATTTTAGGAGATACAGAGGTAAATGCCGTCCTTAAGAGAGCAGGGGACGACTTTCCGAAAAAAGTAGCCGAAGTGATTGCCAAAACCTATCAAAACAAACTAGTCATCAGCTTGATTTCCAGTCAAATTGACGCTGACCGGATGGATTATCTGCAGCGGGATGCCTATTTTACAGGGGTAAGCTACGGTCATTTTGATATGGAGCGAATTTTAAGAGTGATGCGTCCAAGAGAGGACCAGGTTGTGATTAAGAAGAGCGGAATGCATGCGGTTGAGGACTATATTATGAGCCGTTATCAAATGTATTGGCAGGTGTACTTTCACCCAGTCACCCGCAGTGCAGAGGTTATTTTGACTAAAATTCTGCACCGGGCAAAGGCACTTCATGAAAACTATTATTCCTTTAAGTCCCATCCAGTTCATTTCTATTCCATGTTTGAAGAAGAGGTTACATTGGAGGATTATCTGAAATTGGATGAATCTGTTATTCTCTATTATTTTCAAATGTGGCAGGAGGAAGAAGACCCAATATTGCGTGATTTATGCCGCCGTTTTATGAATCGGAATCTATTTAAATATGCTGAGTTTGAGCCGGCAAAGGAATATAAAAAGCTAGCGGAGCTGTCCACCCTGTTCCAAAAGGCAGGAATGGATCCGGAATATTATCTTGTTGTCGATTCTTCTTCGGATTTACCGTATGATTTTTACCGGCCGGGTGAGGAAGAAGAGCGTCTGCCGATTCAGCTATTAATGAAAAGCGGCGACATTCGCGAGCTTTCAAGAGAATCGGAAATTGTAGATGCCATATCAGGTAAAAGAAGAACCGATCATAAGCTATATTATCCGCTAGATTTCATTTGTGATGATTCCTCGAAGAAAAATATTAAAAAGCAAATCCGCAAGCTGCTGGATATAGAAGATTGAATTGTCAATCGATATAGAAGTAGGAGTTGAAAAATTTGTTAAAAGATCATGCTAAGGTCATGCAGGCTATTGCAGCCTCTGGAGAAGTGATTGGTAGAAAAAAACTTCAAAAGATGATTTATATCTCAAAAAAATTATCCTTTCCATTCGGAGAAAAATTTCAATTTCATTTTTATGGACCATACTCAGAGGAGTTAACGGTGCAGGTGGAAGAGCTTTGTAACATGAGATTTTTAGATGAAGTAAAGGAAAAAAAGGGCGGATACTATCAATATCGTTATACCGTAACCGATAACGGAAAAGAGTTTTTGTCTGAAAATCACGTTGACATCCCCCATTTGCAGGAATGTTTAACAGATATGAACAGCCAAAGTGCAAGATTCCTTGAACTTGTCTCGACCGTATTATTTTTTGATAATCTTCCAAAAGAAGAAGTGGAGGAAAAGATTTTTACCTTAAAAAGCAAACAGCGTTATACAACGGATGAAATTGACAGTGCCTATGAATATATTGCTGCGTTGAGGAAGATGACGGAGCTTCAATAGAGTAAAATACAGTGCTTGAGGGCACTGTATTTTTTGGGTGATGGATTTTAAGAGATTAGTCGATTAAGCGTTTGCCCGCAACGGAATAATTGTCTTTCGTCATTTCTTCAATGAAGACAACGACGCTTTCCTTTGATGCACCTGTTGTTTCAATTACCGCTTCTGTTACTTTTTCACAAAGTGCTTTTTTTTGCTCATCTGTTCTGCCTTCAAACATTTTAATTGTCACATATGGCATAGTTATCAGTCTCCTTAAATGGGTTGGTATGTATCAAAGGTGAGCTCCACCTGTTACCTAGTGTACCACAAATTTTCCCATTTATTTTCAGATTGTTAACCTTAGAGATGGCATCATTTTTCACTTTAACATGGTAATCATGTATACTTTTATTCAAAGAGTTGAAAAAGGAGTTTTGCCGTTTGGACTCATTCTCGCAGTTTTTGGCATACCCGTTAGAAAAAATTCCATATGTTGCATTAACACTGATTATTGCCTTTTCCGTCCATGAATTTGCGCATGCCTTTACAGCCTGGAAATTTGGTGATGATACGGCAAAAAATCAGGGAAGGTTGACCTTGAATCCGGCGTCGCATTTAGACCCCATTGGGACGATTCTGATTTTTATTGCTGGATTCGGCTGGGCGCGGCCGGTACCGGTTAACCGCTTTTTCTTTAAAAAGCCGCGCGTGGCGGGGATTACCGTTTCCTTTGCAGGCCCCTTAAGCAATTTGATTATGGTCTGTATTGCATTTGTGATTTGGTATGGCTTGGTGGCCTCGGGGCTGGCTGTATCTCTTCCGTCGTTTGTACCGGAGTTTCTTGATATTTTCATTCAGCTGAATGCCGTGCTGTTTATTTTTAACCTGCTTCCTCTGCCGCCGCTCGATGGCTACCGCATCCTTGAGGATCTGGCACCGTCCGATTTACGGGCAAAAATGACGCAGTTTGAGCAGTATGGAATGCTGATTTTCCTGATCCTGGTCATCACGCCGCTTGACCAATACACCATTCAGCCCATTTTCGGCACCGTACTGCCATGGCTGGTAAATGGATTAAATGACTTTTTTTATAGCTGGTTTTTTTAAAAGAAATGCTGTGTCTAAGTTCAGTGTTTATGTTGTAACTCGTTGATTGGAGCGGAAGGTGCGAGACTCCTGCGGGAGGAAGGGTCAGGGGAGACCCCGCAGGTGCGATAGCGCCGAGGAGGCTCCCCGAACCGCCCTAAGGTGCGCGAAGCACCTGGAGCGGAAATCAACTGGTTATGCACAAACTTTTTAAAAGAATGAAAGGAGAGTTTTATAAATGGAAGAAAAAAAGAAAAAGAAGCTTGAGTTTAATATTATTAAAAATGAACCGCTGGATGGACATAAGGGGTTTGGAAAAGGTGCGTTGAGCCTTGATAATGTGTCGCCTGTTATTATTGATGTTGAAGAAGGTGATGCGGTCATTGATATTGGCGCCATGCATGCAAGAAGTGTGGTGGAAAAGGGAATTAAATTTCTGCCAAATAAAGATGAGGTTCCAAACGGCAAACCTTATTGGCTTGTATGGGTGACGGTTGACCGTGATGAGAGAGGACCTCACTATGCAGGCGTGACAGCGTGCGAAATGACAGTAGACCGTGAGATTCGCAGAGGCTATAAATCGCTGCCAGAGCATGTGAACCGGATGGATAAATCGATTAAACGTCATATTATTGTCGATCATATGGATGAAAAATCTAAGGGCATTTTGCGGGAATTCTTACAGAACCATGATGCTGGTATGTGGGAAAAATCAGCGCAGCAATTGAAGGATGATTTAGGAGCTTGAGCTTAGGGGGAACCCTAGGCTTTTTTTGTTGTGTGCCAGAAGGATGATAGTGCCCGTGAGCGTAGGAGAGCCAGGTTGAGGGTCACTATAGAGGGATGATAGTGCCCGTGAGCGTAGGAGAGCCAGGTTGATGGTCACTATAGAGGGATGATAGTGCCCGTGAGCGTAGGAGAGCCAGGTTGATGATCACT
>NZ_VYKL01000061.1 GCF_008710145.1 Niallia endozanthoxylica
GTCATGCGTACCGGAAAGGTGCGCATTTTTATATTTCGGGCTTACGTTAAACACTGTTCTTTTCAATAAGTTTAAAATATAAATCTATGTCAAACTTTGATAATGGAAGAGCTGCTCTAAAAAGTTCAATAAACTGTTCTGTTTTATATTTTTGTAGGAGATCGTCGCCACCTTGCTGTCTCCACTTATTTATAAAGTGTTCTTTGTGTTCTAGCATGGCGTTAAAGACATTTATAAAGGCTTCGTATAACGTTCTATCATCAATACTTACTCTTAGTATCTGTGTTTTAAAAAGGAAATAACTGTAATTTTTGACCCAGAGAAGTTTCTGGGTCCTAGCTTCTATTCTTGTATTACATTCATCTCCCTCGGAGCAGAAGTTTGACGCTGAACCCCCATCAGAAATGAAGGTAACCCCCTCATTCACTTTCCTTGAGCTACAGATACTGCTGCATTCGCTGTTCGGAACTTACAACATAGAAACTGTACCCATGTCGGGTTACAAACAAAAAAAGCCTGTAGATTTCCCAACAAGGCTTTAATATTTTGGCTCTACAAACGTTATTTCAATCGCACCTCCGTCTGAACCAGTCATTTCCTTTTTTTCCACCGGTTTAAATCCTGCACGATCTAAAAGATCCCTTGCAGCAACAATCTTATCCCTGTCCGAGCTGTTTGGGTTAACCATGACATTATATAGAACTTCCCTTGCCGTCAAAGCATCATGTACAAACTGCATTCTTAATTGTTTCTCGATTTCGGCCTGGAGGGCTATAATAGCCTCTGAAACTGTAGTTTTCCGTAGCAGCTGATACCCTATTTCGGACGCCCGGCGCTTGCTATATCCTGCCCGAATGGCCGCCTGTGTAGCGTTTTTATCCTTTAAATACTCACGAATAAAACTCTCTTGTTTGGCTGTTAGCTTTTCTTTACTCACTATCCTTCACATCCTTCCAAGGAAAGTAGGGGAAGATTGGAGCAGTTTAGGGTCATCATAGGGGACAATCCAACCTTCCCCAAAACAGCTATTTAACAACAACACTGAGCTGATAGGGGTAATAGGGGAATCTTATTGACACTTTCGAGAAATTATTCGATCAATAACTTTACTAGCTTCACCTCTAGTAAGATTAGATGGATCAATTCCATAGTTTAATAATAACCTAATTTGCTTTTGTGTAGCTGGCTGTTTTATCCAGGCTGCATCCCGCCGTGAGAAATTACGTCCATATCTTCTTGCATAATCTTCCGAAACACCCTGAGCATATCCGAAACCTAAAGATTCATATAGAACTTCTTTTTTTTGATCTTTAACAAGTAAAACCGAATATCGATCTATTGCAATCGGTATCAAGTGGATATCCTCTTTAGGCTGAATAGGTAATTCCCACACTTCCCCCCGTTGGCGCCAACGAAATTTCGATTTCCCTAATAAATCGACTTCTTGTTCTTTCACTTCCATATATAACATTGTAGGTAAGTATCTCTTCCGCTCTTTTCGGGCAGCAGCTTTTTTAACACTTTCTCCATCAACTATGTTATCAATTTCCTCCTCAAACATGCCTGATAAGGAACAAACATCATGGCGATGATCATAAAAATCTAGTACTAAACAATTTTCTTTACCTGGGTATCTTCTCGTTCCACGCCCGATACACTGTGTATAGAAAGCCGCACTCTTGGTTGGCCTAGCCATAATGATACAATCTATAGTAGGCTCATCATATCCTTCTGTTAATAATGAACAATTACATAGTATTTGTATCTCGCCTTGGGAAAATTGTTTTAGAATTCGCTCTCGTTCTTCTTGCGGAGTTGTTCCGGAAATTGATTTTGCTTTATTTTGCTTTTATTCCATTTTCCCTAAACAAGGCAGCTAGATCCTCTGCATGCTGTATATCCACTGTAAATGCAGCTGCCTTCCGACCACGTGCGTATTTGATATATGAATCTACAATTAATTGATTTCGTTCCTTCGTATTAATTGATTCAGCAAGATGTATTCGATTGAAGTCACCACCACGCATTTTAATGTTTTGTATGTTATTTTCGGTTGTTATACTAATGCCGATTAAATCAGCCAAATAATTAGCTCGGATTAATGTTAAAAGCGATATTTCCATAACGGCTTTTTGAAAAACTTCACGAAGGTTAGTACCATCTCCTCGGATAGGCGTTGCAGTAACACCTAATAACAATTTATTCTGATCATCTTTGTCGAATCCCAGGCATCTTATTATGGATTTATCTGTCTTTGATACTGCGTGATGTGCTTCATCAATTATCATCATAGTAAAGTTTTCATTTAGAACTTGTTTAAGTCGCTCCGGTTGAGAAAGTGTTTGAATAGAAGCTATTACAACTTGTTTTTGATATTCATTTTGTTTTGCCTTTACAATACCGATATCAGATTCCGGCCATACCTCGTTTAACTTTTCTACTGTTTGCCTTACCAATTCGTCACGATGGACGAGAATCAATGTCCGTTGCTTAAACAATTTTGCTAAGGTGCTAAATATTATTGTTTTTCCAGCACCCGTAGGTAATACCACTAGCTGCCTATTCACACCATTTTTATATGCTTCTATAACTTTATTAATTGTTTCATGTTGGTAATATCGTAAATTTATCATTATATGTTACCTCTCTTTTTATTGTTATTTAAAAATGAAATATAGTCTGTTGCCCGACCAAGTGCTCGTCGAAAGGAAGCGCCTTCAACAATCACATAACAGGATGATGAATTTCTTTCGCCATCCTTCCACGTTTCACGCCAGGATTCCCATAATTTATCTGAGGTTTTTTCAATAAAAACTCCCGTAAATTTAGATGTTTGCAGTGTGTAAAGCTCTCCGGGAATAGCCACTATCCATCCTTTGCTCTTTGCTATATAATCTACATGTATAATATTTTGGATTTCGTCTTTTTCTTTCTTGACGGCGTCAAGAATATCAGGTGGTATATTCTTAACGCCGTGAATTTTCAACTTATTCTTTTTTGTAATAGAAAACCAGGAACCAACATCTTCAATCTTTTTTATTAACATGCTGGCACTCATAGGATCATAGTGTCCTCATCATCAGGATTATCTGCCCTGATTTCATCTTGAGTAAAAGTATCTAATTCCGTACCCCTATTTCCCCTATTTGCCATTGAGGTCTTGCTGCGACTCACTTTTTCAGACATATCTGTTTCCCCTACCTCAGGACCTGTATGCCCCCTATTAGGGGACACATTAATGTCAGCATCTATACTTTTAGGACCATCATTAAACACATAAGGATTAATGAGATATCGCCTTGAGTTTTTTCCTCCGGATACTTTGTTTTTGGTCCAAACTTCTTGTAAATATCCTCTATCAATTAGGGTTTGAATTGCGCGGTCTAAGAAATCAACTTTTTTGAATCGTTTTTTCGTAAGTTGCCATAGTCGTTGCCTACTATATTCACTTTGTTTTCTTTTTCTGATTGAATCGATTAGGTATTTTGCATCTTCTATTTCTGATTCAGAAATAGATTCACCAAATACCCGCTTAGCATGTGAAATAAGATATTCAGATAACTTAATAGCCTTGTTTACAGAATCAGATCCTACTTCAACATCTCCTGCTTCAGTAAAATGTTTTGCTATATGCAGCAGCCCTGCTATTCGAGCTGTATGCCCAACTAATTTTCCGGCCCAGTCTTCAAAAGATGCTAAATCCCCTTTATCTTTTATTAGCCGTTTTTCGACATTAAGGGAGAATTCCTTAAAAGCATGATAAGCTTTGTCTGAAAATCTAAGGATGCTAGTTTTTTCTGTTTGAATACTCAGTATTCTGGTAACGTTTTCTTTGTATCGATTTTCAATTTCATTAGGTACCTTTGTTTTATCAAAAGTTCGATAGCCTACTTTGGAGCTAGGCAAAGAATACAGAAATCTAGCTGGAAATCCCCTGCGGCGGTATTCCTCGTTATTCACTAAATCACTGACCACTATGGGTTGTACGAAGATACCTACTGTTATTGCCGGCTCTTGTATAAGATTGCTCTCCCTTGAGATTCGATCATCTTCAATATCATCACCTGCATGTCCTTTGAGCCATGTATCAACATTTCCGATTCGGTTTTGCGAATAACGGGATATTGCAGCAATAGAATCTCCCTCCGGAGATAGGACAGCAATTTTCCCTCCTTGCTGACCCATTAAACGTATTAATGCTTCAGATGTTGCGTCAGACGTATATAACCGTGGAGCAAATAAAGGAGGATTATTAGCTAACTCTAGTTCTACCTCCGCCATTTGCTCTGTAATTGCCTCAAATTCTCCCTCGCCTGCCTTTTGTGCTTGGTTCCTTAAATAGTTAATTTTTTGCTCAAGCGCTTTTCGTATCGCATTATTTTCAGCAATTGCGTACTTTACTTTTTTTCTCTCGTGCAGTTCCCATTCAGTTAATGGTTTTTTCAAAGCTGAGAATATACCACTCTTTCGATTTGCTGGCGGCAGTGCAACAATCGTCCAAATATTAACAGGCTCCTCGTAACCAGGAAAAGGAGAAACTTTGAACTTTTTTGAAGATGCCACTGATAATACTGACAGTGAAAACATACCTGGCATATCGGGGTAAACTTCCATAAATTCAGCTAAGTGAAGCACATAATCCTCAAGCCATTCCGGAAAAATTTTTGTCGGAAATGGTTCAACCTCGTATTGTTCAAATGGTACAGGCGTCTCCCATGAAAGGGTTGAATTACCGGATGAACCATCAACAATTCCCACCCATTCCATTACTCTTGATACTACGTCTTTCCCTATATACTCCGCCAATTTATTCCATCCCGTCGCAGGATGACCTTCTTCTATCCTTTTTTTGGTAGTATCAATCGTCTTAATCCGATCTAAAACTTCTTCATCATTAGCTGCAATTGCAATTCCTTCTATAAATTTTTCTATATCCTCCTGAGGCCAATCACAACGTATTAATGCGCCACTTAATGCTAATGCCGCTTCATGTCTTGATCCGACACTTGACCAATGTTTAGCAAGAAGTGTCGCAGCGGCTAACCGCTGGACACCCTTAACTAAATCATTTGAAGCTACTGTTCCTGGAAGACCGTTTTTTTCAAGTTGAATCATTTCCCCACTTTCATGGACCGATGGCGGGAATACTGTTTGTGAACCGCTCGATCTAATTTCCAAAATCATTTGACCGTTTGTATCAGGAAATTTCTTTGTTTTAATAACCGGCTCAACAAAATAAAGCCAATGTGATTTGGGTTTACTTTTACGTCCAAAAATAAAATTCGTCTCCGGCAGAAATAAATGCGCAATCATCGTTGCTTCAATCGTATCGAGATCAACATCAATTAACCCCTGACTTACCTCTCCAAGGAGTACACCGATATTTTGTAACGACGAAAAGTAACGCCCAATTTCATCTTCATTTATGTTAAGTTTTTGCCATCCCTGCCCTATACTTGGTTGCTTGCTGCGATACTGAACAGGCAGCACTCTTAGCCCGAATTTCGTATAGAATTTTGCAGCATTCTGAATATTAATTACCTGCTGGTGCTCAGACATCTAATTCACACCTTTCAAAATACTTGCTCATCACCTTTTACATCCATGAGGTTGTCTAGCTTACTGATTAATTCATAGTTTTGATAGGATTTATTTTCTCCTTTTTTATTTTTATAATTTTTTGTCTCTACTTTCACTTCCACAATTGCATCCAGCATTTGGTTAAGATAATTCTCAATTTTAGATATGGATGGAATATCAATGCCTAAGACTCGTAGATCTTTCTTAACCAAGAACCATTTTTTCTTATCTTCCAGGGGGCGATGAATAAAAATCCTGCGACCTTTATACTCTCCGGCATTTACAATAAGTTCGAGAAACAGTTCTAATTCATCACTAAATGTATTAGGTTGAACTCTAGCTGTATTGATTGTCGCAATATAGTTGCCGTCATTCACCCCAAATTCAACTGAAGAGAAATCATTCCATTCTTGATCCAATGCTTTTAATTCATTCTCAAAATTGTTCATATTATTCCTCCTTCATTTTTCATTGCATTGTCCAACGCCTTTTGAATCTCTATATAATTCATCGGTAACTCATTTGGTAATCTTCCTGTCCGATCTCCGGCAACCCATGACTCTGATGGTTTTGTCCTTATAAACCTCTCTGCAGCTTTATCCTCCATATCACACAAGAAGATAAAATCACTCATAGTTGTAATAAGCTCATAAGCTTGTTTAGGAAGATTAGGCACTTGCCTATTGATGGTAATGGTTCTTGTTTTAACCTCTACTATATCTGCATGACAAATAAACACTAACCCTAATGGAAGCAGCGATAATTTAGTTATAGCTCTAAAAAACTCTTCTTTTACTAAATGCCATCCCTTTCCAAACCCCAGTTCCGACTCATGTGCTATTCCATTCTTTTGGCATACATAAGCACTGCAAAACTTGAACAAATTCGTTATTGTATCGATCACTATTGTTTTAAATTGATGTTTTTCCTTATCAATTGCAGCGCAAATTTCCAAAAACTCGGGCCATGTTTTTACCGGCACCTGATACACTTCTAGACTATTTAGCCCAGCTTCAGTCGCAATAAAAAGTGGATTGTCCATTTGACTAGCTAAAGTAGATTTTCCTACTTTTGGATGACCGTAAAGTAAAATAATATAATCAGATAAATTGGTACGCTTAGGTGTTTTCCCCATTGGGAGCTTTGGCAATGAAATCCCTCCTATATTTTCAGTACTGACTTTTTTCTGAATAGCCCCCGCTTTCAATCCATTTTTGCAGCTTACTCTCATCTACTCTTACCAACCTCCCAATTCGGACTGAAGGTAAATTACCAGCCCTTATTAACTTGTAAGCCCTGTCCTCTTTTATGTTTAATACTCGTGCCACCTCAGGCACACTCAAGAGTTTTGTTTGCATAAAAAATCACCTCCGATATAATCATCGCAGGTGAATCCTTATAAACACAGGAACTAGAATTATTTTTTATTTCCGGAGTTTCTTGGGTCTACCTCCCTTATCTCTAGGTCTCAGTGTTAATCCTATTAAATTAGAAACCGAATTTACGCCTCTTCGTATAGTATCCTCGGAAAAAGTATCTTTAATAAAGTAGTTAGCAATTTCCATATAACTCATTCCTTTTATCTGATACAATACCAACCAATCGAAATGACTTAATTTTTTTTTCTTTGGCATCTCAATATACCCTAAACGTTCATAAAACTGTCGGTTTATTATGAAACGATTTCTACACATTTCCATGTATGTATATTCATCATATTTACGCGGATCAGGTTCAGGTGGTCTTATCCATTCCTTATAACTAATGGAATTCACCAGCTTCTCAAGTGCATCCAATGGATCATCTAATTGAATGCTATTTCCTTCAAATGTATAAGACCTTGCTGATATAGCATCGAAATATTGTTCTGGGAAATTTCCTCCATAGATAAATCTTCTTTCCTTCAGATAATTATCGTTTTTAAACCACATTGATAAAATTTGTGGAATTTCATTGAAAAACCAATGATCATTTTTATTAATATTATACTTTTCACCCCAAAGGTAAAGCATACTGCTAAATTGTTCAAATTCTTCTGTGATAATAACTGGTGATTGTTTAATTTTTTCAAGATCCCAAACCGACTTTTGCGGATTTTCTTCTATTAACAATTTCATAACCGCAATAAAACAGGGAAACACGCGTTTACTTAATTCCTCAACTATTTCTGGAGCAATTTCTTTTACTGAAAGGAAAAAACAATTTCTCCCCCATAACACATCTGTTATTCCTTCCAAACCCATTACACTGAAGTCCTGTCTACCTGATGATTTGAGAAGCTGCTTGAAGTCATAATCCCATTTCTCCATTAAAGCACCTCATTTCAAAAGTCTTCTCTATTGGATTCAATAAATATTATTTTTTTCCTTCATTTTAGTAAGATTTACAATATTCTAGGATGAATTAATTTACTTTACTTGAGTTTGAGATTTGAAGGAAAAATAAACCACCTATAATAGATCGGTGGTTTATTAACACTCTTAAAATATTCGATTTAAAGGAGAGAACAAATCGTGCTGCTCTTTTACATCCATATCTGTCATTTGAATATATTTTCGAACCATATTCATGTGAGAATGTCCTAAAATCTTTTGTAAGCTGAATGGATCACCTCCATTCATTATATACATTAATGCTCCCGTATGACGGAATGTATGTGGTGATACTCTTTTATTGGTAATGCCAGCTGCTTGTCCAATTTGACGTAAACTCCAACGTACGGTGTCTGCTGAAAGTTGTACACCTTCATATGTTAGAAATAAAAATTCATTTTCATATTCCTTAGTTTCCTTCATATACTCATTTAATACTTCAATAGTCCGCAATGACAACGGTACAAGCCTAGCACGCCTTGTTTTTGTCTCTGTTGCCTCGAGCTTAATAAATCCATCATCAAGATGCACATTCTCCCTTCGAATAGCAACCATTTCCGAAACACGAACCATAGTATCTAGTAGAAATTGAATTATTAATGCATCACGAAATCCTGCATAACTTTCTTTGTCAATTACTGACAATAATTTTCGTATTTCCTCTACAGTAAATGATTCAATCAAATCCTGGGGAGTTTTCAATATCTTTAAATCTTCATGAATAGGATTTTGTATGTACCCTTCCTTGTAACAAAAACGAAGGAATGCACGCAATGTTCTCATTCTAACATTTACAGTTACCGGCGATAATCCACGGTCATATAACATCCAAGAAATATATTCTCTAAACAAGTCTTTTGTCATATCACCTCTGGTAATATCTTCATGATCCAAAAACTCCATTAAATAATTGAAATGTGATTTATAATCTTTTATTGTTCGTTGAGACATACCTTCTGTTTGCTTATAGTTACAAAAACGTTCATACAATCCAGTTATATTATCAAGAGTTGCTGAACGCATTGTACGGCTCGATTTTTTTCCTACATTGTACTTTCTAACTTTCTTTTGCTTTTCTTCAATCATTAATTATGCACTCCTTGTCATCGGTCTAAAGTCTGTGAATCCGACGAGGATTCGTGCGGTTTTTCTAAACGGTCACCAACGGTCTCTGGCATCGGTCTCTTTCGGTCTACCTGAAAATAAACAAAAAACCGTACGAGTGAAATTATCACCGTACGGTATAAACATAGATAATATGTACATTTGGCGGGACCCCCTGGGAATCGAACCCAGCTAACCTGGCACGCAGGTCACAGACGGTTTTGAAGACCGCGTGGAACTCTAGTAATCAAATCAGTCCCTAAAACATCTTTATATCACCGTTTCTAAATGGTACCTACACGATTATACTCTTAATCAACTCGTTTTATATTATCATCACTCCTAATATTATTTATCTTATGTCTTTTATTTAATTCCTTCCAACACAACTTTTGATGCATAGGGATTATGCCAGAAACAATTCCACTCTAACAATAAAGAGCTACCCACACAGGTAACTCCTTTAGTCATTATAGAATGGTGTTTTTCATATTCGCGTACATCGTCTTTACGGACTCATCAATTTCATCACGGGACATCCTCATTGCTTTTTCAGCACGTGCGTAGCCAATTTCGATTTTTCCCGCTTCAAGGCCTTTAAATATCGCATCGGCAAATTCATCTACAGGAGTGCCAAAGGTATGCAAGCCTGCTCCGCCTAAGTCGGTATTAACTGCCGGCGGTGCAATTTCAATCACTTCAATGTCCGTATCTTCAAGCTGCTGCCGTAAGCTCATTGTAAATGAATGAACTGCCGCTTTCGTAGCTGAATAAATCGGAGCAATCGCCATTGGAGTAAAGGCTAAACCCGATGATACATTAAGGATAGCCGCATAGTCTTTATTGGCAAAGTATGGTGCAAATAGCATGGCAAAATGAAATGGTGCCTCAATGTTGGATGCTATTTCTTGACTATAATAGCTCCAATCTTCTTTTGCGTTCGTTTTAAGCACATGGTAGCGTTGCTGAATGCCTGCGTTGTTTATAAGTACATTCACATCAGGGTGCTCGCTCGTTACCCAGTCAAACAAAGCAATCCGATCAGATTCTTTGGTGACATCACAAACCCATGTAATCAGTTCAGGATATGTTTCTTTTGCTTCCTGGAGTTTTGCTTCGCGTCTGCCGCAGACAATGACTTTATTCCCCATTTTTATGAATCTCTCGGCAAACGCAAACCCGATTCCTGCTGCTCCACCCGTAATAAGTACGGTATTCCCTGATAGTTTCATCATATCCCTCTTTCGTTGAACGTCATATCATTTCTCAAGATGCAAAAGAAGTGCAAATAGCAGCCTGAAAAGATTGCTATTATTTTCAACAAACTGTATTTTATTTATTAATTAGAGAGCATTTATTTTCTCATTTCTAAGCAAATGCAAGACTTACTGCATATTAAGTCAGAGAAACTATCTTTATCTTTGATTTAGAAGCTTATTACGAGCTGGATTTATTGTATTGCTCAATATTTAGGACGATCTGTCTATCTTATTTTTATTATGTAATTAGCACATAATGTTTTTATAACATCAATTTCTAATATAAACAGAGAAAATGCGGGCTATGCTACAAAGTGCAATGCTTAAAAACTAGCAATTTCAAATAAGAAAATCCCCGCCAAATTCGACGAGGATTTTCTTATTTAAATGCAATTTTTTCTAATTAAGAATCATTATAATAGCATTATTCAAGTGATGCTGCTACTTCTTTACCTTTCGCCGCATCTGATTTCTTGCTGTCAGCAGCTAGAATATTTGACGCTGAGTATTTGTCTGCAATTAGTGACAATGCAATGGCAGCTACCACACCTACTACGGAGAAAATCATGAAATTCACGAAATTCGGAACAGTAAGAGTTAATAGGAACCCACCTAAAATTGGACCAGTCATTCCGCCTAATCTTCCCACTCCAGATGCCAAACCAATAGCAGTTGATCTCATATCTGAAGGATAGTAAGAGGTTACATAAGCTTGAATTAACACTTGGGAACCTGTTGTAGCAGCACCTGCAATCGCTACCAATATGAAAATGTACAATGTGTTTCCACCGAACCCAAGTAAAGCTAAAGCAATTGCACCTGCAATATATGATGGGATAATAACTTTTTTAGATCCATATTTCTCACAAAGCGGGCTAAGTACAAGAATACCGAGTACTGCTCCACCTTGAAGGGCAATAAGGAAAGATAAACTTCCATTTAATCCGTATCCAGCTTGAATCATTAACTTTGGCAACCAAGTGTTTAGTCCATATACCATTAATAGGGCACAGAAGAAAGCAACCCAAAACGCCATGGTACTAACAGCACGGTTCTGTTTGAATAAACCAACAACAGGTACTTTTGTTACTGTTACTTGAACTTGTTCAACTTCATCATTTTTATTAAATGTTAATTGAGCGTTGATTTTTTTAAGTGTAGCAAATAATTGTTCTTTTTTACCTTTACTAATTAGATAGCCTGTTGATTCTGGTAATTGCTTCATCATGAATGGAACAAATAATAGAGGCATTCCTGCTACCCAGAATACAGACTGCCAGCCGAAATTATTAATTAATAGAACTCCAACTGTTGGAGCAAGCGCACCACCAACTGCAAAGCTAACTAGTGTGTAAGATACTAATTTAACTTTCATTGATCTTGGAGCATAATCTGTTACTAAAGCTGCAATATTAGGCATGATGCCTCCAAGTCCTAAACCAGCAATAAAGCGATAAATAGCAAAAGTAGTTGCACCGTCAGCAAACGCACACAATAAAGTAAATAGACTGAATAAAATAGTATTAATAATAATTACTTTCTTTCTTCCAATACGGTCAGCCATGATACCAAAAATAATTGCACCAAACATCATACCAAACAATCCATAACTACCAATTGTTCCTGCTTCAACGGAAGTCATACTCCATTCTTCCATCAAAATTGGAAGAACCGTTCCGTAAACAGATAGATCATAACCATCGAACAAAATAATCATGAAACTCCATAAAAATAATACTAAGTGAAAACGGTTAAACTTACTGTTACCAATTATTGCAGCTGGATTAACTTTAGCCATTGCAATCTCCTCCTCTGATTGAAATCGATATCATTTTTTAATATTCAATATTATTGAATAAGCCTGAATTTCTTAAATGCTAGTAGTCTATAAGGTTTTGATTACTGTCGGCTTCACTTGAGGTACTTTTCGCCCTGTCTGCCGTATTCTCTGTCGACATTCTCAAATTCGATGTAGATTTCACAAAAAAATTCAAGACTACTTCTGTTTGTAGATACATCTTACCCTCCAACAGATCCAGAGTGGAGAATTGTTGATTATACGATTACTTTCCTAGTTCTAATGTAAGAAGTACTTTGTATCCAAACGAAAGAATAATCATTCTTTTTATATAACAGGCCCTCCTCTTTTTAAAGATAAATTATTGTAATCTATTATCATTTCTTTCACCCCCGGTGTTTGCCCTTTTCTAATTTTCAGTATATTAATATTTTCTATTGTAGTCAATAAATTTTTTTAACATTTTCATATTAAAAATATAAAAAAAGAAAAGTAAATTTTTCGACAACAATATATTGCTATTTTTTTATAAAAATCTCTTAACACGCATAAAATATGGTATCTCTCTATTCTTTTTAGCTTTTTATACCATTGACTAGAAATCTTCTATTAAACAATTTAGTATTGTAAAATAAAAAATAAATGAAATTAACTGTAAAATTTAGTCGAATGATTTCACTTTCATTTTACTTACTATAAAATATTTCTATAATTATTGTTATTTTTTCAAGAAAACTGTTATAGCGATATCCTTTTAGCTATAGCTAATTATGATTTTTTTCCTCGCTTTCAAAAGATTATCTTTTCCGATTTTGGATACTCTCTCAATCAAGTTTATTTTGTCTACGGCATGAAGCCATTTATAAAAGATTATGCATACAGCCTAATGTGCCTAAATATGAATTATGTTTTTTAAATTGTACGAATCCTCATTTAGTTAAAGATCAACCTGAACGACAATTACCTTTTTCCTGAATTTCACTGTCAATGAGTTTAGAATAAACACATGTTGTCGTTGCTGATAACGTATTATTATTAACATGTAATGCATTTGACTATTAATAAATAAGCCCAAAATGGAGACCAGCAATGATTTTTACCGCGCTTCATTTTGGGCTTAATATTTTTCTCTCAAACCAAACTATTTCCCCTGCTTTTAATCGGGTTTGAGCTCTTTTAATTTCTTTATTGCAACGTCTAAACCTTCACTAGACAGTTTTTTTTCTGCATATAATGAAAAGATCATGGCAAAAGCAATAGGTGTTACGTCTAATTGAAGTTGTAAATTAACTTCTGAGTTACCACTGATGTTTATTAGTTTAACCATATCCATTATTTGCGCGCTATCTTTGTTAACAAAATAATTAAAAAGATTCTCTATCATTTGTTTATTACTATTTCCTGCTTTCACTTCTGACTCTGTTTCCTCTTCCGGTTCAGTTTCTAGTTTTGACTCACTTTTCTCCTCCGATTCGGCTTCCATTTCCGGATCAGCCTTCTCTTCCAATTCGACTTCCTTCTCCGACTCAGCTTCCTCTTCCGGTGCGGCTTCCATTTCCGGATCAGCTTCCTCTTCCGGTGCGGCTTCCATTTCCGGATCGCTTTTCACTTCCGCCTCAACTTCCTCTTC
>NZ_VYKL01000062.1 GCF_008710145.1 Niallia endozanthoxylica
TCAAAGTCCCATCCCCTCAAACTAGACCTTTATTAATGGCCATGATTAAAAAATGTCAAGCTGATTTAGAGTTGTTTGCTCTAGAAACACAATCAGATAAGGCTAAAAATATGTATAATCGTAATGCAAAAAAGCTGGCTGAACTTGAGAAACGACTTTCTCCTTTTTTGAATAGATAGAAACCTTAGTTATTAACTCACTTACAAATGAGTCAGCTTTTTGTTAAGTTAGAGGGAGTAAACAATTTTAACTGTTCCTTTTTTATTTAACTGCTCAAATTTCTATCTTGGAATTTAAAAGTAATCATAATTTTAAATTTATAAGGAATGATAACTAAAGTTAGTACATAGGTCATGAAAGAAGAACACTCATGAACAAAAAATGTTTTCTTATTCTTGTAGGTTCAAATCAGGTTGCTTCCTCCATATGCATGTCGGTGTGGCGGAACTGGCAAATGCGCACGACTAGAAATCGTGTCCCTTTAGGAGTGTCTGTTCGACCCCGACCACCGGTATCTTTAAGTAAAAACGAGTTAAATTATGAAACGATAGAACACTCACAAATGTCGATATATAAATGTTTGTGGGTGTTTTTTGTGTTTCTTGAAAATGACTGAAAAAGTTAGGTTTTTAATTCGTTTTACACATTTTTTACACAGAGATTGGAACAAATGTTAACTAATTTTTTATTAAAATACATATATAGTAACAATTCTGTTGATTTTACAAGTACATAAAAATACTTAAGATTATGAGAAGTCTATTGAACCAGGTCCTATTCAAAAACAAATAGTTTGGGCTCAAGGAAAAATATCAGAAATTACACCTGAGAAGTAGATGGTTTTTAAGTCGTTCAAAAAAACCCTTCAAGAATGACTTTTAACAAAAGAGCTTGCTTTGAAGATATAAGAGTTGAATCCCTTGCTTAAATTAGACAATTAATAGACAATGATTGTTATAATTGGTATTTCCTTCTAGTTGAAGATTATCTGTTTTTTTCTGTAAACTTATATCCACTTATAGGTTTTGATTTTCGAAGTGAATGGGAGGCCGACACAACCATTCACAGCAATCAGCAGTAAAAATGAAAGAGAACAAGCACTCGCAAATGAGTGTTTTTTATTTGATGCAGAGAAGATGACAGGATTCATATTCTTATGTTTTTACAGGAGGTGGTTGAATGAAGGTTTTTATGGATTTGAAATGGTTCTTTAAAAAGGAAAAAAGACCCTATATTGTAGGAATCCTTTTATTAATTTTGGTAGCAATCCTTGAATTGGTTCCACCAAAAATATATTCTTATTCGTTCAGTAATTGAAAAATATCAACTAAAGCATATGGTGAGCTATCTATGTACAGTGGCCGGTGTTTCAAAAAGTGGCTATTATAATTATTTCTCAATGAAGTCACAAGAACAGGGAAGGAGAAAAGATAAAAAGGATGAGGAAGTAAAAGAGGTTATCTTAAAAGCATACCGATTTAAAAATCGTAAGAAAGGGGCACGCCAAATTAAAATGACCTTGGTGGGTCAATTTAATGTTGTCTACAATTTGAAACCAATACAGCGAATTATGAAGAAGTTCGGAATTATATGCCCTATTAGAAAGGCAAACCCATACAGACGACTAATGAAAGCTACTCAGGAACATCGAGCTGTACCAAACCCTCTTAAAAGAGAATTTAAGCAGGAGTTCCATGGAAGGTCCTCCTAACAGATATCACATATCTTCACTTTGGCAAGGGTCAGAGAGCCTACTTATCCACTATAAAAGACAGTTCAACAGGTGAAATCTTAGCCTATCATGTATCAGCTCGAATGACCATTGACTTAGCTACAGATACCCTTTCAAAACTAAAGAAAAACAGGAAGTTTAAGAAAGTAAAGGATGCTTTCATACACTCGGACCAGGGTGTTCATTACACACACACTAACTTTCAAAAAATGGTGAAAAGATTAGGATTACTTCAGTCTATGTCACGAAGAGGAAACTGTTGGGATAACGCCCCTCAAGAATCATTCTTTGGTCACCTTAAGGATGAAGCCTCTATTAAAACATGTACAACTTTAGATGAATTAAAGAAGGAAATAAAGCAGTATATGATTTATTACAACCATTATAGATATCAGTGGAATTAAAAAAAGATGACCCCTGTTCAATACAGAGATCATCTTCTTAAAGCAGCATAGGCTTTTTTATATTCAAACCTCATATTTCTTCATTACAGGAATGCTGCCAATATATACCGTATCGCACCCTTTAGTTGAACAATCATCATAAGAAGTTATTCCACAAATGGGCCATAATGTTGAGGATTTAGTTTAGCATTAATATTAGGGAACCGTACTATAAGTAAATGAGGTTCTTCTTGGTTAATATTCTTGAACGTAATATACTTGAAAGAATAAGATATTAGAGTATTTTTCTCAACTATCTTTACTAATCAATAGCGCCTGTTCGTTTTATTTCAACCTTAATAGTTGATTTTAACTTTAATGTTGAATACTTTTCCCTCAAATCTTTATCATTTAATTTGGAATATTTTCGTAGGCTTTTTATTTTTCTTCCAATGCCGATTGGATCGGAATTTAATTTTCTTAATTCCTCAAGAAAATCCCCGAATTCTTTGTTTAATTCTTCACCAAGAAGTTGCTCTAATTTTTTTATTGATTCCTTGTTTTTTAGAGTAACAGCAGGCTGTCCTTCTATAGTTGAAACCGAAATGGTTGCGTTTAGCTTAACTTCATCTTCTGTAGATAATTCAATACTTCCGCGGTGCTTTATAGGGTGAATGGTGATATTAAATTTATCTTCTTTTGGCTTTTCGGCTAGTGAGACTCCTTTTTGTTTGAATGTCTCTACAGGTATATTTAATGTAATATCTCCCAGAGAAGCCTTGCGATGGGTGAATAACTTGATGAACATGGTTTTTTTCAAAGAAATTGAACCTACCATTTTATCATTTTTAAATAATGCAACGCTATTGATGTAAGGTGCTACACCTTCTTCATTTGAAATGATGGGTAAGGTAGGGTCAATACCAATTTCATAGAGCGTAGAAAAAAAATCATGTAGGTTGGAATTTATTAACATTTCTTTTCTTTCTTGCTTATCCAACAATTGATAAATATATGACCCCATTTCAGGATATTCTTCATAGTTTCTATTTTTAATGATATCTTCAGCATTATCTGTAATGGCTAAAAATATTAAAGATCCTATGCTGGTGTCTCGTTGCATGGTATCTAAAAAATTTGAAATTCCTTTCGTTTCTGTCATATCTTTATTAAATAGTAATGTCCTTAATTGTCCAGAAGTAATGTCGTGGCTTGTTTTTTGTTCTAAAATTTGTCTTATCTGTTTGCTTGTCGTTCCGACGGCCGAAATAATTTCACTTGTTTTTTCTTCCTTTCGATCGAACTGCAATAAACTAATCGTACCTAAGTAAGTACCATCATCAAGTAAATCATAACCAATAATTGTTGAAATTCCTTGCCTTTCTAGTATTTTTTCAGGTGGCATACAGGCAGTGCAGAGAAGAGAACAAAATAGAATAAGCCATTTTTTCATTATTTCAACTCCATTAAGAATGAGAAAGAATTTTAGATTTAATAATTGAAATGAAATATAACAAGATCGGATAGACAAACCATAAGTAAAAACCAATATGACCAATATGATTAATGAAAAGGTTAATGTCGACTCTTTTAGTGATAAAAAAACTTATGATAAAAATGATGATTGAGATGATCCAAATTCCATGTTTTTGTTTGACATGAAAAATATGTTTAACACCTTTTGAAGAAATGAATAGGGTTATGCTTAAATTTGAAAATATAACTAATATCCATATGGATACTGCTATATATTCAAAACGCTCAAGAAAAGGAAAATGGACTACACTTATCATACTGACAAGAGGCCAAATATTTTTTTCTAATTCCTTTGCACTAAAAAATAATATAGAAATAACAGTTGTAAATAAAACAAGAAGTGTAGTAAACCACACTGCTAATTGACTGATAAAAAGAAGCTTATCTTTTTCCTTTATGAATGGAAAAATAAAAAATAACGTTTCAAAACCTAGCATTGTATAGCTGCTATTAAATACTCCTTCCACTATTTCAGGCGGGGATGTTGTCAAGATGGGTAAAATTCTAGTTATTTGCAAGGATTCAAATGGTTGATACAATACAAATATGATCCATATAGTTATAAAAAAAGATAAGAAGCATACCCCTGCAACTACTCTGAATCCTCCTGATACTGCATAAAGTGTTACTAATAATAGGGCAGAAACACCTACCCACTCATAAACTCCTTCATATCCCCATGCTAGAGACAATTCAACATAACTGATGATGATAGAGTAATTTGATGCAATAAAGTAAATGACAATAACGGTATTGATGATACTGCTTATAAAACGACCAAATACATTTTCATTTATTTCATAAAGATTAAAGTTTTCATAATGATTAAGTATCCTAATCATTATCCAAGTGATAAGACTGATAAGTAGACCAGATAGTAAAATGGAGACCCATGCATCCTGCTTTGCTGCTAGATAGATTATTCTAGGGAAACCGAGTATGCCCATCCCGATTTGTGAGGTGTGTATAATGAAGAAAGCAATATAGGCGTTTACAAAACTAACAGTTGATTTCATTATCCACCTCAGAATTCATCCAAATCTTTATCAATATTTTTTAATTTCCATTCTGCACGTAACGTTTTTAATGGACGGTTAACTACAGGGCGTCTCATATAAAAATGGTGTGGAAGACGTATTAGGAAGTATTTTAAATCCTTTATCCTAAATGGGTATAAAGGTGCAAGATAAGGTTTGTTTAATGATGTCAACCTTAACAAGTGGACCATCAGTACACAGATACCAACCATAATCCCATTCAATCCCCAAATTCCTGCTAGAATAATGAAAGGAAATCTGCAAATTCTTATGGCAGTCCCCATCTCATAAATAGGGGAAGAAAACGCTCCTAATGCACTAAATGCCACGATAATAATTAAAATATTGCTGGTTAAGCCCGCCTCAACTGTTGCTTGGCCAATTACAATCCCTCCAACAATACCCATTGTTTGACCTACTTTTGACGGAAGCCGTGCCCCTGCCTCTCTAAGTAATTCAATTAATAATTCCATTAAAAGTACTTCTAGAAAAGGGGGAAAAGGAACTAGTGAACGGGATTGCCCAATGATGATTAATAATCGAGATGGTATAAGTTCAAAGTGATAGGTAATGATTGCAACATAGAATGCTGTGAAGAGTAGTGACCCAGCCATGGCTAATAATCGTATATATCTTATAAAAGTACTCAGAGACCATCGCAAATAAATATCTTCTGTTGATTCAAAAAACGAAAAAAAATTAGCAGGCCCAATAATAGCCACTGGGCTTCGATCTAAAAGGATACCAACCCTTCCATTTAAAATAGAATAGAGAAATCGATCGGGAAGCTCTGTCATGATAAACTGAGGAAAAAAAGAATAATGATTATCTTCAAGACATTGTGCCAAAACTGAACTGTCACTTATATCATCAGTTATAATATTTTCAAGCTTATGTTTAAGTGTTTTTAGTATGTCTTCATCCGTTAAATCTTTAATATATATAATTCTTAATTGCTTCTTAACATGTTCACCTATTTCTAATTCATCAGTACACAAATTAGAATTATTTAGATTTTGTCTAATAATTTTTATATTAGAAGCTAATGATTCTGTAAACGAAATTTTAGGACCGTATACCAAAGATTCAGTTTCTGCTTTCTCGATGGATCTTTCAATTGGATTAGCACAATTTACTAAAAGGGCTTTACTTTCTTTTAATAAGTAAATATAAACGAATCCATTTAAAAGTGAAGAAATAATTTCTTGTTCCTTAAAGTCAATCTTTACTTCGCCAATAGGGATATTTTTCATTAAATAAGGATAGGTTATATCTTTTTTTGGCAGCTGTTGAATGAATTTAATAATATATTCATTAACTGTTTCAGTCTTAATTAAATTTTTCATAAAGACAACTTCAAGACAATCTCCAGCAACTTCAATTGTCCTACAAAGTAAATCTGGTGATTGGTTGAGGATATATTTAATTTTTTTATAATTTGGGCAATTATTTTTATTTGTTGTGTTTGTCATTTTAACAATCCTCAGCACTTTTATTATTATTATTATTTGAAATAAAAAAAAATTTATCCTTGTTTTACAAATATGAGAAAAGAGTTCTTTTCAACTAACTTTGGAAAGAACCAATATTAAATTATCAAATACAGTGTAAAATACCCTGGGTATTTCGAAGCCAGGGTGTTTTCTATTTTAAAGATATTTAATATCAGTTCTTCATACTTGTTATACCCTGTTAGAACAAATGAAAATGAGATGATATCAAGCTAGCAAGGTTAACCTTGCCGTTATCTTTTAGGATAACTTTTTGTAATAGATCTTATGAAATTTGCATCGAATGATAGGTACTTGTAGACAAAAAGTGTTTCTCATTTTGTTCTAAAGCGTTACTCAATTTACGCGGCTGAAAGAGGTTAGGCAAATGGTCTCTTTCACTATCTATCTTCAACATTCGCTACTGGTTGGGGGATCTAGAGCCCAGAGCTAGAGTAATTTGAAGAAGAATTTTGAAAGTAAATTCAAAGTAGTTTAACTCCCTTCGAACAAAGTCTTTGCATACTAGTGCTTCCATTTCCTTTGTGTTCGGGGACTTGGGGCTCATATGAAGAGTGGCCGTCGTTGGATTACACCTACTCGCTTGTATTACGCTCAAACAAGGGGGCCCTCCTGCAAAGCTAGCCTATCACATGGCCCACCCAAACCAAAAGACTACGGATCACTAGTGATATGAACTAGTGACATAGAGAATATTTGGTTTTGCTAGTTTTGAATGAAATCAAATACAATATTTATAAAGTAATAAACTTAAATAATGACAAAATAGTGACAAGGGTTGAAACTACTAGTAGAGTAGAGTATATTATAGACATAGAAGTTAGTGAAATATTTCACAATAAAATAAAGTATAAGGAATGACTCAATCAATAATATTTTTTTAATCCTAAATGTGAAATCAATCACAATATAATTGGAGGGAAATAGATATGGAAACAAAATGGTGGAAAATTCCTCAAGTAAGTGCTATTTGGACAGTGATAAGAATTTGGTTAGGTGTACAATGGATGACGGCAGGATGGGGCAAAATAACAGGTGGATTCGAAGTAAATGGATTTTTACAAGGAGCGATTATGAAAGCAGGTGGTGAGGCTCCAATCGTACAAGGATGGTATGCAGGTTTCTTGGAAAACGTTGCTCTTCCAAATGCAGGCTTGTTTAATGTATTAGTTCCTTGGGGTGAATTCCTTATTGGTATTGGACTCATTCTAGGGGCATCTACCATTCCAGCTTTAATCGCAGCGGCTTTTATGAACTTAAACTTCCTTTTAGCCGGAACAATTAGTACAAACCCTGAATATTTGGCTTTAGAAGTGATTTTACTATTCGCAGGTGTTGGCAGCTACTACTGGGGCGTTGATCGCTTCATGATTCCAGCATTAAAAGCGTATTTTACTAATAAAAGAAACCGTGACGCAGAACATAAAAAACCTGCAGTGGTTTAAATGAATAACAGTTTAAAAAGAACCTAAAAAAGCAAGTGACCTTTATACATGGTTGACTTGCTTTTTATAGGAGCGGATGCAGCTTTTGGCATTTAAAATTCATTTAGAGTGGATAAAGACTTCAAGAGTGTTCTTGAGGTCTTTTATTATTTCATTTATTATTTTCTCAGCAAGTCGCTTCCAGTGTGGTCTCTAAAGTTTCACTCTTTTTCGAAGAAGTAAGTTCCTACTAGTAATTCATCATGCAATAATATGGAAGCTAATATAGTAGTAATATCTTTGCATTATTGCATTGGAAGAAAGTACGAGGGGGGTCATTCTAATTATAAAATTACACTTAATTACTAGTGATTCATTCGTGGCAGAGTGATCTATACAAGCATTGCAAGAAAAGATTCTGTCGAAACATGAGGTATAGAAAGTCTTGAGTATTGAAATCGTTTCCATTTATAATGCATATAGGGAAGTGGCGTGCGTGGCCATTATGGTATCGTGGCGAAGGTGGGGCTAATACCATTTTAAAAATAATAATTGAAGTAAGAAATAGATAGATGTATGTCAGGGAGGGAGGACAAGATGAAAAAAGGCAAAGTAACTTTTAAACATTTTATTAAGGATAATAAATTTGAGTTGAATCGATATCTTATGTATCTGTTTAACAAAATTAACCTTCACAATCTGAATCAATTTAAAAAGCGTAAAGCAAAAAAGATAAACCGAAAAGAAATAAGAATAATGAGTGTAAGATCCTAGTAAGGGACCTTGTGATTCTTGGGAGAATTCAACAAGGTCTCTTTTTATTTGTCTTTATTTTTGGTGTGGAATCGGAGTAATCAGTATACAAAGTTCCTTCACACTACACAAAAGCAGGGTTATTGAGGATCCCTTCTTTTGTTGAATATATATCTTAAAGTTTATCTTTTTGGGTAGCTTTTTTTATTTAATAATGGTGTTAATCGCAATATGCGATTATTCGGTTTACTTTATAGGTTTTAATACAGAACCACCAAAAAGCAAACGAAAGAGAAGAGTTGATAATTTTAACCATAAGTGATCTTTGTGAGATTGTGCGTAATAGCTCGCTGTTCGAGTGACTCTGCGCCGAAAATGTACCGGGGCTAAAACGTATTACTTAAGCTTGTGGGTGGACATATAGGATGTCTGTAGTAGGAGAGCATTCTAATGGCGTTGAAGCCAGATTGGAAGGACTGATAGAGTGGTTAGATAAGAATGCCGGTATGAGTAACCGAAAGCTGGATTGCAGCCACCATTTAATCGATGTTGATTAAACACGGTCGTTATCCATGGAATTGCTAAGTATAGGCTACGCATCCATATGATATGATGAAGAAAATAACAAAATATGGGGGATTCGTGATGTCAATTCTTGATAAGCACCTTGTAGTCAAAACAGTTAGTGAAAGGTATAATTTTACACTATCTAATATCATACGAAAGAAAATAATGTATCATGGGGAAAGCAATGGGTAGAAGCTAGTTTTATGCACCCCAGAATCAAAGTTGCATCCACAAGGTCACGGTTGGTTTGATTTAACCACAAAACAAGCTGATTTATTAGATGATGCAGACATAGCAATACTGGCGGTTTGGCTAGAAGGAAACAAAATCTACTATGCTGATTTCAAGTAACTCAGACAATTGATAACCCCAGATATGACACTAAACTATTCCGAGGATGAAAAGTGTAGATTCTATATTTGGGAGAATTATATAAAAGTACGAGGGAATAATCAGAAATTCTATATAGAGCCAAAGGTTCTAGTTTAGACCAAACACTTTCTAAGGAGTTGTTATGACTAACATGGATAAATTATCCAATCTGGAAATAAGGAATTTACTACTTGAAGTATTAGCATATGAAGGTGATGATATTGATACAGAAGGTAAAACATTTAAGATGTATGGATATCAAGGTAGTCAATCAGACCTGTTTCGCTTGTTAAATGGGTATCTCATCAAGAAAAATATTAAGCCAGAGAAGGTTAAAATGTATGGAGCAGCATGGGGTGGAGAGGGTCGTATGCTACATGAGTACCAGACAATAAATTTATCAAAGGGAGAAATTTTAAAACTGTATCAAGAGTTCCATAGGTTGCTTACTCAAGGGGTAATTGCACCAGGTGCTTATGGAAATTATGGGACGAGTCTTCCCTATTTTCATGTTACTGAATATGGTATGGAATGTATTAAGAAAAAGGACTTTTTGCCATACGATCAAGATGGTTACTTATCAAAACTAAAGTCTATAACCGACATAAATGACTGGGTTGTGTTTTATGTTACTGAGGCACTAAAATGCTTTAACGCCGATTGTGTAAATTCATCTATGATAAACATTGGACTTGCAGGTGAAGTTATTATTGAGGAATTAGCTAATAGCTTTGAAAAGTTTTTACTGAAAAATGAAGCATCACTACACAGTTCTTTTCAAACTGAGTTGGCTAAGGATTGGAAGATATCTTTTAAGTATAATACCTATCTTGACTTTCAAGGCAAATACATAAAAGCAACAAAAGATAAGGACGTAAAGGCACTAACAGTATATCTGGATAAATCGAGTTCTTCAATTTACGCTACATTTACAAGGTTGACTCGAAATACAGTTACCCATCCTAATGATATAATTATGGATAGGACCCAGGTTCTGATGTTTTTCATTACATTAGTAAATTATTGCGAGTTGCAATATAACTTTATTAACCATTATAAAAATAATAGCTAAGAATATGTAATATTTATTTGCTTGTAGGGAGGCAATTATGACTAACCAAGATACGAAAAGATATTTGCCAGAAGAAGTACCAGACAATCTTTTTACACAAAATAGGTTAAATCAAATGGGATTAACACCAACCTCAGAACATGTAGCCTTCGTTATATATCCTGAGCAAAAGCGTGAATATAAATTATTTGATGTTAGTAATACGAGGAAACGTAAGATATCGTCATAATCTCTTTGCTGCTATGTAGAAACCATTTTGATATCTATTTATTGTAAGCAATATTAAATAGGAATCTATGAAATAAATAATTGCTGATTCATTGGCGGGAGGACGAACATGAGGTTAAATTATATAGAGATGAAAAATTACCGAAACTTTATCGATACTAAATTACGTTTTGATGAGAAGACACTTATTATCGGGGCAAATGATATTGGTAAAACCAATGTTTTATATGCCTTACAACTGCTCTTAGATAAATCATTATCTGAAAACGACTTACAGCCTCTAGATGAAGATTTTTGTATTTATTCAGCAGCAGAAGCAAACGAATTCTCTATAACTCTTCACTTTGTGGAAGCTAATGAAGAGTGTATTTTATCATGTTTTAGGGAATATATCAGTGATAATGATGATGTTTACATACGCTATGTTGCTACCAGAACTAGAATAGGTGGCACAAAAGAATACAAGCTATTCGTGGGACCATCTCTTGAAGAGTTGCAATTAGTTTCAAGTCGATTTTATTTAAGAGCATTGAACATGAGATACGTAAGTGCTACCCGACAGATTGACCAATATTTAAAAAATCAAAAAAATAGACTTATAGAATATTTGCAGGACGCCAGAACTGACGAGGAAGAACAATCGGATAATGAAAAATTTCAAGATTTAAGTGGTCGGATAAAGGTTATAGAAAGTGAATTGAATACATTATCCTTTATTGGAAGGGCTGGGGAAACTCTTAATAACCAGTTAAGGGAATTGTCTGAACATCATCAAGAACAGAAATTGAAATTAGGTGTTGATTTACCAGCCAATGATGATTTGTTCCGAAAGTTTAGCCTCCTATCTAGTATAGGAGAACATAATATTCAATTGGGTGGCGAAGGAAGAAAAAACCAAGCTTTTATTGCTCTTTGGTCCGCATTAAATCAAATTTCCATTCAAGATGGACAACCAAATGAAGTTTCTATTTTCTGTATTGAAGAATGTGAGGCACACCTTCATCCACACCAACAAAGAAAATTGGCTGAATATCTAGTTAATGTATTACCAACTCAAGTTATATTAACTTCCCATTCTCCTTATATCGCATGTGAATTTAATCCTAGCTCGATAATAAGGTTACATACTAAACAAGGATCTCCAGCTACAATTTGTAATCAAAATGGTGTATCAGAAGAATTGGGTAATCAAATTAGATCTATGGAATATCGTCTTAGTCCTCTTATCGCAGAGGTATATTTTAGTGACTGTGTGCTTCTGGTTGAGGGGACATCTGAAATTGTTTTTTATAAGAACTTAGCCCATCAGTTAGGCGTGGATTTGGACAAATTAAACATCAGTGTATTATCTGTAGAGGGTGTTGGCTTTACAAGATATATTGATTTATTAAACGCTTTAGGCATCCCATGGGTAATGCGAACGGACAATGATTACCAAAAATACAATCGACCAAAGCAGCAGTTAAAAGAAGCCTATTATTTAACCGGAATTAGAAGATTAACTAATATATTTTCAACAAAATGCTCTGCAAAAGTGCCAATTGGAGAACAACGTGTAAATCTTGCTGAATTGATTGCAGAAAATGCAGATAGACTCACAGAAAATCCTACTGCAAGTAATGCCCATAGACAAGAGATGTACAATTTATTTTACCTACCACTTAGCAATTACGGTTTGTTTTTAGCAAAGGAAGGCTTAGAAGAGGATATTTATCATTCTAATGATGATTTGACAAAAGCTATAAATCAATATTTTGTTCCAAACGAGGAGGATGAGGAGGTCTTAGTAGTTGAAGACATGGTAGCAGAAATGAAAAGCAAAAAATCCACATTTATGTATCATTTTTTAGAAGATAATAGTGAGTGCTTAAATTCTTTAGAGGATGATCCTTTAGCGGGACCATTGTATGCATGTCAAACTATCGTTCAGCAGTTAAGGATCGGTCATCATGGTGAACTTTGAACCGACTCCTCAACAAAATACCATTCTAGAATGGAATGATAATGCAGTAATTATTGCTGGACCTGGCAGCGGAAAGACTTGGACACTGGCTAAAAAGATTCAACAAGTTATAGAGGATTGTAAAGACTATCAAGGAGTTATTGCTATTTCTTATACAAATAAAGCAAGTAAGGAATTAGAGAAAAGAGCTAAATTATTGTGTACTGAAATAAAACAATCTTTTTTTAGTACAATCGATAGTTTTTGCAGCTCGGAAATTGTATTGTCTTTCGGTAAAAGATTGTTAGGAACACCCCCTAGACCTGTATTAGTTGAAAAAGTTCAGGACAAAGAACGAGAACAACTAATAATAACCATAAAACAATCTATAAAAACCATAATAGAGAAATATTCGCAGTATACGCTTCAACAAATATATGACCAAGACATTTGTGTTTATGAAGAATTAGACACTACTCATAGAAAATATTTGGAAGAACGGTTCTTTGCCGGATACTTTGATTTACATTTAATTGGCGGAATGGCAAATTTAATACTTCTAAGTTCAAAAGCTTGTGCAAAATATTTAAAAGCAAAATATCGATATGTATTTATTGACGAATTTCAAGATTCGGATTTCGAGCAATATAGCCTGTTTAGACGGTTTTCAGAGTTAGGGATAATCAGTTGGGCAGTAGGTGATTTCAATCAGTCCATCTACTCGTTTAAATCTGGAAGTCCGAAATATATGGAAAAATTAACAGCTATGGATTCATTTAAGCAATTTGAAATGAATATTAATCATCGGTGTCACCCTTTTATCCAATCATATGCAAATCTTTTTTTGCGTCTTCAGAGGGGTCAAGACATTTCTTCGGTTCCTGAAGGTGAAAGTAGAATTGTAAGAGTGTCATTGGCAGGAACGCAGTATCAAATCGGAATATGGTTAAATGAAACCATTGACAAAATTATTGAATTATCAGGTGTAGATAAGAATTCTAAAATAGTATTGTTAGGAAGAACAAACGAAACATTGGAAATGATCTCAGAAGTATTGACAATTCCACATAGATTGCAGCATAAATTATTGTTAAATGATGACCGTAGTATTGGTGGCAATATGCTTCGCCAATTGTTGATAATATCGTTTAACCCGAAGGAGTACACTTCTAAGGATTTTATTGAGAGTTATTTTGATTACCGGGTTCGTGGAATACGAAAAAATGTAGTTGCTGTTAAGAATTTAATAAATGAATTTAAACGAGAATGCCTATACAAAGGCGGTGATAATAAAAAAAGTGAAAGAATAATTAATAGACTGGATGAAATAATTCAAAATATTTATCCTGATTACGAACTAAGTGAATTAACAAAATTAGCATGTGAGCAATTGATTAATAATCCAGCATTACTTGAAAATTTTACGCCATTTAAGGATCAGGAAATACAGCTATTAACCATTCACGGTTCAAAGGGATTAGAATTTGATATTGTATTACACTTAGACTTATTTGATGATACGTTCCCTGAGTATCGTTCAATGGGTAAATCTGAAAAACTGCGAGAAGATGAAAATCTGCATTATATTGCACTTACAAGAGCAAGAGAATATGTATTTCTTATTTCAAACACAATAAAGAGATTCTATTCTTATAAAGCACAAGACTATTGTGAATATAAGAAAAGACCTTCACCATATATATTAGGTGCAATTGAAGATTATCAGATTACAATTGAATAAGCACAATAAAACCCACTTAACTACACAGTTACGTGGGTTATTTGTCATGTAGAAATTAGGTCATCTGTTAGGATTGATTCGTATCCTGTAGTTAGCCTGCATTAATCTATGTAGTTCATCTTTGGGATAACCGGAGATGATATTTTTTACAAATTCGTGGTTAACTCTACCCCGTTGTTTGTAAATCCTCTTTTGTTTCCTCGAATAACGACTTCACGAATGCTACATGTGAATGTATAATTTTTTATTATCCATTTTTCAAGGCTGTTCGCTTCATAGGATTCAACAAGATTAATAAAGTCTTGTAACCGCCTAATTTCTTTTTTAGCAATTGGAACAGTCAATAGTATAATAGGACGCAATTGTGAAATAAATCGGAATCTTAATAAATAATTATTTAAAATGTCAACAACGATTTAATTTTCCCCAATTTCAATGAAATGCAATTCTCCATTTATGAAGGGTTAAGTTGTTGCTTTGGCGGGATAAATTCCTGCCTTTTTCTTTTCTTGTAAACGGTAAGAATCGCCCTTAATATTGAATGTAATTGCATGATGTAAGAGGCGATCTAAAATGGCTGTTGCTAGTACATCGTCACCAAGGACTTTTCCCTATTCAAGGTAAGACTTATTAGATGTTAAAATCATGGCCCCTTGTTCATATCGTTTTGAAATCACCTGGAAGAAAACATTGGCAGCCAGTTCATCAAAAGGAAAATAGCTAACCTCATCTATAATTATTACATCTGGACGACTCCAACGGTTTACGAGTCGTTGGAGGGTCCCTTTCTCATTAGCCTTACGGCACTGAGCCACTAAATCATCAGCTGTTAAAAATAGTGCTGTATATCCTTGAGTAATCGCTTCAACTATAAAAGAGATAGCTAAATGAGTTTTTCCTACACCTGGAGGTCCCAATAAAATACAATTTTCGCCATTGGCAATAAAACGCCATGTTAGAGTTTCTTTCACTCTTTTCTCACTCAAGCTCGGTTGGAACGTAAAATCAAACTCATGAATTGTTTTGGTATAAGGTAATTTAGGCCGTTTCATTCGTTTGTTTAACTGCTCAGATTCTTGCTGTTCAATTTCTTGTAAAACGATAGTGTGAAGAAACTCAGAATATGATACATTATCCTTAGAAGCGTCTTCTAGTAAACTATCAAGTTGGTTGGCTGTGTGATGCCATCCGAGCTTCTGTAAACGTTCCAATAAGAGTTCGTTTATCATACAGATTCACCTTCTTCCATTGCTGCATAAGCAGTGAGAGGGCGTTTTTCTACATTTGGAGATAGGGTATGAGAGTGAAGATCATCGGTCGTCAAACCTTCAACGTTCTTCGCTTTCATGCCTTTTTCTTTTGACTCTAATCCTTCATAATACTCCATTCGTACACGGGTGGTTGCCTTGTCTGTAAGAATAGGGTGCGTTGCGATACATTCATGTTCATCATAAATTTCTAAATGATGGTCTAATGTTTCTTTAATTTTGACCGTTTGCCCTGCATAACGATAAGGAACAGAATATCGTTTACCACGGTAGGATACAAAACAATCACGACTGACTTCTCTCGTTTCCCAATGTGCAATAGGAAATAAAGGTTTACTCCCCATACCTGCAGAAACTTCTGTTCCTGCTCAAATCGTTGAAATGGTGATTCATTGGTAGTTTGATTTATTTTCTTATTGGCCACCTGATCTAACCATGTCCTTACATCTTCATTTAGCGCATGTGGAGTTGGTTCGTGTTTTCGTTGAAAGAAATTGTTCTTTAGATACTTAACGGTTCTTTCTACTTTCCCTTTTGTTTGTGGATGTCTAGGGCAACATGCTTTTGGCACAATCCCATAATAGGCTAAGAAATCCTCAAACTTGCGGTTAAAACGAATTTCTACGGGACTATGTTTAATTACAACGGTTTTCATATTCTCGTAGAGAATTTGTTCTGGCATTCCGTTAAAATAAGAGAAAGCATTCATGTGGCATTTCATTAAAGTTTCTAGATTCATATTGATTGTAAACTCTATGTACTTCATTCGCGAATAGCCTAAAATCATAACAAATGCATAGATATCTTGCAGACTGCCATTGACGAGGTACTTTCCTACATATGCCCAATCCATTTGAGCTTGTTTTCCTGATGGTGTTTCAAACCGTAAGGTTGCTTGTTTCTTTGGTTCTTGTCGAAGAGGACTGACAAAGTCTCTTAGAATGGTCATTTTTCCCTCGTAACCCATTGCTTGAATCTTCTCTAGCAAGCACCACGCAGTTAGTTGTTCCTTGTTTAACTCGTTGAAGAATGTAAGGCTTATAAGGTTCTAGTTTACTTTCCTTTTTCTGTTCAGTTGCCTTATGTTCCGGCAACTAATCGCTCTTTAAATACTTACTAATTGTTTTACGATCAAAGCCTGTTGCTTCCGCAATAGCTGTTTTCGTCCACCTTTTCTGAAATAACTCTCTAATCATAAAAAACTCTCCAATCTTCAGCATCGTTTCTCCACTCCATCTTGATATATGTTTCGAAACGATTATCTGTTATTTTTGGGGAATTTAAAACCGTTGTTATTGGGTATTTTACAACCGAGGATTACAAATCCTGTGATTCTTGGTAATAGCAAAATATAATGGATGTTAGGAAAACGCGATACACTAGTTTAGAAAAGCTTGAAAATGTAACTGAGGTATCAGAAGTTTGGTTAGATTAATAGCAAAAAACCTACTTTTAATTAAGTAGGTTTCAGATTGTCGATAAAAGGGACGTATCATTTTTGATACGCTTCTAACATTTCAGGAGTAATGGCCTCCGACTAAATTAGAGCGATGCCGTGCTGTGCCAGCATTTGTGTAGGAAACACCTCTTAACAATGCCAGCGGGCCATATTTATCTCTGATAGCATCCATAACATAGCCAAGTATTCGTTGTTTTTCGCGGTCTTGTTGAAACAAGTCTAGTTGTACAGTGTCATCGTTTTCGATATTTGATAATGTCACAGAGATTTGTCTAACCGTTTTATTTGTATAAAAAGCATCAAAAAGTGTTAAGCAAGTTTGATAAATTTCCATTGTAATATTCGTAGGATAGTCTAGTGATTTTGCTCGATGAAATCCGCCGCCAAATTCATCTTTACTATACCCAATCGCCAAACTTATTGTTCGACCGACCTTTTTATATTTTCGTGCCTGTCTGGCCACTTCTTCACACATTTCCAGGATTACCTGTTTGACTTCCTTTGGATTAGAGTAATCTCTCAGTAGAATTTGACTTTTGCCAAAGCTAACTTGTTCTTGTTTGACCGGATTTCCTATTTTAGAAAAATCAATTCCCCAGGCATGTTGATGGATTTGGCGCCCCATTACACCAAATTTTTTTTCTAATCGTTTAAGAGGATAATTGGCTAAGGCACCTATAGTGAAAATCCCCATATGATTTAAATTTCTTTCCATTCTTGGACCAATTCCCCACATTTTACCTAGAGGATAGATAGGCCATAGCTTTGTTTGAACATCATCATACGTCCATTTTGCAATGCCCGTGTTTGAATGCTTCGCTTCTAAGTCTAAGCATAGTTTGGCCAACAGCATATTTGGACCGATCCCTACAGTAGAAGGAAGACCGAATTCTTTCTTAATATTGTCCTGAATTTTGAATGCAATGGTTTCAGGATCTCCCCATAATCTTCTGACTCCTGTTACATCTAAAAAACTTTCATCAATGGAATAGGGATGCATATCAGAAAATGGCACATAACGGTTAAAGAGTTGGATTATGGCTGTTGATGTCTTTAGATAAGAGGACATACTGGGATTTACAATATGAATTCTAGGATCATCAGGGACTTCAAAAAGCCTTGATCCAGTTTTAATGTTAAATTTTCTTTTTAAGGCAGGGGATGAGGCTAAAACGATACTTCCTTGACGTTCCATATTCCCAACAACGGCAAGATAACAAGTCAATGGGTCAAGCCCCAACATCACAGCAGCACAGCTGGCATAGAAGGATTTCATATCTATACAGAGGATTGAACGATTGGGAAGTGGACTATAATCCATTAAAACACCTCAATTATATATCGATATTAAGTTTATATCAGTTATGTATTATAAAACCCGGATATCTAGTTCTGCATTTCCTTCATTTAAAGACTGTTTACTGTTTTATTACTCCTATCAAAGAGTTAAAATGAAAAGTTTGTTTGCCATTTTTGTAAAGTACATATAAGTGGCGCTGATACGGATCAATTTTATGTACAATGACTGGTCCAAAATCCTTTATAAATCCATCCATCCACAAAGTTAGTTTAATAGGCTCGTAATCTTGCATACTCTTTATCAATAAATCATTCATTTCATGTAACTGTCCTTCATCCAGGATTGGTTTTGCTGTTTTTAAACTTTCTATGTACGCTTGTTTGATCAACTCTTTCTGTTCTGGCATGAAAAATCCGTTCCATTTCATCAAACCTCTATCTCCCATGTGTATCACCTCTTCATTATTTTACCAAACGTGTGTTCTATTTTAAAGTAAGGAATTTCTAATTATTAAGGAAACTAAAATATTTATATACGATGCAGAGAGGCTCTTGTTGGGGGGAGATCGGGTAACCGGTGCGAGGATTTAAATTCCTCCTTTTTCGTTATAGATATCTTTAAGACATGTGAAACCCCCAATTCTTTTTAGAATAGGGGGTTAATTCATATGCCGATAATCGCTAATAGTTAACTCTTCGCAATATATTTCCAATATATCCAGAATTATTTAAGTATAAGTTTTTATTTTTATATATTATTATTTGTTCTTTATAGGTTCTAGGTAATCTTACTTTATTTAGATTGGTTTTTTAAGATTCACTATTGCATTTCCCCTTAATTAAACAAAATAACCCACCTTGGTCCGCATTGTTAAGAGGCGTGGTGGGTTCTGTTAATACTATAATATATCGGTTAGATTGTGTTGTCAAAGGATTGAAGAGAAGAAGGTAAGTATGCATCTGTAAAAGTACACTTTTATAGACTGATAAAAAGCTATAAAATTTATAGTCTATAATCATATGTAATTCATTTTATAAACGTTCGTAAAAAGTGATATACTTTTATGGACATTTTTATGTTAGCTAGGTTGATAGATTAAAATAATTGCAAAATTAATTAAGAAGCTGATTTAAAAGTATTCGAACCTTTTAAATCAGCTTCTTAATTTTTACAGCCTGCCATCTCTGACCCTGGCCAAGTATATTTCCTTTTAATTTAGTGGAAAGGAGTTTATTTTAGTGAGAAGCCACTGCCATAAACGGTTTTGTATGAGTAAAACGTGAACACCTGTGGTTATCATTGGCTTCTATTTTATGAACTGAACATTTAGATCTAGTGTTGTTAACACATCACAAAGCTTATGAGCATTGTGATGTGCTAAATCAATTCCTTTCGATTTGAGTTTTTTCTTTTACTATTTAAAGACTCATTTCTTTAAACTGATTAACAGTTCATTAATACGCCGTTTTTTCTCTTTGATTATCAACTATTCTTCGCGTCTGTTCTTGTTGTTGATCGATTGCCTTTATTTTTGTCTTTAAATTTCTAGGCATTCTACATATTTTCATATTAATTGTTCCAAAGTTTTCAATACCTTTTTCTATTTTTAGTATAAACATACTAAAAATTCTTGAAAATAAACAGAAAATTGCAATAACCGTTAGTTTATTTGTAATTTTTTAAATATTATAATATCTATACAAGAAATTAATATTAGGAGATGATAAATATGGCTACTATGCGAATTGGAAGAGCTGAATTAAGGGTACTAGATCTTGAAGAGGCTGTAAATTATTATACGAATATTATTGGATTAGAAGTAGTTGGGAGAAGTCCAGGAAGGGTCTACCTTAAGGCTTGGGATGAATTTGATCATCATAGTCTTATACTGCAAGAGGCTGATTCCCCTGGTCTTGACCACTTTGCTTTTAAAGTACGAAATGAAGTGGATCTTGAGTTTTACGAAAGAAATGTCGAACAATTCGGTTGTACGGTAAAAAGGATTTCCAAGGGAACACGACTTGCGGAAGGAGAGGCTATTCGATTTACATTGCCAACAGGGCACGAAATGGAGCTTTATCACGATATCCAACAAGTAGGTAAGAAAACAGGTATCTTAAATCCACATCCTTGGCCAGATGAAGTAAGAGGGATTGCTCCTCATCGTCTGGATCATGTTCTACTAATTGGTGAAGATGTAAAAACAGTTACTAGATTATTTACAGAAGCACTAGATATGTTTCAAAGTGAAAGCATCATGACTTTAGATGGAGAAAACATGGTTGGTAGCTTTATGCATGCTCAAAATGGGAAGGCACATGATATTGCCTTTATTCAAGGGCCAGATAGTAAATTGCACCATGCAGCGTTCAAGGTTGATAATTGGTACGACGTGTTAAAGGCCGCAGACTTATTGGCAAGACATGATGTACCTATTGAAGTAACGCCAACTCGTCATGCTATGACAAGGGCAGAAACAACTTATTTCTTTGATCCTTCAGGAAACCGAAACGAAGCCTATTCCGGGGGATATATCACATATCCGGATTCTCCTACAATCACTTGGACGGAAGATAAAATTGCTCATGGAATCTTCTATCATAGAAGAGAAATGATTGACTCCTTCGTTAAAGCTCTTACTTGATACATTTTATTAATTAAAACTCTTTTGAAAGCGTTTATCTATTGATTGAATGTATTAGAGGGAAAGCAAATTGTATCGTGTTAAAAGTCTCCTTTCCCAATCCATTATATCTTTTGAGGAGGAATAGAAATGACTAAAACAACCTTATTAATAAAAGAGAGACAAGACAGAGCTACATGGATTGCCAAAGCAGAAAGAATTGGCCAAATTGCTGAGGCGGAAGCGAAAGAAGCAGATAAGAATGCTCGCTTTTCTTCAAAAGTGGCTGAAGCTATTCTAGAAGCGGATATTAACAAGCTCATGCGTCCGAAACGATATAACGGTTCATTTGTTGATTTACGTACTTATACAGATATTCTTAGAACGATTTCAAAGCATAGTATAGCTGCAGCTTGGTTAACTTATTTCTATTCCGCACATGATATTTGGCCAGCCTATTTGTCGCCAAAAGGAAGAGACATAGTGCTTGGACATAATGGTTTTGTAGCTGATGTAGTGGCACCAGTTGGCCGGGCTGAAAGAGTTGGGGATGGATTTAGTCTTAGTGGTCAGTGGAATTTTTGTAGTGGTGTATTATGGAGTGATTTCATCGGTCTGGGAGCAATGGTTAAACTTTCTGAAGAAGATGAACCGGAATATTGTATCTTAGTCGTGCCTAAGTCTGACCCCAATGTCAAAATTGTAGAAAACTGGGATACAATCGGTTTGCGAAGCAGTGCAAGTAATGGCGTGCTTGTTGAAGATGCCTTTGTGCCAGAACACCTTGTTTTACCTGCTCGTTATTTATTTCAGATTGGGAAGCCAATGGAGGAGGATTTTGATCAAAATGATCCGGTATACCGTATGCCATTTATGCCACTCTTCTTACTTGGGTTCCCGGCTGTTGCTTTAGGTGGTATGGAACGCTTAATTACAATATTTAAAGAACGTACGGAAAAGCGTGTACGTGTATTTAAAGGAGGACAAAATGAGAAGAAGTCGTCTGGAAGTCAACGTTTACTAGCTGAAATGAACATGCAATATCGAGCAGCAGAAGGTCTGTTGTATCGTTACATTGAAATCCTTGAATCGTGGGAAGCAGAGGGAAGAACGATTGTAAGTGATGAGGAAAGGGAAGAATTATTTGCTTTAAGAGCGCAGGTAGCAAGAATGGCAACAGATATTGCAACAAGAGTAATGCAAACGCTTGGAGGAACATCTATTTATAAAGGTGATTCGGTGGAACTATTTACGAGAGACTTACTAGCATTTGGTTCACATCCAAATGGTGCATGGGAGGATGGAATGGCTGCTTATGGAAGAACCATATTTGGCCAGCCGGGTGATCCAGTCTGGTAAACAATTATTTGCATTCATCTTAATCTTTAAATCTAGTTGAATAATATCTGCGTGGGGTCAAGTTGAGTGTTTTAATCTATAAAGCTATTATGTCACTTATCTCACGCAGAGATGTATGTATTGTTTGAATGTTTACGAAGAGACCAATGATTATATTCTGAAAATATTGAACAATTTGAATAATGATTGTACAATCTAATAAATTATTGTAAAGTAAGTCTCTTCAAACAAATTTTCTTATTTGGAGGGAATGCTCATGTTTAAGATAAAAGTAATGGATACGAACGATACCAACTATGAATGGCAGGGGTACGATTCTGAAAGTTTGCTAGATGGAGCGCAAAGGAATGGTATAAAAATCCCTTATGCGTGTAAAGGAGGAGGATGTGGGCTTTGTAAAGTTAAGGTAGAGGCAGGGAGTTTTAAAAGAGGGAAGAGCTCAATAGCTGTATTACCTGAGGATGAAAGGGTGTATAACCATTCGCTTGCTTGTAAAACATATCCAAAAGGCGATATGGAAATACTGTTAAACATTAACACCATAAAGTCTTATTAGGGGTGAAATATTGAAAGTAAACGAGTTAAATTTGGCACAGTTTTACCAAAAGTTAACTGGAGAAAATCAAGATCTTTTGAAAGAGCGTATAGTTACTACTCCAACAGCAGCGATAGGGACATTACGATATGAATTAATTGAAACTATTGGAATAGAAAGAACAAAAGGGTTTCTTTTACGATATGGTTGGCATTCCGGAGTTCATGATGCCAACTTAATTAAAGAACAAACTTTTGATAATAAAAGGGAAATGTTATTTGCCGGTCCTCAAATGCATATATTACATGGGTATTTAGGTGAAGTTGAAAATTTGACGGTAGAAGTTGCTTTTGATAAAGGAACGCTTTATCACGAGGCCATATGGAAAAATTCATATGAAGCAGAAGAACATCTAAAAAGATATGGCTATAGTAACGAACCTGTGTGTCATCATGCGACTGGGTATGCAAGTGGCTATCTTTCAACTATTCTTGGAAAAAAGGTAATTACTAAAGAAGTTAAATGTAAAGCAATGGGGCATGAAAACTGCCAGACTGTTTGTCGTACGGTAGAGGAATGGAACGGAGAAGTAGATAAAGAGCTTAAGTATTATGAAGAGGATTCTATTATCGACGAACTAAACGAGACGTTTAAAAAATTGAAAATAGAAAGGGATAATTTAAGTAAAGCGTCTGATGTTCATCAAAAGCTAGTCAAAATCCTGTTAGGTCAAAATGATTTATCTTCAGTTGCTAACACCCTCACACAACACACTAAATTACCTGTTTTAATCGAAAACGCAAATCTAGATTACATGGCATTATCAGGAATCCCTGAAGAAGAAGGTGTACGCTATTCAGAGCAACTGAGTAAAGTGATTGAAAGAAAAGGCAAAAAAGATGTGAACAACATGAACCACACAATTTTATTGGATTTTGTTGATCATAAAAGACTTATTACCCCTATTTATTTACAAAAAAACATTGTTGCTTTTTGTTCTTTTATATATAAAGATACAACACCTCAGGAAGTAGAGAAGTTAATATTAGAGCAAAGTTCATTAGTGTGTTCCCTTTATTTACTCAATGACCTTACACGTATCCAGACAGAACAGCGTTTGCAAGGAAACTTATTAGATGACATTTTAACAAATCAAATAACACATGAAGAACTTTCTAAAAAGGCCTATTACATTGGAATTCAATTAAAAGCCCCTTACTTTATGATTGCTATTAGTGTTTTCTCTCAAGATTCTACGATGAAAGAGCAATTAGGATTTAATGACCATTTTATCAATGAGCTTTCCATCTTTCTTAAAAGCCGATACATTAATGCGTTATTAGGACAAAAGTCAGGAAAGATAATCATGTTGTTATCTGAAGATACTATGCTTAAAAGTGAGGCCAATAAGAAAAATTTTTGTCAAACGTTGTTTGATTATTGTTCAAGGAAATATCCATTTCATAGCTTTAGGTTTGGTATTAGTTCAAGTTCCCCTAGCATAGACGAGGTTATTCAATTATATAATGAAAGTTCCTCTGCATTACAGGCTGCGAATCATCATCAGAAAATTGTTTGCTACGACCATTTAGGACTTGAAGGTATATTGTTGCAAATGAATAATGAAAGTTTGGAGAAATTTATTCAAAAGAAATTAGGTAGGCTAATAGAAGAAGATAAAAATAAGGATATGGAATTGACAAAAACGCTTTATTACTTTTTAAGCAATAACTGTAATATTAATAAAACAGCTAGAGTTATGAATTTTTCGGTCACTGGTGTAAGGTATCGTGTGCATAAAATTAATGAAATATTAGATACCGATATTAATCTGCCTGATGTTGGTTACCAAATATATTTATTCCTAAAGCTTTTAATACATTGGGGGAAACTAGATATTGATTTTAACCCTAGTATAGATCTTCATATCGATTAAGGATACTTAAGTAATAAGATTATATATTGATATTTAATATTGGAGGTAATATTGATGAATAGTACATATAAATATGAAGTTCAATTACCCGAAAAAATGGAAAATGGAAAGAAATATCCTGTTATATTTGCCCTACATGGAATTGGATATGAAGAACAATCTATGTTGAATTTAATAGACGAATTAAAAGAGGATTATATTTTAATAGGGATTCAAGGTAATCTGACTTATGAAAATGGATATGCCTATTATTATTTAAAGAATTATGGCAAACCTGAGCGTGAGTTATTTGATAGCAGTATGGAGAAATTAAAGAACTTTATAGAGGAAGCTTCCAATCATTATCCGATTGACCCGGATAGAAAATATTTAATCGGATTTAGCCAAGGTGCTATTCTTAGCATGTCACTAGCCTTAATTTTAGGAGATTCAATCAAGGGAGTTATTCCGATGAATGGATACATTCCACAATTTGTAAAAGAAGAGTATACGTTAAAGTCCATAGCCCACTTGTCAGTCTTTCTTTGTCAAGGTGCGACTGATCCAATCTTCCCATTAAATATTGGACAGGAAAACTATGATTACCTTTTTGAAAAGGCCAGATCCGTAAAATATACCATTTATCCAACAGCCCATGAAGTTTCAGATAATAATAAGCAAGACGTTGTTGCATGGCTTCGTCAAGAATTAGAAACTAATACTCAAAATATGGGGTTAAACCAATTCGTCTCTAAAGATTAAAAAACATTTGAAATAAAGCAAACAAATGGGAGGAGAATTTCAAATGGTAGAACAAGGGAAATTCATTGATGTCAAAGGAATTCGAACACATTATAATGAAGCTGGCCAGGGAGAACCACTTTTATTAATCCATGGCTCTGGTCCAGGGGTATCTGCGTGGGCTAACTGGCGTTTAGCTTTTCCAACTCTGTCAGAATACTATCATCTTTATGCACCAGATGTGGTTGGATTTGGTTATACGGAAAGGCTGGAAAATCAGGAATATTCCATTGATGTATGGGTTAATCATATGATTGATTTTATTGAAACGATTGGTGAATCAAGAGTTTCAGTGATTGGAAATTCCTTTGGTGGAGCCATTGCCCTTCACTTAGTCAACCGTCGACCAGACCTGGTTAATAAATTAATCTTGATGGGGAGCGTAGGAATTGATTCCCCTCTCTCAGAGGGTTTGGATGCAGTTTGGGGCTACATACCTGGTTTCGAAAACATGAAAAAATTAGTTAAGATTTTTGCGTATGATCAAAGTATGGCAGAAAATGATGATTTAGTAGAGATGCGCTATCAATCTAGTATCCAAGAGGGATTTCAAGAGGCTTTTTCAAGTATGTTTCCCGCACCAAGACAAAGGCATTTAGATGCCATGGCTTTGTCAATTGATGAATTAAAAAACATCCGGGTTCCTGTGTTATTAATTCATGGACGAGAAGATAAGGTGATTCCTGTAGAAGAAACGAGTTGGAAATTAGCTAAAATCATCCCTAACGCAAGTCTTCATATATTTCCACAATGTGGGCATTGGGTACAAATTGAGAAAACAGAACCATTTCTCACTCAAGTGATTGAATTTTTAAATCGATCAAAAGCAGCTAATCTTGTGTGAGACCAAACAGATTAAATATTGAGGATATTAATATAATTAGAAATAGATGGAGGAATATGAAATGGATGATCGTCAATTTCGCACGGCAATGGGTAAATTCACTACAGGGGTAACGGTGATTGCCACAGAAGTAGAGGGAGAGGGTGTACATGGAATGACGGCTAATGCCTTCATGTCTGTGTCACTTGATCCAAAATTGGTTGTAATTTCGGTTCGTGAACAGGCCCGAATTCTTTCTAAACTGCAGGAAAGTAAAATATTCTCAGTTAATATTTTAGCAAATGATCAACAGGAAGTATCCATGATATTTGCAGGTCAGTTAAAGGATAAACAAGTAGAATTTGACCATCTTGATGGGAAGCCGGTTATTCCAGGAGCTATTGCACAGATTGCATGTGAAGTAAGTGCAGAATATGTAGAAGGAGATCATACGTTATTCATTGGAAAAGTAACAGATATTCATTTGGAAGATAAGGAACCACTTATTTTCTATAGTGGAAAGTACCGTTCGTTGGAAGAAGAGAAAATAGTTACGGTATAGATTTTGGTGAACGGAGGAGCTGCATGGAAACAATTTATTTAGACAGTTATAATTTGCAGGAATGACAGCAGAAGGCAAATTCAAATGTTATGGCTCTTGGATTTTTTGATGGTATCCATTATGGACATCTAGAAGTTATTCAAACAGCTAAAGGGATAGCAAGGGATAAAGAGTTGTCTCTTAGCGCTATGAGTTTCTTTCCGCACCCAAAAGTTGTGATTTCTGATGGGAAAGAACAGGTAAACTATTTAATGCCCATTACTGAAAAGGAGAAGATACTTGAGTCTCTAGGTGTTGATACGTTTTACATCGTTAAATTTGATAAAACTTTTGCACAACTTTCTCCTGAAGAATTTGTGGCAGATTATCTGATTAGTCTTGGTGTTGTCCATGCAGTTGCTGGTTTCGACTTTACTTATGGTAGAAGAGGGCTTGGGAATTTGAACCGTTTAAAGCAAGATTCCAAGGGCCATATTGAAGCCACACAAGTAGAAAAGGTAGAGTGTGAGGGAGTAAAAATTAGTTCAACTCGTATAAGGGAAATGTTGTTACAAGGTAGGGTAGAAGAAGGCTTTAGATATCAAAAACTAAGGTTAGCTAAGAAAATGCTAGAATTAATTAAAGAAAATCCGACGATACAGGGTCACCGCCCATATTTTTTCATCTGCTATTATGCCTAATTGGAAGGAGAGAGAAGATTTGAAGCAGTATGAGAGAGAGGTTATTTCAATACCTGCAAGCGGAACTCTAGATTTAATATTTAAATATAGTATCCATGCTCATCCAGATAAGAAAGGTTATGAGTATAAAAACTCCCTCTATTATACGTTTAGAGGAAAGGGAGGGATAATGGAGAGATTGTATTTTGTTGAGGAAATTTTTAAACTTAATCCTTATGACATAAATATGATTAATAATACAATAAAAGATGCAAAGAAAAAGGAGAGAGTTATTCATTATATTGAAGAAAGAAAAAATACGTATGGTTTTAATGAACAGAATACTCCTTATAAATTCTATACACTAAAGCCATTTCTTGAATTAAAAAATAAGCCAAAACACCCGAAGCAAGCAAACCATTGTTACTTTACGATAAATGAACTTTTGAGTGGAAAAACAGAACTAAATACTTCTAATGAAAATACCAACGTTTCATACTTAGAAGGCTCTGTTCAAAAAGTATTGGTTAATAAGTATGAAAGAAATCCAAAGGCACGACAAGAATGTTTGACACATTATGGTTATAATTGTGTTATTTGTAATTTTAATTTTGAAAAAGCTTATGGGGAATTAGCAAAAGGAATTATCCACGTTCATCATATAAAGCCATTACATGAAATTGCTAGTACATATGAGGTAGACCCTATTAAAGATTTGCGACCTGTTTGTCCAAATTGCCATTCTGTGATTCATAGTAGAAGACCAGCATATGAAATCGAGGAGTTAAGAGAAATTCTGAAGCAGTTAAAGTAATTTTTTTAATGCAATATTTTACTTATGGAAGTTGATAGACAATTTATTAGCCCTATATAAAAAAGAAGAAGCTAATAAACGTTGATTTATCTTATAAATGAAAAAATATAGGAGTGGAAAAAACTTCTTAATACCCAAGAACGATAGTGGAATTTAATATTTTTTGGTATAATTTAGATAGAAAGCTATAGACTAGACCAATGGAAAAAATGGGATAAGACCGTTGTAATGCCTTGATAAGACTGGCTGACAGGGATACTGATGTCTTCTGCGGTCTTCAAAACCAGTGTGGATGGCGTACCTCACTGTCTGAGTGTGTCCCGCCAATTCTATATAAATTCTTACAAATAGAAAGCAAATACAAATGTTGGAATTATCGATTTTTAAAGATAAAGTGAAGTCTATTAAACTCATCATATAAGATTACCCTTCAAACTTATTAACGTTTAAAGGGTGAATAAATTATTTTTGAGTTTCTTCTATTATATATACTCCCCAAATACTTCAGGATTCCAACCGTGAATCGCATGTCTTTCCTTCTCAAAAATCTTTTCCAAATAGATCATCGTCGTTTCAATTTTTTCATGTCCTAATGAACGCATAATCTGATAAATGTCTACTCCACTTTTATGAGAAATAATTGCAAAGGCATGGCGAAAAGTATGCGGTCCAATAGAAGATGAACGATTTAAGAGAGAAGGAAGGTAGGTTTCTTTTATCATTTTTGTTAAATATTGGGATAAATAAGATGGTGTATAAGCTTTTCCTGTATTGGTTGTCATTAAAGGACTTTCCTTATCTGCCAACGATAGATTCTCAAGCCCTCGGGCATCCCGAAATATACGAATACTATCCAAGGTCTTTTCCTTTAAAGGAATCTGTCTCTGTTTGTTTCCCTTTCCTAAAACGTTCAGATAGTAGCTGTTGGTAATTGAATCATATTGAAGATCTCCTACCTTTAACTTACAAAACTCCTCATTTCTCAAACCTGTTGTAGTCAGAATATGAATGATTGTAAAGGCCACGGGATGTTTAATTCTACGAAAATAATCGAGTAGCTGTATGACTTCTTGTGGTCCAAGGTCACGATTAGGCCGATCATCTTTCCTTACTGTTGCAGTGAATAATCCTTTTTGCAAAGGTTCATGAATATATTCCACTTCATACATGAATTGTAGAAAGTTTTTAATAATCGTTGTTTTTCTTGCTAAGGTTGCTGGGGAGTACAATCCTTTTTTCTGTACATACGGACTTCTTTCTGCCAGCCATTCTTGGTACCTTCTAATATGACGCGGAGAAAGTGATTTGAATAAAGAACCTTCTATTATATAGTCCATATCAATATTGATTTCTTTAGAATACTGAACTAGCTGTTCTACAAATTGTGTGAGTTCCCGTTCATATTCTTTGATTGTTCTTATGGATTTGTCATGCTGCCGATCCAAATGTTCCTTCCGGTATAAAAACCACTGAATCATTTCTACATCAGAAAAATCCGCAAATGGCTTTTCAAGATTTTTTTCCGCCAGATCTAATCGCTCTTGTAAACTATGAAGGGAAGAACTGTCTCCAATTTTCTTTTTCCATTCACTTACCTGAAGGTTTTTATTAGTTAATGTTAGATCATTCATATTTAATTCACCTTATTTCTATATTTATAAAAATAATGTCTATAAATAACCAGATTATATATTTCTATGAATATATTAAGTTAATTACATTATAACAAATGCCTAAATGCATAGATATTCTAATCAACATAAAAAAACATTTCCTTTGTTTATGTTAGATTGAGTATCTATATTATTTAATTCTATTATTATCTATATATTTATTGATGTTTAATTATATATACTTTAGAATAAGCTTAATAAAGTATGAAAAAATATATAATTTAATTTATATTGTTAATAGATATCTAATAATTATAACTTAATGATAATTATTTATTGCTTTTACTATTATTTAAGATAAAGAAAAAATATATATGTAGGATAAAAAGTAGTAATTAAATATGGAAGGGGGATTTTGCCGTGGAATTGGGAAGGTCGGAGATCAATGAATGGTATACACAAAAACAAGTGGCTGAACGGTTAGGGGTTTCAAAGGCAACGGTTTACCATTATGCTAAACAGGGAAAAATCCGGAAAATTTCAGATCCTCACCGGCTGCACCGAGAAGCTCGATACTATAAAGAGGAAGTGGATCGTTTAGCCAGGGAGAGGGAGCAATATCCAACAGGTATGCGTCCTTCAGAAGTGGCCAAACAGTTGGGGCTATCTGTTCAAAGTGTCTATAAATATATCAAAGATGGAACCATTAAAGCTGTAGAAGTACCTTTCGGTGATGAACGAACGAATTATGTGATTTCAGAGGAGGCTTTCTTAGAAGCAAAAGAATTGTTTCAGTCCTTGGAGTTTGAGCGTGTTCGGAAAAATGAATATTATGATTCTGACTATAACATTGCGCTTTTTCAGTACTTCCAATCTCAAGACAGTACGGCTGCGAGGGTGATGAAGGATACAGAATTAAACTGGGGATTTTATCTTCCATACTATCAAAAATGGGTGAATTATAATGAAGGAATTGAAAAATATGGGCTGGAACCTTGTTATGAAATCCATAAAGATATACTAGATTATAAAGGCTATGTTCATATCCAGATTCCTAAAGGGGAAGATATTTTATATCCATTTATTGATTTTTTATATGAGTCTTGGGGAATTGAAAACGTAGGGATTCGGGAGCAGGAGCAGGGTGTATATATTTCGTTAAAGGCTGGAGAATTATCTCTTCCACAATCTATTCCTTTTAATTTGGACCTGCTTATTCCTTTTATAAAAGAGGGAACGATTGAGATTGCAGAAGGGTTATTTATTGTTCGGAGTGCTTATCGCAAAACGAATTTAGAACTGCCAATCAAGATGTTGGATGAGGTAAAGCAACTAGCAGAAAAAAAGAATCTTACCATGAGCCAGTGGGTAGAGCAGGTTATTCAACAAGCTCTACAAATGGAAGAATCCTAGAGAGAAAGGATTTGTTGCAACTCCTGAGGAATAATATAGAAATACACGATTATGGATTTAAAACAGTTAATATAGAGACATGTTTATAAAACATATATAATAGGAAGAAACTCAAATTCCCTATGAGGAGTGAGGCTGTATGTTTGAACAAATTAATCAGAAAAAAGCGCTCTTAGATAGCAAACGCCCATTACCGAGATATACTATAAAAAGTTTACGTGAAAAATTATTAGTAGAGTGGACCTATCACTCCAATGCCATTGAAGGGAATACGCTCACCATCAATGAAACGAAAGTGGTTTTGGAAGGAATTACAGTCGGAGGCAAAACACTTCGTGAGCATTTAGAGGTTATTAACCACCGAGAGGCGATTGCTTATGTAGAAGAAATTGTCTCTAAAGAAGAATCCTTATCTGAATGGCAGATTAAGAATTTGCATCGATTAGTACTTAAAGGGATTAATGATGCGTATGCAGGCGTCTATCGAGATCAGCAGGTTTTTATCCCAGGTGCCTCACATGTACCACCAGCTCCTTATTTAATTCAGGAACAGATGGAACAATTGATGACATGGTATCAATCAGAAGCTAAATCCCTTCATCCAGTGGAACGTGGAGCAATGTTACATGCTATTTTTGTCGGTATCCATCCATTTATTGATGGAAATGGTCGTACAGCACGCTTATTATTGAATTTAGAACTCATGAAGGAAGGATTTCCACCTGTCATTATTAAAGTCGTGAATCGTTTAGAATATTACGATGCTTTAGATAAGGCTCATATATCAAAAGATTACCATGATTTTATTGAATTAGTGGCAAAAGAAGTAGAGGATTCACTCAATTTATATTTAAGTGTGACTAATTAATCGATGCTAAATTATAAAATGAAATTGATTTAAAGCTACCGGTTTAAAATACGTAAGTGCTCGTAAAATTAATAGAAGAAGGCAGGCTGAGGCTAAATAAGACTGTCGATGAAGTCATTGCGTATCATGATTCCTGCTATTTAGGCCGCTACCATAATGTGTACGATGCACCACACGATATTGATTCTAGGTATTACACTTGTTGAACCTGAACGAAACCGTGAAACAGCCATGTGTTGCGGAGCTGGCGGCGGACGTATATAGATTGAAGAGGATGCTGGAACGCGTATCAACGTGGCTAGAACGGAACAGCTGTTAGAAACGAATCCAACTATCATCAGTACAGGCTATCCATACTGCTTAACGATGATCGGGGATGGCACAAAAGCAAAAGAAGTAGAAGAGAAGGTTCAGACATTGGATGTTGTAGAGATTTTGGAGAAATCTGTTATGTAATGCGATTCAATCGCGTAGGAAGTGGTGATTAGCCTCATCCTACGCGATTTTTATTTCTTAATTTGTTTATAGAGTCGATAGCAAGTTCTTTTTTTATTTTATAAATTATAATAACCGGCTGCACCGAGAAGCTCGATACTATAAAGAGGAAGTGGATCGTTTAGCCAGGGAGAGGGAGCAATATCCAACAGGTATGCGCCCTTCAGAAGTGGCCAGACAGTTGGGGTTATACGATATTGAGAAGGTTAGCAAGGCGTAGTAATATAGCGACTACCAGTAGATATTTGAAAGATTCGTATGGTGATTTGGCAGATGCGGTGTTGAAGTTTTAATTTTCTATAGTAGATGGATGGATCTCTGCTCATTGTCTTGATTTTATAAAACAATAAGGGATGAACATAAAAAATAAAGCAAAAAACAAGAGTCCTTTTATTGACATAAGGCTCTTGTTTCTTCATGTATAATATCATTTTTACTACGCTCACTTAATTAATCATCCCAC
>NZ_VYKL01000063.1 GCF_008710145.1 Niallia endozanthoxylica
TAAAGAATATTTCTTAAAATATTTCTTCATAAATAAATGCACCTCCCATTGTTAGTTTTTATGTCTAACAATTGGGGTGCAGTTCAGGACTGTCCCCCGGTGCTTTAACGCATTACCCTATTGGGGGACTGTCCCCCAGCGCTTTAGCGCGTTTATGGGACAAATAGATTGGATACCCCTTGTTCTCGTTCTTCGGCAATTACTTGTCTACCGGCGTGTGCTTCATAAATGGCACCAATTCCTTGTATCCAGTCCCCGATATTTGCCAATGTTGCTCCTTCTAACTGACCTGGATTCTCACTAGATAAGACTTCCTTTGTTACACCAACCGCTTCTAAGAATTGACCAATGGTTTGAATCCAAACTCCTTGTACAATTTGATTTTCATATGGGTCCGTTCCAATTTCCTCACTTTGTCGTAAAAGTTCAGTTAGATATAACGCCTCCATAATTTTTCCAATAGTTTGGATCCAAATGGATATGGAAACTTGTTTTTCAAGCTGTACAATCAATTCCTTATTATCATTCTTGCTGCTTTCCTTTGGTTGATTTTTCGTTTCTGATTGCCTATACACATCATCCACCTCATTTGTATATATGTATGCAAATTTTAGGCAAATGCCAATAGCCATAGCCGACAAATACTTCTTTTGCTTTAGTACGTTACTCTATTGGGGGACTGTCCCCCAGTGCTTTAATGCGTTACTCCATCAGGGGACTGTCCCCCAGTGTTTTAACGCGTTACTCTATTGCGAAGTTTTCCTCCATCATTAGGAAAATGTTTCGTGCTTTTGATTTTGAAGAAGTGCGCATACTAGATGAGAAGTTAGCCATTCAGTGCAGCTACTACATTTCTAAGGGGTAGTGAAAATATGACTCAGACTAAACTCATGGAAAATGAACAAGCCTTGAATCAAAATGATTTTTACCAAATTGTCCTGGGGCGCCGCTCTGTTAAAAGTTATGATTCTTCTGTCAAAATCAGCCGGGAGGAAATGGCTGAAATCTTGGAAGAGGCCACCCGCGCTCCGTCTTCGGTTAATATGCAGCCTTGGCGCTTTGTCGTCATTGAATCGCCGGAAGGCAAAGAAAAGCTAGCGAAGCTTGCCATGTTCAATCAGACGCAGGTGTCTACTTCTTCTGCGGTGGTTGCTGTTTTTGGCGATATGAAAAGTGTGGAATATGCAGATGAAATCTACTCGAAGCAAGTGGAGCTCGGCTATATGCCACAAGATGTCAAGGAACAGCTGCTCGCCGCTTTCAAGCCTGGTTATGAAAATATGCCGGAGCGGGATATGCGGGATTTAGTGCTGATTGACTCAGGTCTTGTCTGCATGCAGCTGATGCTGGTTGCGCGTGCCCGTGGATATGATACGAATCCCATTGGCGGCTATGAAAAGGATAAGATTGCCGAAGCATTCGGGCTGGATAAGGAACGATATGTTCCGGTTATGCTGATATCGATGGGGAAAGCCGCAAATGAAGGCTATCCTTCTTACCGCTTACCGGTGGAGACGGTGACTAGTTGGGCATAAATGAAGTTATTTTTTAATCAGGGGAAGGGCTGAATGGCCTCTCCCCTTTTAACCATGTTCTAATCCCGTAATCCATCGAATACTGCAAGAGAGCTTCTTTTTACCCATGTGTATACAACTGCCAGGAATCTGCAGAAATGGTGACCACTGTATGAGGAAACAGACACTCTCATTATGATAGAATAGATGTATGTTAATAGAAATGGGTAAGGAGAATATAAAATGAGGTTTGTGAAGTGGATTTTGATTCCTGTGGTTATTTTAGCGGCCATTGGTTTTGGTGTTTATCAGTTCGGAGTAGATTATGCCATTGATAAGGTTTCTGAGGAAATGGAGAATTCCGGAAAAATGGAAGAAGTAAAAGCGATGGTTAAAAACGATCCTGAACTTGAAGCCTTTATAAAAGAAGTAGAGAACTCTCCTGAAATACAGCAGTATCTCGAGGGAAGCACGACTGACCTAACAGAATCAGAAAATAATGAAACGCCTGCAGCAAAAGCAGAGCCGCTTCCTTTTGACACAAAAGAAGAAGCAATGAAAGTAGTAGTAGACCGGGTTGGTATGACTAAATTAACCGGTATGGCAAAAGATGTTCAAGATGGAACCCTTTCAAAGCAAGAAGCAATCGATACTTTATCGACGGAATTTACAGAAGAAGAAATGACGGCTTTAAAAGTGATTGCTTATAAAGAATTGTATAGTAAGTAGTGGAATTGGTGAGCTAGAAGGTCGGCAGCATGACTCACATCATCAGGCAGTGCCTGCATTCCAAAGTAAAAGGGAGAGTGAATCTAAAGTGATTCCTCTCCTTTTTGCCTTTAATGATAAAGCTAATTAAAGTTAGTGAAACGTTATAATATGACTTCCTAAAAGCTTGCCCTGCTGCTGACTTCATACATCATCATGAAAATCAAGCAGCACTGGAACTGCGGATCTTTCGACGTTAGGATAAAGAGTAATCAATGAAGAAATACTAAATGACGAAACTTATTTGTTTCAACATGTTTTATAAAAATCATGCATGGAATCAAAAAAGGAGTTTTTACATATGTCGAGCGATTTATATGCAAAGGAATATATTAAAAATTTATCGCAGTTAAAAAGTCTTGTACCAGAACAAATGAAAACCTATCGGGACTTTAGCGCAGCGGTTTTTTCAGAAGGGGCTTTGTCGAAAAGAGAAAAGGAATTGATTGCGGTTGCGATTACGCATGTAACAGAGTGTCCTTATTGTATTGATTTTCATACAAAAGCAGCGAAAAAAGCGGGAGCGACATTAGAAGAATTAGCTGAAGCTGTATTTGTCACTGTTGCAGTTGAAGCTGGCGGGGCTATCACACACAGTACACATGTGCATCATACCAAACAGAAAGATGCATCAGATGTACTCTACTCCCGTTCCAACCTGCAACATGTAGGGCAATTGGAAACATTGACACCTGAAGGCTTTAGCGGTTATCAAGCATTTAGTGCTGCGGCTGTAAAAGTCGGGAACTTAAGTGCCAAATTCAAGGAAATTATTGCTGTAGCTGTTGCCAACGCCACTCAATGTCCCTATTGCATTGATGTTCATACGAAAAAAGCGGAGCAATTGGGCGCAACGAATGAGGAACTCGCTGAAGCCATCATGGTCACTTCCGTTGTTCGCGCAGGCGGAGCTTACGTTCACATGGCCAATATGATTCAAAGCTACCGAGAGGAAGAGTAATGTTGAGGGGTGAACCAATGGGGACAGCTTCAATCTGTCCCTACGGCTCTGACTCATATGGAAAGCTCCCTTCAAAATGATCCTATCCCTACGCCCACGAATGGGTCTGAACAAAAATCCCATCCCCTTCTAACCACTCTGCTAGAAAAACATCCTTATAATCCGAAACACTCTTCGTTAAGAGCTGGCTTTTTAGCCACGTTTCATCAAATCCCAAATCCTTCACTTCATCCCATAGGACCTTCCCATCACGAATCAACGTTACCGGGACATAGGCGGGCTTCCCGAGCAGATTAAAATCCTCCAGCGTTGTTTTTTGGTACCTGGGCTTTTTTAAGATGCTGATAGACCCGTTTGCCTCGAGGTAACAAAAGGCAACCTCGCGAATCGAAAAGGTCTCGCTTTGCCGCAGCAGGCTTTGCAGTTGATTGATGTTCATGCGGCTTTTTCTCAGCGCTTCGCGGTCGACCGTCCCATTTTTAATGAGCGCCACAGGCTTTCCTTCAAACATCCCGCGGAAAAATAATGATTTTTGGCCGAGAGATTCTACGAGCAATAATAAAAACCCCCATAAGAACATGGAATAAATAATGTAACCAAGTCCTATTTTTTCATCATACAGAGCGTTTCCAAGCAATTCGCCCAGCACGACTGCGGAAATAAACGTAAACGGTGTAAATTGGTTGATGATTTTTCTCCCAACAACTTTCACAATCAAAAACAACAGGAAAAAACCCATAACCAGTTCAACAGTTAAATGGACGCCTTTTATCAATCGAAAAACTCCAATCCATCCCATGATTGCCTTTATTTTTTCCAAAATGTAATTAGTTATTAGCAGTAGGTACATTTATGAAGCAGAATAAAGTGTAAAAAACTGCCTAAACTATCTTTATACAATATGGATAGGTTAAAGGAGTTTTTTACAATGAATTTTGTATGGGAATCCCTCCTTCTCATTTTGACTGGGATTTTGCTGCTTCGGGTGGCCGGTAGAAAGTCGATTTCGCAAATGACACTTGCACAAACGGTTGTGATGATTTCCATTGGATCGATTATCATTCAGCCTATTGTCGAAACAAGTGTCTGGAGAACAATCGTTGCAGCCGCTATTTTCATTGCTGCATTAATTACACTTGAATATCTTCAGATAAAATTTAATGCCGTTGAAAAATTTATCACCGGAAAATCAAAAGTCGTTATTCAAAATGGCTCCCTTGATACGGACAATTTACGCAAGCTGCGAATGACGGCCGATCAATTAGAAATGCGGCTCAGACAGCAGGGTATCACGAGTATTCAGCATGTGAAAACGGCAACCTTGGAACCGAATGGCCAGTTAGGCTATGAGCTGATGCCGGATGCGCAGCCGTTAACCGTCGGAGAATTTAAAAGGCTCATGCCGATGTTACTCAATCCAACTCCGCCTTCCAGTCTGCAACAGAATACAGATATTTTTTCTGAAGTGGTTCAAGAGCAGCACAGACAAGAACATCCTAAGTATCTTCAATAATATTGCCGTTAGGACGCAGAGACAGGTGCCGCGTTCCGTTCAAAATTCTGCCAGATATGGAGTGACGCTTCGATGAATGAAGCTGCGGTTGTTTTGGTGCGATCGGTGATTTCCTTTGGTTCCTTATTGATTTTTGCGCGAATGTTAGGGAAACAGCAGGTAAGCCAAATCACCTTTTTTGATTATATTTTGGGCATTACGATTGGTTCGATTGCGGCAAACTTAACCACAGATTTAACGAGCCGGTCATGGACCCATTGGGTTGGGTTGGCAGCTTGGGCCCTTATGGTTTTTTTTCTGCAAAAAGTAACACTCAAATGGCGTAAGGCTTCCATTTATTTAGACGAGGAGCCGGTCATTGTGATTATGAATGGAAAAATCATGGAGGACGTCATGCACAAACTTCGCTATCAGATTTCGGACCTTCAGGAACAGCTTCGAGAAGCAGGGACATTTGATATCAACGAGGTAGAATATGCCATTCTTGAGCGGGATGGGAAACTGTCGGTTTTAAAGAAAAGCCAGTACCTTCCTGTCACGGCAGAGGATTTAAAGATTACGACTCCCTATAAAGGATTGGGCACAGAATTGATTTATGACGGAGAAGTGGTTGAACAAAATTTGACGTTTGTGAATCATGATCGCCATTGGCTGGACAACCAGCTTCAAGCTTTTGGCTATCAGTCCCCTTCCCAAGTGTTTCTTGCTGTCCTAGCACCAACGGGAGATTTATTTATCGACGGATACCGGGACAACTTAAAGAAATACGTTGATATTAGCGATTACAATGGGCTGAGGTAAAGGAGAAATAGTATGAAGGAGTTTTTTCTCTATCGGATTATTCCCTTTCTTTTAATAGGTATATTTGTTTTGATTATGCATTCAGCGGTATTTTTGAAGCAGCCTTTTTCCAAAGAGGATGATGTGGTCCGCTATTTGAACGCCGCAAGCGAGAACATTCAATCCGAAAACTGGGAAGAGGCGTCCAAAAACCTTGCCAAGGTGAATAAGGCATTTGAAACGGTCGTCAAACGGATTCAATTTAGTGTGGAACGAAATGAAGTGAATATGTTTGATCAGACAATCGAGAAAACAAAAGGCTTTGTGACCGTTAAGGAGAAAGCAGGAGCCATGGCAGAGCTGAGTGAGGCACAACATGTATGGGATCAATTGGAAAAATAAAATGAGATAAGAGCTAGTCACTTCATCGGTAAGGAAGTGATTAGCTTTTTGTCTCATTTTCCAATCTTGGAGGCGACACTGCATTCTTATTTCTCCTTGTATTATTCTGAAAAATCAGATTATAATAAATTGGGTACGAAACGATGAAAAAGGAGAAGTGATATATGATTGATATTGTGGGGCAAATTATGCTGTATGTGAATAACCAAGAGGAGTCGTTATCCTTTTGGACGGAAAAAGCGGGGTTTTCCGTTATTTCCGAGCAGGAAAGCGGGCCAATGAAATGGTTTGTGATCGCCCCGTCAGAGAATGCTCAAACAAGCATTGTTCTGCATGACAAGGAATTGGTAGCTAAGTTTTCACCTGGTATGAATCTCGAGACTCCTTCCTTGATGTTCTTCACGAAGGAGCTGGATCAGCTTTATGCTGATTTTAAGGGTAAAAATATTACGGTTGGAGATATTGTTGAGATGCCCCAAGGACGGGTATTCAATTTTGCCGATAATGAAGAAAATTATTTTGCTGTAGTAGAGAAAAAGTAGGAAGAACGGGGTCGGTTCTTTTGCTTTCAAAGAAAAATGGATGGTGTGTATAATTCTAACGGGTTCTCTTTTGAAGTATAAAAAGTGAAAAAACAGATTAAATAGCTTACAAAAAAGCGTGGTCATGGTGCTTACCCCCGAAAGTTAGATTTTCACTCTAACTTTCGGGGGTCGGTACCCATTCGTAAAGGAATCGCCATACTTTTTATATTTCTTTAAAGGTATAAAATCATAAGCGGAGAATTTCCGTCTAATGTATAGAGTGGAGGCTTAAGAAGAAGATATAAGCGGAGAATTTCCGATTAACTCTTCTAAATAAAGCAAAATCCAAAGATTTGGATAAGATAAACGGAAAAACTCCCTTTATTCCGAGGCAAATATCAATATTTCTCCATTTAAACGGAATGTTTCCGTCTATTTTTCAAACACAATAAGGTCAACATGTAACATAGTCATTCACCTCTATATTAGCAATCAAATAATCAGATAGAGAATAGCTAGTCGCAAGTGGTGATTTACTCAGTCATTTATCGTGTGATTTTATATGCTGAATGACTATAAAACATTGATACATCAACAAAAAATAGGGTATGAGAATCACTGGGATTTCGCCCCCTATTTGCCGTGCGATTTACTGTTTTACACCTTTAAAGAGAACCCGTTAGTATAATTCCATCCATTTTTTCTATTTATAGTGTGACTGTCCAGTTAAAAGGATCCTCAAGTGAGCCATTTTGGATGCCTGTTAAATGATTATAAAGCATTTGGGCGGTTTCGCCGATTTCCCCGTTATTAAGGATGACTTTTTCCCCCAGCCAATTTAACTCGCCAATCGGTGAAATAACTGCGGCTGTTCCTGTACCAAAGGCCTCTTCTAACGTTCCATTATGGAAAGCCTCTACAACCTCATCTATTGATATTCGGCGTTCTTCGATTGGAATATTTTTTGATTTTAATAGTTGAATGATTGAATCTCGTGTGATACCTGGAAGGATACTCCCATTTAATTCAGGTGTTACAACCGTTCCATTGATTTTGAAGAAGACGTTCATGCTGCCAACCTCTTCCACGAAACGTTTTTCTTTTCCATCTAACCATAAGGTTTGAGAATACCCATCTTTGCTTGCTATTTCTTGTCCTTTCAGGCTGGCTGCATAATTTCCGCCTGTTTTCGCTGCACCTGTTCCCCCGGCAACCGCACGCACATAATTCTGCTCCACTAGTATTTTAATTGGTTTCATGCCTTCTTTGTAGTAAGAGCCTACCGGAGACATAATCATGATAAATTGATAATTCTTCGAAGGAGCCACCCCTAAACATGGGTCTGTTGCAATAATAAAAGGACGGATATATAAAGACGTCCCTGGTGCAGCCGGCACCCAGTCACAGTCCACACGAATCAATTTCTTAAGCGCTTCTAATGCAAGCTCCTCATCTATAGCAGGAATGCATAACCGTTCATTCGAAGCATTTAATCGTTTGAAATTGCTATCGGGACGGAATAATTGAACCCTTTTATCTACATTAAAATACGCTTTAAGCCCTTCAAATACCGTTTGGCCGTAGTGGAACACCTTTGCTGCTGGGTCTAAGCTAAGCGGTTGATAAGGGATAATTCGCGGATCCTTCCATCCCTTATCTTCTGTATAGTCCATGATAAACATATGATCGGTAAAAAACTGTCCAAAACCCAGCTTATCTACATCCGGTTGATTTTTTTTATTTGTTGTTCTTTCTGTTTTGATTTCAAGCATCCCTATAGCCCCCATTGTTTTATGAATATTCCTAAAAGTAGTAATGAATTATTACTCATTTTACTCAGGGGATTATGATTCGTAAAATATATAAAAGCTATAGAAACTATGCGATAAAGTTATAGAGTTTTACAGCTGATGGGACTGGATATATTCAATGAGCTCTCGAGCTGCATAGGAAAGATATTTATTTTTTCTATAAATAAGTACTACATCCCATGCGACTTGTGGTTCGGAGATAGAGATTGCTTGTAATTTCCGATTATTAAACCGGCTCACCATCGACCTGGGAATAAGGGAAATCCCTAACTGTGCTGCGACCATTTCCCCAATGATATCCCATAGTGAACTTTGATAGGCCACATGCGGTTCAAATCCCGACTCTCTACATGCCTGCTCCACCACATCATGCAGGACATAATCTTCTGTTAACAGGATAAACGATTCGTCCTTCAGCTCGGATAAACACAATGACTCTTTCCCTGCCAGCCTATGTTCGCTATCGACAATGACAACCAGCTCTTCAGATAGCAGAGGAATACTTTCAAAAAGCTCAGAGTTCACAGGCCTGACCGTGATGGCTAAATCAATACTTCCTTGTTTGACTCGATGTTCTAATTGTTTGGCACTGCCTTCCGTCATAGAGATATCTATTTGCGGATATTGCTTTTTAAATCCCGCAAGGATGGTAGGAAAAAGCAATACACCTATTGTAGGCATTAATCCCATGTTGATATTTCCTCTTTTTACATCAACGAGCTCATCCACATAGGAATAGATGTCTTCTACTGACTGCAGGACCTTTAACGCTTGTTCATAGACGATGACCCCTGCATCCGTCAGTTCAATTTCCCTTTCTGAACGATCCAATAATTTCACCTTTAGTTCATCTTCAAGATTTTTTACCATCTTACTGATGGAAGGCTGCGATACATGTAAAATTTGCGATGCCTTTGTAAAATTCTTTTGTTTGCCCACTTCAACAAAATATTTAAGGTGTTGAATATCCATTTTATAAACTCCTTTAATGATTGGATCCCTTTATCTGCTTATATCATTTATTAAACGACGTAAAAACGCAAATGAAAATCTGCTCTTCATTCTTTTTCCATACATTCACATATAATCCATGACTATTGATGTATTCAAATCTCTTGTCTATCAAGTTATGATATGAGAATGTGAAAACAGAATAGGTTAGATGTTTGTTGGTTTTATCTTGCTTCCTAAGCATCTATTTTTCCATTAAATACGTATTATATAAAGAAAGAAGGAAGGTATTATCATCATGGTTTTTGGTTCAACTGTCCTGTCTTTTTTACCGGCGGGGCTTGATTATGACACGTTAAAAAATTTAGGAATCTCTATAGGGGTTTTGCTTTTATTTATTCTGTTTCGAAACCTATTTACAAAGTATGTCTTTCAGTTGATTGTCAAATTGGCAAAGAAAACACCAACAGAATTTCTAACCCAAATCTGTTTAAGCTTTGAACGTCCTTTAAGCTGGGCGTTTATTATTATCGGCTTGTATGTAGCTATGGATTACTTCCCTTTTATTGAACAGCATAATGCATTATTTTTAAAATTCTTGCGTTCCATGATTATTGTTCTCATTACATGGGGATTGTTTAATCTGTCATCACCTACTACGGGGATTTTAATCAGTGTAAACAAAAAGATGAATAATAAGATTGATTTAATTCTTCTCCCATTTATTTCGAGAACCATCCGCGTCATCATTATTGCCATCAGCATCAGTATTATTGGCCAGGAATTTGATTATGATGTCAACGGATTAGTCGCAGGTCTTGGCTTAGGGGGATTGGCGTTTGCTTTAGCGGCAAAAGAAGCGGTCGGAAATCTGATTGGCGGAATCGTCATTGTCACAGAAAAACCGTTTTCCATTGGAGACTGGATTCTTACACCTAGTGTCGAGGGGACAGTAGAAGATATTAATTTCAGAAGCACCAAAATTCGGACCTTCAGTCAGGCACTCGTGACTGTACCCAATTCAACCCTTGCGAATGAACCGATTACCAACTGGAGCCGAATGGGGAAAAGACGGATCACATTCCACCTAGGAATTAACTATAAAACATCCAAAGCACAGATTCAAAGAGTGGTTGCCCGAATTGAATCTATGTTGAAGAAGCACGAGGAAGTTCATCCGGATACAATCATGGTGGCCTTTGATCATTATAATGAGAGCAGCCTGGATATCCTGTTATATTTCTTTACTAATACGACGGTTTGGGCAGAGCACCTAAGAATCAAACATGAGATCAACTTAGCTATTATGGAGATATTAGAGGAAGAAGAAGTAGAAGTCGCCTTCCCAAGCCGAACGGTCTATGTTACCCCGCAATCAGATGAGTTACTCCAAACGATGGGTTCTGTCGATTAAGAGAATAGATGAAAAAAAATCAAGACCTTCACTTTGAAGGTCTTGATTTTTTTGTAGAGATTTTGTCCACCTAGGATGGACTTTAATCTATCTATACTCCCTCAAAGCCAACTTGATCGGGCAAGTGTCTTTGTTCGGTGCCTGACACCGTTAGAAGGATAGGAAGCCTTTGCCTAGTTGCTTGAGCATTTCTTTTTTGCGGATATTTTGGTACATATCTTTTTCCCACTTTTTCACTTGTAATGGCGTGTAGAAGGTTGGTGTACCTTTGCTGTATGAAAGAGGCTCCATGCTGAGCACTTCTCCTTCTTTCAGGCCTTTTTTAATCTGCTGAACGCTATTTACATGAAGGCCCGTTGTTACCTTTTTCTTTTGAACCTTGCCATTTTCAAGGACATAGACATGCTTTGTTTTGCCGCTTTTCTTGATGCTGTCATATGGAACGGTGATAGCGTCTAGTACTTCCTTCCTTACAATTTTGACATTCACATGTGTACCGTGGGCAAGATTATCGATTCTTTTATCGAGAACGATGGTGAATGGATATTGGCTCTCCTTCTTCACCTTTGGCTCGTTTTCCGGGAAATGAGAGACTTCCTGGATACTGCCTTTATATGATTTATTGCTGCCTTTCAAAGAGACGGTTACTTCCATGCCTGGCTTAATCTTAGATTGTTCTTTTTCCGAAAGCATTCCTTTTACCATGCTTTCCTTTGAAATAATGGTAATAACAGGGTTGGAAAGATCGTGGTTGATGTTCTTTACCACGCCGTTCATGTCACTGATTTCCTCCAGCTGCGGCAGTTTTCTATCAAGCGAAGCAATCTGCTCATCGTACTTCTCTATTTCGCTTTCTAAGCGATTGATTTCAACCTCTGTTTGATATAAATCGATTTCAACGGAATAATCGTTGATTAACAGCTCATCGTCTAGCACCGAGCGGGTTGTATCATAATTGATATCGTTTAGGTCATCCCATTTATCCTCAAGTGCCTCCAGCTGATTCTCTAAGCTGTCGCGCTCAGACTTCAGCACAGCAATCGCGTCCTCATAAGATTCCGTTGAATAGTAGAATAGCGTCTTACCGGATGTCACCTCTTCCCCTTTTTTCACCATAAAGCCTTCAAAGCTGCCTTTTCGTTCGTCATAGTAGATAGACTGTTCTTCAAGTGGTGTGGTGACCCCTTCGGTTTTCATTGTTTTTTGTATGTTTTGTTCTTTCGCCGTCGTCCACTCTGGTACATATAAGGAACGAGCAACTTTACTGTTTTCTTTAAAAAGTAAATATAGATTCACGGCGACAAAAAGAATTGCAGCGCCGATGATGATTTTTGATATCCATTTCACACAGACCACTCCCTATAGCAATTTTTCAAGATCCATGATTTGTAAAAATATAGATATGCCCAACATAATGAGATTGAAGCCAATCACAAATAAGGCAGTCAGCAGTCGAGAGCGTTCTAACAGGACTTTGACATATTTGTATTGCAGAATCATGGCCCAGATGTTAAAAATCGTGATGCCTCCCAAAAATTGCAGGATTAGGTTATGGGATGTCAGATATTGTCCGATAACGCCTAGTGAAAATGGATTAGAGATGTCCGGCAATCCGATGAAAACGGTAAATGGCATTGCGACAATCTTCCCAATTAACAGAATCGTTAAAACATAGAATTGAACAGAGATGAATTTCTTCCATTCGATATCTGAAAGTGCCCAGAAAAAGAGCGATGGTATGATAAGAATAATAATCGCTTGCAGCATGGACCAGATGATTTGGCCTCCTGCAAATAATAATTTAATAGCTTCGAAATCTGTATTGGAGCGGTTATGCAGTTCCTTTGACATGATTTCATTGCCAATTCCAAAAAAGGACGAAACTACTGCTAGTAGAAACGTTATGACAAGCAGCAGGATTGCCTTCCCCCAGAATCCTCCTGCTTTTTCGGCTTTCATTAATTGCTGCGCTTGTACATAAGGCTCTCGTATCCCCTTGAAAAGCCGTATATAATACATCATTGTTCAACTCCCATAGCTCAACTTTATCCCACTCTTAACGGGCAGTAAGACCCCCACCTCAAGATTCTGCGTATAAAAAAGAACATAGGTGGGGATTAACTGCCCGTAAAGGTCCATTTGTGGAATCACAGACTAAGAACGCCACATTTGTGGCAACGTCTGTGTGA
>NZ_VYKL01000064.1 GCF_008710145.1 Niallia endozanthoxylica
AAAAGTACTAAAATACCATTAATTTACAACAAGTGGGTAAGTCCTGCTGCTATTTGAGTTGCGTCTCCGTTACTAAGCACAGCAAAGGAATTACCCTCAGTCGGGAAGTCTTGTAGAGGCGTTGACCACACCGCCGCTTGATTAGGATTATCTGAGGTTAACGAAGCATCAACTAAACAACCTAAGGCTTCCGGAGAAAGCATTGCTGCGGCAAGTTCAAATGCATTTGCCGGTACTTGTTGCACAGAAACGGAATCATGAGAATGGTTCTGTGCCTCTTCATGTCTTCTCTGCCTTTCTTCCTTCATTCTTTCCAACTCTTTTGGATCCAAAGATATCGAACTCCTTTTAAATTATTTAGGTGCTTTGGCCATTCACAAGACAAATAGATAAGCACTTGTTTTGTGAATGGCCAAGCTCCTTTGTAATCAGGTTATTATGATAGGTGCGGTTCGGATTGGATGATTGTCCAAAAACTAAAAATACAAGCTATTGTCCTTAGTGATACTATTGATAAGGAGTACTCGATTAGAGTTATTAACGGTTCTTGCATAGGGGATTTTGTCTATTTCTTTTAAAAATTGAGGTTATAAGATGGTGGCAATGTTCAAACAAATGCTGCACAATAGTTTTATATAAGATTATGAATCTAGAGGTATCATCAATGGACAATCGTTACGATTTATTACTTATATAATCTTGCAACAAAATGTTCGCAATTCAATCATTATCATTTTAAGTCAACCTTTGGTAGAATGAATATGGATTGACGAATGGGGGACATAATCATGTCAGATTTAAATGTTTTTATAGCAATGGGGGCGGGTTTTTTAAGCTTTATTTCACCGTGCTGTCTTCCACTTTACCCTGCGTTTCTTTCCTATATTACTGGGATGTCAGTGGGAGAACTGAAAAGCGACAATGGGATGCTGCAAAGGCGGAGCATGCTGCATACACTTTTTTTCTTAATTGGTTTTTCCATTATTTTTATTGCAATTGGTTTCGGTACATCATTCGTTGGCAGTTTCTTTATGAATTATCAAGATCTAATCCGGCAAATCGGCGCTATTTTTATCGTCGCATTTGGTTTAATGATTGTGGGTATTTTTAAGCCGGAGTTTATGATGAAGGATCGTCGTTTTGAATTTAAAAATCGTCCGTCAGGATTTATTGGCTCAATCTTAATTGGGATGGCTTTTGCAGCAGGATGGACTCCTTGTACAGGACCTATTCTGATGTCGGTTATTTTATTGGCTGGTACGAATCCTGAATCAGGAATGTTATATATGATGGCATATACTTTAGGTTTTGCTATTCCTTTTTTCATCCTTTCCTTCTTCATTGGAAAAATGGGCTGGATACGAAAGAATAATTTAAAGATTATGAAAATCGGCGGTTGGTTGATGATTGTAATGGGAATATTCTTATTTTTCGATTGGATGACGGTTATCATATCGCTCTTATCAGCTCTTTTTGGCGGATTTACCGGATTTTAATAAATTATGATACTTTCAAGGTCTTTTAAAATCATAATCATTCCTATGAAAAGATTTATTCATGAATTGTAAATCATGAAAAGTTCCATTATAGTTATTAGTAGCATAATGAGTTCAATGACTTTTCTATACAGTTCTTTGTTTGTTAACGAGGAGGAAAGAGTTTTGGCTAGAATTTTAATTGTTGATGATGCAAAATTTATGAGAATGACTTTATCTACTATACTTACAAAGGCTGGACATGAGATTGTAGGAGAAGGCGAAAATGGAAGAGACGCGATTCGCTTGTATCGTGAGCTGCAGCCGGATTTAGTCACTTTAGATATTACAATGCCTGAAGTTACTGGTATTGAAGCTGTTAAAGAAATAAAAAGGGAATTTCCAAATGCAAAAGTAGTTATGTGCTCTGCTATGGGACAACAAAAAATGGTGGTAGAGGCTATTGAGTCTGGGGCGAAGGACTTTATTGTAAAGCCCTTCGACGCATCGCGTGTTTTAGAAGCAGTTGAAAGGATTCTTAAATAAGGAAATGGAAAAGCTGGAAGCTGTTTTTAGTTGCCAGTTTTTTTCCTTTTCGATATCGTTTAATTGTAAATATAGATTTAAATCACATTTTTTTCTTTTTGGCTATGATATTATAAACTTGTCATTTAATTACTGCTATGAATGTGACAAAATGGTTTCATGGTTGATATAATATTAATGTATTTGATTTCAGTAAAAAGGAATGAAATAATATATGGATTTGGTCCTAGTATCTTCAGTAGGAGCAGTAGGTATGGCTATTTTTGCTATGTTCGTCAGAATGAAATCAGCAAAGAAGCCTGCCACAGTAAAAAAAATATTATTGCCGCCGCTCTTTATGAGTACCGGTGCATTGATGTATGTTGTTCCAGAATTTCGTCTAACTTCAATGGAAATAATTGAATCCATTGTGATTGGGATATTGTTTTCCATTCTTCTGATTAAGACAACGAAATTTGAAATTAAAAATCAGAACATTTATTTAAAACGTTCGCGTGCCTTTATGTTTATTTTATTAGGAATCTTTGTCATCCGTCTTGCCGCGAAGATTATTCTTAGTTCGACCATTGATTTCGGTGAACTAAGCGGAATGTTTTTCTTACTAGCATTTAGTATGATTGTGCCATGGCGTGCGGCCATGTATGCTAGTTACCAAAAGCTAAAGAGGGAGTTAAATCATACACTTACTACAAACAAGTCGATATAAAATATAAAAAAGGCATCAAATTTGATGCCTTTTTTATATGCCTAAAATAAATGGTTATAAGGTGTTAGCTCAATTTGTTTTTCCTCTAATTTCTTTAGCAGAAATTTATGATCTCGCTTTGGTGTGGCCATAATATATCCTCTAATCACTAAATCTTGATCAATTTTATCTGCTTTTTCTTCTAAAGCAAGTTCTCCAATCTTTCCTGCAATTTTATGTTTGGCTACATCTCGAAACAGCTCAGGAACAGGGGAAACTAAATCAGCAAGCAAATCTTTTTCCTCTTGATTCCATAGATGAATGGTGTTATTAACATAATATTCTTCCCAGTCCATATCCGATTTGCCATCTTCTTTAGGCATCTTTTTCAAAAATTTTCGGAACATAAAGAAGCCGCCAATTGCAAAAGAACCGATTAAAATGACAACCCAAAATAGGATAAACCATAGAAACCAACCATCTAACATATTTTTCACCCACATCAATATTCTATCATTCTATATTATATAATTTTTCTTATTTTCAGACAAGAAAGAAAGCTAACTAGATAATCTAAGGTAGACGTAGGGAAATGAAGATGATGGAATTTAGATATCATCCAACTATTTATAGTTTTTAATCTATAAAATTCAGACTTTATACATGGGATTGTCAATATATACGTATTGTGAAATCATTGTTTTTTTAGTATACTAAAACAGTAATGGGGCTCAATGGGGCACTGGTGTCCCCCGTGGTCTTCAAAACCATCTGTGACCTGCGTGCCAGGTCAGCTGGGTTCGATTCCCAGGGGGTCCCGCCAAAATTTATGATATTTTTACTAATATTTATTACATATAAAAAAACCGCACAGTGATTGTTCACTTGTGCGGTTTTTATTTATTCCTTACTGTTAGCAGCTTTTATTGGGAAAATTCATTATCCAAACATAACATATCTAGTCTATAATAAAAGGATGGCCTTATAAGCCAAAAGGGTCTATCATTATGACCCTATAAAGATGTAAGCAGGTGAGTATAATCGACGTCATTGAAACAAGGGTGAGAGGTTTTATTGCCGATATTCAACATCCTAAACAAAAAAAGAAAATAAATATAAACGACTTAGAACTGCAGTTGAGGAGACTGTTAGATGACTATTTTGAAATCGACGGCTATTCGTTGTTTTTTCGTACAGTTGAAACATTGCAAGAGGAAGGACAGCTTATCCCAATTTTAAATAAACAATTCAACGGTAAAACACCGGCACTTAGCTTATTTTACTGGGTTAATATAAAGGCACAAGAAGCAAGATGGAATCGCCTTGAGATGATGAAATTAGGTGATTTATTTGATTTTTCTTATTATGAACGGCATCCTGAATGGCAAACAAATCAGGAATGGAAGAGAATTGAGAATTTATATGCATTTCTTAAGTCTAGTCAGAATAGGGAAATCGTGTCATGTGAAGAAAGAAGCCTTGAACTGTTTGGTCATGAAAAGTTCTTGGTAGACGGTGAGATCTTTCCAGAAGGAAAAGGCTTTTTAACTCGTATTGGTATAGCAGAGGACCAGCTTAAAATGGTGAATTATGGTGAGCCTTTTGTCTTTTGGCTGAAACAGGGCAAAGAAATGAAGGACATTCAAAGAGTATTGATTGTCGAGAATCTATCATTCTTTCATACTTCTATCCAATTATTGGAGACTAATCAGCTCGATTATGATCCAGAACTTATTATTTATGGCGAAGGAACAAAAATAGAAAGAAGCTTTTCTTTTTTCTTTCGAATGTTTCCGCATAAAAATTACCTATTCTATTACGCAGGAGACTTAGATGCAGAAGGTTACGGGATTCTCATTCGCTTGATTGAAAAATATCCAGATTGCTGTATTCAGCCAGCGTTAAAAATTTATCGCAAAATGCTTGAATGCTTCGAGCAGAAAAATGACCAGAAAATTGGCCAAAATCAAAACCAAAAATTCCGTGATTTATTTTTCCAATGGTTTACAGAAGAGGAACAGGAACTATTACAGCAGTTATGGCAGGAGAATAAGCGGATCCCACAGGAAGTTTTAACGATTGAAACATGGAGGAGATGGGTGTGAACGAATCATGGGAAGGATTTGCCCAGCGCATGCAACGGTTAAATCCACTGTTTGAGCTTGGGAGGGGAATGGAGGTTGGAGAGTTGAAGCCGTATCTCCAAACCATTCTCATGCAAGTACTACTCACGATCTTCTATCGAGAATTAAATGATGATGACCATAGACGAAAATCAGATATTCGGTATATGATAGAAGATTCAATTAAACAAATGAGGCTTTTAGCGGATGATAAACAAATTGAACGTATTACAAGCGGACTTCTGTATCAAGGAAAAGAAGAGTATAGTAAACCGTTTGAAGCTTTGTATTTTGATGAAATTAGACAATCCTGGGAGACTCAAGTCTTCAGGTATGTAACAATGGATGAATTATATACAAATTTAGAACTAGGGGGTTCTATTGTCTATAAATTGACAGATGTCGCCCAGGAAATGATTTTCATGAGCAGGGAGATGGCGGAGGAATTTTCCATAACCATTGAACAACTCTACAGTTTGCAGCTAATTAAAAACGGTAATTTTAGAAAAGCCACTCGAAACCTCGATAACCTCATATCACGAGTAAACCGCTTAATGGCAAAGGAATTTACTTTCCAAAAGGAAATGATTAACAATCCTAAAGTTTTATTAATGGAAGCAGAATGGCAAAGGGTTAATAATCGTGATGAAATAGAAAAGCAATTTGAAGAAGAAAAAAACCACTTCCGTACGATTACTAGCATGATAGAAAAAACAAAAAGAAGAAATGAAGAAGATGATGCCATTCAGAAAGAATTGATTCTTCTTCAAGAAAAAATTGGTCATACAAGGCAATTGCATGATCGTTTTGCTAAGCTTGTTATTCAAAATATCTCATATGAGATGAAATTAAAAGCCGAAAATCCTTCATTGTTTTGGGAAATGAGCCTTGTTTCATTTCGGGAACATTTTTATGAAAATTGGCTGATGAAGGAAGGCGTTCAACGATTTGATATGATAGAACGTATACTTTCTCCTATATTTTCACCGAAAAATGAATTTATTCTGCCCTTAGACTGGATTTGGGGTGAACAGGAATTTAATGAAAAGCAACTAACAGAGGCTGTAGAAGAGAAAGTGGAAGAAGATAAAACGACCCATATGCGTGTGACAAACTGGGAATCTGTCATAAAGGCATGGAGTTATGTTTTTCAATATTTACAAACATATGGAGAGTTTTCATTAATAGAACTACAGGATCTGCCACTAGAAATACAGGATTTATGGTTTGAAGAATCCGAAACCATAGATTTATGGATGATGTTTGATAAAAAGCCGTTAAAGGTTCAAGTACTGCAACGGAAGGAAGAAACATTAAGTGATGAGAGAGAGATCCTTCTATTTAAACTTATGAAAGAATACCCGCAATTTCAAATGTTTGAAGGTTTAAAAATTTATACAAAATTTGACCCTAAAGCGGAACCTTTCCGAATGTCTCGAATGAAAATAACTCCATTTAAAATATGTGTACAGGAGGAAAAATAATGGATACAGAAACAATCAAAAAAGCATCGGCTGTCTATTTTTCATTATTAAAAGATAAAGTCATTGATGAGAATAGTGAACACTTCCAGATATATTTTGACCCGGAAGTAAGACAGACGGTCCTGTTATTAGCAGATGAATCCGGTACATATATCATCGAATCTCCTAAACGGATCCAATTAGTAGTCCAACCAACAGGCTCTGTCTTTGCTACGAATTTTACTCATTTGAAAGAAAAGCACAAACAAATTGAAACGAAAAAACATTTTCATCTCATCAGTATTGTAATTATGTCATTTTTAGCAGCAATTGATCAAAACCAAGCGGCAAAAATACGTATGAAGCGTGAAGGAATCAGCTACTATGCATTAGAACGACAAGTAAATGATTTGATAATGAATTGGGATTCTATTCTAAAAGCGAAACCTTCCTTCGGAGAAGAAGAACGAATTGATATGAAGGATGTTGTAATAACTTGGAAATACATGGAGATTGATACGGAGGAGTATGGAGTTAAGAAGGCCAATAGACGAACTAGAATTGGTTTAATTGCCAGTGCTATGCGTTTATTGGAGACTGAGGGTCTGATCGTCATTCTTGACCTGGATGAGATACCAAAGGCCATTCCAAAACAAGAGCTTTTTGAGCGTATTGAATACCTGTATCACGATTACGACCGTTACGAGATGTTTAAAAATTTGATGACTGTAGAGGGGGATAAGCATGCCGAAGATCCATCGAATTAGAATTGTCGGCCTGAAGTATGATGGCATGCAAAAGCAATATAAGGATACCACTTTTAATTTTCATAATGATGAGACGTCAACTAATGGACTTATTGCCATGATGAATGGGGGTGGGAAAGGTGTGTTCCTGCAAACCATCTTCCAAATTCTTAAGCCTGGAACATCATGGGGAAAACAAAACAATCGTTATTATCAACAGTTTTTCTTTAATCATAAAGAGCAATTTATTCCTTATACCTTCCATGTTGTGATTCAGTGGGAATTGGACGGTGCTGACCACAGGCACTTAGTAACTGGCGGTATGTTCTCAGCTGAACAGCGGATTTCGATGAGTGAAGAAAGTGGACATGAAAGTAAAACCTTGGAACAGGAAGCGAAAATTCTCCCTGTTATTACTTTTTACACGAGAGAATTTGAACGGAAAGAAGAGGCCGCGCTTGGGCATATTCCCCTGTATGAAAATGATGAGGTTGCTGAAACCGAAGGCTTGAAAGACTATTTGAAATGGAATGGATATGATGTTTACCGCGATATAAAGAAGCATTATCGAATTCTTGATACATACGGTATTAACCGTAAAGATTGGGATATTATGAAGGAGATTAACAAGGATGAAGGAGGAGTTGGGAAATATTTTGAAGGAGCTGAAGATGATCATTCCTTGTTCCAAAAACGAATTATTCCCACTGTTAGCCAAGTCCTTCATCGAACCGAACAACAAAAGAATGACCTTGTCGAAATTTTCAAAAGTCAGGCAAGTATTGCAAAGGATTTGCCTATTCTTTTAAAAAGAGAGCAGGCACATAAAGAGTTTTTAGAAGACATTTATCCTTTTGAAGAGCACGTAGCTAAAGGTATAGAGCAACAAGAAATTGTTCAGAGAAGTATAAAGGAAGGGAGGCAGCTGCTTGGTGCTTTAGAGCATTTAAAGAGATCGGAAGAGGAAACGCTGCTTACTTTAGAGGAAGACGTTAAAAATTTAACGTTAAAGCAAGCAGAGTTGCGCTATCAAAAAGACAATCTGGAATATGCAAAAGCGCATAGAGAAGTGCTGGATTGGGAGAAGAAGTTAGAGGAAGAGAAGAATAAGCATACTTCTTTAGAAGCAATTGTAAAGGAAAAACAGGAACAAAAAGACCAGCTAGCCTTTCAAGTATTATTGAAGGAGTGGTATGAAAACGAGCAAACCATTCGCTCGTTAGCACAGCAGATTGCAACATTGGAACAAAATAGCGGCCTAGAGCAAGTGAATCAAAGAATGGAAGAAATCAAAAAAACAGCAAGCACGAAATGGGAGCAATCTTATCATTCAATACAGAAAGCAGTTGTGAATTATTTAGGATATCAAAAGTTCCTAAAGGCACAAATAACAGAGTTGTCTCAGCAGGATAAACAGAGGACAAAGGAGATTGCTCAAGCTTCTACTGAAATTGATTTTTTATATACGCAAATGCAACATTTTGAAGCTAAGGAAGAAGTCTTTATTAAGGAGTTTGGCGACCGTATAACCTATGATTTAAATGGCTGTAAGCTTAGCCTTTCTAAACAAATGGAGGAGAAAAAACTCTTAATAGAAGAGCTGCAGGACAAAATAAAGAAGTCAAATAAAACGTTAAATCAATTGGCCGCTTCAAATGGAACGATTATCCAATCGATTCAATTCTCTGAAAATAATTATGAAAGATTACTATCAGCAAATGAAGAACAGAAGCAAAAAGAAGCAAGACTAGTAAATAGGCTTCATGGGGTATTAGATGATGTAACAGGATTGTTAACTCATGCGCTTCTTTCAAAATATGCAATCCAAATTGAAGACATATTAGTCAAAAATAATGAACAAGTCGAGGAAATTAAAAAGGAACTTTGGGAAATACAACTAGACTATTCCTTAAATGATGAGCATTTTTGGATTGCTAATAATGATGTAAAAGAATTAAAGGAATGGATTGATGAAAAGACTGGAATCGATGTGTTTTATGGAACTCAATTTCTTCAATCTTTAAGTGCAGAGGAAATGGAGAACGTATTATTGACGAATCCACTTCTACCATATGGATTAGTCGTCAGTCAGCATCAATGGCAAAAAATAAACCAACAGGTCCTTTCCGGAAGAATGTTTAAAAGTCCTGTTCCGATTTATTTGCGTGAGGATATGAACAAAGATAAGCATCAGTCGTCCTTTGTTTTGATTAATGGAATAGAGAAAGGACTGTTAACGGATAAAAATCAATTCATAGATTGGAAAATAAAGATTACTAAACAAATAGAGGAAACAAAAGAAACATTGACTGAACTGGAAAAAACAGAAACATCCTTACGTCGTATTTTAAAAGAGATTGATCGGTTACTATCGGGCAATCTTTCCAGTGATATTGAAAAAACCATCCATCAAGAACAAAGTACCCTTCTTTTTAATAAAGAAAAATTACAGGAAATCACAACTCAAGAAGTAAAGGAAAAGGAATGGCAGATCCAGTTAAATGAACAGCTAGAGAAGACAAAGCATAAGATAGAAAAGCTAACAAAAGATATAGAAACATTAACCAATTATGAGCGTGATAAGTCTTTTTATCAAGAAAATAAAAGGGTAAAACTAGAGAAAGAGAACCAAAAGGAAGCTGTAAGCATAGCACAGCAGGAAATAGGAAAAGAGCATCAAACGATTGTTGATTTGCAAAGCAAGTGGAATCAAACGTATTTAGAATGGAAGGTTTCGATGGAACAAAATATAAAGGAGATTGCCTTTTTTATTGAAACAGCCGTTTTTCCATCCGATGAAAAATCAGAGATAAACGAAGAGGTTCCACGCTTATCAATACATCTATTAGAAGAGTTAAATGGAAGTATTGAAGAGTTAAAACAATTGCAGAAATCAAAAGAAGAACAAGCAAGAGAATTACTAGTTATACAAGCAACGAAAGAATCAGAACAAAAACAGCAAAAGAAATTGGAGAAAAAACTAAATACGCATAACAAAGATTGGAAGAACCATCTAGAGCCGGATGAACCGATGCCAATATTAGAAAATCTTCTGCAAACTTCTCAAAAGGATGTAAAGGCTGCGGAAAAAGAAGAACGTGAACAAGGAACAGCGGTAACAGTAGCTGAAACATCCTTAAAACATGCTGCTGAGCAGCGTGACAAGTCTGGCAAAAAGATAGCAAAGCATGAAAAACAGCCTGAAGAATGGGAAAATCTTGATTTAGAAGTAAAGGAAGTAGAAATAAAAGATCAAACAAAAATAACGAAAGCGGAAATAAAGCAAGCGGAAAAGCTCCAAAAAGAAACAGCCGACAATATTACAGGTTATGAGGGGGATCAATTAACCTTATCTGTTATTCTAAAGGAAGAATCATCACCGTTTACTGAAGAAGATATAGAAAAAATCAAGTCTCAAGGCAAATCCTGTATTCTATCCTGGTGTGAAAAACATCAAGCGATTCAAGAAGAAGGTAAAGAAAAGCATGCGAAAATCGATCAATCATTAAGGAATTTAAAGCTTACGATAGAGGGAAAAGACTGGGAGATTCGCTTTAAAAATGAAGTATTAACAACCCTGGATCATATGGATACAAGACATTATACTCATATTCAAAGCATTGTTAGAAATATGAAGCGTTTCTCACAAAGCGGCTTGGAACAATTAGAACGTGACAAAGAAAGGGCAGAAAAAGCGCAAAACTTCTGGGCAAGCCGTGCCAGTATGAAAGTCATGAGCATTTCAGAGGCGATTCGTTCTATGATTACGAAAATGAAGTTAAAAAATGAGCGAGGCACCTTTCCGCTTGTCCAGCTTAAAGAAGACATCCTGCCTAAAAAAGCAGAAGATGTCGAGTCGCTCTTGAAGCAGCATTTTATTGCTTCTATCAACAAAATTACGAGTCAATTTGATCGAATTGATGACAATAATCGAGCTTTAGATGATGAAATAAAACAGCTTATTAGTGATGAGCAAATCTTATTTGTATCCCTTCGAAATCGCTATCCTGAGCTGCTCGTCTATAATATGCGAACGGATAATGCGTTTATGTATGGGAAACCGCAAAGAGAGCATTATTCAACCTGGCAGACGATTAATCAAGGTTCTAAGACGAAATCTGATGGCAGCGGCGGGCAAAAGCTTTCAGCTCGAATGGTTGTGATGATGATGTTATTATCAGTAAAAAGTGAAACAGACCAAAGCTGGGTGCCTTTAGTATGTGATAATCCATTTGGACAAGCTGCATCGGCGCATGTCCTTGACCCAATATTCGCAGTAGCCGAGAAACTGAAGTTTCAATTCATTGTCGTTACTCCCCCTGAATTAGTGAAAACGGAAATCAGCCAACGATTTGCTGCCTATTATAAATTGGACTTTATTCGAGAAAAAGGTAAAGAAATTGTTTCGGATACGATTGTGCCAGCCTTTCGGATTTACCAGGGGGAGGAGGTTGTTCTATAGGGATAAAGTCGAGGAGAAAAAAATCTCACTTTCTATATGGAAGTGAGATTTTTTAATTAGGTTAATAATGAGTTGAGAAAACAGTTGGAAATGGATTTATTACTAAAAATAAGAAAAAAGACGATAACTATTAGTTCTATCAAATAGCTTTGTTGTGCATTAGATATATTAGAAAGGAGGGAGAACTATGTCAAATGAACGGTTAGAACAATTTGAATACTTTGTATTGCCAAATAATATAACAGGGGGTACTGTTATTGTCCTGAATCAATTGCTGCAGCAAATTGCATCTATTACAATCCATTCAATCTAAAGGCGAATGTTGGCTGGCAGGCAATTAATAACCAAAATAATCAAGATATTTTAAAAGTTGATGTGATTTTTGAGATTTGGCGTGGGCCTGTAGGAGTAGGGAACCCTATTTATCGAGCAACAGATAGCGCCCAAGCATCAAATGTTGGTTCAAATCTTCGTCTGACATTTGATAATCTTGCAGTAACATCGGTCGTTCATGTTGATGAAACAGCAGGAAACAATACCTATCACCTGACAGCGAGATTAGGGACTGCAGGAGATTCAGCTGCAATGGTAATTGGACCAATTACTTTTTACGGAGAAGAGATTGATGTATCTTAATAGATAATCTATCTCATATACTTCTAGATTCAATATTAATGGACAAGTACCAATGAATTGCTAATATGTGACAAATAAAAAAACGGGGATATAAAATGGTATCTGTAGATAAAACACTCTTTTTTAGGTGTCCTAACTACAGGTACTTTTTAGCTTTCTAAACTCTTTTTATTTTGTCCATTCTACTCGGATTCCCTTAAAAACAACAAATAAATATATAAAAATTAATTTATATACAAAATCTGACACAAATTAACTGTAAACTCTAGTAAAATACTAGTAAATTGACAAATGCATAAAAGAATAATGCCATTGCTAGTCGGATTTTATGCAAGAGGGGGAATGATGAATGGAAAATAATGCAAAGGAATTACTTGTAGACCATAATAGACAACAAGTAAAATCCACCCAATGGTTTAAAAACTGGAAGTGGATTACAACTATTATCGTTCTTATTATCGGACTTATCTTTGGGGCAATTAGCTATTATCAGGCAAATCATTTTCATGCACAGACAACGATTAATGGGATAGAAGTTGGTGGGATGACTGCTGATGAAGCGCTTGGTAAATTAAAAACATCCGTTTTAAAAAATGAAGTCTATATTGGCAAACAAAAAGTATTTGACGGCAAAGATACAAATCTGGGATTTACGGATGATGATTTAGGAACTGTTGAAGAGCTATTAAAAACCAAGCAGAATTTTTTCCCCTCTTCGAAAGGAAAAGGCTATTCATTGGCGCCAGGCAACCCAAATCTTCAGCGCAGTCCAGAGATGATCAAACAAGTGGAAGAAAAACTAGTAAATATGAATAACAGTTTAAAAGCTCCACAAGATGCGGCGGTTCATTTAGAAAATGGAAAAGTAGTTATTTCTAAGAGCGTTGAAGGGGAACAGTATGATATAGCTAGTCTATTAAAGGAATTGAAAAAAAAGGAATATGCTAGTGTAATTCATATTGATCCTGTGTACTTAGCGCCCATTAAAGAAAATAGCGAAGTAATAAAAAATGAAGAGAAAGTGCTGCAGTCCCTTCTAGAGCATACGGTTAATTATCAGGTACAAGACAAGGTTTATTCATTAAAAGGTAGCGATGTAATTAAAAATGCAACTGTTACAAAAGACTTGAAGTTTGAGATTGATGAAGAAGGTATTAAAAATAAAATTACAGAAATCAATCATTCTCAATCCACATTGGGTAAAGACTTCACATTTAATACCCATTCTGGTTCCACCATATCGGTAAAAGGTCAAGGTTATGGGTGGGCATTAGATGTGGAAAAAGAAACCGCCTTGGTTAAGGAAGCCTTTGAGAATGGAGAGAAATCGGTTTCTGCTTCAAATATTTATGGAAATGGCTGGAATAATGAAGGTTACGGGTATGAAACTTTGTCGAATAATGGAATTGGTGATACGTATGCAGAAGTATCTCTTGATGAACAGCGGATGTGGATATACAAAGATGGCAAATTAGTTTTTTCTACGAATGTTGTAACGGGAAATCGCAGTAGTGGAGAGGATACGTCAAAAGGAGTATGGTACGTGCTTTATAAACGATCACCATATGTGCTAGAAGGCCAGCGAATTGGAAGTACTTCAGGTTATGCCGTTAAAGTAGATTATTGGGTTCCTTTTACGAACCCTGGACAAGGATTTCACGATGCTGGATGGAGGACAAACTGGTCTAGTAATGCTTATCTTACGGATGGATCGGCTGGCTGCGTTAATGTTTCACCTAGTGTGATGAAAAACTTATATGATAATCTCGATGTATACGATCCAGTTGTTGTATATTAAGAACTGGAAACCTAGTTACACATTAATCTATCATGCGTAAGGATAATAAAAAATCAGGAAACCGTCTGGTGATTTCCTGATTTTTTATTGACGTTTTTTCACCGCTCCTGGTCTAAGTCATATTCAGCCATAAAATCAATTCTTTCTGTTATCCTCGGATGTGTTCCGAGAAAAAAGTGTATCGGTGTTGGTTCATAACCGGTTGACTTAATATTTTTCGTTAAGGTTTGGAATGCAGAGACAGCAGCTTCTTTATTTTGTGTCATTTCTATTGCATATTCATCAGCGGCATTTTCTTGATATCGAATTTGAAAATTACTAATTGGTGAAATAATAAAAGAAATCAAGCTAATAGTTAAAAGCAATAGCGGCAAGGCTGCAAGATCGTGCTGTCCCTCGACTCCCCATAGATGTCCAAACCTTTTAATCAGGAAATTATAGAGAAGATATCCTCCAAAAATGACAAAGAATGTGATGAGCAAGCTGACTGCCAAACCTACATAGATATGTTTTAATTTGTAGTGGCCAATTTCATGAGCCATTACAAATTTAATTTCTTCCGTAGTCATTTCCTTTATGGCTGTGTCACCGATAACAATTTGCATATTACTTCCAATGCCTGTTACAAAGGCGTTGATTGTGTTCGTTTGTTTAGACATATTCATTTCTAGAATCTTTGCATCTGGAATTCCAGCCTCATCGGCAAGTTCCTGAATCTCTGCTTTCAATTCTTTATTATCGAGTGGCTTATATTCATTGTATAGGGGCATAATTAGGACTGGAATGAGAAACATCGCAATGATGGTTAGCGGAATAGAGGCACCCCAGGTAATCAACCACCATTTCTTAGGGAATTTCTTAACGACCCAGTAAAATAGCCACAATAATGGAACAACCAGCACAATATCTAATGTAAACGATATTCCTAAATCCCTAGCGACTGAGAGGAGACTTTGGTCAGATAAACCATATTTATGATTTAAATAGTAGAAGAATAACTCCAATGGCAAATATAGTAAGGTAATTAACATACTAAAAATAAGGTAATAAAAGCCAATTTGCCAAAACGACTTTTTAAATATTGTTTTTGTCTTGTCTCTTAATCTTTTAGAAAAGGCCATGAGCAGAATCAGGAGCAGAAAATCCAAAGGTGTCTGTAGAAAAAACGTGAAATAATAGATCAGGTCTAAGTGGTGTGCTTCAATTATTTGTTCCATTGTCATAAAAGTGGTTGGATCAGCAACGGTACCTTTATATAAATCAGGTACGTAACCAGGTTTTAAATTAAATAAGTACAGGCTTATGACGGCTGCATAAATCAAATAAAAAATAATAAACCCTATATAAAACCGCTTGAGTTTCATATTACACCTCCTAATGTTTAATTAATTTCTGACTTTTCGCTTTTATTATAAACCTTTAGAATCTACAAATATACATAAATTTACATAATAGTAAAATAATGGTATAATTAGATAATGAATCCATAAATAATTATTTATTATCATTATTTTATATCTACCCCCAAAAAACTTAGTAAGTATTCGAATGGTATAGTAGAAGGTAATTCGGAGGTTAGATAATGGCAAATAGTCAAATTGACATTGATAAACTACTGGAAACTACATTGGATCTTTCTTTAGAAAATAATAGCATTACATTGAAGAAGTTTGAGATTGATCAGTTGTTAGAACAGACTCGGGAATTTTAATTATGTAAATTAATGAAACATCTTTATATTTAGGCAAATAATTAAAAAAGTTAAATATCGTTAGTAAAGTATATTTAGGAGTTGCTGAAACTATTCAGCAGCTTTTTTATTTTGCAATCTTATAGCAAATAAAGATATAATGGAAAACAAAGAAACCGATTACCTTTAAAGGAAATGAAAACAATCATAATATTATTATGTTAAAAATTCTTTTGATATTGAGAGTGATTATAAAATGAAAATAACCATTTACGATGTAGCTAAAAAAGCGGGTGTTTCAACAGCTACTGTTTCCAAAATCATTAATAATAAAGGTTCCATCAGCGAAAAAACGAGACAGAAAGTTTTAGAAGTAATGGAGGGATTACAATACCAGCCAAGTATGATAGCTTCTGCACTTAAAGGGAAGAGTACTTATACTATTGGTTTATTAATTCCAGACCTTTCGAATCCCATCTTTGCCGAGTATGCTAAATATATAGAAGAACGTGGACAGGAACTAGGGTTTAGTGTCATTATGTGTAATACTGATGCCAATCCGGAAAAGGAACAGAATTATATTTCGCTTCTGAAGCAAAAACAAGTGGATGGAATCATTGTTGCGGCTAGATTTAAGAATATTACACTTTTAAAAAAATTAATAAAAGAAAAGTTTCCCCTTGCCATTATTGCAAAAGATCTACCTACGCTACCAATTGACAGCGTAACGGTTGATGATTATTTAGGTGGTTATCAAGTTACAGAATATTTACTATCGCTTGGGCATAGAAAAATTGGTTTGATTGCTGAGGGAGATAGAAGCAGTGAAGAACGAATAAAAGGATACAGACAGGCGCTGCTTGATACAGGAATACAGCCAGTTGAAGATTTAATCATGATATGTGATAAGCCCACAAGAGAATTTGCAAAACATTATGCAGAAATTCTGCTTGATAAAGAGAAAGGGATAAGCGCTATTTTTGGATGCAATGATTTGTTAGCGATTGGTGCTATGCAAGCAGCACGTGAACGTGGCTTAGAGATTCCTGACGATCTTTCTGTGATTGGATTTGACAATACAGATTTATCAACGATTGTCATTCCTTCCTTAACAACGGTACAGCAGCCGCTTCGAGATATCGGACATCATGTTGTGGATTTATTAACAGAACAAATTAATGGGACTAGCAGAACCACGCATCGGGTTGTTTTGCTGCCGGAACTTGTGATACGTCAAACCACTAAGCAGGTAGAGAATAAAACAATTGAATAGGAATTTATCTAAAAGAAGATGACTAAAAAAATAGCTAAATTGAAGTCATCTTCTTTTTTCATTTAAATTAATATTTGAGAGATTTAAATTTACTGAAGCCTTCTCTAAGATTCTATAATGAAAGAATACAAAATATATACTGAAAATTAAAATATTTTATTAATTATCTATTGAAAACGCTATGAAAATGGTATAAACTCATCTCATAGGGTAATCGGTTACCTAAAATTTAACTGATTAAAAACATGTTCTAGGCGGTGATTTAAATAATTATTATAACTATTACAAAAAACTAAGGCTTATATGGATTAATTTAATGTGGTTTAAGGAGGTTATAAGAATTAAATTCAAATTTCAAATTAACCGATTACCTAATATATAACGCTTCATCTGAGAAATTGAATATTAGGAAAATGAATACATAAGTTTTCCCGTAGGATTGTTGAAAAAGCTGAGATGAATTAATAACTAGGGTTTGTTTCTATAATACAGGACAATTAATTACAAAATTAATTTTTTTATTAGGGGGCAAAAGTAATGAGAAAAATTAGTGGAATTTTAATGACAACTATATTAGGTGCAGGGCTTTTACTGAGTGGCTGCGGTGATTCAGAAGCAAGTCAATCCTCAGCAATTGCTGAGGAAGATTCGAGCGGACAAACGAAAGTTTCTGTTATTCTTAAAGCCTTAAATAGCGAAAACTGGAAATTGGTACAACGCGGGGCAATGGATGCAGGTAAAGAAGCTGGAGTTACAGTGGAAGTATTAGGACCGAATGCTGAAACAGAAGTAGAAAAACAAGTGTCTTTAATCGAGGATCAGATTACAAGCGGTGCTGATGCTCTAGTTATCGCACCTAGCCAGCCTTCAGCCGTATTAAATGTCCTTCAACAAGCAAGTGATATCCCTGTCGTTTTCGCAGATACCGATGCGGATTATCCAAAAAAAGTAAGTTTTGTGGGAACAGGAAATTTAGCAGCTGGTCAAGAAGGCGGTGAATTTATAGCTAGCAAGCTTAAAAAAGGTGATAAAGTTGCCATTATTCGCGGAGCACTAGGTGATAAAACCCATGATGACAGAACAGCTGGAGCAGAGAAAGCGCTTAAAGAGGCTGGAATTAAAATTGAAACCGTGCAGCCGGCAGATAGTGATCGATCAAAAGCAATGAATGTGATGGAAAACATCCTCCAATCAAATCCTGATGTTAAAGCTGTTTTTGTGACTAGTGAGGAAATGGCTTTAGGTGCGTTACGCGGAGCTGAAGCAAAAAACAGCAAGGTTATGGTCGTTGGATTTGATGGAAATTCAGAGGGGCTTAAGTCTATTCAATCAGGAGGATTGGATGCCGAGGTTGCCCAAGACCCTTATAAAATTGGATATTTATCTGTAGATGCAGCAGTTAAAGAGCTTAATGGAGAGTCGGTCGAAAAACGGATTGATACAGGGGCTAATGTTATTACAAAGGAAAATGTAGATGAACTGCTTACACAAGTTACTAAATATTTAGAAGAATAATTGATAATCATTTTACTAAAAAACTAAGGGGAGAATAAGCATGAAAAAAGTAAAGGTTGGTATTATTGGTGCAGGAAGAATTGGGAAATTACATGCTGAAAATTTAGTACGGATTCCACAAGTTGAAATTAAAGCGATTTCAGATATTTTTACCGATAAGGTCAAGCCGTGGGCGGAAGGCTTAGGCATTCCAAAAGTGACCAGGGATTTTGAAGAAATATTAAGTGATCCTGAAATAGAAGCGGTTTTTGTTTGTTCCTCAACTAATTCTCATGTACCTGTTATTACAAAAGCGGCTCAAGCAGGAAAACATATTTTCTGTGAAAAGCCTATTAACTTTGATTTGGAGCAAACCCAGCAGGCTCTTGAAGCAGTGCAAAAATATGATGTAAAGTTGCAAATCGGTTTTAACCGACGATTTGATCATAATTTCAAACGTGTTCGTGAAATGGTAGAAGAGAATAAAATTGGGGATGTACATATTATCAAAATAACTTCTAGAGATCCGGAAGCTCCACCAAGTGATTATATAAAGGTTTCTGGTGGAATCTTTATCGATATGAGTATCCATGATTTTGATATCGCCCGCTTTTTATCTGGAAGTGATGTAGAGGAAGTGTATGTTCAAGGTGCGGTTTTGGTTGATCCTGTCTTTGCTGAACATGAGGATATTGATACAGCTATTATCACTTTGAAATTTAAGAATGGTGCAATCGGCGTTATTGATAATAGTCGGAAGGCCGTATACGGTTATGATCAAAGGGTTGAAGTCTTTGGGTCTAAAGGCTGTGTAACGGTGAAAAATGATTTTCCTAATACAGCAGAATTAACGACAGATGACGGTGTATACACGGATAAACCAAAATACTTCTTCTTAGAAAGATATCAAGAAGCTTATATTGAGGAAACAAAAGCATTTATTGAAAGTGTTGCAGGTGATAAAGAAGTGCCGGTTAACGGAAATGATGGTCTGCAGGCTGAGTTGATTGCTCATGCAGCTAAAAAATCTTTTGATGAGAAAAGGCCTGTCAAAATCAGTGAATTCATTAAGGATACTGTTTCTAGATAAAAATGAAATAAAATCATGAATAGGAGAGGAATCAAATGACTAGAGAGTACGGTTTATGTATATGGACCTTTGGCGATATTTCATTAGAAGAAAAATGCAAATTAGCAAAAGAAATTGGGGTAGATGGCGTTGAGGTTCAGGGAGATCTCAAACAGGATCCCCATGAATTGGCAAGTTTATTGGCTAAGTATGAATTAAAAGTATTATCGGTTACACCTGATAATGTCGATATTTCCAGTGTAAATGAGGATACCAGACAAAAGGCCGTACAATACTTTTTAAATCTATTAAGCTGGGCAAAGGATTTGGGGGCAAATAGAATCTGCTTGCATGGTGAAGTTGGTAAAATTGTTGGATGCGGGGATGCTGTAAAGGATTGGGAACTTCTTTTAGACAGTACGAAAATCGTCATGGAAAAAGCAGAAGCTTTACAAATCGAAGTGGTATTCGAAGTATTAAATCGATATGAAAATCATCAAATTGTTACAGCAGAAGAGGCTTTAAGACTGATTGAAGCTGTAAACAGCCCAAATTTATTTGTTTTACTGGATGCCTATCATATGAATATAGAAGAATCCAATCCGGCAGCTGCATTAAGAATTGCCGGCAAGAAATTAGGAATTTATCATGTGGCAGACTCTAATCGTCAAGCCGTTGGAAACGGCCATGCAAATATAAAAGACCAGATTGAGGCATTACAGGAAATCTCTTATACAGGACCGATTATCATGGAAATGACAGCAGAAGGTCCAAATCCTTTTACACCAGTTAAAGGTGAGAGTTATCTACAAGTTGTGATTGATTATTACAAGTCATCTTTGGAAAAATTAAAAGTGATGGAGTTTTCAAAATCAGTAATATAATATTTTACTAATTTAGGCATTGTTTAGCTGGGCTCAGGAGCTCGGACTGTTAAGTGTTTCGCTCCTGAGCAATGTTTTTCTGTACTTCGTTTAACTAAAAATTATTATTATTATGGGGTCGTTCCCTAGGCGATCCCGCCTAATGTTGATACTGTTTTATTTGTTAACCGCACAGTTATTTTTACTCGTGCGGTATTTTTTTTGAATTTTTATGTTGTAAATTTATGAGTAGGAATTAGATTGAAAGTTTTCCTTGAGCTGAACATTTGCAAATACACAGCCTATGCTTTTAGATTAAATGTACACATGTTTAATTTATAAAATGCCTATGTTATTAATAGTAAACATACTAAAATATGCGTTTGGAAGAGGGGATTTTATGCAAATGAGAGTATCAGCTGTTCAATATCATCTTCACACGATTCATTCTTTTGAAGAGTTTGCTGATCAAGTGGAGCATTATATTAAAACGGCAGAAGAATTTGGATCAGATTTTATTATCTTTCCTGAGTTTTTTACCACTCAGCTTATGTCAATTGGAGATGAAAACGGAAAAGCCTTAACTATTGGGCAATTACCTGATTTTACTGAACAATATCGTTCATTATTTATAGAATTGGCCAAACAGTACAACATGCATATTATTGGAGGGACACATGTTATCCGTAAAGGAGATCGACTTTATAATGTCGCTCATATGTTTTATCCTGACGGACGAGTTGTCGAACAGGCAAAACTTCATATTACGCCAACAGAAGTGACAGAATGGAATATGAGTAAAGGAGATACTCTGGAGGTATTTGAAACAGAAAAAGGTAAGGTTGCCATGTTAACCTGTTATGATATTGAGTTTCCTGAAATCGTCCGTATGGCAAAAGCAAAGGGGGCAGATGTTATTTTTTGTCCATCTTGCACCGACGACCGCCATGGTTTCCACCGGGTTCGTTATACAAGCCATGCAAGAGCGATTGAAAATCAGGTCTACGTCGTCACTACCGGTACGGTCGGCTCACTGCCAACAGTGGATTTCATGCGGGCAAATTTTGGACAGGCCGTTGTCATCACGCCAAATGATATTCCATTCCCGCCAAAAGGGATCCTAGTAGAAGGGGAAATCAATCAAGATATGATTGTAACAGCAGATCTTAACTTAGAGCTTCTATATCAAGTTCGAGAAAAGGGCTCTGTTACGACCTGGCGTGACCGACGAACGGATTTATATCCTGATTGGGAAACAAAATAAAGATTTCGCCTATAGAAAGGGAGGTTCAAAATGTATCGAAAAGAATTTTTTGTTTTCGACCAAGACAAGCCTGTTCCAGTGGTAATCCGTAATTATGAAGAAAAGGATTTTTCTGACCTAATTCGTATTCAACAGGAAAGCTTCCCTCCTCCTTTTCCATCCGAATTATGGTGGAATGAAGAACAGTTAAAAAATCATGTGTCTCTTTTTCCTGAAGGAGCCTTATGTATTGAAGTGAATGGTGAAATGGCTGGCTCAATGACTGGTTTACTCGTGAATTTTGATCCCAAGCATCCTGATCACACCTGGGAAGAGATAACCGATAATGGATATATTCGAAACCACAAACAGAATGGAAACACTTTATATGTTGTTGATATTGGTGTTCGTCCTTCCTATCGAAAACTAGGGTTGGGCAAGTGGTTAATGTTTTCTATGTATGATGTGGTTGTTCATTTGCATTTGCAAAGATTGCTTGGGGGAGGCAGAATGCCGGGATATCATAAGCTGGCAAATAAAATATCCCCTGAACAATATCTAGATGCTGTTGTCAAAGGAGAGCTGAAAGACCCAGTCATTACCTTTCTCCTTCGATGCGGCCGTACTCCTGTAAAAGTAGTAGCTAATTATTTAGAGGACGAAGAATCTTTACACTATGGGACTTTAATGGAATGGAAAAATCCTTTTAGCCATTCTAAATAAAAAGGAGATTGAGCAAATGGAATATAATCGAATTACAAATATCGAAGATCCGTTATTTAAACAAATGCATCAATTAATGCAAGATGTTTTTCCTCCTGAGGAGGTATTGGAATTTGAACTTTGGAAAGAACCATTAGAAGACCCAGGAATTCGTGTATTTGTTGCTGTTCATGAAGGTAGAGTAGTAGGAGCTACAGAGTACCGCTATTATGAGGATTTTAATGTTGCTATGACAGATTTTACGATAATTGGTCAAGCAGGCCTTGGAATTGGACCATTTCTAGCGCAAAAAAGGTTAGTGGATTTACATGCGTTAGCAGGAGAACATGGTAAGAAATTACTAGGTATGTTTGCAGAAGTGTATAATCCATATCATGTCGATCATTATGAGTTCGGCGGAATTAAGCCGATGGATCCATACGTACGCCGTGAAGTGTTGGCACATCTGGGTTATAAACGACTTGATTTTCCATATGTTCATCCTTCTTGGAATAATGATGGTGAAGCTGTAACAGGCCTTGATCTATGTTTCCTTCCAATGGATGGGGAATTGAATGAATTGCAAACAGACTTAATTGTGAAATTTTTGAAACGCTATTATACCGTGTTATCAAATAAACCAGAGTCATGGAATAAGATGATTGAAAACTTAGAAGAAAAAACAAAGGTAGGTTTATTAGCTTTATAATAAACGTTTTATGCTGCAAGGAATTTTGTCTTGTAGCTTTTTTTGTAGCTAAATCCATATTAGTAATAATATTATGTTGATATAAAAATAAAAGAAATTTTCTTTCTTAATTGTAATATAGATTACAATCTTTTCAACAAGGGTAATGATATAATGAAAAAAGAAAATAATAAGTATATGGCAGTGTGCTTCTTAATATATACTAGCACTCGAATCCATTAATCAAACTTACATAATAAGAAAAGGGGTATTCAAATGCAAAATATGGCCGTACTTGGAGCAGGAATTATGGGACATGGTGTTGCTCAGCTGCTTGCTCAAGCTGGAAAAAATGTAAAAATTCAAGCTAGAAGAGAATCTTCTTTAGAAACAGCAAGAGAACTTATTACTAACAGTTTACAAATTATGGTAGAAAAAGGAATGACTACTGCTGAAGAAATGGAGCAGGCATTATCACGTATTACTTATACAACTGATTTACGTGAGGCAATTGATGGTGCAGAATTCATTCTTGAATCCATTCCAGAAGTTCTTGAGACAAAACTAGCTACTTACGAAATCATTGAAAGCGTTGTCCCTAAAGAAACAATTATTGCATCTAATACTTCAACGTTCCCATTAAAAGAATTAACACAAAATGCAAAACATCCAGAAAGATTTGTCATTACACACTACTTCAATCCACCGCAAATTGTACCTGTTGTGGAAATTGCTCAATTCGAGAAAACAGATAAAGCTGTAGTTCAAGCTGCATATGACTTAATGAAAGAAATTGGAAAAGCTCCAGTTGTTCTGAATAAAGAAATTACTGGCTTTATTGTTAACCGTGTTCAAGTAGCGTATCTTCGTGAATGCTTTAACTTAATTGAACAAGGAATTTGTACAGCAGAAGATATCGATATTGCTACCAAAGGAAGCATGGGCTTTAAATGGGCTTTCTGCGGACCATTAGAAAGTCAAGATTTAGCTGGACTTGAAACAACAAGAGCAATGGTAGGAAATATCATGAAGGATCTTTCAAATACAAGAGAAGTACCTGAATTCTTAAATAAAATGGTAGAAAACGGCGAGCATGGTATCCGTACAAATAAAGGCTTCTACGAATATGATGATAACGGTGCAAAAGCCATTCATACACGTGACGATCATTTCTTAGACCTTGCTAAATTAATTCAGCAAAAAGAAGAGAACAAAACAGTTAAATCTGAAAAATAAGAATCTGATTTAACTAGTGTTACAAAACAGACCCAAACTTTTTAGTGGTTAACCATTTTACTTCACCCATAAGTATAATATAAAAGGAAGCTGATTTGTTTGAATATCAGCTTCCTTTTTGTGTCGTTGTTCCAGGATACTTCGTTCAATAAATATTCGAAAATGAAGAATAAATCTATATTGTAATATAATTTTTAAAATGATTTAATTATTCATATAGCATCTAGAAGTAACTAGTTAAAGAAAATAAATTACGTTATTTATTACATGAATATTTATGTGAAAAAATGCACATATAAATTTTGTGAAAAGGAGAGTAATACGTAATGATGACAAAAGGGAGCAGTCTTAAATTAGAATCAAAGCGAACGATAAAAGAACAAGTCATGAATGAAATTATTAATCTTATTATCATGTTGGACATTACTGAACTAAATGGGTGGGAAGATATAGAGTTCGATAATATTGATTATTTGAAAACCAACTCTTCTATTTCATTGGAAGAACTTTTCGTATTAAAAGAATTATTAGAACATAAATACGAGGAAATGCTGTATCAAATGCATTTGGAGGAATATTACCTTCAGTAATTAATATAGAAGATTAGAATTCAAAGAAGCTGTCTAATGAAAAAGGCAGCTTTTTTCAATGTAATAATAATCCGGTTATTTTATAACTGCTTCATAAGTGTACGATTTTGTATATAAATATTTAGATTTTGTTTAAAATAGAATAGATGTAAAAGGATTGGCACATGTTTTGGAGGGATTGTATGAGTCGACTTGATAGACTCAGAATGGAGAAAGTGGAGACAAGACATTTTCAACAATTCAATGAGTTATTGCGTTATGTGTTTCAGGTGACAAAAAAAGAATTGCAGATGGTGGGTTGGGAAGAACGTGAAATTGCTCTGGCTAAGCTGCCTGTGTTAGAAAAGGCGGATGTATTAGGATGGTTTGATGGCGAAAAATTGATTTCTCAATTGGCTGTTTATCCGTTCCAAGTAAATATTTTTGGGCGAACATTTGAAATGGGTGGTCTGACAGGAGTTGGAACCTATCCTGAATATTCAGGGCTGGGCCTAATGAATAAGCTGATGAGGCAGGCGCTTCTAGATATGCAGGAAAGAAGGCAATCCATTTCTTACTTATTTCCTTATTCTTTTCCTTTTTACCGTCGAAAAGGGTGGGAAATTATTTCTGATAAGATGACCTTTGAAATTAGAGACTATCAGCTGCCAAAGATAAGAAAAGTTCCTGGTTATGTGGAAAGATTGGATACGGAACATCCTGATGTTAGAAGGGTGTACCGACATTTTTCCAGTATGCGTCATGCGGCGATGATTCGAAATGAACTAGCTTGGGATGAATACTGGAGGTGGGATTTGGATGATTTAACAGCCGCCGTCTACTATGATGGTTCACATCAGCCGGTTGGTTATTTGTTATACTGGATTTCAAAAGATGTGCTGCATGTGAAAGAGATGGTTTATATCAATCAAGAGGCACGAATTGGACTTTGGAATTTCATCAGTGCTCATTTTTCGATGGTATCGAAGGTAATTGGAAATACTTATACAAATGATCCATTAGCATTTTGGCTGGATGATGGGGATATTAAGGAAACAATTGCCCCTTATTATATGGCTCGGATTGTAGATGTGAAACAATTTCTCACGCAATATCCTTTCAAGGCATTGGGAACAGAGATTCACCTGACATTTGAGCTGACTGACCCTATTTTGGAATGGAATCAAGGGGTCTTTACCCTGCATGTTTCTGAAACAGGTCAAGGTGAACTCGTACAAAGTGAAGGTTTTGCAGACTTCTCATTGGATATCCAAACGCTGACAACCATGATGCTGGGCTACAAAAGACCTTCATACTTAGCTGTGATTGGCCGGTTTACGGCTAATAAACAGACAGTAGAACTATTAGAAAATTTAATTGAACGGGAGACCCCTTATTTTTCGGATTATTTTTGATGGACTACGCCCGCACACTTTTGACTTCAGTCATGAGTTAGGGCGTTTTTTCTTTAGAAAAAAACTTTTTACTAGATAATATGTATTATCAAAAGACAAACATACGTTCCTTTTGGTAAAATAAAACTATAGGGTCAAAATCAAGGAGGTGTTTGTTATGGTAAGGAAAACCGTTGAACAACGAAATAAAGAGCTGGAAAAGAATGGGTTAAAACTCCATCATTATGGAATGAAAGTTCGTGCCATAACAACACCCAAACAACAGGAATTAATCCTGCATTCCATCGGCTGAGCCCGTTTTACTTTTAACTTTTATTTAAACGAAAAACAAGAAGTTGATCGTGAGACGGGGCAGACGTTAGGCTATGGAGAATTTAAAAAGTCGTTTTTGACTTTAAAAGATCATCCTGTATTTAAGTGGTTAAACATACCGGATAAATTTGCATTAGAATGTGCAATGGAACAAGTGGATGAGGCATTTGACCGTTTTTTTAAGGGGCAAAACAAATACCCCAAATTTAAATCCAAACATCAATCCAAACAAAGTTATTCCACCAAAGAAACCAATGGAAATATTGCCTTGGATAGTGAAAAAGACAAGTGAAACTGCCCAAATTAGGTTGGGTTAAAGTGAAGTTTTCAAAAAAGCAAGTCCAGTTGTTTAAAGAGGATGGATTCAATGGGAAAATTAAAGGGGCTACGGTGTCGGTCCACAGCAGTGGTCAAACCCATATTTCACTCAAGATAGAGGAAGTCGTATCTTTAAAAAAGAAAATCGATTGGACATCTGTACCTATAGATCAAATAATTGGCTGTGATCTAGGTTTAACCCATTTTTTAATCGATTCGAACGGCAATAAAATAGATAATACACGCTATTTAAAAGGGTATTTATCTAAATTAGCCACCTTACAACGTCAAGTAAAAAACAAGAAAAAGGGTTCCTCTAATTATAAGAAATTACAACA
>NZ_VYKL01000065.1 GCF_008710145.1 Niallia endozanthoxylica
AGTTAAAACGTTGACGTTTTTGTTTGTTTAGTTTTCAAAGAGCAATAATATTGTCGAATGTTGACGACTTAGTTATATTACCAAAGGTATCCATAAATGTCAACACTCTTTTAAAAAATACTTTGATGTATTTTCATCGCTTCAACAGCGACGTTTATTAATATATCACTATAGAAAGTAGAATGCAACATACTTTTAAATTTTTCTTTCCAATAATATAAAACGCTCTTAATTTTCATTTCCCTCTAGAAAGTTAAAAAGCCATTTTCTTTAAAATACCCAGGAAAACAAATATTTATAAAGAAAATGGCTTATTTACTTTTAAATTATCTGTGACGCATTAATGGGAATAACAATACATCACGAATAGATGGAGAATTTGTTAAAAGCATAACCAAACGGTCGATACCAATTCCTAATCCGCCTGTTGGAGGCATTCCGTATTCTAACGCTTCAATAAAGTCATCATCCATCATATGGGCTTCATCGTTTCCTTGTTCACGTTCTTTTAGCTGCGCCTCAAAACGTTCACGCTGATCAATAGGGTCATTTAACTCAGTAAAGGCATTTGCATGCTCACGTCCTACGATAAACAACTCAAATCGGTCAGTAAAACGCGGATCCTCATCATTTTTCTTAGCAAGAGGTGAAATTTCAACAGGATGCCCAAAGATGAAAGTAGGCTGAATTAATTTATCTTCGACTCTCTGCTCAAAGAACTCATTAATAATATGACCGTACTCCATAGCATCTTTAATTTCAATATTATGTTCCTTAGCCAATCGTCTAGCTTCTTCAACATCACTTACGTTCCAGAAGTCTACTCCTGTATATTCCTTAATTGCATCAACCATATGAAGTCTCTTCCATTGCGGTGTTAAATCTACTTCATAGTCGCCGTATTGAATCTTAGTAGTTCCTAATACCTCTTGTGCTACATGCGCAACAAGGTTCTCTGTTAATGCCATAATGTCACGGTAATCAGCATATGCTTCATATAACTCAATCATTGTAAATTCAGGATTATGTCTTGTAGAAACCCCTTCATTACGGAATACACGGCCGATTTCATAAACCTTTTCAAGTCCACCGACAATTAGACGCTTCAAATGGAGTTCGATTGCTATTCGCATAAATAACTCCATATCTAGTGCGTTATGATGTGTAATAAACGGACGGGCTGCAGCTCCTCCGGCAATCGCATGCATCATTGGTGTTTCTACCTCTAAATAACCATTTTGATCAAGATAATTGCGAATAGAACGAATGATACGGCTTCTTGCAACAAATGTATCCTTGCTCTCTTCGCTCATAATTAAGTCTAGATAGCGCTGACGGTAACGCTGCTCAACATCCTTTAGACCATGGAATTTATCTGGAAGAGGACGTAATGATTTAGTGAGCAGTTCAAAATTATTTGCCTTAATTGACAATTCTCCGACCTTTGTTTTAAAAAGCTTACCAGTGATGCCGACAATATCACCTAAATCAGCAATATTAAAAATCTCATATTGCTCGTCTCCAACCGCATCTTGCCTAACATAGATTTGAATCTGACCGCTTAAATCCTGGATATGAGCAAATCCTGCCTTACCCTTTCCGCGTTTTGTCATGATACGGCCTGCAATTGTAACCGAAATATCCTTTTCTTCTATCTCTTCTTTTTCAAGCACCTCATATTGCTCCTTTAACTCCAATGCAAGATGAGTACGTTCATATCGTTTACCAAACGGATCTAATCCTTTATCACGTAATTGAGCCAGCTTCTCCCTTCTTACTTGTAACTGGTCATTTAATTCTTCATGACTCATTATTGTTCATCTCCTAAATTGAATCTGTTTATGTTAGTGTTACTTCTGTATCAGCTAATTTTTGCATACTATACCATTTTACACAAACTATTGCTTTCGTAAAAGTTTTAACGTAAAACTTCTAAAATAAAAGCCTTAAATAGAGAAACAAACATGGTTAATACAGAAAAACTGCCGTTACTTAACCCGGCAGTTTTTCTGTATTACCACTTTCTGATTCAATATTTAAAAACAAGAATATTATCCTACTTGCTTTTGCATTTCTACTTCTTCATCCGATACAAGACTAGTTAACAAGGAAACCATCTCTTCTCTTGTGTTGCACTCGTTAATAGCATTTCTAGCTTCACCATTCCCGCGGATTCCCTTTAAATACCAAGCCGCATGCTTACGCATTTCTCTCACTGCAATATTCTCGTTTTTCAAATCAATCAAACGATCGAGGTGCAGAATACATACATCAATTTTTTCACGAGCAGATGGTTCCTCCATTAGTTCGCCTGTTTCTAAATATTTTACTGTACGATAAATCATCCATGGATTTCCTAACGCAGCTCTGCCAATCATCACACCATCGCAGCCTGTTTCTTCAAGCATACGCTTGGCATCTTGAGGCGTTTGCACATCTCCATTTCCAATAATCGGAATACCAACAGATTGTTTTACTTGACGGATAATATCCCAATTTGATTTTCCTTCGTACATTTGATAGCGGGTACGACCATGCAGTGCAACAGCACTTCCGCCAGCACGTTCAACAGCCTGTGCATTTTCCACTGCATAGATATGTTCCTCATCCCAGCCCATACGCATTTTCACTGTTACAGGCTTATCAACTGCATCCACAACAGCAGCAACCATTTCATAAATTTTATTTGGATCAAGAAGCCATTTCGCTCCTGCATCTACCTTAGTAATCTTTGGTACTGGGCAACCCATATTAATATCAATAATATCGGCATTTGTATTCTTATCAACAAATTTTGCCGCTTCAACAAGCGATTCTTTTTCGCCGCCAAAGATTTGCAGGCTAAGTGGCTTTTCCCCTTCATCCATATATAACATATTCATCGTTTTCTTATTTTTATATAAAATCCCTTTATCACTAACCATTTCGGCACAAACTAACCCTGCACCAAATTCCTTTACCGTTAAACGAAAAGCGGAATTGCAAACACCAGCCATTGGAGCTAATACAATTGGGTTCTTCATAACAATATCGCCTATTTTTAACATGCACTACCTCCTGCTAGTATTTCTATACTGATTGATTTTCCTCTAGCGGCCTTAATTCATTTCTGCTTATATTCAACACATCGGTTATTTTTTCAATAATTTCTTGGCTCGGCATCCGGTTTCCTCTTTCAATTTCCCCTAATACTGAAACAGATACCCCTAATTCCTTAGCAAAACTCTCCTGTGTAAACCCCTTTAATTTTCGAAAAGCTCGAATACGTCTTCCCCATTTTTCTCTTTCCATACTCGTACCCCTTCTTTATCAGATAACTGATCTGCTATTTCATATAAAGGCTGTTTAAATTTTGGAAGCAGGATGTCAGGGGAAATTTCTACTAATGGAATCATAACAAATGACCTTTCATGCATACGAGGATGAGGAACAACAAGCATCTCAGTTATAATATTCTCGTCATTATACAACAAAATGTCAAGGTCAACCGTTCTTGGACCCCAGTGAATTTCCCTTTTTCTCCCAAGACCTTTTTCTACTTGCAAACAAGCTTCCAACAGTTGATAAGGCGACAATGTAGTGTTTATTTGCGCTACCATGTTCAAAAATAAATCTTGCTCTTCATATCCAACGGGGTCTGTTTCATAAACAGAAGAAACATTTACCACTGTAACTGGATAATCACCTTGCAGTCTTTTCAATGCTTCTTTTAGGTTATTCATTCTATTTCCCATATTGGACCCTAGGGAAAGATAGGCTGTGTGAGTCATATAGGGCGGCTCCTTGTAATTTCGACTGCAACAGATTCATAATGACCTGGAATGGGAGGATTAGGCTTAATTACTTTTACTGTAACAGCAAACACTTTTTTAAATTGCCCTAGTATTTCATCTGCAATTTTTTCCGCTACAGCTTCAATGAGCTTAAATGGCTCTCCTTCGACAATCGATTGACATACTTCAAACAAATCAACGTAACTGATGGATTCCTCCAGATTATCCGTTTTCCCGGCCAGCTTTAAGTCTGTTTCAACTCTTAAATCAACATGAAATAGTTGTCCGAGCCTTGTTTCCTCAGGCAAAACCCCATGGTAACCATAGAATGTCATTTTATTAAGATAAATTGTATCCAACTACATCTACCTTCCCCATCATAGCATCCATCATTTTAGCCATTCTGCTGATTTCTTTTACATCATGAACACGGAAAATCTGGCACCCTTTCTGTATGCCAAAACAAACAGCGGCACCAGTTCCTTCCACACGCTCGTCCACAGGAAGATTCAGTACTCCTCCAATCATTCGCTTGCGGGAAGGTCCTAAAAGAACTGGATATCCTAATGCTACAAACGTATCCAAATTCCTCATTATTTCGAGATCCTTTTGCATATCTTTAGCGAAACCAATTCCCGGGTCTAAAATGATATTCTCATCCTTAACACCTGCATTTTTCGCAATCGCAATACTTTCATAAATATCATTCAAGCAATCACGGAAAAATGATTGATAGTTTGGATTTTCCCGATTATGCTGAAGAATAATCGGCACTTCTAATTCAGCTGCAACACTAGCCATATCAGGGTCTGCTTTTGCTCCCCATATATCATTAATAATATGAGCACCAGCTTTTATCGCCGCCTTTGCTGTTGCAGCTTTAAAGGTATCAATTGATAAAGGCACTGAGACAGCCTTTGAAATGGCTTCAATAACCGGAAGGACACGATCCAGTTCTTCCTGAACGGAAACAGGAGTATAACCAGGCCGTGTTGATTCTCCTCCAATATCAATAATATCTGCGCCGTTCTCAACCAATTCTTGAGCTCGTTCAACAGCTCGATCTATTTCATTGTATTTACCGCCATCCGAAAAGGAGTCCGGTGTGACATTCAATACGCCCATTATTAATGATTTTTTTTCATAATCAAGCGTAAATGAACCGCATTGAATCGTCTTATTCGACATATAAACACCCCAATAACATGAATATTCATAATCTGTATTCTAATGTTTGAATTTGCTATGATTTACATCTTCTCTACTCATTTTATGATATTATAACCGTGAAAAAAAGAAAAATCAGCTTTTTTAACAAAACGACCATCCAATAAACGGTTGTTTTTTGTCGATAATTAATTTTTATTGTATATATCTTTGAGCAATTTACGCAAAAAGCCCCGCAAATATTTACATCATCGCTCGTTATTCATACGAACGATCATTAAAAAGCAACACTGTTAATAGACAAAGCCAAAAAAACAAAAAAGGGGCTTTCCCATAAAGGATAGCCCCTTCTTTATTTATATTATTCAGCATCAAATTGATATAGTGCAGTACTTAAATAACGTTCACCATTATCAGGAATGATAGCAACCACTCTTTTGCCTTTGCCAAGCTTCTTAGCAACCTCTAGAGCAGCATGAATCGCAGCTCCAGCAGAGATTCCGCCAAGGATTCCTTCTTCTTGTCCTGCACGGCGAGCAGCTGAGAATGCTTGATCTGTTGAAACTTTAATAATTTCATCATAAATTTCAGTATTTAATACTGATGGAACAAATCCTGCACCAATACCTTGGATTTTATGCGGACCTGGTTTACCTCCAGATAGAACTGGTGAGTCAACTGGTTCTACTGCATAAATCTTGATATCTTTATATTTTTCGCGTAATACTTCACCAGCACCAGTAATTGTACCGCCTGTTCCAATACCAGATACAAAAGCGTCTAGTTGGTCACCGAATTGTTCAACTAGTTCTTTACCAGTTGTATTTCTGTGGATTTCTGGATTTGCTTCGTTTTCAAACTGCTGCGGCAAGAAATATCCATGCTTTTCAGCAAGTTCATTTGCTTTTGCAATCGCACCTTTCATACCTTCAGGACCCGGTGTTAACACAAGCTCTGCACCGTATGCACGAAGAAGGTTACGACGTTCCATACTCATTGTTTCAGGCATTACTAAAATTGCTTTATAACCTTTAGCTGAAGCAACCCATGCTAAACCAATTCCTGTGTTTCCGCTTGTAGGCTCAATAATAGTATCGCCCTTTTTTAATTTACCGCTAGCTTCAGCAGCTTCAATCATTGCTAAGGCAATACGATCCTTTACGCTGCTTCCAGGGTTCATATATTCTAATTTTAAATAAACATCTGCACTGTTTTCATCAACGATGTGATTTAGTTTAACAACTGGTGTTTGACCGATTAGCTCAGTTATTGAATTTGCAATACGTACCATGTTAAGCACCCTTTCATATCCCGAGTAGTTTTATTGGATTAATTATTTTAAATTTAACTCTATTTATACTAAATGTCAACCACTTTTATCGGAATTGTTTAACTTTTTTAGAAAAACCTGTTAAATAGGGGTAACTTTAAATAACCTCCCGCTTTAAAACCTCTAAATCTTCAGCAGTATATAGATATTTTTCATTGCAAAAATGGCAGTGCGCTTCCGCTTGACCATCCGTATCAATCATATCCTGAATCTCCTCTTTACCGAGCCCAATGATTGCATTACCAAATCGCTCCTTCGAGCATGTACAAGTAAAAGAAACAGGCATCTTTTCAAGAAACTTAACATTTTCACTGCCTAAAATCTCAGTTAACAATTCCTCAGGAGTCAAACCTCTTTCAATTTGCTTTGATACAGGAGGAATCTCTGTCAGACGTTTTTCTATAAAACTAATGGTTTCATCAGATGTACCTGGCATTAGCTGAATAATAAAACCACCGGCAGCTAATATTGAATTATCAGGGTTAACAAGTACTCCGACACCAACAGCGGAAGGAACCTGTTCTGAGGAGGAAAAATAGTAAGTGAAATCTTCCCCTAATTCTCCGGAAACAAGCGGCACCTGCCCCGTGAAAAAGTCACGCATACCAATATCCTTGACAACAGTCAGCGCACCAGAAGTACCCACAGCTTTTCTTACATCTAATTTTCCGTGCTCATTTAAATCAAAGTGTGTTTGAGGATTCAAAACATACCCTCTTACTTCTCCCTTTGCATTTGCATCTGCTAATATATGACCGATTGGGCCGTCCCCTTCAATTTTAACAGTTAATTTCTGCTCATCAGATAACATCGCACCCATCATAACAGTGGCCGCCATCGTCCTCCCTAATGCAGCAGATGCTGTTGGCCAAGTATAATGGCGACGCTGAGCCTCACTTACTGTTTCTGTGCTGCGAACAGCATAAGCACGTACCTGCCCCTCGAAAGCAAGGGCTTTTACTAAATAATCTTCCATCTATATACTCCTTTCACGAAAAGCAAATGCGCCTTGCCTACCCGTGTAACTCGAGAAGGTAGACGCTATCGCTTTACATGCACCTTAATTGATCTTAACTATTCTTTAGATTCTCCACATTTCGTTTATAAATAAGTCTTAATCCCTTTAAAGTTAAAAATGGGTCTACAATATCAATGACCGTTGATTCTTTAGAAATAAGACCTGCCAGTCCTCCTGTTGCGATAACAGTTGGAGGCTGTTTACTTTCTGCTTTCATTCTGTTGACAATTCCCTCTACTTGGCCGACATAGCCGTAAAGGATTCCTGACTGCATGGCTGAAACGGTATTTTTACCTATTACTCCATCCGGTTGTACAAGCTCAATTCTTGGAAGCTTAGCCGCACGTGTATATAAGGCTTCTGTTGAAATACCTATTCCAGGAGCAATAGCACCGCCTAAATATTCCTTATCCTCGTTAATATAACAGTAGGTCGTAGCCGTCCCAAAATCAACAATAATTAATGGGCTCCCGTACTCGTGTATAGCCCCAACTGCATTAACAATTCGGTCTGCACCGACCTCTCTTGGATTTTCATATTTTATGTTCAATCCAGTTTTTACGCCTGGGCCCACAACTAACGGCTTAATATGGAAATATTTGTGACACATTCTTTCCAAGGCAAGCATAATAGGAGGCACAACAGAAGAAATAATAATTCCATCAATATCGGAAAATTTAAGGTTCACATGATCAAATAGAGACTTTATTACTATTCCATACTCATCCTCTGTTCGATTACGATGTGTCTCCACTCTCCAATGATGGATTAACTCTTCTCCTCTATATACGCCTAAAACAGTATTTGTATTTCCTACGTCAAAAACAAAAATCATCACTATTCACCACGGTTTCCTTAAGATCTTTTTATTCTGCAAACATCATAACATAATTGTCAACAAAGTGAATTATTCACTCTACACAAAAAGGCGCCCGTTTAGGAGCGCCTTTTTATATACTTAAGAACGTTTATCTAGGTTCTCATCCTGCACAGCAGGCTTTTCAGCATCTAGATTCTTTTCTTCAGTTCCAGTCTCATCATCTTTTTTACTGATTGTTACCTTTACATTTTCAGTAGAAGCATCAACTACTTTTCGATTCGGAAGTGTTCCATGATCAGCCAAATGTTTAATTTGTTCTGCATCCAATGTTTCCACGTCAAGTAAAGTATTAGCAATGACGTCTAGTTTATCGCGGTTTTCTGTAAGTATCTTTTTGGCCTTTTCATAGCATTCTTTTATAATACGTTGAATTTCAAGGTCAATTTCATATGCAATGGCATCTGAATAGTTTTGCTCATTATGGAAGTCGCGTCCTAAGAATACTTGACCTCCTTGAGACTGTCCAAATTGAAGGGGACCAAGCTTGTCGCTCATTCCAAACTCTGTTACCATTCTGCGTGCAATTCCGGTTGCACGTTGGAAGTCATTATGAGCACCAGTACTTACTTCACCAAACACGATATCTTCTGAAACACGACCGCCAAGAAGTCCGGTAATCTTATCTAGAAGTTCAGGTTTTGTCATAAAGTAACGGTCTTCCTTAGGAAGCATAACAGCATAGCCGCCTGCTTGACCACGAGGGACAATCGTCACCTTTTGAACAATTTCAGCTTCATCAAGCATTAACCCAATAACAGTATGTCCAGCTTCATGGAAAGCAACAATTTTTCTTTCCTTTTCGGAAATAACTCGGCTCTTTTTCGCAGGTCCTGCAATCACTCGGTCTGTTGCCTCATCAATATCTAACATATCAATTTTCTTCTTATCACGGCGTGCCGCCACTAACGCAGCTTCGTTTAAAAGGTTTTCCAAGTCTGCTCCTGAGAAACCAGGTGTGCGCTGTGCAATGGCCTTTAAGTTGACTTCATCAGCTAATGGCTTATTGCGTGCATGTACTTTCAATACCGCTTCACGGCCTTTTACATCTGGGCGGTCAACTGTAATTTGACGGTCAAAACGTCCCGGACGAAGAAGAGCTGGATCTAGGATATCAGCACGGTTTGTAGCAGCAATGATAATAATTCCTTCATTTCCGCCAAACCCATCCATTTCAACAAGCAATTGGTTTAGCGTCTGCTCACGTTCATCATGACCTCCGCCAAGTCCCGCGCCACGCTGACGTCCAACCGCATCAATTTCATCTATGAAAATAATACACGGTGCATTTTTCTTCGCTGTTTCGAATAAATCACGAACACGTGAAGCTCCTACCCCAACGAACATTTCAACGAAGTCCGAACCGCTTATAGAGAAGAAAGGAACTCCTGCTTCACCTGCTGTTGCACGGGCAAGCAATGTTTTACCTGTACCAGGAGGTCCCACAAGGAGTACCCCTTTCGGAATTCTAGCACCAAGTTCAACGAATTTTCTTGGGTCCTTTAAAAACTCAACTACTTCAACAAGTTCTTGCTTTTCTTCATCTGCGCCTGCTACGTCTTTAAAGCGAACCTTTTTCTTATCTTCGCTATACAGCTTTGCTTTACTCTTACCAAAATTCATTACCCGGCTACCGCCGCCTTGGGCTTGATTAAGCAGGAAGAAGAATAAAATGAAGATAATGACAAACGGAATAATAGATGTAAAGAATGTTACCCATCCGCTTGTTTCTTTAGCCGGCATCTTTTCAAGCTTTAAATCAGCGGCCAAAGAATTGATTCGTTCTATCTCGCTATCTGTATTAGATACATAAGTGATAAAATACTTACCTTCTTCATACCCCTTTAGCTGCCCTCTAACCTCGAGAACTCCACGCTCAGGCTGCGTAGTTAAAGAGGTTACATCACCATTCTCAAGATGCTCTATAAACGTATCATACGTCATATTTTCTGTCGGTTGATTACCACTATTAAAGAAACTTACTACGCCTATAATGACTAGAAAAATTAATAAATAAAAGATGGTATTACGGAAAATCCGATTCATCCCTTGCCTCCTCCCACGGTCAACAAACTATAGTGTATAGTACCATAGAAAATCATGGTAATACAAGAAATTACACTTCTAAAGCCAATAACTACTATTGTTATAAAAAATGTATATAAAAATGTTATTACCTATTAATTACTGTATACATGTGGCTTCAAAACACCTATATACGGAAGGTTTCGGTATTTTTCTGCATAATCCAAACCATATCCGACAACAAAGGCATCTGGAACAATAAATCCTACATAATCGGCCTTTATATCTGCCTTGCGACCTGTTGGTTTATCAAGCAGTGTAACAATTTTTACTGACTTCGCTTTACGATAATGGAATAACTCAACTAAATAACTCAACGTTAAGCCACTGTCAATAATGTCCTCGATGATTAGAACATCACGACCTTCAACAGATGTATCCAAATCCTTTAATATCTTCACCTCTCCAGAGGAAACCATAGCGTTTCCGTAGCTTGAAACATCCATGAAGTCCATTTCAAGGTGAGTATCAATCCGTTTAAGAAGGTCGCCCATAAATAGCACAGCACCCTTAAGAACACCAATCGCAAGCGGGAATTTATCCTGATAATCCTCCGTTATCTGTGCACCCAATTCTTTTATCTTATTTTGAAGCTCTTCTTCGGATATTAATACACTTTCAATATCATTTTTCATATTTAGTATGCCCCCTAGATGATCATTGCATAATGATGTATATCAATCATTACATTTCTCAGCCTTTATCAAAAGTTTTCTCCATTCGATATTTGTTTATCCAAGCCCTTTTGATAAAGCACTATTCGATTTGCTTTTTATATGTGATAAGAATATAATCCATATCCTTATTTATCACCGTTGACTCTTTGCATTTTTTCAATCCCGGCAGCCAGAGGATTCGGTTTTGTCCATCTGTTACGACCGGCCAGCTGTCTCTCTCATCAATTGGTATTTTCTGATCGATGAAAATGCTTTTAATCTTTTTTGTCCCTTCTATACCTTTTAAGCTCATTCGATCCCCTGGTTCTCTTGTTCTAACGATAATTGGAAGAGATACATCCTTTTTATTTAAAAGAATGGCATCCTTTGAGCTTTCCTCATGATGTGTATATTTGAAGGAAATACTGTCTCCATTTGGCAATATATATTCTCCCGGTTGATCGAACTCTATATAAAATCCTCCCTTTGTATCAGCGTTGAAAACAAAGTGACATAGGCGGTAAGATCGTTTCACCTTCAAACCGGATGGAAAATCCAAACTGCCAGAGGGATTGTCCCCTTTAATAAGTATGAAAAATTGTTCAATATGTATCGCTGATAAGGATGCGGGCCTTTTTTTATATAGATAGTTTAATATTAGTTGAACGCCTCTCCTTTGTAAAGAAATTGGCATTGCCTGGAAGGTATCTATATCAATAGTTATTTTATTATCTTGTTTCACTTTCCATACTGTATTCATTTTTTTAATTGTTAATTCCTGCAGCAGCGCTTCATCTTGCTGCAGTTCTTCGCTAAAACGTTGAAATTGCTCATGTACATGTTCGTTTTCCTGTTTTAAAAAAGGAACAACATGGTTTCGAAATCTATTTCGAAGATAGACATCTTTTTCATTACTGGGGTCTCGACGAGGATTTAATTCATGATCCGAACAATACTGCTCAATTTCTTTCCGGCTGAGACATAAAAACGGCCTAACAATAAAAACGTCCTTAAAGGGTCTAATAAAGGGGATACCAGCCCTCGATGATCCTGAACTTCCTCGTGTTAATCTCATTAAGATTGTTTCAATCTGGTCATCACCATGATGAGCTAATGCAGCGTGTGTAAGCTGATATTCATTCATCACTTCAGCAAAGAATTCATAGCGGCACTCTCTCGAGGAAACTTGCGAGCTTTTTCCCGTCCTTTTTATATACTCCGGGACATTTATTCTCTTCATTGTAAAAGGTATTTGCCGTTTATTGCAGAAGTCCTCCACAAACTTCGCTTCATTATAGGATTCTTCTCCTCTAAACATGTGGTCAACATGTGCAGCAACTATATAAAAATTCTGCTGCTTCTGTTTTTCACTCAATAGATGTAAAAGCGCTAAAGAATCCGGACCTCCTGATACACCAACAAGAAATCTTTTTCCAGTCAACGCAAAATGCTTTTGTTTTAAAAAACGGTCTACTTTCTCTTCTATCATTACTTTTTCCCTGCCACAAATATCGTCTTTAAGTTCTTTTGTCTTATATTAAGCATACCATTTTTCTAACTGGTAACCAAAGGACAAGCCTTATAAATTTTTCGCCTAAATTATACGAAATCTGCATGTCATACCTGTTTTTATACTTTCTGCTATATTAATTGACCAAATATATAGAACGCATAAAATAATAGAATAACAACTGTTAGTAAAAACGTTTCGACCATCCCGCCCTTTTTCTGCTTTTTCTGCTTTTTTTGCTGTACTTGCCGGCTGGCTCCCACTTTTACTCTTGATTGTGTTTGTTGATTCATTGTCTGACCATTGGCAGTGCTCCCTGCATTTGTTTGTCTTGAAGTCCTTCGACGGTTTGCGCTATCATGACTAATCGTTTTTATTAAATCATTGCGCATTTCTTTAGCTGAATGATAGCGTCCTTCAAGTGCATCGATAATTACTGCTTCAAATTTTTGCAAAACCTTGCTTTGTTTCAATTGATTACGAAGCTGGATAATCCCACCCGTTGTTTTCGAAAACCGTTTTGGAAAGACTGCGTTAATCATAATCATCGCAACGGCAAATAAATCGTAGCTTGGTTCTGCTTTTCTTGAACCAAGTCCCCAATACCCCCTGTCAAAGAATTCCGTATACTCCTTTATCGCCCTTCCCTTTATTGTCGTGCCGCCTACATCAATACAGCGTATTCTTGGCGAAGGACCTGTTACAATTAAGTTCTCCGGCTTTAAATCACCAAATACCCATCCGCTATCATGGAGCTTCTCTAAGTCTGACAAAAGCTGCAGAATGAGTACAGGAAGCCAAGAAGGACCCTTCTGCTCAATAAAGGACATAAAGTCCGGCCCTTGTATATACTCCATTACATAAAATGAAATTTGTCCTTTACTATGTTCCCAATCATCTACATCAAGCAAAGAAGGCCCAAGGGCAGATCCCTGGACCTTTGCAAAGGATTTAAGCACATTCACCTCAGACGTAATAGACATCCCATTATCACTCATTTTAAGTGCGACATATTCCTGTTGTCGCTGTGCAAGATACACAATGCCATTGGCTCCGAACCCCAATTCCTTTAAAATGATATAACGGTGTTTATGCCATTTGCCTTCAATGATTGTCCCAGGTTTCACGTTATACTGATTCTTCATAGAATGATTCATCATCACGAGAAAGCAGACTCCTTAGCGAACGTTTTTTCTTGAAATATTGCAGCGCCTCATTAATGGCAGGTCCTGTTGGTGTAATTCCTCCTGTCGATAATTTTGAAAATACATCTGTCAAAGACCCAAGCCGCGGCGTCCAATCTAATAATTTATCTACTTCATTCTTTTTCCCGGGAAATACGAACACAGAAAATCGATTTTCTCCAGACCGAGCATTCAGGCTTAAGGATAAGTCAAGAAGAGCCTCTTTAACTGTTGGCAGCTTCTGCTTCATACTAGCACTTGTATCAACAAGGATAAGCACTTCGAGTTCGACTGTCTCTCCAAGCTCATCTACCACCTCCATTACCTCTCCTCTTTTTTCCGGCGGAAGATCTTCTAACGTATGTGAGCGGCCAAGTATTTGCTGCAGTTCTTTATTCACAACCCCTTGGAGGGTCTGTGTCATTGCCTTTCTCGTAACCATCTGAACGGTTTGTGAAAGGTTTTGGGCATAGACAACCTGACTAACACCGCCGCCAGCCATAGAAATACCTTCAATTTCTTTCATCCCCTGGTCATCGATTACATCTTGATCCATTACACCTATTACATTTACTGTAATTCCTTGCTCCTTTGCCAGTGCAGCCATTGCAATGGGATCTTCTCCTTGATTTGAGCAACCATCCGTTATCAATAAAATTTGCTTTAACGTACCTGTCTTCATCAAGTTCCCCTCCAAATCTGAAATGTTACCATTTTCGACGATAAGGAAGGAATTTATACATAAGCTGTTTAGTTAGAATGATAATAGGCCATTCGTATATGCGGCACTAAGTTTAATTCAGAATGAATCACTTAGTGGACACGTACACGAATGGCCTTTATACAACAGTATGCAAATTCATTAATTAGCCTTCTGTTTAAACTGAGGAACAGGAATAGACGCCCATTTTGGAGTATTATGTTTAACTTTTGCCACTACAACGGTCATATCATCATCAATATACCCTGATCTCGACCTAATGACCTCTTCCATAATGACATCAGCTATTCCTTGAGGCTCTTCTGTCTTTAACTCTTTTATTTTCCGTTTCATCCACAAGTCGTGGTTTTCTACATGCTTTGGACCTTCAAACACGCCATCGCTCATCATAATGAGAAGATCGCCAGCCCTTAGCTGTTCACTCACAACATCTACCTCAAAATCCTCGATGATTCCCATTGGCAGATTGCTTGCTTGTATTTTCAAGACTTTATTACCCCTTTTAACAAAACTTGGAGTGGAACCAATTTTTAAAAACTTCGCGGATGCATTTTGTAAATCTACCATTGCCAAGTCTAAGGTAGAAAAGATTTCGTCCGTTGTTCGTAAGGATAGAACGGAATTAACCGATTTGATCGCAACTCTTTCCTCGATTCCAGATTGAAGAATTTTTTCTAGGAGCTGCAGCGTCTCCTGGCTTTCAATATGGGCCCGCTCTCCATTGCCCATTCCATCACTAATTGCAATGGCGTATTTTCCACAGCCTAGTTCCGTTGTAGAATAGCTGTCTCCTGAAATTAAGCCGCCGTCCTTTGCTGCATGGGCCACACCAACCTCTATAGAATATGCCTTGGCGGATCGGAAAGTCACATGGCAGTAGTCATGTCCAAATGGAGATATTTCCTCTGAATTTACAATAATTGTCTCGCCTAATATATCCGAAAGAATCGGTGCAATGAGTTTTTCACATTCCCCATGCCCCTGATAGTCAGGTATGGTCATATCAATATCTACGTTCCCTTGTTCAAGACTGTAAATCTCCACTTGTTCAATCTCAATACCAAAATCCTGCATCGCTTCAAGGATAAGCTCTTCCTGCTTATGATGATTTTCTCTTTCCCGCTGAATTTCCTTTGCGAAGTTACCCATAATTTCAGACACACCTAATAATTGATCCGCTACTAGTTTTCTAGACTCCTTTACCTGCCTTTTTAATTTTTGATTGGCTTGATAGTAGGTTAATTCTTGCTGCATTGCTTCCACAACCTTTTTCGGCTTGACGCAGTGAACTCCCCACTCCCTATATAATTTTTGAGAAACTTCTCCGCCTTTTTGCTCCATATCAAGCATAATTTCTTTCATAAATTCATATGTTTCATTAAAGTTCCTTGTCCAGCATTGTTCCTTGCGATGACAAAGCTGACATGTTTTTTCTGTTACATTACTCAAAAAGTAATCTAGCTCTCTATCAGTCTCATTCCATTCTGTCGGTTCGCTCTGATGATTGAAGCTATTAGAAAGAGCCTGAAATACATGGGAAAACTGCGCTACCCTTTGCGATGTCACATCTCTCATCTTTCTCATATATTGCTGCTGCTCTTGTGAATGTTCTAGAGTACCTGGGATATATTTTGCCAGCTTTGAAGTGAGTGTTTTAGGGGTTAGAAATAGTAACGCTATGGCTACCGCTGATTCCAGGATTGTTTTAACTAAAGCTGCATTGCCATCTCCATACATACCAATCAATAAAGTCGCTATCAATAGCCCAATTGAGACGCCAACCTTTTTCCCCTCTTTTAATAGACCTCCCAGAAGACCTGAAAAGGCTAATAGACTCATATGTGTAAAGCTGGAAATACTGGCCAAACTAAAGATGAGACCCGTTACAACCCCAACAGTGGACCCAACTGTTGCTCCAGCAACAAAAGCAAATAACAGAACAAGATATCGTGCCAATACGTGGTCAACAGAGATATCATACATTGTCCAACCAATCGTTCCAGTCATGACAGAAGCAAGTAAAATAATTAAACAGACAATTTCCTCAGTCTTTAATGACTGTCTGCGTTTTGAAATAGATAATAAAGGAAGTCCTTGTAAAAAAATTAGAGTTAAAATAAAACCTAAACTTGATTCTATCCCCGCCATCATTAGCTCATACAATGTAAACTTACCAGATACAATGTAACCTTCCACTAAGCTACCGGAAAACAGAACAAAAAATACATAAAACGGAACGACTTTGACCTCATTTTTCAGCCACCTTTTCGTAGCTTTATAGGAGAGCAAAAATAGCACCGTCAACACAAAGGTAGAGACTGCATCGGCAACAGAAAGAGTAGCCGCTCCTGCAATAAGACCGATTAATGCTAATGGCGCCCGATCCTTTCTTACGAGATATACAGCAGCAAAAAAAGGAACACTAAATGGAGTTAATTTAGCTAAAATTAATGAACGTCCAAGTAAAAAGCCTATCAATAAGAGGATGTAGCCTTTTTTTAGAAAAAAGGTTTCCATCTTTGCTTGAAAATTAGTAAAGGGGTTGGCCAACTTTATTTTAGATTTCGCAAAGTTAACGTCCCTGATCGGATCCATGAAATTCCGCTCCACCTTTTCCACGCAGCTTCACTCCCTGCCTAAGTATTTTACATTCATTATATAGACGGGAGCTTTAGAAGTTTGTCAAAATGGCGGACAAGCCCCTTTTTTTCATTCGACTCAATTCCACCAAAAGTCTAAAAATAACAGGAGAAACCTGTATATTAAGTGCTCATGCAGCAGATATTTACTATATGCTAAAAAATCCTGTCTTTTTGTGTGACAGGATTCTTTCTATTCTACATTCATTTAATTCTTTATAAAAAGAGGTATTAGTAAACAAAAAGACAAACCCAGTAAATGGATTTGCCTGTAATATAGGGAACACGAACGATACCCTGCTAGTATATAGAAATCAGCAGCAAATTACCCTCTTCTAGCGCCTCTTCCCCCACGCTTGGATTCTGTATGACGCTTTAGAGAAGATAACCGATCTTCACTATCCTTTAAAAAGCGTGCCATTTTTGACTCAAAATTCTCTTTAGGAGCTCGGTGATTATCATTGGATCTTCCCTGACCATGACGCGGACGTCCAGAGTGGCCTCCCCTTGAGTCACCTCTGTCACCTCTGTCATTTCTCATCGGTCTGTCCGGTCTGCTAGGTCTGTCCGTTCTTTCTGGTCTTTCCGGTCTGTCCGGTCTATCTATTGCCTTTTTGATAGAAAGACCAATCTTTCCATCCTTTTCTACATTAATGACCTTAACTTCGACTACATCGCCGACTTTAAGATGATCATTAATATCCTTGACATAGTTATCTGCGACCTCACTAATGTGAACAAGACCGGTTGAGCCTTCCGGCAGCTCCACAAATGCTCCAAAATTAGTAATTCCTGTTACCTTTCCCTGTAACTTGCTGCCTACTTCGATTGACATAAAAAGAAATTTCCTCCTTAAAAATATGCAAAATCATACTTATACTATATTATACAAAATAGAAAGAAAGAGTGCAACACAGCCTCAATTGGTTGTTTTTCCCTTCCCTGCCCCCTCTGCTTCAGGGAGTGTAAAGATTATTTCATTATCCTCGGAAAGAAAGTATTCACTTCTAGCCAATTTGGCGATGTAGTCATCATCCTGTAATTTTTTTATTTCTTCTTGCAGAAGCTCTTCTTCATGCTGGTAGGAGACAAGCTCCTTTTGCAGCTGCTTCTTTTCTTCCGCCTTTTCAGCAAGTACAGAGTTTTGTGAAATGAGTGTCGAGATCATCAAATATGATATAATAATAGCAAGTCCGAAAAAGACTGATAGCCTTCTGAATACAACCTTTTTTCGTCTTGCTGAACTGATTTGACTCTCTTCTTGCTGCAATACATAGTCTGTCTGAAGTTTGGCAATATTGCGTTCCTTAATGGCACCCACTTACGCAACCCTCCTTACTTATTGCCTTTATTGCCTTTTTTCCATTTTGCAATCACGTTCTTAATAGTATTCTTTACTGGTCTCCATTTTCCTGCCAGTCCATTATATAACTTCTCGACGTATTTTTTAAGGGGTTTGGGGAATAGTTTCCAAAAAAGTAGGAAAATCCACTTTATTGGCTTTAATAGTATGATAATTGTAAACACTGCGCATTTCCATAAGGTTTTTAATAAAACGAATAGACCCTTACCAATCATAATAACGGTTGTAATAATCGTACTGATAAGTGCCAGGATAGGTTTATATATCAGTATACGGAAAAGCTTTACAATAAAGCGGGATACTGAAATAACGAACGAAATCAGCCATTCCAAACATCTCAAGTAAATTTGTTTACACAGACTTTGGTAGGCTGCAAAGCCGCATAATAAGGCAAGAAATATATAAAATCGTAATTCTCCCTGGTTTACATGAAATAGTACATAAAAAATGAATAAACCTTGAAAGGTCCAAAATAAAATATCATTGATAAAGATAAGCCAGCTCTTTCGTTTACTCCTCTGGAGAAATCGGTTATAAGTATCAAGAGCCGCTCCAAAATAAGTCCCCATGCCGATCATTGCCAGCATAGTCATGAATTGAGTCGTTAATGTCATCGAAATAATTTGCTAAAGAAACCTTTAGCCTTATCTCCATGCTGTTCATCAATGTAAACCAGATCAAATACTTTTCCCTTTATCGATACAATACCTTTATCAACATCAAGGTTCTTCATTTGCAGGTTCTCCCCTTTAATAGCTAAAAAGCCCATAACCGTTTCTAATAAAAACTCTTCGTTATCAAAGCTTTCCACCTGTTTAACCCCTGTAATGTCCAGCAACCTTCTCCCTCTCATAATCACATCATGCTCTTGGACAGTTCCTTTGGAAGTATTACTATCATAAAATTGATTCATTCCCATCCCTCACAATCATTTTGTACAACCTTTTTGTACATGTTTATGAAAGAATGATGGATTTAGAACACCAACACGATTTATGAAAAGCGGAAGCGGATCTTTTAAGGAACATCGACTAAAGGCCGCCACGTCCTGTGGCGAACGTCGATGTCAGTACATCCTGTACAAGTCCGACAGGCATAAGATGGGACGGGGAGAAGGTTGTTCTTTAACCTTCTCATCGTCACAGCTTATGACCCCGAGAGTCTAGCCGCTGGAGCTAGTATCGATGAAAAGAGGAAGCGGCTTGCCTAGACTAGACAAGCCGCCTTAACCTTTCTATTATTAAAATTCTTCTGGAATTCTCTCATCCTTAATTGTTGTGTACATTCCAGCAGCTTCTTCTTTTCTTGTTGTTTCTTGAAGCTTTTCAATCTTAACGGTAACCACTCTTTGTCCAAAACGAACCGTTAATTCATCACCAACTTTGACGTTAGTGCTGGCTTTTGCCTGGATACCGTTTATCGTGATACGACCCTGATCGGAGACCTCCTTAGCCAACGTCCGTCTTTTTATTAACCTTGACACTTTTAAAAATTTATCTAAACGCATACTTACACTCCCTTTTATAATCCAGCTTTTTTTGCCTCATCCCAAAAATGATCAAGCTCTTTTAGCTGATAATCCGTAAATGGCTTACCACTCTCTTCCACTTTTTCCTCTATATAATGAAAACGGCGAATAAACTTTTGATTCGTCATAAATAAAGCTTCATCAGGATTAATGTCATAGAACCGAGCAATATTCACAAGCGCAAATAAAATATCGCCAAACTCTTTCACCGCTTGTTCATTACTGCCATCCTTGATTTCCTGCTCAAACTCCCCTATTTCCTCTTTCAGCTTTTCCCATGCACCGCTGACATCAGGCCAATCAAAGCCAACTTTGGCCGCCTTTTTCTGAAGCTCAAAGGCACGAAGAATGGTCGGCAGTGATGTTCCAACTTCCCCCAAGATAGAGGTTGGCTTTTCACCTTTTTCTTCCTGTTTGATTTCCTGCCAATTCTTCACGACATCCTCTGCCGTTTCGGCTATCCTATCCCCAAAGACATGCGGATGGCGGCGTACCATTTTAGCTGAGAGCCCCTCTATCACATCATCAATTGAAAAATAACCATCATCCTCACCAATTTGAGCATGAAGCAGAATCTGTAACAACACATCACCCAATTCTTCGACAAGATGATCGATATCCCCTTCTTGAATGGCTTCAATGACCTCATATGTCTCTTCAATCAAGTACTTTTTCAAAGATTCATGGGTTTGCTTCAAATCCCAAGGACAACCATTTGGTCCTCTTAGCTCAGCAATAATCGCCCTTAGCTTATTAAAGTCTTTATATAAGATGGTGTCATCCGTAACAGGCGGAATATAGACAGAGGTTAAATTGCTTAATTCCGTTTCACGGTCAAGCTCAACCAGCGGGACTTTGCGGATGCTTTCTTCCTTACTTCCTGCTGCCGTTACGATATATACATCATAATTATACGGAAGCCTTTCCATAAAAGTAAGCTTTACGTTTGATGCCATAAAGGAATCATATACTTGTCCGATTAGTATATGCTGTCTTAGTTGAATTTCCGCGAGCTTTAAGTCCGTTGCATCTAATAATTGAAAACCCTCAATCGGATCAATATGTAAAGCTGTAAAAATATCATCTAAGAAGCTTTGTCCCCCTATTACTTCAAGTTCGATGCCGACTTCCTTACCTCTTTTTAATAAAAGCTGAACGGTTCTTTCTGCTACAAGAGGGTGGCCAGGAACACCATAAATAAGTTCTTCATAATTTTTCATAGATAGCAAGGTTTCACAAATTTCTTCATAGACTGCTTCAAACTGTTCATTTTTTTCATAGATGGAGTCAAAGGAATGGTATTGGAATCCCTCTTTCTCCAACTCACTCACAACAGGATGTTCCTTTGTCCGCAAGAATACCGGCTTCCCGCTCTTAAGAAGTCTATAAACACCTAAAGGAATCTGGTCAAGATCCCCGGCGCCAAGACCGACAATATATAGTTTCTTCATAACCCTTAATCTCTCCTTTTTCTCTTAGGTAAGAACATAATCAGCTTACTGCCAAACGGCAATAAGGAAAGTTCACTCTCTTTAAATACATTTGACCTAAGAATCATCACTATATAGGTTAATCCCCCAAGGATGACAGCACTTAATGCTTGGATACTGGCAGTAAGCCTGTCTGAAAAGCCCAGCCTGTACGTAAAATCAGTAGCATATAAATAGACGCTCAGTACCGTCAGCATACATATGCCAGCAGCAAGTATTACTGTATGAAAGCGTTTATTAATAATAATTTCTCCCATAATTGTATGTAGCTTAGCCATAAATACAACTAAAATCACCGCTAAAGAGGTAACAGATGCTATAGCCGCTCCCATCGTACCCAGCTTTGGAATAAGCAAAAGGTTTAGCATATACTTCATCAGAAATCCGGCAAGTATGATTACCGCTGGGAATAGGGTATAACCTAACCCCTGTAAAATAGCCGTAACCGTCATAATAATTGAGCCAAAGAATATTAAAGCCCCAAGAACAGCTAAGACATCAGATCCATCTGTATTTTCGAAAAGCATCATATTTGTTGGCTTTATAATGCCCCACAATCCCATTGTTGCCCCAACCCCAACCAATATACTCGATTTTAAAGATAGTTGGATTTTCTCCTTCAGGACCCCGGAATTGTTCTGTAACTTTTCTTTTGTAATAAGCGGAACCAATGATAAGGACATTGACGTTGCAACAATAGTCCCAAGCTGAATAAGCGGCTGACCTCGGTCATATATCCCTTTTAACTCCTTCGCCTGCTCACTTTCTATACCTGATGCAACTAGTTGAGAAAACAAGTTTAATGAATCAGCTAATTGAAGCAATATAAGAAGCATACTGCTGATACAAACGGGGAAAGCATGAAGAAAGAAGGCTTTTAGAATTCTTCCGCTTTGATGGAAATAATGTATTTTACTGATTGGTTCCTTTTTTCGAATTCGCAGCCAAAAGAATAGTAAAATAAGCGCAGCAGTTATTCCTCCAGTGATGGAGCCAAGCACAGCTCCGCTGCCGACGGTATACAGCGAATATTGAAAACGAACAAGGAAGACCGCTGAAATCAATATCGTAACCACTCTGATTAGTTGCTCCCCAACCTGTGAAACGGCGGTTGGAAGCATATAACCAGAACCTTGAAAAAACCCCCTAAAGAGAGAAATCATCGGCATAATTAGAAAAACAAAAGCAATTAATTGCAATAATTGGGCAAGCTGAGGATCCTTCATATACTGAGCTAACCAATTAGAGCCTATAAATAGAAATAAAAAGCATAAGAAACCAAAACCATATAGGAAAAGCATCGACACTATGAATAATTGCCTTATATTGCCCTGCTTTTCCTTCATGATTTCTTCCGTATATAATTTAGAAATAACAACTGGAAATCCATATGTAGACAATACAACCGCTATTCCATAAAAGGGATAAACCTGCTGGTATATGTAGAAGCCAACATCCCCCACAATATTTTGAAAGGGAACTCGATAGAAGGCACTTAATATTTTTGTAAAAAGCGCACCCATTGTTAAAATAAGCGTTCCTCTAAATAGATATTTTCCTTGATTTTTGGGCTGCATTGCCCATCTCCTTTCAATTAAACTCGAGGCATCCACCTAAGATATCCTTTATTTATGAAGTTAAATTCGACAGTAATTATAGCATAATTTCCCTTTAGAAGCGCCTGCTCTGAAACCATAAAAAGAAGCAGCTTTGAGACTGCTTCTTTTAAAATATCCTGTCATATTATGATTCCATTTGTCTTGCTAGAAAACCTGCTGCTGTTTCAACTGCTTTTTGTTCTACCTCACCCAACGAACCTTCCTTAGAATAAATTATCACCGCACCGATTGGATCTCCATTAGCGATAATCGGCCCGATGGTATAAGCGGAAATTTCCTCGCTGTTCCCATCTACTAGTGTGGTTTCTCCAGACTGATTCATCAGTACAGAAGTTCTTTCTTCCATCGTTTTCTCAACAAGACTGCTGATATTTTTATTTAGGTAGTCCTTCTTGGAACCACCAGCTGTTGCAATATAATTATCTCTATCACATATAAGAACAGGATTTCCTAAACTATCAAATAAAGCTTCAGCATATTCTTTTGCAAAGTCACCTAATTCACTAATAGGGGAATATTTCTTCAAAATCACTTCTCCATCACGATCCACAAAGATCTCCAATGGGTCACCTTCACGAATACGTAACGTTCTGCGAATTTCCTTCGGAATAACTACACGACCTAAATCATCGATTCGACGAACAATACCAGTTGCTTTCATCCAACGTTGCCTCTCTTTCATCTGATGATTTTTTGCATGTGGCAATGATTCATATTCCTCAATATGTAACCTTCGCCATATTTGAACTTAGTATCTTTCATATGGAAAATTCTATACACACACAATGGCTTTTTCTTTTGTTGGTAATTCATTCCATACGGGAAAATATCAGATGAATGATTAAGCTAACGTTTTTATCCCATTCTTAACGGACAGTAAGACCCCCACTAATAAAAGTTTTACTTTATAAAACAGACGGTGCGTTGTCTTCTTTTATTTCATGCATTCCTTGTAGAATTTCATAGATGGCATTCAGCCACATTTCCAATGCCGCTTTCTTAACATATAACACCATTTTAAATTTATTTCCTTCCATTCCAAGGCCAATCATCCTTCCGTACTGATTGGTTAATTGGAACACCTTATGACCATCCATTGTGCCGCTCTTCTCCTCAGATAAAAGAATGGTAACTTCATCTTTGACCTGTTTGATTGATTCTACACCTACTAACAGAGCAAACACTTTAATTTCAGCAATTAAAAATAAATAAGATACCTCAAGCGGATATTCTCCAAAACGGTCAATCATTTCGTCTTGCAGCTCTTTTATATCATCAAGATCACTAATTCCGCGGAAACGTTTATACATTTCGATTTTTTGCTGACCGTCTGCAATATAGGTATCTGGTATATAGGCGTCAATATCCAAATCAATTTCTACTGTCTGACGCTTTACTTCATCCGGATTTCCTCTTCTTTCTTCAATTGCTTCCTTCAACATTTGTGAGTAGAGGTCAAAACCGACAGAATCAATAAATCCATGCTGCTGCGCACCTAAGAGATTGCCCGCTCCGCGAATAGATAAATCTCGCATCGCAATTTTAAAGCCTGAACCAAGTTCTGTAAATTCCTTAATTGCCTGCAGACGTCTTTCTGCTACCTCTGTCAGAACCTTATCCTTCCGATACGTAAAGTATGCATAGGCTACCCGATTAGAACGACCCACTCGTCCCCTTAGCTGATAAAGCTGTGAAAGTCCCATTTTGTCAGCATCATTTACAATCAGTGTATTCACATTTGGAATATCCACCCCTGTTTCAATAATTGTCGTGCTGACCAGAACATCACTTTCACCTTCTAAGAAGCTGAGCATAACCGATTCCAATTCATTCTCGCTCATTTGTCCATGAGCATAGGCTACCTTTGCATCAGGTACGAGCATCGAGATTTCCTCGGCTTTTCGTTCAATATCTTCCACTCTATTGTAAAGAAAATACACCTGTCCATCTCTTGCCAGTTCACGTTCAATCGCTTCTCTTACTAAAGCCCCATTATATTCCATTACATAGGTTTGGACAGGAAAACGATTTTCCGGCGGAGTTTCAATAACAGACAAATCCCTGACTCCAAGCATTGACATATGAAGTGTTCTTGGAATCGGTGTTGCTGTTAATGTCAAAACATCAACATTTGTCTTGAGTTTTTTAATTTTCTCTTTATGGCTGACACCAAAACGCTGCTCTTCATCAATAATTAATAAGCCTAAATCATGGTATTGTACTTCTTTAGATAACAGGCGGTGCGTACCGACAACTACATCAACCGTTCCATTTTTTAATCCTTTAATCGTTTCTGTTTGCTGCTTTCTTGTCCGGAACCGGCTTAGTAAGGCAATTTTAACAGGGTAGTCCTGGAATCTCTCAAGCATGGTTTGATAATGCTGCTGTGCCAAAATCGTTGTTGGCACGAGAATGGCTACCTGCTTGCCGTCCGCTACGGCTTTAAAGGCTGCACGAATGGCCACTTCTGTTTTTCCATATCCAACGTCCCCGCAAAGCAGGCGATCCATCGGACGTTCTTTTTCCATATCCTTTTTAATTTCCTGAATGGAACGGAGCTGATCCTCTGTCTCTTGGTAGGGGAAGTTTGTTTCAAAATCACGCTGCAAATCTCCGTCAGGGCTGAAAGCATAACCTACAGCTGCTTCCCGCTCCGCATACAGCTTAATTAAATCCTCTGCAATATCTTCGACAGATGATTGAACCTTCTTCTTAACCTTTTTCCAGTCGCTGCCGCCTAATTTGTAAATTTTCGGTTCTTTACCCTCTGAACCGACATATTTCTGTACAAGATTAATTTGATCTACAGGTACATACAACTTATCGCTGCCTTGGTAGCGGATATGCAAATAGTCTTTATGGACACCATTAATAACAAGCGTTTCGATTCCTAAGTATTTCCCTATCCCATGGTTTACATGAACGACATGGTCTCCTACTTTTAATTCAGAATAGCTTTTTATTCTTTCTGCATTTGATAGCTTTTGACGGCGCGGTGTTCGTTTTGCCCGTTTTGTAAACAGCTCTTCTTCCGTTACAACGGCTATCTTTTGCAGAGAAAGCTCAAAACCAGTCTGGAGGTCGCCTTGGACAATTTGCACCTTTCCTTTTTGAATTTGGTCACTTTGAACAGATACATCCGCTTCAATTTCATAGTCTGAGAGGATTCGTTCAAGCCTTTCTACGCGTTCTTCATCCGAACCAAGGAAAACAACCGAGTAGTGATTTTTAACCCATCGGTCCACTTCACCCTTTAACACATTCATTTGACCATGGAAATTCTGCATTTGCTTACAAGTCATATTAATAATGTTTTGTGGATTTGTGTTCGGTACATGACGTAAAAAGAGCGAAAGGTACACAATTGGCATTTTTGAACGGGTAGTTAATTCTGCTAGTTGATGAGACATTTTGATGCCGTGAATGATATTTCCTTCACTCAATAATCCTGTATACCATTCTGCTTCTTCCTTCTCAAGCGACTCATTCATTTCCTGAACTCTGCTGATTTCATCGATAAAGAAAATGGTATTCTTTTCACAGTAGTCTACTAGACTGCTAGCTTGGTCGTAGGCAAGGGAAGAATACTTAAAAAGCTGTTCAGGCTTTTGTTTATTCCTTAGCTTCTCGAGCTCATATCCAATATTCTGTACTAGCTGAGTCTTCACTTTTTCATCTTTAAGCTTTTTGACACTATCCTTTAAACCATTCTCTAATTTCTCAACTAAATTCTTATATTGTGTATCCTCAAGCGGCATTTCCGTAGCAGGTCCAATCGTAATCTCCGTGAGTTTGTCAATAGAGCGCTGATCCTCTAACGAAAATGTACGAATAGAATCTATTTCAGTATCAAATAACTCCATTCTGATTGGATTAGCTTCTGTTAATGGAAAAATATCAATAATACCGCCTCTAACACTGAACTCTCCTGGAGCAGCAATCATATCCGCACGTACATAGCCCATTTCAACAAATTGAATAAGCTTTTCATCGATATTAATTTCATCTCCAACCTTGACATGAAGCTGATATCTTTTCCATACCTCGGGAGGCGGAACCATTTTGCGCAAACCGGCAATTGGAACAATCACAATGCTGTTTTTCTTCTCACACATATGATTTAATACTTCAATTCGCTGTGCCCTTAACTCCGGACTGGCGACACTGATTTCCGCTCCAATTAATTCGTTTGCAGGATAAAGAAATACATCCTCCTCACCAATTACGGAAACTAGATCATCAAATAATTTTTGAGCCTGTAATAAATTATGCGTTACAAGCAGTATCGGCTTTTTCGCTTTTTCATAGACAGAAGCGATAAACAACGTTCTTGCTGAGCCGGACAGCCCTGCAACAAGCTGTTCATGCAGCCCCGCACTAATACCTTCTATGACGTTTCCTATATCCTCTTGTTGATTAAAAAGGCTTTTTAGTCCTAACATATTGCAGCCCCTCCCTCCAATGATGATCATGCTCGCATCTATCGCTTTAACCATACAAGATGCTTAGATCCTTTTATCAATATATTTTTATTTCCATGCTATTTTTTCATTAGCTTTGTTAGCAAGCGCTGTTGATAAGCCTGATTTTTGACTCATCCGTGAGAAATGGACATTTCTCACGCCTTTCAGCATAGCTGAAAGATTGCTGTATGGTTATGAAGTGAAAAATCAACAATATTAATAAACAAAGCCTTGTGATTAAATTAAATAGAAAAATGCTTTGGAGTGAGATCCAAAGCTTTTAATGAATTAAGAAGTCATTTTGATAATATTCGGGGTTTTTTTCAAGTGATTCCTGACAGTCTTCACAGATTGATTTGATTTGGATTTCACCTTCAGAATTATAGGTGACCATATCTTGTCTTTCCTCATCAGTTAATGTATGTAAACCGAGCTGCTCTGAATCAATAGAAAATTGAGTAAGAGTTCCTAGTTTGACTCCACAATGTCGACAATGGTAATGAATAGCCATTCCTTACCTCCTAATAACGTTCTATTACAGAACCTCTATGCTGAAAGTCATATTCTTGCCTGATAGACAATCATCAATTCAGGTTCCTGTACTTATTTTCCTAATCGTTATTATTGCCATATATTGTAGAAATCATTCGGCTAATTATACGTATTCATCACTTGTAAAAAAGGCTTCTTAATCCATTCTACACAGGCGTCCGTACTTTGAGCTACCGCCTCATTAATTAATTCCTTCTCCTCATTCGTAAAACGGCCAAGGACATAATCGGTAATAGACATACTACCTGTCGGCCTGTTAATACCTACACGGATTCGATTAAACTCCTGTGTTCCGACATGAGCGATAGTGGACTTAATTCCATTATGACCGCCGGCACTTCCCTTTTGCCGCAGGCGTATTTTACCAGCAGGCAGATCCATATCATCATAGATGACAAGCAGATCTTCCGTATCAATCTGGAAATAATCCATTATCGCACTTATTGATTCACCTGATAGATTCATGTAGGTTAAGGGTTTTAATAAGAAAACCTTTTCTCCATCTATTATCGCCTTACCATATATTCCTTTAAATTTAGCCTGGTCTAGAGATATACTCAGCTTCTCTGCCAAGGCATCAATCACTTCAAATCCAACATTGTGCCTTGTATTCTCATACTGTTTCCCCGGATTGCCTAAACCAACTATTAGCTTCATACTTCCCACCCTTATGCTTATTGCCTTAAACGCGTAGCATTAATTAATATATTATATAAGATTTATTCAAAAAGGCTACGTTAACAAACACTGTTGGTAAGTCTGATTTGTGACTCATCCGTGAGAAATGGATATTTCTCACGCCTTTCAGCTCTACTGAAAGGTTGCTGTATCATTATGAAGTGACAGGAGAAAATTCATTTTCTCCTGTCACTTCATAATGATACAGCTATAGATGAGTCAAAAATCAGCAATGTTGATAAACAAAGCCACCAAAAAAGTGATGATTATAGGAATTGAAATAACAGATGAGATAAACGCGGTGTTTTCATTAGGAGTATAAGCAGAGGATGTCGGAAGGGCTGTCAAATTGACAATATGGCCCATGAAGGATAAACCCATTCCCTTTCAACAACCTCTAAATGTTTCAATAAACAAAGATACTACCCAATAGATTTCCCCTTATCCTTCACCGCCATTTTCATCTGTTCCTTCAAGATTATCATGTGGTGCCTCGCTCTGCTTTTCACCTGTGTCAATAACTTCCTCCTGGCGTGGAGCAAGAATAGAAGCGATGACTTCATCATCTTCATGATTAAATGTAATAGAAGAATAGTTTCCTTTAATATCTGCTATAGTCACTTTTTCTTCAACCTGTAAATTTGTTACATCCACATCAATTGACTGTGGAATATTTGTCGGTGTTGCTGTGACAGAAATTTCATGTAATGCTTGCTGCATCACTCCGCCATCCTTCACTCCGGCAGCATCCCCCACTAATGTAACTCTTACATTTGCGTTCAACTCTGTTGACATATCTACAGCACGAAAATCAACATGAACCAAAATGTTTTTTAATGGATCTGATTGATAATCAGTCAAAATCACATTCTGTTTGTCTCCGTCTACATCTAAAGAAATGATTCCATTTCTCCCCACATCTCTAATGGTCTTAATGAGATCTTTTTCACTTAAATAGATAGACTTGCTTTCCGTTTTTGATCCATAGATAACTCCAGGAATATTCCCTTCCTTACGGATTTTGTTCAAGGCAGAATGGCGAAAAATCTTTCTTTCTTTTGCTTGTAAAACTGTACTCATAAAAATGTCCCCTTCCAGTGTTTTAGTATCCAGCTCCAGCCACCGAAAAATGGCGCCTTACGCTTTTTAAACATCCTTTATAAAAATTCCCTAAAACAGGAAGGTCTAAACATTAAATTAAAAAAGAGTACAGGCAGGCATTTTCACTTATTACTAAATAGTTTAAATATTCAAAACAAAACATTCAAGTAAAACCTGCTCTTTTGCTAAAATTACATATAAGGCTTGCCAATTAGCAAGCCTTATATACACAATTCTTAGTCAAATAGAATACTTACAGATTGTTCTTCGTGAACACGAATGATTGCTTCTGCCATTAAGGAAGCAACAGAAAGGTTTTTAATTTTATCAATTTTCTTTTCTTCTGGAAGAGAAATAGAGTTTGTTACAACAAGTTCTTTTATCTTTGAATTCTCAATTCTTTCAATCGCAGGACCAGATAGAACTGGATGCGTACAGCAAGCATATACTTCTGTTGCACCGCTTTCCACTAATGCACTAGCAGCAAGTGTGATAGTGCCGGCAGTATCGATAATATCATCAATAAGGATACAAATCTTGCCTTCTATATTACCAACAATATTCATAACTTCTGCCACATTTGGTCTTGGACGTCGTTTATCAATAATGGCAATTGGCGCTTTTAAACGATCTGCCAATTTTCTGGCACGAACCACACCACCATGGTCAGGAGATACAACTACAATGTCCCCACCATATTCACGATTTTTAAAATACTCAGCTAAAATAGGTACACCCATTAAGTGATCAATCGGAATATCAAAAAATCCTTGAATCTGAGGAGCGTGCAGGTCTAACGTGATGACACGTGTTGCACCAGCTGTTTCAATCAGGTTTGCTACTAATTTAGCTGTAATCGGCTCACGCGCACGTGCTTTACGGTCCTGACGTGCATAGCCATAATACGGCATCACCACATTAATCGTCTTTGCTGAAGCACGTTTTAAAGCATCAATCATAATTAATAGTTCCATTAAATGCTCATTAATTGGCGTATTCGTTGATTGAATAACAAATACATCACAACCGCGAATACTTTCTTCGATGTTAATCTGGATCTCTCCATCACTAAAACGGGAAACAGAACATTTGCCAAGTTCTACGCCGATTACCTCTGCAATTTGGCTGGCAAGCTCCCTGTTTGAGTTTAAAGAAAATACTTTTAAATTAGGATCCAAATACTGATTAGACATGGTAACCTCCAATGGTTATTTATTTACATTTAGCTTTTGCACATAGTTTTCTTTATTTACTTGACGTGAGCGGGCTACTGCAAGTGCATCACCAGGTACATTTTTTGTAATTGTCGAACCTGCTGCTACATAGGCTCCTTTCCCAACCGTCACTGGAGCGACAAGATTAGAGTTGCAGCCTATAAATACCCCATCCTCTATTTTTGTCAAAAATTTATCTTTCCCATCATAATTCACTGTTATTGATCCGCAGCCAATATTTACATCACTTCCGACTTCTGCGTCCCCAATATAACTTAAATGTGAAGCTTTGCTGGCTTTTCCAAATACAGCCTTTTTAATTTCTACAAAATTCCCTATTTTCACATCATCGTGAATAGCTGAATCAGGTCGAATATGAGCAAAAGGACCAATATTGACATGGGAGCCAATGTGGCTGTCATGTGCAACAGATTGTCTGATGATTGTAGCATCACCAATTTGGCAGTCCTTTATTTCACTATTTGGACCAATTTGACTATCAGAACCAATGACTGTTTTGCCGCTAATTATTGTTCCTGGCATAATAATTGTGTCAGGCCCAATTTCAACATCCGCCCCAATATATGTGTTCAATGGATCAATAATCGTCACTCCATTTTTCATATGCTGACGATTGATTCGCTGCTTCATAATTTGTTCTGCTTCTGAAAGGGCCACTCGGTCATTAACCCCAAGTGTTTCTGCAAAATCAGCTGTTTTAAAAGCAGTCACTATTTCGCCCTTGTTTTTTAAAATCTCGATTACATCCGGTAAATAATATTCACCTTGAACATTATCATTTGTGACTTCACTTAGTGCTTCGAATAAAGCTTGATTATCAAAACAGTACGTTCCGGTATTAATTTCTGCAATAGACCGTTCCTCATCAGTTGCGTCTTTATGCTCAACAATTTTCTCAACCAGGCCTGCTTCATTCCGTATGATGCGTCCATAGCCAGTCGGATCATCTGCTTGAGCCGTTAAAACAGTGACTTTTGCTCCTTTTTCCACATGATGATTAAAAAGAGCTTCCATTGTTTCAGCTTTAATGAGTGGAGTGTCACCACATACTACAAGAGTAGTCCCTTGTTTTCCGCTGAGTAATTCTTTAGCTTGCATGACAGCATGACCAGTTCCAAGCTGTTCTTCCTGTAGAACATACTCGCTTTGGTTACCTAATTGCGCTTTTACCATTTCAGCTCCATGACCAATTATCGTAACCGTTGTATCTATATGAAGCTTAGAGATTTGATCAACGACATGTTGAACCATCGGTTTGCCGCAAACAGGATGCAGGACCTTATATAACTTCGATTTCATTCTAGTCCCTTGACCCGCGGCTAATATGATTGCATAACGAGTAAGCATGAACAGGCCCCCAATTACCTTTTTATCCATTTTAAAATATATCTTAAATAACTCCTCTTTTCAAGGTAAGAAATTCAGATCTAGTCTTTTTATGGGGAGGTAAAGTGAAGATATACAGCTGAAAATAAAAAGCAGCCAATTTAACAGAAAATTTTTATAGAGGCATGAGAGTGCGAATGATGGATAAAACAGAGCAAAAAAAAAGAGCCTTTCTTATGAAGAAGGCTCTAGTTGATTAATTGTTTCTGATTTCTAAGAAGCACCTGCTTCTTCAAATTCTACTTCTACTTCGCCTAAGCGATGGTACTCAGCTAAAACAGCATCCTGAATCTTACCGCGTGTTCCCGAGTTGATTGGGTGGGCGATATCGCGAAATTCACCATCAGGTGTACGTTTACTTGGCATTGCTACAAATAAACCATTATTTCCATCAATGACGCGGATATCATGAACAACAAACTCGTTATCCAACGTAATAGATGCGATCGCTCTCATGCGTCCATCCGTATTAACACGGCGTAGTCTTACGTCAGTTACTTCCATTTTGTTCACCACCTTTACACAAAGTTTTATTAACTAAAGATATTAATTCAACAGAATTTTCTTAATTCCTCCTAAATTATTTATTTTTTTCAAAAAAACAGGAAAAAATTCTAATCTAGCATATAATTATAGTTTGTATAGTGATAGTTTCCACAATTTCATTAAAAAACGCCCGTCTTATTTGACGAGCGCAATTACTTCGATTTCTACTAATGCATCTTTAGGTAAACGAGCAACTTCTACACATGATCGTGCCGGCTTATGCGTATGGAAGTATTCACCATATACTTCATTAACTGACCCAAAGTCATTCATATCTTTAATAAAAACAGTTGTCTTAACAACAGACTCTAGAGAAGCACCTGCTTCCTTCAACACTGCCTGAAGGTTTTTAAATACTTGATGTGTCTGTTCTTTTACATCGCCATTTAACATTTCACCTGCTGCAGTTAATGGAATTTGTCCAGAGCTGTAAAAAACATTATTAACGATAATTCCTTGTGAATATGGCCCAATTGCTGCTGGTGCTTCTGTTGTGCTAACTACTTTCATTTGTATTCCTCCTCATTATCTACTACTTTGATTTTGAAGCTTTGTTGATTAACATCATTGATTTTTGACTCATCTAAAAGCTGAAAGGCGTGAGAAATGGACATTTCTCACGGATGAGTCAAAAATAGACACCATTCTTTAATACGATTTATTTTAGAAATAATTTCCTTCTATTGCTTTAATCTGTTTTTGTTTTAAGTCAACCTCTGACAGCTTAATTAAAGAAAGATAATTATCTACTAAACGTTCGTCTGCCTGCTCCGCTTCAACAAGTACAGCAATACCTGCTACATTCGCCCGAAACTCCTCCAGCATTGAAATCATACCATTTACCGTTCCTCCAGCTTTCATGAAATCATCGATAATTAAAACATTTGATCCTTCTGCAAGACTTCTCTTCGACAGGACCATCGTCTGAATTCTTTTGGATGAACCGGAAACATAATTAATGCTAACAGTCGGACCCTCTGTCACTAAACTATCTCTTCTGACAATCACGACCGGGACATTCAAATAGTTAGCAACAGCATAAGCAAGCGGGATTCCCTTTGTTGCGACTGTCATAACAACGTCAATATCTGTATTGACATAAGCAGAAGCAATCATTCTGCCAACCCTTTGCACAATCGCTGGATTACCTAAAATATCATTCATGAATAGATAACCGCCAGGCAAAATACGCCCAGGGTCTGTTATAAGATCGCAAAGCCCTCTGATAAAGGAAATAGATTCCTCTTTGTCCACTTGAACTTGAAATTTGACTCCACCCGCTGCACCTGCAATCGTTTGCAAAGTGCCAATCCCTCTTTCTTCGAATACCTCTTTAATAATAGCTAAATCTTCGCTAATAGAGGATTTTGCTGAGCTGTATCGTTCAGCAAAGACTGTTAGAGGGACTAATTGCCGGGGATGAGTTAATAAATAATCCGTCATATCGATTAATCGTTCGCTTCGACGAAACTTCACTCAAGACGCCTCCCTGAAATCCGAATATTATAATGTAAATATAACATCAATATACGGATTTAATCAAGGGTATGTTGTTCTCCCATCATTCGAACAGCAAATACTTGATCACAAAAGCCTCTTAATCCATTATAAACTCTTTGCATTCTCGAATCATGCTGCACGAGACCAAATACGGTCGGACCGCTTCCGCTCATTAATACAGCATCCGCACCAAAACGTTTCATTTGATCCTTTATTTGAGCCACCTCTGGATGAAGCTTCAATGTCACATCTTCAAGAACATTACCTAGATTCGAGCAAACCTTTGAAAAGTCATTTTCATTAATTGCCTGAATCATTGCCTTTGTGTTTGGATGGTCAATTTTTTCCACCTCTAAACGGCGATAGATATCCGCTGTAGAGACCCCAATAAAAGGCTTTGCAAGAACAACCCAACAGGTAGGCGGTGCTGGCAATGGTGTAATCATTTCTCCCCTGCCCTTTGCTAAAGCCGTTCCGCCATATACGCAAAAAGATACATCTGAACCTATTTCCGCCCCTAGTTCAGCTAATTCATGTATCGTAAGCCCTAAATTCCACAGCTTATTTAAGCCTCTTAAGGCAGCTGCTGCATCACTGCTTCCGCCTGCTAATCCCGCAGCCACTGGTATCGTCTTTTCAATTGTAATTAGAACTCCCTTTTGAATAGAAAAACGATCCTTTAGCAAGCGTGCTGCTTGGTATGCCAGATTTCTTTGATCGTCTGGAACGAAGCGATTATGCGAAATAATTTTGACTTCATCACGTTCTAATAATGTCAATTCCAGACGATCGGCCAAATCGATAGTTGTCATAATCATCTCAACCTCATGATAACCATCAGGACGTTTATGTAAAACATCTAATGACAAATTAATCTTTGCCGGTGCCTTTACTAAAAGCTTCAAAAACTCCACCAACCTTTATGTAGAAAGCTCCCATCAGTTTCTTAGTCCAGACAGGGTGTCATACCTGTCTATTAATTAAACTGATGGAAAGACGAATTCCGCTATAGACAAAATTCGACGTCTCCAGTTTTTGTCCTATTTTACCACAAAATAGGGAGGGTAAGACAATTCATTGAGATAATTCTTTTACAATTGGAGAAGTTTCAATATTAGGAGAATAAAAAAGGCCAGAGTATGTACCCCGGCCGGCCGTGATGAATCCATTTTAGTTAAAAAGTTTGTTACGATACATCTGTAACACCTGGCAATGAAAAGAGTTTAACGTCGATTGTTTAAAAGATTCTGTTGAGCTATTTCAATAGCACGTTTGACCATATTGCCCGCGTCCTTAGCTTTAATGCCGCCCCAGCCTTCCTTTTGAACAACATCATAAAAACCAAGCTCCTTAGCAAGCTCCTCTTTTAATCCCTCTGACATAATTCCTCTTCTTCTGCCCAATCTTAACATCTCCTTTCATCATCCCGGCATTATGTAGTATCGAACTGCAGTCCAGCAATTATAAGTACCTATTTCTTGAAGGCTATGATTTTACTTCCACATGTTATATACACCAGATATTAATATGCGTAAAAAAAATAAGATGAGCCCATGAGAAGAAACAATGCCTTCTCACCGGATCATCTTACACTTACCGAAATGTGACGTTTCCATCACTTTATAAGATTAACTTAAAGCAACCTGTCCTGATGTATCTTCATAGAATGTAATTTGTACCGTTTCTGTTAACACATCTGCATAGCTATATGAAACACGTTCAAAAGCATTTTCTTCTTGATCTAGTTCAATCACAAATACAGAAGGATAAGTTTCTGCTAAAACTCCTGAACGCTCAATTGTCTTACGTCTTCCACCGTTTGCCTTGAGTAAAAGTCTTTTTCCTAAATTTGAATCAAGAGCCTTTTTTATATCCGTTAAAGTTTTTGCCATTTCGGTCCACCTCACTATGGAAAATTATACAACAATGGAGCAAAAAAGTCAACCAAAAATATAAATTATAACAGTCTTTAAAAATAAATGTCAATAACTATCGATAGACAAATTACTTTTTTTTTCTACAATAATATCGTTCCCTATTTTCATCAAAATATGTATGGACCTGCCAGCACAATTTCAGTGCATTCATGGTATATCTTTCATGTGCATTTAATATAATATATGCCGCAGGTTCATATTCTGTTCTAATGATTAAGTTATCGCAAAAATGAATAAGCCGTTTGCAATTAGGAACGGCTTATTCGACTTGATTAACATGCCCATTAAACGGCATGCCGGTCCTAAGAATTCCCCTTGTTTCAATCCCGCCGAGCCCTTTTTCGCCCGTTAATGTATTTCTTAGTACATCCCAAACATTGATTCTTTCCATAAATGGTGTAAAACTAATTTTTGCCACTATATATACTGGGTCTAATGCATGAATGTTCACGCGGGAAGGAGAGCTTGCAAAGTTCGCACCTGCATATATTAATGATTCAAAATGTGACTGGCATGCCCCAGCGAAAATGACAAGCTGGTCTAAAGAGGGTATTTTTTTACGTGCTTCCCGAACGGTTTGGACAAAATCCTTTGAATGTCTATAGGAGTTAATATCATGTATGTCGCCCTTTGCTTTTGAATACGCATCATGTCCCGTAATGACCAAAATATCTGGACGGTAAAGATCCATTAAATGCCCAACTTTTGCTGCCATCTCTTTTTCATTACAATGAATTCCGTTTACCGGAATACCAATTTTTTCATAAAGAGTTAGGCATTTTTTTAAATATATCGGGTCCCCATCTAAGTGAAGCACCCTTCCAGGAATCTGAAAATAATTTAACGTCTTTGTATAACCACCTGTTGACTCATATTCATGCTTCTCTTTCAATAGGTCAATATCCTGACGAAACAACTCTAAGGATTGTTCCTCAAGAGAGCGGAACTGCATTGATTTTTTTGTTCGTTCAGATTGGTTCACAACAACTAAATCCTCAAAAGGAGCATCTGCAATTAATCGATAATCTTGACCATATAAAATAGCAATCTTATTATGACTATCTCCTTTTATATCAATTACTCGAAATAAGATGTCGCAATGATATGATTTTCTGCCAACAATGTCCATTTTTTTAATATTCATTGCACCACTCCATTTGCCGGCATAAGGATAACATTTAAAAGCGCCCGTTTTTCTAAAATGCCCTTCTGACATAAAATATGCAGTAGTCCAGTCTTCTGTGAATCAAATAATGAAAAGTATAAGTATCCTAGGAAGAACGCCTGCAATAAACCATAAGCGTCTTATTACAAGTAAAAAACACCCATACATGGGTGTTTAGTTGAAATATGGATATAAGGCATCACTTAAACGAGCAAACTCTTCAATCGACAAAGACTCGCCCCTTCGGCCAGGTTCGACTCCTGCCTCCTGTAAAGAGGATAAAATCATTTCTTTTTTCGCTTTACCATCCGGAAGCTGACTCATTAAATTATTTAAAATGGTTTTTCTTCGCTGCGCAAAGCTTCCTCGTGTAACCGTGAAAAAGAAATCCTCACTAATCACAGGAAATAGCGGCTCTTTCCGCCTCGTTAACCGAATAACAGCCGAATCAACATTCGGTTGCGGAATAAATACCGTCTTAGGGACAATCATAACCGTTTCAGCCACTGTATAGTACTGTATAGCAATAGACAATGATCCGTAATCTTTTGTTCCCGGTTTTGCAGAAATTCGATCAGCTACTTCCTTTTGCAGCATCACAACAATCCCGCGAATTGGCAGTCTTTCCTCCAATAATTTCATAATAATCGGTGTTGTCACATAGTACGGCAAATTTGCTACAACCATCACATCATCCATTCCGGCAAATTCCCGCTCCATGACTTCCCTGACATTTGCCTTCAATACATCCTGATGGATGATGGTTGTATTGCCATATGGAGCTAATGTATCCTCTAAAATAGGAAGCAGCCGCTGGTCGATTTCGAATGCAACAACCTTTTTACATCTTTTAGCAAGCTGCTCAGTTAAGGCACCAATTCCAGGTCCTACTTCGATTGCACCTGATTCTTCCGTCAGACCGGCATTGTCAACGATATTTCTTAAAATATTTGTATCAATTAAAAAGTTCTGCCCTAAGCTTTTTTTAAAAGAAAAGCCGTATTTCTGCAAGATTTCCTTTGTTCTAACTGGCGTCGCAATATCTCTATGCATCATGTTCCTCCTTGCGAATAACCTCAACAGCTTCTATAAATTTCTCTTTGCTTATTTCAAATACCATCAGCCGTTTGTGAAGTTGTTTTCCATTCGTATAACCGATTTTCAGCAGCCGCCCTAGCTTTTCTCTTCTTGTCTTTGCTCCGCCGCCGCCAATTAAACCTGCTGTAATTAAGTCCTCTTGAGTAATTATTTCCTTAGCCTCTTCTTGCATTAATTGGGCATCTCTTAGTGCGTTTCTAATCGTTTCAGGTGAAGCATGTTCAACCCCGACCCCTTTACCACGCTTATGTAATGCCATTTCCTTAGGTATAAAAGCATGCTTGCAGCCAGGAACTTTCTCTGAAATGGTATTTCGAATTTTTTGTCCAGGAAAGTCCGGGTCCGTTAAAACAATGACACCTCTTGTTTGCTGAGCTAGTTTTATTTTTTCAATGGTCTCTCCATTAATAGCCGACCCATTTGTTTCGATTGTATCAGCATTTACTGCCTGTTGCACTGCCGTTGTATCATCCTTGCCCTCAACGACGATGATTTCTTTAATTTTCATTGTACCTCCCGAAAAAATAAAATAAAAATGAAAAAAAAATGAAACATTTTTGTAACTTATACGTCTATATATATAGATAAAACAAAATATAATCTTAAAACTGTAATAGTGGTCTAGCTCCAGTGCCTAACGCCTAGTGGACTTCACACTTCCTCCCTACGATAAGTCAACATCGAATCACGCTATCGCGCTCTTCGTGTTTCCTTTATCTCAGTCCGGAGTGTTCCAGTCCATACGTCGCTGAGCGAGGCACTTACGCTTTTCTTACTTATTATAGCTTAAGTAGTAGAAAAAAGAAAAAACGCAGAGGAAAAGTCCCCCTGCATTTGTGATTAGTCAAGTACTTTTATTTTTACTGTTTTTCTTCCCCATTGATAAGCAGCCTGCTTTGAAGAAATGAACACATCAATTTTATTTCCTTTAATGGCTCCGCCAGTGTCAGATGCAACTGCGTAGCCATACCCTTCAACATATACTTTTGATCCAAGCGGAATCACCCTAGGATCAACAGCAATAACCTTAGCATTTGGATTGGCATGAAGGTTGAGTCCCGTAGCGGTAGTCCCTGAGCAGCCACTGCAACTAGCCGTATAGGCTGTAGCTGTAACATACATTTCTCTTCCGCTTTCTCCTCCACGGGAAGCGATTTCAGCAATCTCTTTTGCACCTACAGCAACCACTTGATCTACTTTATCTTTTAACACTGTCTCGTTCAACACAGTACGAGACACCTCTTGACCATTTTCTTTGGTTATTTCATATTCTCTTGAAATAAGTCCTTCTTGTCCAGGTGTCAGGATTTTCTCTGACCCTTTATTTAAGTTTTCATCTTTCTGAGTGACTACAGCAAAGCTTAATGGTTCTTCCACTACATCGGTGACTTTTTCTACTCTAATGACATTTACCACGCCATTTTCTGAAACAGTACTGTCTAAACCTGGTTCAATCCGGTCTAGTTCTGCTAGTGTTATTCTCTGTTGTTTTAAAAAGTCAGCGACCGTAGTCGAAGTAGACCATACTTCCTTCACTACTCCACCATCATTAAGGGTGAGAGGGAACGCTTTATTGACTACTACATTCATGCCCTTCTGCAAAACTGTACTAGTTTTAGGCTTTACTTGATCATGCTCATTGATTGTTATATTTTGCTCCTTTAGAAATTCCTTAACTGTCATAGCTGTCGTCCAAATCGTCTTCTCTTCGTTTACTGTTGATAGTTGAACCTGTTTTGCCGATTTCCAAACAACTTTTAAATTGTCAGTTACCCTTGAATCTTTCGAGGGAAACAAATAGTCTTTAGACTTTAACGATATATCTGCTTCATCAAGTACATCTTGAACGGTTGTTGCATGTGTTTTTAAGACTCTTTCATCCCCATTAAGAGATAGAGTCACTGATTTCTTGGTCGTTTCATATGTAATAAAGCCTGCAGAAAACAATAAAACTATGAAACTCGCAATAATAATAGACAATTTTTTGGTGTTAACAAGCTTGGAAAACAGGTTTTTCATGTTATGAATCCCGATGAAAAACGCCTCCTTTTCTCTTCGTGTGATTATATAAACAATCTTACCTGCTGTCAACCCCTCTACTTTCCTCAAGGTTAGTTCCTATTATGCTGAAGACCTATAAAAAAAGTAAAGTATGAATTATCGACAAGGTTATCATATAATAACAAGGAGACGTGTAGAATTATATAGAATTCAGAATATTCCGGGCGTTTATTCACTAGAATCGACAGAAAATCTTATCAATTAATGTCGAATAATTTTTTTGCGTTTTCAGTTGTTATTCGTTCAACTTCTTCAATTGAGATTTCCTTTAATTCAGCAATTTGTTCTGCTACCAACCGGACATATGCAGGTTCATTTCTTTTCCCTCTATATGGGTGCGGCGCCAAATATGGGCAGTCCGTTTCAATTAAAAGTTTATCAAGCGGAACCTCTTTTGCTACTTCTTTCGGTTTTTTTGCATTTTTAAATGTAACTGGTCCGCCAAGTGAAATAAGGAAGTTCAATTTAATACATTCCATTGCTGTTTCAGCACTTCCACTAAAGCAATGCATAATACCACCTATCTCCTCGGCCCCTTCTTCTTTCAAGACAGTGATAATATCTGCAGTAGCCTCACGATTATGAATAATAATTGGCAGTTTTACTTTTTTTGCTAATTGTATTTGTTTTCTAAAGACCTCCTTCTGTACTTCCTTTGGTGATTTGTCCCAATAGTAATCCAACCCCATCTCACCAAGTGCCACAACTTTGGGATGTGCTGATAATTCTTCTATCCACAAAAGATCCTCATCAGTCATATCGATTGCATCCACTGGATGCCAGCCGACACTAGCATAGAGAAAATCATAAGCCTCAACCAGTTCCATCGCCTTTTGAATTGTAGGACGATCAAACCCAACAACAAGCATACGCTCTACCCCAGCCTTTAGAGCTCGGTCAATTACTTCTGTCAAATCTTCTTCAAATTGCTCGGCATTTAAATGTACATGTGTATCAAAAAGCATAGCAATCCCCTTCCATGAAAATTATTATTTTTTCATTACATTTGTTTCAAATAGATATCTATATTATAGAAGAAACTTGTATAGACAATCTCTAATTTATAGAGTATTCACACGATATCTATCGTAACAGTTTATCGAAATCAAAGGAACTAATTAAAAATATCAATATTAAAAGATTTCACATGACGTTCCACGTGAAACAATTTCCAGTAATATTACCATACCTTTACAATAGAGACAGTTTATTTACTTCTGCAAATAACGAAAGCGGGGATAGCCGCCCCCGCTTTGCAACAAATTATTTTACCTTTGAGCCAAGAGGCAAGTTCTGCGGAACAGTAGCTAAGGCTAATTTTCCATCCTTACTGCCGGCTAGAATCATTCCTTGTGATAATTCGCCTCTCAGCTTAACCGGCTTTAGGTTTGTGACACAAATCACTCTTTGTCCGACAAGCTCCTCCGGCTTATAATACTGGGCAATACCCGAAACAACTTGGCGAGTTTCATAACCAAGGTTTAATTGCAGTTTTAAAAGCTTATCTGCCTTTTTAACAGGTTCAGCTTCTATTACTTCTGCAACACGCAAATCCACCTTCATAAAATCATCAATCGTGATTTCATCCACTTCTGGTACAGATTCTGTCGTTTCTTCCTTCTTTTCATCTGCTTTAGGCTCTGTTCCCTGCATTTTCATCTTAATATAATTTACTTCCTCTTCAAGATCAAGACGCGGGAAAATTGGATTACCTTTCATAACCTTAACGCCTTCACCAATTTGGCCAAATTGTTCAAGACTGTCCCAGGTAGTTAATGTCTCATTTTCTATACCAAGCTGAGCAAAGATCTGTTTTGGAGCTTGTGTCAAGAACGGCTGAAGCATGATTGCCATTCTTCTTAGTGACTCTGCTAAATGAACCATAACATCTGCCAGTTTAGACTGGTTTGCAGTATCTTTCGCCAGCTGCCAAGGCTGAGTCTCATCAATGTATTTATTGGTACGACTGACTAATTGCCAAAGGGCAGTCAGAGCGACAGAGAATTCCATATTCTCCATTGCTTCAACATACTTAGCAACGGTTGACTGGTTTGCTTCAAGCAACGACTGCTCAAATTCCCCTGTTGAACCATTGTATACCGGTATGGCCCCATCAAAATATTTATTAATCATAGCTACCGTACGATTTAGAAGATTACCTAAATCATTGGCAAGATCGAAGTTTAAACGTTCAACAAATCCCTCTGGTGTGAACACCCCATCTGCTCCAAAAGGAACTTCTCTTAATAAATAGTAACGCAATGCATCAAGTCCATAACGATCTATTAAAGTAACAGGATCAACGACGTTTCCTTTTGACTTCGACATCTTACCATCTTTCATGAGAAGCCATCCGTGAGCAAATACCTTCTTTGGTAAAGGAAGATCTAATGCCATTAACATAATTGGCCAATAGATGGTATGGAAGCGAACAATTTCCTTTCCTACCAAATGAACATCTGCAGGCCAATAGTTTCTATACTTCGCATCGTCCTCTGAACCATAACCAAGTGCTGTTATATAATTTGTCAGTGCATCAATCCATACATAGATAACATGCTTCGGATTGCTTGGGATTTTAATTCCCCAGTCAAACGTTGTCCGAGATACTGCCAGGTCCTCTAGACCAGGCTTAATAAAGTTATTAATCATCTCATTTTTTCGTGATTCCGGCTGAATAAATTCAGGATTTTCTTCATAATATGCCAACAAACGGTCTGCATATTTACTTACTTTAAAGAAATAAGACTCTTCTTTTACTTTTTGAACAGACCTGCCGCAGTCAGGGCAATTTCCATCCTCAGTTAGTTGTCTTTCTGTGAAATAGGATTCACATGGTGTACAATATGAACCTTCATATTCACCTAAGTAAATATCTCCCTGCTCCAACAGCCTTTCAAAAATGTCTGCAACAACCTTTTTATGGCGTTCTTCTGTCGTACGAATAAAATCATTATATGAGATATCTAGCTTTTGCCAAAGGTCTTTGATACCTGATACAATTTCATCCACATACTGCTGTGGGGTGATCCCCTTTTCCTGTGCCTTTTGTTGTATTTTTTGGCCATGCTCATCAGTTCCAGTTAAGTACATGACATCAAACCCACGCATACGCTTATATCTTGCCATTGCATCTCCGGCAACCGTAGTATAGGCATGCCCTATATGTAGATTTCCACTTGGATAATAGATAGGAGTTGTTAAATAAAAGGTTTTTCTCTGTTCTCCCATGCTTTTTGCCTCCTTTGTTATCAGCCTCTGTCTAATTTACCATCTTCCATTATATCTCTTAAAATGGCACCCGCAAAATATTTTCAGAATGAATATATATATTATTTTGTCTTTGTTAAATAATATTGTTGATTTTTGACTCATTTAAGCTGTATT
>NZ_VYKL01000066.1 GCF_008710145.1 Niallia endozanthoxylica
CCTCCTTGGTGACCCATCCCGTAACCTGGGTAGCCTCCTTGGTGACTCATCCCGTAGCCTGGGTAACCTCCTTGGCCCATTCCATAGCCCATGCTTCTTTCGTTTAAAAATGGTTGTTCCATTCTTTTCGCCTCCTCAAATCAATTCACACTTAATGTATGTGGGCAAAGTTGAAAGAAGAATGAATAATTGCAAAGCTTTATGGATAATATGATGAAATTACACCTTTGAACCTTTAGAGCGCCAGATTAATTCAGGAGTCAGCGGAAGCTCATTCAACATTACACCGGAAGCGATACTTAAACAGTTAGCAAGAGCGGCTGGCATTCCTAACAACCCATGTTCCCCTACACCTCTTGCACCGTAAGGCCCATCTATTTGCGGTGTAGTTACAAAATCAACTAGATATTGAGGATTTTCACCATAATGAATCGGCCGATAGGTGCGAAGCTGCGGGTTTAATACTCTTCCCAACTCATCAAAAACGAACGTTTCTCTACCAGCAAAGGCTAGCCCCATACTCATAGCACCCATAACCTGTCCACGGGCAGCCATATGATTTAATACCACCCCAATATCTACCACAGTTACAGCTTGTTTTAATTGATAAGTATAATCCCATTTGTCATACTCTACCTCTACACCATGTGCCGCAACCGTCCATTCAGGTCCAGGCTGCCCTGCACCTGTTTCGGAATCTAACGAAGTCATTCGTCTTAATATATAATTTCCATGTCCAATGATTTGGCCGCCGATGGAGTTGCCATTTGGATATTTATAACCATACACAACATCCTTCAATTCCAAGCCGATTTTTGGCTCATCCCTCAAAAATACCCTGCTGTATGCTACTTCTAAATCTTCGTGTGACACTCTGAGAACACAAGCAGCGATGGCTTTAATTTGGCGTATTACATCATCCGCTGCTTCTAAAACGGCTCTTCCAGCCATAAACGTACCGCGGCTGGCTACTGTTTTCCAATGCTCCGGTGTTGATTGTGTATGAACTTTCATTTTCACATGGACCTTGTCGATACCCATTTTTAAGCGTTGTGCAAGCATTTGCGCAAGGACTGTCTTCGTTGCCCCGCCAATCTCAACCACACCTGACATTAAATTAACACTGCCATCCGAATTAAATGTTAGGATTACACCCGAACTTGAATTAGGATCAATCGTAGAGGTTTTCCAGCTACAGGCTATTCCTTTTACCCTAACTCTTCTTTCATCAATTTCCTGCATTTGCCCTTGACTCCAGTGAATCATTTCCTTCAACCGTTCAATACAGGCAGGTAAATTACCCACATTACTTTTGTTCAGCAGCACTTGTGTCGGCGTTCTATGTCCAGGCAGAATCGCGTTCTTTTTCCGTAATTCAAGCCGGTCCATCCCCAATTTATCCGCTAGCATATCCATCGTTCTTTCAAAAGCAAACAGCACCTCTGAATGCCCGAATCCTCGAAAAGGACTGCCATACGGATGATTCGTATAAACACAAAGAGAATCACACCAAACATTTTCGATGTTGTAGGGACCTGTACAGTCGACCCCTCCAGCCCTGCTGACATCAATCGCCTTATCTGAATAGGCACCGCCATCGAACAGGTACAGGATTTCAGCGGCCTTAATCATCCCACCAGCTGTACATCCGAGTTTCACTTTTGCCTCGAGACCGACATGACATGGAGCTGTCAGTAAATCCTCTTCTCTCGTATAAACCAGTTTGACCCGTCTTCCCCCGCAGGCTCTTGAGGCAAGATACGCCAAAATTTCCCATTGAATGGGCGCCTTTCCTCCATACGCGCCTCCCACAAAAGGAGTTTCAACAACAATTTTTCCGATATCCAGTTTAAAATAAGTACTTAATAATCTTTTGACCATGAAGGGAGCTTGTGAAGATGTCGTGATATGAATATAACCCTCCGAATCTATTTCTGCTGTCGCAGATCTCGTTTCCATTGCTGCATGATCTGAAGGAGAAAAACTGTACGTGCCCTCTACCACCCTATCACTTATTGCCCATCCTTTTTCCATACTTCCTTTACGTATTTTGGTTACATTGGAAATGTTTGAATGGGGCACGGGATAAGCAGTGCCTATTTTTTCATATGCAGCTAGGTTTTTATGAAGGAGCGGTGCATCTGGTTTAATCGCTTCAGTTGGGGAATTTACAACTGGTAGAAGTTCATACTGTACTTTAATCAAATCAGCCGCTTTTTGCGCAAGGACCGGGGTATCTGCTACAACAAGTGCAACAGGTTCACCGTGGTATCGAACTTTTTCAACCGCAAGAGGGGGACGATCTCTGATTTCCTCACCTGTAAGTGGCAGATCATGACTTCCTAATAGAATGGCTCTCACACCAGGTACTATTTTTGCTTCTGTTACGTCAATGGAAACCATTTTGGCGTGTCCATATGGACTTGTAACCATTTTCACATGAAGAGAAGGTCCGGCCAGTTCATCTGCAGTATACTTCGCCCTACCGGTAACTTTTTCAAAGGCATCTTTCCGAATGACGCTTTTCCCAATGATATTCACTTAGTCACCCCCATTAATCCTTTACCAATGTATGTACGGTGCTGAATTTTAATCATATATTTTTAAAATGAAAATAGCTCAGTTCAACTGAACCGAGCTATTTTGTCTATATGAATCTCCTTAGTCTTACCAAAAGTATAGTAATCTTTTCTATGAAATGAACATTAATAAGGGAAGAAAGGATATCCATAACCATAATACGGGTAACCGTATCCATAATATGGGTAACCATATCCAAATCCATAAGGTCCGATTAACGCACTACCTAGCAAACCTCCTACAACTCCCCCTAAAAAAGGATTGATACCAAAGCCAAAGCCAAAAGGTCTTCCGAATCCGAATGGTCTGCCAAAGCCAAAAGGTCTCCCGAATCCAAAAGGTCGTCTACCAAAAATTCTTTCTTCATTATTATACTGAACAGGCGCAAGTTCACTGTGCATGCCTTTATCCTCCTCATGTAATCTCAAACATAGTGTATGAATTCATAGCATAAGCAGGATAGATATATACCTATTTTTCATATATATGGGCTGTTTCTTCGATGGCTATGGTGTCAGGCACCAAAAATGGACAAAAATAAAGCATTTTGTATTTTTGTGGTGCGCACTTAAATGACTCCTTTTTAAAACAACCCTAGCTGTTTTGACGCTAGTCCCTCGTATTCAATTCCTAGGATTTCTTGGAATTCTTTTGCGTTATCAGCTGCATCCCCTCCTGAATTGTTATTAAAGATGACAACAATCTCCTTAGTTTGCTTGGATAATTCATCCAGGACATTTTTCATCTCTAATAATTCTTTTTCGTTGTACTTGTATAAAAAGCGGACCTCCCGCCAGTCGACCCCTTCCTGTTTGTTCCATCCGTGAATGTTTCTGCCGTGCATCCTTATTAATGTTTGGTTTGCATCTGTGACAATCGGCACCAATGGAACAGATCCTTCTCCTGATTGCGGTTCATCAGCGATAGAGTGAATCCAACCTTCTTTCTTCATAAAGGATAATGTCCCCTCACGATAGGCATCGCTATACCAGGACTGATGTCGAAACTCCAATGCAACAGGAATATCCTCCATCATCTTCTTGCAATACCGTATATAAGCCACATTCTCTTTGCAGCAATGAAACCATGGCGGGAATTGAAATAGAACCATCGCTAATTTATTACTTTCCTGGTAGGGTTTCAACGAATGCTTAAATGCATCAAACATCTCTGATATGGTGTTAAAAGGAGTATCTTTACCTTGTCGATGCTTTGTCATTCCTTGATAAGATTTCACAACAAACCGAAAATTTTCGGGTGTTTCTCGAACCCATTTTTCAACATTTCGAACTGGTGATATGGCATAAAAGGATGAATCCACTTCAACAATAGGAAAATAACTGCTGTAATGAGCTAATTTATCCTTTGGCTTTATGCTGTCTGAATAAAGTGAATCATGATCCCCCCAGCCCGCAAGACCAATGTATACCATTCATTCTCTCCTCTACACTTTTTCTATGTAAGTTGTTTTTTCTCACTTTTATTTAAAGCTAGAATTCCTATAAAAACAAGGAGGAATCCACAAAAATATCTCATGAAATGTATCATTATAACTAAAACTATTAAAAAGTTATGTAAAGAGGGAAATATATGTTGAAGATTTTTAACCTTCTGTTTATTATTTGGATATTCTTCTTTCCCTTAAAAGGACACGCATGCATTGTTGATACAGAAAAAATTTATACTTATGATGCCTTAACAGAGGATTTGATGGAGCTTTCAAAAATGTATCCAGACTTAATCACCTACCAAACGTTAACTACTACACCCTTTGGAAGAAACGTCTGGGCCATTAAAGTCGGAAATGGTGAAACTACGATTTTGATAAATGGAGCGCACCATGCACGCGAATGGTTAACAAGTGCCCTTTTAATGAAAATGATTGAAACCTATGCAGACGCCTATCAAAACGGTCACACTGTAGAAGATTTGCATCCTAGTATATTAGATAAGGTTTCAATATGGTTTGTTCCGATGGTTAATCCAGATGGGGTCACATTGCAGCAAACAGGTTTAAATGCCTATCCAATAGGGTTCCATCCATTTTTAATTGAAATGAACGAAGGTTCCTGGAACTTTGAAAGATGGAAAGCGAATCTATTTGGAATGGATTTGAATCGTCAATATCCTGCAAACTGGTCTCATTTAAAAGGAGTAAACCGAAAACCCAGCTATCAATTTTACAAAGGAACCCAGCCGCTTGAAGCAGATGAAGCGAGAGCTTTAGTTGATTTCACCTATCAAATTAAGCCGGAAATCGCGGTTTCGTACCATTCATCCGGAAATATGATTTTTTGGGGATATCATCAATGGGGATTAACTCATACGACGAAGTTTACGCGCGATTATTATGCCATCGCTGAGAAAGTCTCCGAGTTAACCAAGTATCCGATTGACGAACCGGAATCCTACCAACAAGGTGGAGGCTATACCGACTGGTTTATCGAGGAATTCTCAAAACCTGCTTTTACCGTTGAGATTGGTCAATTGATAGAAGACAGAAGCCTGCCTCTTGAAGAGTTCCTTGACATCTGGGTAAAAAATAAAAAAATGGGGTTATTTTTAGCTGAAAGAGCTTTGAAGCGTAAAAATGAAAAATGATTTACAGATAATGTAAATAGTGATATTTTGATTTTTAAAAAACCATCTCACCAACACGAATAGATTGGAAGAGATGGTTTTTTTACATTCACATGTATTATTTCAATTTGATTGGCGTGCATACAGCATAAATACTTTCTGTTGGATTTGTTAGATTGATTTTAACTACTTTAAATTCATTTTCTGAAGCTGTTTTACTGTTTTTATTGATTTGAAGATTTTCCATCGTTATTCCTTCCTTTCAAAAAATCATATCACACAGAAGTTACTATACGCTGAAGTGTTTGTTTCGGTACATTGTCTATTTATCTAAAAAAACACCAGCCATGAAACGTTCAAAAGAACGTCTTATGGTTGATGCTATAAATTATTGCTTTTCTGGATCAGGATAATCAAAACCCTTCGTATCCACGGTAATAGATTTCATTTTTTGATCCTCTTTCGGCTTGTCCGCACTATTTCTGTCAACAGAGACAATCCGATCAACCGTTTCTATTCCCTCAATTACTTTGCCAAAAGCGGCATATTCCCCATCAAGATGCGGAGATTCCTTTGTCATAATGAAAAATTGCGATCCAGCGGAATTTGGATCATTTGTCCGAGCCATGGAAATAACGCCTCGTTCGTGTGTTAGGTTATTTTCAAATCCGTTTGTCGTAAATTCACCTTCAATGGAGTAACCTGGACCACCGGCACCAGTCCCCTCTGGATCTCCCCCTTGTATCATAAAATCCGGGATGACCCGATGGAAAATAAGTCCATCATAAAAGCCTTGTTCAACTAATGAAATGAAATTAGCTACAGTATTAGGCGCAGCAGCAGGATCCAATTCAAGAACGATTTTTTCATCATTTTCCATCGTTATTGTCACAATTGGTTTTTCTTTAACATTTGACGAGTAATCGTTTCTTTCTTCCGTTTTCTTTTCACCTGTCTGTTCGTTTTCTGCTTGAGTTCCACAGCTTGTCAAAAGAATGGCTGCGACGATGGTCGCAAAAATAAAATAGAATAATTTATAGCGTGAAAACATACTATTTTTAACCTCCTTGTGCATGAAATTAGATGATTATTTGAATCCGATTTTATATTGTGGTAGATATACAATTTTCTGGGTTATTCTTGTCGGAATAAGACCCTGATTCTGACGGCCTTTCGTTTTTCTCGCTTGTCCTTGTCAGAATAAAGCCCTGATTCTGACAAACTCCCATCATTACCTTTGTTTTATGTCTAAAATAGATGATAAATACCGCAAGCATTATAACGGCGGGTCCTTGTGATGCTTGCGGCAAACGGGAAAGTAACTGTCATTTCCGCCTATTTGGATTTGGCTGCCCTCTCGAACCGGTTTTTTAGATTCATCTATTCGCAAAGCCATAATCGCTTTTTTCTCGCAGAACCAACAGATGGTTTTCATTTCTTCGATTTTATCTGCATATAAAAGCATGTATTTGCTGCCTTCGAATAATTGGTTTTGGAAGTCGTTTTTTAAGCCAAACCCCATAACCGGTATATGGAGTTCATCCACAATCCTGGCCATTTGCAGAACGTGATCCTTCGAAACAAACTGCACTTCATCTACGAGCACGCAGCTTAAAGAAAGCTCCGATTCACTGACAATCTGAAAAAGATTTGTCTTAGCATCAATAGGAATCGCTTCCCGCTGTAATCCAATCCTAGACGATACATAACCTGTCTTAAAACGATCATCAAGTGCAGATGTAAAAATTAGCACATTCTTATTTTGTTCCTCATAGTTATAGGCAACCTTAATAATTTCAATCGATTTTCCGCTATTCATCGCACCATACTTAAAAAATAATTGAGCCATTTCAACATACCTTTCCTACATTCTCTGTACTATTCTACTCGTTTCTTCCATCTAAATAAAGACCGCCTAGTATCAGGCACCATAAATGGACCATTTGCCTTATTTTGTCTTTTGGTGATGCCTGACACCAGCAGTTGCATGTTTGGCGGGATATAGATATTTAGAAACGTTAATACAGTGATATTTCCAATATCGACAATAAAATGAGAAAAGATGACCCAACGCAGGGTTCTCGTTTTAAAATGGGTAATGGACCAAACCATACCCATGATAGATAAATAAATATAAAGATGATAAGAGGTACTAGCGATTGAAAACACGCCCCACATCAATGGATGACTAAGGACAAATAAACTGGTTGTATAAAGAACACCAACCCATTTAGGAAACCGATCCACTACTGCATCTAATAATACCCCTCTCCAATACAACTCTTCAAGCCAAGGATTAATAAGAGCAAATAAAAGCCAAAGAATAATAAGAAGCATAGAATCAAATAAATGATAGTTTAATAGCAAAATGGATAGCGGGAACATGCCAAGGATTACGTTAAAGAATACTGCTGCTTTGGAAGGCTGTGGTCTCTGCAGCCATAATTTAATTGGTTTATCTCCTTTGAAAAAAAGGATAAAAAAACTAAGCGAACCCCAGTAAACAATGGTTAAAGGCACCCAAGCCCACCCGCTTATCAGCTTAGAAAAAAGATCGCAGTCAAAGACCCTGACAGAATAACTACAAAAGGTGAAATAAAAAGGATCATTCTCTGCCATTTACTTATTTGCAACATCATTTTATCTCCCTTTACTTCTGCTTATTACATAAACCTCTATCATATTTACATGTAGGATTGGAACATTCATCCATTTAATGGAGATAACACTAGTTTTTATTGATTAAAAAATAAACCATCTTGACAAAATTTTATTTTTATGCTATAATTTTAAAATTTTGTATATCGGTTGTATAATAAGATTCTCCTGGCCAGGGGAATCTTATGTTTTGCAGGAGGACGATTTGATGAAGCAAAATGAGTCCAGTGTAACTTCCTTAGTATCAGCTTTTAGCCGAGCGTACCACAGTCGATATGATAACCCAATCATTTTTGATGATTTTGTAGCTAAAGATCTCATTTCCCCACAAGAGTTTTCTAACATTCGTAAAAATATGATTCGAGGAGCCGAATTCTTCAACAAAGAGATAGCTCAAAAGCTTCAAGATGACCCTGAAGAAATATTAAGATGTATTACACAGGTCCAACTTTCCCCTACCCCTTTAGCCCGTGCTGCTTTTTGCGAAAAAATATTGCTTCACGAAATTTTTTTAGGCGTGAAACAATACGTTATTCTTGGAGCAGGTCTCGATACCTTTTGTTTTCGACACCCGGAATTAGAAAACAGCCTAGAGATATTTGAAATTGACCATCCAGCTACCCAGGAATTCAAAAAGAAAAGATTAACTGATGCCAATTACATCATCCCTAATAATCTTCATTTTGTTCCAATGGACTTTACCGACACATGTTCTGTTCGTCATTTACTAGATAGAGGGGTTGCTAACACCAAAACCTTCTTTAGCCTGCTAGGCGTTTCTTATTATTTAACGAAAGAGGAACTCGCACGCTTAATTGATCATTTATTTGCCGAACTCCCATCAGGAAGCTCTATTGTTTTTGATTATGCTGATGAGACGTTTTTTGAAGAAAAAGGAATGTCAAATCGAGTTGAAAACACAATAAAAATGGCTTCAATCGGAGGCGAACCAATGAAATCGTGTTTCTCTTATGTAGAAATCGAGAAAATGTTAGAAAAATCAAGTTTACTCATTTATGAACATCTAACTCCGGCTATGATTAATGAGCAGTTTTTTCTAAATCGGACGGATTATTTAACTGCATTCGAAAATATACATTATATCCATGCTGTTAAAAAATAACACCATTCTAGCAAAAACTGCTCAATAAAAATGAAAGGCTGCTTCGTTTAGCAGCCTTTTTTTATGTTCCACAAAATGTACGGTAAGGAATATTAGTCGCATCAGGCAATTTGCAATATTCCTCATGTTCTGGTGAGTGTGCGAATGGCTTTGATAGTACATCCACAAGTTTCTCCATCACACTGAAGTCATTCTGTTCCACTGCAGCCTTTAGTGCCTCTTCTACACGGTGATTACGTGGAATGACCGAAGGGTTAGAACTGCGCATCAGCTGTTGTGCTGATTCCTGCGTACCTTCTTGTCTGTCTAACCGAGCTTTCCACTTTGCATACCAGTCATCAAATGCTTTTATCCCTTTCATATCTATAACCTCTGGCCTATCAAGGGTTAAAGCACGGAAGGTATTGGTAAAATCAGCTCGATGCTTTTGCATCATATGAAGAAGATCGTCAATGAGGGCTTGGTCCTCCTGTTCTTCATTCATGATGCCAAGCTTTTCTCTCATGCCGCTAAGCCAGTAAGATTGATACATCTCCATATAGCCAGAAAGCTCTTCTTGGGCTATTTCCACCGCCTTCTCTTCATCATCATGCAGCAACGGTAATAAGGTCTCTGCAAAACGGGCAAGATTCCAGCCCCCAATCATTGGCTGATTGCCATAGGCATAACGCCCCTCTCTGTCGATAGAACTGAATACGGTTGCCGGATCATATGTGTCCATAAAGGCGCATGGACCATAATCAATGGTTTCACCGCTAATAGCCATATTGTCCGTATTCATCACCCCATGGATAAAACCAATCTGCATCCATTTAGCAATCAATGCAGCCTGACGTTTCATTACTTCACGCAACAGTGTAAGATACCGATCATCATCGATTTCAATATCCGGATAATGACGTTTAATGGTATAATCTGCCATAGCTTTCAATTCCTCATCTTTACCCCATGCTGCAGCATATTGAAAGGTACCGACACGTACGTGGCTGGCAGCTACACGAGTTAATATGGCACCTGGCAGCATCGTTTCCCGAATAATAGTTTCTCCGGTTGTCACAATCGCCAAACTGCGTGTAGTTGGAACCCCTAGTGCATGCATGGCTTCACTGATAATATATTCACGCAGCATCGGTCCAAGCGCTGCCCTGCCATCGCCCCCGCGGGAGAATGGCGTTCTGCCGGATCCTTTAAGCTGGATATCAAATCGGTCCCCATTAGGATCTATCTGCTCGCCAAGCAAGACTGCCCTGCCGTCACCCAGCATGTTAAAATGCCCAAATTGATGTCCGGCGTAGGCCTGCGCAAGCGGTGCTGCTCCTTCTGGAATTTGATTGCCAGCAAACATATTTATGTTCTCTTCATTTTTTAACGATTGAACATCCAGTCCAAGTGAAGCAGCCAGCTGCTCATTTAAAACGACTAGCGCTGGAGATTTAACAGGGATGGGGTTTTGCCTGTTAAAAAAGAACCTAGGCAGTCGGGCATAGCTATTGTCAAAATTCCAACCAGTTTCGATTGATGTGTTTTGATTTATCATTGTATCCCCTTTTCTTTTTACTTATTGTGTTTACTTTATCATTAATCCATTGATAAGTGTTCAATGATGCTTTTGTTTCTACTTTTTGGGTTGGATGTGCTATGTTTTAGTGTTTGATACTGCAGGCTTATTATTCTTTTTACCTAATATGAACTTCGTTATTTTCCATAAAAAATACTTATTATTTAGTAAAATAATGGAGAAAAGGAACGCCTACAGTAAGACGTTCCTTTTTTTTGATTAAAGCTGTTTCGCAAATTAAATTTTAATCATCCTCATCATCATTATCCTTATTGTTTTTCTTCTCTTCCTTTTCTTTTTCTTTACGCTCTTTTTCCTTTTCTTTCTCCTCTTTTTTCCGTTCCTTTTCCACTTCTTTCCTTCTCTCCTCTTCTTCTTTTTTCTGCTTTTCTTCCAGTTCCTTTCTTCTCTCCTCTTCCACTTTTTTCTGTTTTTCTTCCAATTCCTTCCTTCTTTCCTCTTCTTTTTGTTTCTTTTCTTCCGCCTTTTTCATGCTGCCATACTGTTGATTATATTTTTTCTCAATTAAGGATAAATCAAAAGATTTTTCTTGTAACTCTGATACTGACATGGAAATGACTTTTTGGAAAATAGCTGTTGCTGTTCCACCGCTGGAGGATGATAGATAGTGTGTTTCATCTGTCTGGTCATATCCTATCCAGATCGCTCCAGTTAATTCAGGTGTATAGCCGACAAACCAATGATCCTTTGCTCCTTCTTGCTGAAATGGAAGCTGTGTTGTCCCTGTCTTGCCTGCTATTTCATAACCGCTAACCTTCGCCTTTGTCCCTGTACCTTCATTCACGACACCCCTCAACATATAGGTCATTTTCTGCGCAACCTCTTTTTCTGTTACTCTTATGGTATTTTTCTGCCATTTATTTAACAGCTCTCCATTTGCATCCTCGATTCTTTGAATCGCGTGCGCATCCACCATTAAACCGTCATTCGCAAATGTCGTATATGCCTGAGCCATTGATAAAGGTGAGGTTCCTTCGGACATTCCGCCGAGTGCTAACGAGAGGGACTGATCATCCTCCTGTAATGGAATTCCAAAACGCTCTACTGCATTCACCCCGTATTTCATGCCCATTTCATCCAATAACCAAACAGCCGGTACATTATAGGAATGGATGACAGCATTATACATGGTTACTTGATCGCGAAATTTTTGATCATAATTCTTAGGTTGATACCCGTCAATATTAAGAGGCTTGTCCTCCAATGAATCAAAGGTATCATAGCCCCGCTCGAGTGCCGGTGTATAGACGGCTAATGGTTTCATCGTCGAACCCGGCTGGCGCACTAATTGGGTAGCGCGGTTGAAACCACGGAATGTGTGGTCTCCTCTGCCCCCGACAAGCGCCTTGATTCCACCTGTTGATGAATCGATAAAAATTCCACCGCTTTGGACGATCTGATCAGATTGACCTTTTGGAAACAGGCTCTCATTCTGATAGACTTCTTCAGCATTTTTTTGAATAACAGGATTTAATTCCGTATATATATGAAGACCGCCGGACAGGACTTCGTTTTCCGTTAAGCCATATTTTTCAATTGCCTCTTCAATGATGTAATCAACATAATAGGGATATTTGCCTTTATATTTATCATCCATTTTTCTTCCTTCTAATACAATCTCCTGCTCCATCGCCTTATCAATGTCACTTTGATCAATATAACCCTCACCCTTCATTAATTCTAAGACAATATCTCTTCTTTCCACCGCTTTTTCAAAATTTTTAAGCGGTGAATACGCTGATGGAGCTTTAATTAATCCAGCGAGCATGGCAGATTCGCTCAGCGTTAATTCACTAGCATTTTTTCCGAAATAAACCTGTGCCGCACGTTGAATTCCCCAAGCTCCCTCACCGAAGTAAATTTGATTTAAATATCGTTCAATAATCTCATCTTTCGTATACGTACGTTCGATTTTTTTCGTTAAAATTAATTCCTTCACCTTACGGGTAAGGGTTCGTTCATGTGTCAAAAAAACATTTTTTGCCAACTGCTGTGTAATTGTGCTTCCTCCTGCTACGACCTCTCCGCTTGCGGCATTTTGAAATAGTGCCCGGATGATTCCAAAATAATTTACTCCATGATGCTTATAAAAACGTTGATCCTCTACAGAGATAACTGCATGTATAACGTCCTTCGGAATTTGTTTAATCGTGATACCTTCAATACTCGAATTGGAGATTTTACTGGCTATTTCACTGTTTTGATCGTATATCATCGTTGGCTGCGGCACCGGTGTTTCAAGCTTACTCACATCACTGGTCCAAATAAAGATATTAAACACCAATAACCCGATAATGGCCAAGGTTAGAGCAATCCATAATAGCTTCTTAAACAAACTATTGGAACGCAATTTGTCCCATATGGCCCTTATAAATGACGATTTACGATCCTGTCTTCTTTCCATTCTTCCCATATCTATTCCCACCTTAATGAATATCCAACATTTTATTGTGAAATAGAAATGCTGATTCGTCAACGTGCTATACACCTAGGTCTATTGTTACATTTTGATATTTGGTTCCAAATAGTAGGTTCTAGCGGAATTTCATTAGGACAATGGTCTAAACAGATTATTCTTCATAAGATAGCATCAGATTTCATACTAATGTGAGGAAGGACGATCAGATCATGTATCATTCACCACACAATCCCATATTCCCTATGCATCATGGTCATTTAAAAATGGAAACGTTACATGCCATACATCCTTTTGTTCATTATGGTTTACATGAGGCTTCGTTTACATCCTATTCACACGCTTTAACAGAAGTGGCAGCCATTGCTTATTTACTGGGCAAAGGATTTGATCCGCATACAGCCCATAAAATGGTGGAATCATGGGAAGCGAACGAACAATTTTAAATAAAACAGAGAGCTGGTTTAATGGATTCCAGTGGAAACAATAACCAGCCCTCTTTTTATTTTCTTTTAATCAGTGGCCTCGGAATTGACCATAAAAATAGAATTAGGAGAAATTTTACAAAGAATATCCTATCCCCATTGGTATGATACATAGATAGGACAAGCAAGGTGCTCTCACCTTTAAAAATTGCACATAGACAAGGGAGTTGTTCTACAAACCTATAAAGGTTAAAGTGGATAAATACGATTAAGCGCCTGTTTTATTTTATTAAGAATGATTATCATGCACTAAAGTGATAACGACATTCCCTTTTTTATGGCCTTTTTCAACATATCTGTGAGCCTCACGAATTTGTTCGAGCGGATAGCATCTATCAATAACTGGTCTGAAGAATTTCTTTTCAATCAGCTCACGGAGAAAAAGCAAATCCTCTGTGCGCACCTTTGCAATGCCCTGTCCCTCAACTGACACGAATCTCCCCTTCGGTGTGAGTACCTTTCTGCCAACCGTTCTTGAACATTTCCCAACTGCATCAATGAGAAGATCATAACGCTCTTTTCTTATCGAAAAATCCTCTTTCGTGTAATCGATGACATGATCGGCTCCCAGTGCTTTCACCCAATCGACATTTGCAGTACTGCAGACAGCTGTCACATCTGTCCCAAAATACTTTGCCAACTGCACAGCAGAAGTGCCTACGGATCCAGAAGCCCCGTATACTAGAACCTTTTGTCCCTTCTGAATTTTTCCTTTTCGCAGAAAATACAGTGCAGATGTTCCCCCAAATGCGATGGCAGCAGCTTTATCAAAAGTTAAATTATCAGGTTTTAATGCTACTGTCCCATCCTCAGGCAAGCTTATGTATTCTGCATAAGCCCCAAAATTCATACCAGTCATGGCAAATACTCGATCTCCTTTTTTGAACCTTTTTACATTCTTTCCTATCTTTTCAATCTCACCAGCTAACTCCACACCTAGAATGGGTTTTCTAGGTTTTCTTAGGCCTAAGACCAATCGCATCGGAATCCATAGCAGTAAAGGACTATTGAAACTCCGAACTCTGATATCTCCCGAGGCTACGGTCGTCGCATGAATTTTTACCAGTATTTCATTGTCTTTAGGAGTCGGTTTTTCTATTTCTTTAAGCACTAAAACCTCGGGTGATCCATATTTTGTACATATAATGGCTTTCATCACACTTCCTCCTTTATTCAAAAGTGAATAATAGTTAAACAAAAATAAAGGGAAACACCCTGTATTATTTAAACGTGTTTCCCTACTAATATAGTCATTATAAGAATCAAGGTTTTTTCTCAAAAATACTCCTAAAGTTCCTTCTATAGTGGAACAGCATGTAACTATAAACGATGACAAGGACAGTGACTAAAGGAAGTAGTGAATGGTCGACGAACAAATGAAGTAAGAAAATGTTGGTTATTAGAGGAGCTAAGATAGCAAGAGCTAATGGGATATACCGATTGGATAATAATAAGACAGCGCAGAGGATTTCTAATGATTTTTCAATGATTAATAAATAGTCAAATTCAAATAATTTCATGGCTTCGGGACTATTAGCGATAAACGGTTCCTGTCCAAAAATAACTAAATACCCATTCACCCCAGCAACAAGAAAAACCAAACCGATAAAAATTCTAGCTGTATGAAGGATAAATTTTTTCAATCTTCACACCTCCTATTAAAGTCTATTCATATAATTTCTAATATACTCCATAAAAAAATAGCTTGGAATATGCTTCCAAGCTATTTTTCGATTCAACTTTCAAATCATGATGGAATGTGCATCGATGATTCGTTATCTAGCCGAGCTATATAATAATAAATAATTCTTTCTCATTTAAAGTCTACCGCTGAAAAGTTTCCCCATATCTCCTTTATTAAAAGAAGCCTTGTAAATTACAGCTTATACAAAAATTCCCCATTAATGAATATCTTTTTTCTTAAAGCGTCCGCCGCGGACTTCGGATACATCAGAAGCAATAATAAATGCTCCTGGATCAATCTCCCTAATGATATCCTTCATCTTTGTTTCCTCAAGCCTTGTGAACACACATAGAATAACTCTTTGATCTTTTCCGCTATAAGAGCCTTCCCCGTGCAGATAAGTTACCCCTCGACCTAACCGCTCTGTAATGGCATCGGCAATTTCAGTCGTATTGTCACTAATGATATACATCGATTTCATATCTTCCAATCCCTTTACAACCACATCAATGGTTTTAAAAGCAATAAAGTAGGTGAGCATAGAAAATAAAGCATTTTCTAACCCAAATACAAAAGCTGCAATCGCGAAAATAATCACGTTAACAAACATGATGATTTCACCAACAGAAAACGGCAATCGCTTCTCAATCAGTATCGCTAGTGTTTCCGTTCCATCTAGTACCCCGCCATTTCGAAGAGTCAACCCTACTCCTACCCCTAAGGTTAAACCGCCAAAAACGACGGCCAATAACTCATCATGGACAATGGGTTCGACATGATGCATAAAAGAAGTTGCAACAGATAAAGCTACAATTCCATATAGCATACTAAATGCAAAGGATTTACCAATTTGCTTATACCCTAGGAAAAAGAAGGGCAGGTTTAACAGGACTAGAAAAATACTCAGGTTAATTGGCGTAATATGACTTAACAACATGGATAAACCCGTCACACCGCCGTCAATCATTTGATTAGGGATTAATATCGCTTCTAATCCATAACCCATAATAATGGCTCCAATTGTAATAAATAATGCCCTTTTGATAACGCTTCTTAATTTTAATCTTCTATGGCTAATTTTCTTTTTTTCTATTGCTGCTTCACTCATCAAATTCCTCCAGTTAACAAAATTCGGCTAATTAACGAATCATCAAGCATTGATAGAATCAAAATTTTGTCTTTATAGGGCATAAATATTTTGCTGAATTAAACTTATGAACAAGTCTCGTATCATAAAAACATCCTAATAGATAAAACTTCTATGTATTTTGACCACCCAAAAGTAATATTCATTCGACTTTTAACAGTATTATTATGAGAAGACCATTATCTAGTATAGCTGAAAATTCCATAGTTTGTCTCGTAACAATAATTTTTTTCATTGAGATATTCTATAAAAATGTTATACATATTCTTTAATGATTTTCCAGTCCTGCAGCTTTTCTTCAAAGGATTTTACATTTCTTCCCGGTACAGGGCTTGTTGATGGGAGTTTCTTATAATTTATATCGAGCGTGCGGAAGCCGATTTTCTTTTTAAAAACCTCATAGGCTTTTCCCCCATTGAAACCGATAAATTGAATATTAGGATATCTCTCAAGTAGCCCCAAAATATCATTTGGCACTTCAGCCTTTATATTGGAATCAAGGCTCCCCTCCCGTAAACAGGAATAAATAACATCCCAAAGAGCAATGTGATGGTTTTTTATAAATGCCATTTTCTCACGGTAGTCCTGCAGTTCCTCTTGTTGAAAAAGCTTGTACATAATCCCCCAGAAGTGATTGCGCGGGTTACCATAGTATTGCTGTTTTCTTAAAGATTCCAACCCTGGCATGGACCCCAGTATTAATACCTTCGACTGATGATTCACAATTGGTTCTAGAGATGTAATCAAGGGATATGTCATGCCTGTCACTCCATTCATTTCAGATCTTTATTGAAAAAAAGATTCAATATTTGAAAGGCCTGTATTTTTTCCGTATTCTTTACTTTAACATATAGTTAGGTCTCTTTCTGAAGATATGGAAGCAAAACATTCGCTCAACGTTTCATAGAAGTAAAAACATTGCCCTACCCTTTTGCATATGGTACCTATATGAATTTTTTTCACAAATGATAAAGTAGTCCACACGAATTTTGTTATTTTTGCATATAAAATATCGAGGAGAGGATGAGATATGTTTAAATTATTTCTAGATCCAGGTCACGGAGGCAGCGATCCAGGAGCAGTTGGAAATGAAATACAGGAAAAAGATATCACATTATCCATCTCGAAGGTCATTCAGGAAACATTAGCCTCTGAGTATAGTGACGTAGAAGTCAAAATGAGCCGTACGGGAGATACCTTCCCTTCCTTAAGTCAACGAACAAATGAAGCAAATAAATGGGGAGCAGACTTTTTTCTTTCCATTCATATTAACGCAGGCGGTGGAACAGGATTTGAATCGTTTGTCTATCCGAATGTTGGAGTACCGACAACTACTTATCAGAACATCATTCATGATGAGATTATGAAAGTTATCGGTCTGAACAATCGCGGAAAACGGCAGAGCGACCTGCACATTTTGCGTGAAAGCAACATGCCAAGCTTGTTAACGGAATCGGGCTTCATAGACAACCCTTTTGATGCTGGAAAAATGAAGGATCCAAACTGGATTCAAGCTGTTGGAAGAGCCCATGTAAAAGGTCTTGAAAGAGCATTTAATTTGCAAAGGAAAAATCCAGTATATGATGTGATTATCCCCAACCTTTCTTTTTGGCAGGCTAGAGCCTTGGTGCCTGAGTATGAACAAAGAGGCTATAATGCCAGAGGAGTCGCATTAAAGAACTATGGGCCAAATGAGGCGCCTTCTGAAAATGATCCGTATCAATTAGTCATTACAACAGATTATGAAAATGCCAAAAACCTCGTCATTGAGTTTAAAAGAAGAGGCTATGACCGTACGTATGGTCAGCAAAATTAGCTTCTGGTATCCTTACTCGTGTTGAGTAAGGATTTTTTTGAGTATATAGTAAGAATGGAAAGTTTAGTCTATCTATATTATAATATAAATAAGAACATATATTCTTAATTTATCAGGAAAATTAAATTAAAGTAAATCTATCTACGCTAATTAATTTTTAATAGAAAAAATGATTTTAATGGGATTGGAATATGAAATTCCGCCCTTTTCTATCATAAATTTGGTGGGATTTATATAAATAGGTTTTGACGCACGCAGTGACAGCATAAATTATTTCTGAAGCCCTTACTCCTTTTGAGATAAGGGCATTTTATATGTATTTAATGATTTTCCATCATTTCTTTTAATTTTTTCAAGTCTTTATTGTTTGCTTTTTCCATCATAAGCTCCATAAAGGGCGTCATAATCTTTGAAAATCCAGTTGGGTTTCCCTTGTTTCTTAAAGTCATTCTCGTTTGATTTTCGTTAGTGGATTCCCATGTATAGATGGTCTCCATGGGAAATGGACCGTCTGCCGTTCTCATAACAAGCATTTGACCTTGAATGAACTCGATGATTTCATATACATAGGATAGTTCTCTTCCTAAAAATTGGGCTTTAAATGCCACCTGAGTACCAGTGGTTAATGGCTTTGGTGTTCTCCATTCTACAGAATGAATATTGACATACCATTCCGGGGCATTGTCTGGATTGGCGGCATATTCTGCTACTTTTTCCCGCGGAGCTTGTATGAAAATTTCTGTAAAGACATCTACCATCTATTTTACCTTCCTTTTATGTTTCTTATTAATGAACCTCTCAGGACTAAAGTCGCAAGTTTCTAACGACCCTGTGGACCGAAAGAACTCGACTGTTTGACTTGAAGCTAGTCACAAGATTCCTGCTTCACAGAGAACGGCATCCCATGACGAACGTCTTACACTCTCTCCATTGTCCCAAAACTCGACAAACAGCACACATGATGCTGACAGGCCCCCCCCCTGCAGTTCCTGCGGTACAAAAAGATTGTTAGATGAGTACGGGTACAGGTTGAAGAAGGCGAATCCCTTCTTCTTTTATATTCCTCGCTGCGTT
>NZ_VYKL01000067.1 GCF_008710145.1 Niallia endozanthoxylica
ATTTGGCTTTGTATTCAATCATCGTTTGAAATTGTGACCACGAGACCTCACTAATGGCTTTGGCAAGATGATGATTTTTCAGCATATTACTTACAGACAAATCTTCCATTCCGATAATGTCGTGGTTTTTGACAATCTCGGTTGCGATTTTGTCTAAGTAATCTTTACGGGCGGTTAGTCCCCCACCTATCTTCTTTGTGTATACTCAGAATCTTGAGGTGGGGATTTTACTCCCGTTAAGAGTGGAATAAAAAATCGCTACTTTTCTACTAGCTTCTTCCACTAATATTCTCTAAACTTTCCTGTTGTGCTTTCTCATAATCCTCAATAGCAATGATCTCAAGATCCATTTTGGCTTTCATGCAGCAGGCCAATGCATAACCGTTCGCTAATTCCTCATCGGATAAGGCATCGTGGGAACGAATGATTTCCTGCTCATATTCACCGTTAACCACCTTTACCTTACACATGCCGCATCCTCCGCTCACACATCCAGTTGGAATGGGAATAAACTGATTCCGCGCTGCCCTGAGCGGCGTTACGTTCGATGGACAGGAATACTCAAACTGTTGACCTCTCGCTTTAAGAGTTATTTTATTCATGCTCATCCCTCCATTTTCATTTGATCATTTCGTTACTAAACCTCAGATCAAGTTAACGCTTTCATAAAAGACTCAGATAATTCTCTGCGATGGTAGAAAATTCCTTGTCCAATTTTATCTTCCGTCCAAGTAATGGTCGGCATATCTGGATAAGTAATGTATCCGCCTGCAAATGCTTCATTTCGGTTTCCTGATGGGTCAAAGAAGTAAATCGTTTCACCACGTGTAATCCCGTGACGAGTCGGAGTCACATCAAACGGAACTTCATACATGGATAAGATATCTGCTGCTTTAAACACATCATGAAGGGAATCAACATGGAATCCAGCATGGTGCAGCTTTGCATCAGGGCCTTTTACAAACGCTAAATCATGGGCTTTATTTGTTGTATACAGGAAGCTCCCTAATAGCACCTCGCCATCAACAGTGGTAATTTTTTCACTTTGTTTAAAGTTAAGTGCATCAATAAAGAACCTTGTAACGGTATTTAAATCATCACCGGTTAATAGGCAGTGGTCAAAACGATGCGGCGCAATTCCCACTTTTCCAAGCGGCCACGGATGTGGATTTAACGTTCCTACAGCTGTCCCTAAGAAATCAATTTCATGGTACAACTCACAATGATGGCCTGTCGGTAAAATAAAGTGAACGGCTTCCCCTTCACCCAATCTAGTACCCTTAGAAATTCTTGTCGTTGTACAGCCGAATTCTTCGACCTTTCTTTCGAAGTAGACGAGGTCATCTAGGGTTTCTACTTTAAAAGCGAAGTGTGCAATTCCAGCACTTTTCGATTTTGTTAGTATCACACTGTGATGATCATACTCATCCCACGCCTTTAAGTAAACACTGTCACCCATTCGGCCTGTTTCTTCTAAACCGATTACCTTTGTATAGTATTCTACTGATTTTTCTAAGTCTAACACCTTTAATTCAATTCGACCGATCCGCATTACTTTCGCCATGTTCCTTCCTCCCCCTTATTAAAATTCATCATAGGAAATATCTGTACCTTTAACGCCGCCTTTTGACAAGGCATCACATGCTGTTTCAATCATGATAGGCGGACCGCAAAGATAGGCATCCATATTTGTCATGTTTTCAAGGGTGCTTGAAATCACATCTGCAATGAAGCCAGTTGCACCATCCCAGCCATCATCAGCATCCGGCTGTGATAATGCAGGGATAAAATGGAAGTTTGGATATTTTTCTGCTAATGTCATCCACTCCTCAGCCAAGTACAAGTCCTTTTTCGAGCGGGCTCCATAAAAGAACCATGCTTCTTTTTCAAAAGTGTCCGAGAATACTTCTTCAACTAACGACTTAATCGGCGCCATTCCAGAACCGCCGGCAACAAAGATCAAGTCTTTATTGCGATCACGGAGCTGCATGCTGCCATATGGCCCTGAGCCTGTAACAGTGTCTCCTGCTTTCAGGTCGCACATATAATTGGAACCTTGTCCGTTCGGAACTCTCTTAATATGAAATTCAACCAAACTGCCGTCCTGATATTTATTGGCTACCGAATAGGCGCGTGTATCATCTAGACCAGGAATATCAAACTCAAAAAATTGTCCTGAACCATATGGAATTTCAGCAGGTTCTTGTAATTTCAGCTTAATCATGTGAATGTCATGCGTATATGGTTTATTTTCCACAACCTCTGCTTCAAAATCATGTACCGAAAAGAATGGCAGGTCTGATTCTTCTTCCTCTACTTCAATCACAAGATCACTTTCAACGAGCGTACTGCACATTAATGTAAAGCCTTCTTCTCTTTCAAAGCTCATTAAGGAGTAGTCCGAAACGCGGTCCATAATCTCATAATCGCCTTCAAGAACCTGGCACTTACAGGCTGAACAGCTGCCGTGACGGCATCCATAGGCAACCTGAATGCCGTTGCGAATCGCAGCATCTAGTATCGTTTGACCTTCCTTAACAGTAATGACCTTCCCGCTCGGCTCTAATGTAATTTCATAAGTTTCCACTGCTGTTGTTGTTTTGCTCATGTTTCTTTCTCCCCTCTCATTTAATCTATGTAATTCCATCGATTTAGTAGAGAATAAGCAGATGCTTATCCCCTACTTCGGAAATATCCTTTATCAAGCAATGACTTGGAGGCAGTCGCCATTTCGCATACCTGCTTCTCGAACCGTCTGATCTAAGGAAACGTCAATATCCCTGGCAGCCCGTTTTAAGACGAAGCGATAACTTTTTTCTTTATCTGCTTTGTATGTGTCTAATATTTCCTGCAGCAATTCATTTGTTGTCATATTATAGCGGGCGCGCATCCCTAGATAACTGGTTCCTAATTCTTTTTCTATTTCCGGTCTAAGTACGAACCAGACAAGTAGATGGTTTTCATCCTTCAAATAGTCCATTCTATCCCCTCCTACTAGAAAAATTTCTTATCGAGTCCTAAATGTCTCCGATACTCGAGCCAACGAGCATGCTCATTTGAGGAATAATGTTCACCGGCTTCATTTGGAGATAATCCAATATATTTGAATAATCCCGCTACCGGATCTTCACCAAACTCGCCGTTCAAATAGGCTTCTACCGGCCACCAAATCTGCATATATTTAAATGGTTCCTGTTCAAAAATATGCTTACAGCCAGGAGAACAAGTAATATACGTTTTATTGTTATATTCACTGTATTGTGTCCATAGCTTTGTCGGGTTATCTGGGTCTGGAAACTCTGCTGGAACTTGACACACCTGACAAATAGCCGGAACACCAGGGCTGGCATTGGCAAAGACATTATGATCATTGCGGCGGAAAAATGGTGCATAATACTCATCAAATAAAGGATATTCGTTTGATAACCATTCATAGTCATCCGGCTGCAGCTGAAAGCCTCTAAACATATTGGCATGCTTGAACTGATCGAGAATTCGCATCGTTACATGTGAATAATGCTCTTTTTCTTTAATGCTGTCTTCCGCATGCTTTGGAAGACGAATGCCGTATTTACGTAAATCCTTAAATAAACCATTAAACACTTGCTCTTCAACGTACATTTCAAACGCTTTTTTCCATGAAATAGGACGAATACGAGGATAATAGTCTACAAGTGTAGACACAACAGAGAACATACGGTATGCTCTCCAATACCACTTATCCAGCCAGCCTTGAATGATTGGAATATTACGGTCATCTTCCTCTAACAGCATTTTTAACGCTGACATTCCCAGTGCCATGTGGCGGGATTCATCTGATTGAACTGTTTTTCCAACAGCAGCAAAGTTTTCATCCCCGACTGCACCGGCAGAAGAAGCAAACGGCAGGAAGAGAATATTGGTAAATACATATTCAAACGAGAAGGAAATCGCCATTAACGCTTCAAATGGACCGGCTGTCATCGCATCATCAAAGAAGGACTTAGGCACCGTATTAAACCATAGGTTTTGTGATGTATTCGCAAATGCATGCAATCCGTCGATCTCTTTACTCATATGAGCGTAGTGCTTGATTTCAATTTGCGCATGACGCAGTTCGTCAATCGCCTGATTGAAGGTCGCAAAGCGGATGGCTTCAATTGGGATGTTGCGTCCGACATAGGCCATCAAGCGGTGTGCAGAATATTCTGCAGGCTGAACGGCATTCGCAAATACTTTTACCCCTTCATACCAACGGGAATCTACGACTTTGGCATGTCCGTCGTTTGCTTCAAAGGCATTTCGAACCGCGTGGTAAATTCCGTCCTTTTCAGACTGAATTTTCACATACTGGTTATAGGCCATCCGGAATGGATCTTCCCATCTGCTTGGATCCTTAAGAATAATCCCTTCTTTTTCAATTAAAGGATACACCCGGTTCATATCAAAATCCTTTGGCTCCCACATTAAATCCCTTGTCATTGCATGATACTTTTCTTTTATCCCCATTTTAGCCACGTGACTGATTCCTCCTTATTATGCATCTTCCCATTCAATAGTCAGCTGTTCTTCGTCCCAATCCGTAATAAATCCGAAAGCAGAAGACATAACAAGGTGTACTTGATCCATATCAAAATCTGCTCCAAGATGTTCTTCAACCGTTTCTCTTTTTAAAACCATTTTCCCGGGTGCTTTCACTTTTTTATAAACGTGAAAATCTTCAACAATTACGTCTTCATTATCTTCTTCAATCGCAGCAATAATCGCAGTTACAACACTACCTCCGCTTGTATCTAAATCCATCCCTACATAGGCTTGTTTTACAGTCATGATTTCCCGTCCTCTCTATTAGCTAAGCGCTATTTCGTATTGTTTAAATGGCAGTTTATATTTTTTATAGATTGGAATAATCGCTTCTTCTTCAATCCTCTTCAATGTAGCCGGAAGGTCGATAGCGATTCCATGTTTTTCAAATAACGGAGCTAAGGCAAGGACTGCTTCGAAGGCTTTCGGGTACCATTTATCGACCCATTCTTGGATGATTTCTACATTTGATAAGGTCTCTTCTGGAGTCTCCCTCGGGTCACTTAACACTTTACCCCAGCGGTAATCTCCTTCCCATTCCTCATAGCCCAGTGCTTTTAAGTAATCCCAACGGCTTTCAGCCTCATCCTGTGCTAACAGCTTGAACAATGAGAATGCCCAATCACGGTGCCAATCTAACTGTTTAGCAATGACAAGGTTCATAACGGCTAAATGCGTATCCCCTTGTTTCATCGCTTCCTTATTAAACTCACGGTACATAAGGTTTCCTAGTAAAAGATCTAACGTTAAGTTCTCTGCCACCAGTACTTCTGCCCAGTCATCCGTAACAAGGATTTCTTCCACATAGCGGCGCAGCGGCTGGAAGGCCGGATCATTCAAGAGCACTTCTTTACCGTGGACTAGAAAATCACCATGATGCTCCTGCATATTCATCGCCCATTGTGAAATCCATTGCGCTCTTCCTGTTTTGTCGTAGGCTTGGTAGGTTGCACACTGCTCGATCGCCGATCCTAAGGCATATCGAATGACATATTGCATTTGCACGTTTTCGCCATATTCGAGGTGGCGAAGCGGTGTATAAAGATCTCTTACTGCATCTGCCCATTGCGGTGAAAGATTTTCGATTAGACCGAGTTCGTTCGCCTGGGTGAATGCGTTTTCAATTTCCTCCGCCATTTTCTTACGATTATTTACATAGGTTGTATACCAGAATTTCTTCGGATCGCGGAAGGCTTCCCAATCGGAAGATTTCAGACGGGTATAACGCGGATCATAAATATCATAATCCCGCTCATCGAAAATATGGCGGTAATGCATATGTACATACGGCTGCTGTCTGACTGTCACATCTTCATATTCATTCTTTGTTTTGTAATCCCACGGCTGCTCCCTGATTGTTTTTTTGAATGCAGGTTCTTTTGCCATTCTTTTTCCTCCTTATTCGGCAACTTCCTAAAATTGTGATAAAGGGATTCGGTTCCTTGTCCCTATTGAACAGAGAACCAAATCCTTTATTCTATTGATCTTTTGTTAATAAGGTTTTGGAAATCTCCTGATCCAATCCCTCAAACTCATAATAAGAAATCGTTGAATACAATTCGCTTCTTGTCTGCATATCATGAAGGCCTTCCTTTTGCGTACCCTGTTCTTGGATCAACTGAAAAATACGTTCATAGGCTTTCGCAGCCACCCGTAAAGACGTAACAGGATAAATAACCATTTGGTACCCCATATCAGCAAACTCAGCTGCGGTATAATAAGGAGTTTTGCCAAATTCAGTCATATTCGCTAACAATGGAACCGAAATCGATTGAGAGAATAAACGGAATTCCTCTTCAGATTGAAGGGCCTCAGGAAAAATAGCATCTGCTCCTGCTTCTACATAAGCTTTTGCTCTTGCAACAGCCGATTCAAGGCTTTCGACAGCTCGGGAATCCGTTCGGGCGACAATCACAAGAGACGGTGCAACTTTTTTAATGGCTTGAATCTTTTGCACCATTTCCTCCGTAGAGACGAGTTTTTTCCCGTTTAAATGTCCACATTTTTTAGGCAGCTGCTGATCTTCTAGTTGAACAGCCGCTACATTAGCTTCCCACATCTCTCTTGCAGTACGGGCTACATTCAACACACCGCCAAAACCAGTATCAATATCTACTAACAACGGTAAATCAGTCGCCCGTACTAATTCCCTTGCTCTTTGCGCCACTTCCGCTGAAGTAACTACTCCTAAATCAGGTAACCCGAGGCTTGCTGTATAAGCCGCACCTGATAAGTAAAGTGCGGAAAATCCAGCTTGTCTGGCAACGAGGGCGGCCATTGCATCATGCGCCCCTGGAATTTGTAAAATAGTAGGTCCAGTCATAAGTTGTTTAAATCGATTGGCTAGTTCCGCCTGTGATGACGGTTGATCCACAATCCATGCCATGTATCCTTCCTCCTTTACAATAAAAATAAGTCCATAAATTCGTTAACCGGCATATTGGACAAGCTTTTAGCATCTGAGCATACTTCTTGAATGATCTTGGCTTGTTTTTGTGAGAAATGCGTCTGAATATTAGCAGAGAACTTTTTGTTGATTTGAGGAATCGCCTCATCTCGGCGGAAACGGTGTCCTAATGGGTACTCACATTCCACTACGTCCGTACTTGTACCATCTTTAAAATGAATTTGAACGGCATTCGCAATGGAACGCTTATTTGGGTCTAAATAATCTTCACTGTACCTTTTGTTTTCCACAACAACCATCTTGTCTCTTAAAATATCAATCAGCGGATTTGACGCGATTTCATCTTCGTAATGATCAGCGGTAATATCCCCAAAGATTAGTCCAATAGCTGTAATATATTGAAGGCAATGATCGCGGTCAGCTGGGTTATTTAAAGGACCTTCCTTATCAATAATACGAATCGCTGACTCATGCGTTGTAATCGTAATACGGTCAATTTCTTCTAAACGGTCAATTACTTTCGGATGAAGCTGAACGGCACATTCCGCAGCCGTTTGTGCATGGAATTCGGCAGGGTATGAAACTTTGAAAAGAACATTTTCCATCACATAGGAGTCAAGCGGACGAGCCAGCTTTAATTCTTGTTTATTAAATAAAACGTCCTGGAATCCCCAACCTGGTGCTGAAAGAGCCGTTTTATATCCCATTTCTCCTTTAAGCGCCATCAGAGCTAAATGAACGCCCCGGCTCGTCGCATCTCCAGCAGCCCATGATTTCCGGGAACCCGTATTCGGTGCATGTCTGTATGTACGCAAACTGCTATTATCAATCCATGCATGTGATACAGCATTTGTAATTTCTTCTTTTGTCCCCCCTAACAATTTTGCCACAACAGCCGTCGTTGCCACTTTAACAAACAGTACATGGTCAAGACCGACTCGATTTAAACTATTTTCAAGTGCAAGCACTCCTTGAATTTCATGAGCCTTGATCATACTTTCTAGTACGACTTTCATTGTTAATGGTTCTTTACCTTCTGAAACACGGACGCGGCTTATGTAATCAGCAACAGCCAAAATACCACCTAAATTATCGGATGGATGTCCCCATTCAGCAGCAAGCCATGTATCGTTATAATCGAGCCAGCGAATCATACAACCAATATTAAAGGCTCCTCTCACTGGATCTAGACAATAGGATGTGCCTGGTACTCTGGATCCGTTCGGAACAACCGTTCCAGGCACAATCGGCCCCATTAGCTTTGTGCATTCCGGATAGTTTAAAGCCAAAATCCCGCAGCCAAGCGTATCTAGTAATACATAACGCGCAGTGTCAAACGCTTCTTCACTTGTAATCTCTTTATTTAATACGTAGTCTGTTATATCTTCTAATAATTGATCTATTTGATTTAGTTCATTTGTTTTTAACATGTTATCCTTCCCTTTCCTAGTAAAATTGATTATGCTAGTAATATGAATGTTCTGGCCAACATTCATATTACGGTGAGACAGTCAACAACGCACAACGCATCGTTGATTATTTGCTTAAGGCATGTCGTTCACCAATATAATTGACTCTTGGGCGGAACAGACGATTATTGGCATGCTGCTCAATGACATGTGCACATAATCCTACTGTTCTCGACCCAAAAAAGATTGGTGTATATAATGGGATTGGAATTCCAAGCATCCAGTAGACAGGAGCTGCATAATAATCTAAATTTGGATAAAGTCCTTTTTCTCTTTCCATTAGCCTTTCTCCCGCTTCACACATCCGGTACAAAAGGTCGTCTCCTTTTATATCACTCAACTGCCTTAATGCTTCCTTCATCATTAAAGCCCGAGGATCCATTTTCTTCATATAAACACGATGACCAAATCCCATAATCTTTTCTTTGTTTAACAATTTCTTTTCTAATAGCTCTTCAAACTTTTCAACAGACTCTGCCTCAAGAAGCATATGCATCACCGCTTCATTAGCCCCGCCATGTAAATTTCCTTTTAAGGATGCCACTGCGCCAGTCAATGCGCCATAAAGATCTGACTGAGTAGAAGCAATCACCCTTGAAGTAAAAGTAGAGTTCGGCATCTCATGCTCACTATAAAGCACTAGTGAAAGGTCAAAAATTTTCTCTTCAATGGCTGTTGGTATAGTGCCTGTAATCATATAATAGAAGTTAGCACTGTAGGATAAGTCTTTGTCTGGTTGAACAGGTCTTTGTTTGTTGAGAATTCGATAACTGTTAGCCACAATGTTTGGAACCGTTCCCAATAGTTGGTAAGCGCGTTCTTTATTTACGTCTAACGAACGATTATCAATATCCCCATCGTAACCAGAATGAAAAGAGATACCTGTTCTTAGCGCATCCATAGGATGAGTCTGTTTTGGGAGCAATTTAAACATTTCATAAAGCGTTTCTTGTATTTCATAGTTTTTCTTTAATTTATTTTCCAATCTATTCTTCTCATCTTGATTAGGCAGCTTATCTTCTAGCAGAAGATGTACAATATCTAGATAACTATAATTCTTAGATAATTCAATTAAGTCGTATCCCTTAATTACGATTTCCCCTTGAACGGTATCAAGAAAAGAAATCTTTGTTTCTGCAGCTACAACTCCATCTAACCCTGGATAAAAATGACTTATATTACTCATTCTTTTTCCTCCCTTTCACTTACTATAAAAGTATTCCTTGTATTTAGTTTATTGATTGACAATAATTTACGCAATATCACGAATATTCTAATAATTTATTCTTTTTAGAAGATTTGTGTTGGTTTTTATACATACATAGCAAAAAAAGCCTCATTCATAAGAGGCTTTCTATATAAACTACTATTCTGTTAAAAAAGATTCACTGCAAAAACTTTCTATAATATGTCCTTTTTAATATTTCGACAGATACTAGTGGATATTTGACTCATCTAAGCGATATGGTCATGAAACAAGAGGAGAAAACGAGTTTTCTCCTCTTGTTTCATAACCATATCGCAACCTTTCAGCGAAGCTGAAAGGCGTGTGAAAAGTCCTTTTCACACGGATGAGTCAAATATCTAGCGGAAGAACTATGTTTACTACTCGTACATGATAGAAAAAGAATTCCTCTATCGATTTAATCAGTTGGATATATCCTATCCTATCCTATTTAGATCTAATTCCCCTATTAATATTAAAGACTGGAGTGCTAAATAGAGTTGATAGTTATAAAAAGGATCTCTAAGATTATGATTGAGCAAAGCTTCGATCCTAGAAAGGCGATATCGTAAGCCACTAAGAGACATAGCGTTTTCACAAGACGTTTGTTCCAAATTTCCACCATTAGCAAGAAATATATAGAGAGTTCTAAGTAAATCTACCTTCTTATGATCCAATGGATCCAATAGCGGCCCAAGCGTATTTCGAGCAATTTGAAGGATTTCTTTTTCGTTATTTTGATTAATTAAGGGACCGATCATACCTAATGAATCAAATAACATGATCCTCTTATTCATGGTTGCCATTCTTAGGGCCGTATACGCTTCATTGTAGCAGTCTTTTGCCTTTCCGATTCTGTCTGACTGTTTACTAACACCTGCAAAAAACAGAGCTTCGGGAAACTTTTCAGAAAGAAAACACAAGAAATGCTCAAAATACGTATCAATTCCATCTTGTTCTAAATAACTGCTCGGAATGAGCAGAATGACGCTTTTTGTACGATGACCGACTAAAATATTTCCTTTTTTATTATGAAAATAACTAGTTACTGCCTTTCCCATCTCTTCGTGAAAAAGAAACTCTTTTTTTAAGTTATTTTCCTGTAGTTGATATTTAATCATTGCAATTCGATAAGGCTCAGAAAGATCAAGATGAACAAAGCTCCCCCGTCTTAAAACTTCCTCTTCATCTTGGTATTCTTCTCTTAGAATTTCATCAAAAAAATTCCCCATCATCCGCTGTTCTGTCGCAAACTTCGTTATCTCATTTTGTAGAAAATGAGAACTAACTGAAGCAATACGTTCTACTATCATTTCATGAATTTTCGAATAACTGAATGGTTTATTCAGGTAAATGAATGAACAGTACCCTTTTATTTGTTTTTGCAGATAGATAGGCGTAATCAGCCTGGCATGATGATCTAATTGAATCCAGCTCGTTTTGTAAATTTCTTGGAAGACTTGTTTATGTTGTTGTTTTTTTGAAGTTTGTTCACGCTGTATGTAGGATATAAATTCTTCATTTACTTCATTTAATTGAAGAGAGGAGAGTCCACTAAAAGCAAGAGGTTTATGTTTGTCATCTGTAATAATTCCAGGTGTAACAGTTTCTTTATATACGACCTCTGTAATCGATTTCAAGTTGTTGCCTTGCAGAATTTCTTCCGTTAACTTTTTATGGATAATTGTACTTTTTTCTAAATTACCTTTCTCTTCCAAAAGCTTTTCATATGTCAATTCCAATTCTTTCACAATGGGTGATTCCTGATAAAATTGAAGTTCATGATCAATTTCACCGTCCCAATAATCCAGTGATTTCCCCACCCATTTGCATTCACTATGGCCTTCTGCCTGACAAGATACTTCTTTAACTATAACCATTTGATTGCAAATCTTTGAAAGATATCCGCTGGCATATCCGCTCAATGTATAGCAGACAGGCGTATGGGATAAACTAAACTGCCTAAGATGCTCTTCTGCCTCATAGGAGTTTCTCCATATCCCTTCCATACGTACAGATATTTTTTCATTTTCCGGTTTCATTTCCAGTTTTGTTACCTCAATCTCTGCATGTCCTCTCATCCTGTGCAGAATAGGACCGTAATATATCGCATCTTCCACCGTATTCAAGTTTTTCTTTAATACTTTATTTGCATCCTCTTGACCAAGTTCCCAACCATAACGGATTAAAAACCCTTTCACTCTTTCGTTGCCGATGTTCTTGATTAAGTTTTTTCGAAGTGTTCCGAATGCAGAAATGGAAGTTAAAATGGAACGATCATCACCAATAAAAAGAGAGCCATTCTTTTTTACATGTAAAGTTTCATTTGAATTTAGACTAATTATCATATTTCCACCACATCCTATTCGTCTGTTAACTTATTACTCAGAGAAGAGATTGCCGAATAATTAACAAAACGTAATATTTTGATTAAATTATATATTCAGAAAATGAAGTGTTCATTTGTGGAACCTAATGTTTTTCCAAACACCAATGATTATCACCATCTCTTACTCCTCTAAATGTTCCGACAGTATGAAATGAATCAAAACAACAAATAATTAGACTTTTTGCAATGTGGATCAGACACAATCCCTAATCTAAAAAGTACCTGTGACCTATCTAAGAGTTGAAAAATGTTCTTATACAATATTGAATCACATTCGAGAATGAAACGGAAGTATTTTGGAGAATTTAAGGAGAAACATTGAAAGTAAAACACGGGTTGTGGAGAACTAGCGGTGAGCACTAGTGACTTGCTTGCTATTGGACTCGTTAGAAATGTGGGGATGGGTTCTGATGTTTCATCAATACCTGGTTTTAGTCAATGGAAACGCGAGAACCGGCCTCATGTTTCATTTTCCGCTTAATCGCTCCGGCAGGCTTTGAATCGATTGCACCACGTGATCGAGCTTTGCTTCCATTCGATAAAGCACGAACAGGGTAACGGCAATTGGAAAGCCAACCTCACTGATGAGGGGAATGAATGGTTCCAAGATAGACACCTCTTTTCTCAATAATTACAGGAAAAGGCCGCCTCCAGAAGGATAAACGGTTCTCTTTTGAAGTACAAAAGGTGAAAAAACAGATTAAATAATATGCCTTTTATTTTTCTTTAAAGGTATAAGATCATAGGCGGAGAATTTCCGTCTAATATATATAGTGGAGGCTTAAGAAGACGATATAAGCGGAGAATTTCCGATTAACTCCTCTAAATAAAGCAAAATCCAAAGATTTGGAGAAGATAAACGGAAAAACTCCCTTTATTCCTAGGAAAATATCAGTATTTCTCCATTTAAGCGGAATTTCTCCGTCTATTTTTCAAACACAATAAAAAATAGGGTGCGAGAATCACTCGGATTTCGCACCCCACTTGCGATTTAATGTTTTGCACCTTTAAAGAGAATCCGCCTCCAGAAGGAAAGCAGCCTCTTATTTTCAGAGATTACGAATGAAAAATGAACTTACACGATTTCGTAATCAGTCACGTTATGTTCCACAAGTCGTGCTTCTTTCACGCTGACAAGGCTTTGATTTTCACCTCCAAAGATATCGGCTGCAATAACCAAATCCATTACTTGCTTCACTGCTGTCTTGTTCACTGGCTCTTTTGGATTATCAATCGTCAGTTTAGAAGTTTTTCCTAGACCATTTGTAAAATGCAACTCAAGTGTTTTTGCCATATTCGTCATCCTCTCCTCTTAACGTTATTCTTGCTTAACCGATTACTTCATAAAGATCGTTCTTTTCCACCATAGCAAGCGGGTCGTTCGATAGAGAAGCCAGAGCCTGCCCCACCTGGAAAAGCTGATCAGCCGTAGCTGTTTCAACCACACCACCATACGTCTTTGATTTAAAAATCGGCTTACCGCCCTCGCCAATCCCAATTTCATAAGTCAAACGCAACTTCATCGCTTTTACCATTGTCTGTGCCATCTTGATCACCCTCTCCTTTCATGATTGTTATATAGAGAAAGGATGAAAAAGCGGCCTATGAATTTATATTTTTTTGTGAGGTTAAGTTGGAATATAATCGAGTTTCTTGATACTGGGGCAAGAGGAGGTGTCTATTTATTGGAGGCTTGACCACAGGCACCCAAAACGATAAAAACAAAACAAGCGATAGTCAATATGTCACACAATTCTGTCTAACTATGGTAATATTCCCGTATAAACCTTTTTGTTTGGAAAAACAAACTAGGGTGTTAAAACTACAGATATAGGAGAGTTACTATGAAATGTAAAAAAGTAATTGTATGTATTATCATGATTCTATTAGTGCTATCGGCATGTTCAACTAAGACATTCGATAATGCCTTAGAACAAGGATTAGCCAGTTTAGAGGAAAAGGACTATTCCAAAGCAGTTTCATATTTTGAAATTGCCCTAGATGAAGATAGTGACAGCGAAGAAGCAACCTCTTATCTGGAGCAAGCGACACTTCTGAACGATGCGAGCAATTCTATAAAAGAAGAAGATTATGAGCAAGCATTAAATTCTATAATAAAACTGGAAAAATTAGATAATCTACTAAGTGTTGTTAAAACCAATGCAAAGGAATTAAAGGAACAGATCACTCTTGAACAAGAAAGTCTAGTTTATGAGGATGAGCTAGAAAGCATTCGCACTCTAATTGATAAGGAAGAGTATGATACAGCTGAAACCAAACTGGAAACGTTAAAGAATGTGTTGGGCAATAACTCCAATTTTCAAGTCCAACTAGAAGAGATCTCTACATTATTAACTGAAAAAAGAATAGAAACAGAATCCCAATCAAAAGAGAGCCAACAAGAGTCGGAGGAAGAATCCGACACAGAAGAACAGCCTCGTTCGGAACAGAAGAAAACTACTTTTACTTATAACACATATACAAACACGAGATATGGATTTTCTGTTCAATACCCAACAACTTTTACAGAAGGGCCGGCACCTGCAAATAATGACGGAAGAAAATTTCATTACGAAAATTGCACCATTACAGCATCTGGCAGCCATATTAATATTATACAAGACAATGAAACAATCGAAACGTATTACAATGAAGCCCTCCAAGATGCATCTGGATCTGGTTCCACTACATACCAACGACTTGGTAGTGATTGGTATGTGGTCTCTTATAATGATGATGGTAATACGGTGTATGAAAAAGCTATTATGGGTGAGGACATTATTTCAAGACTTATCATCACTTATCCAACGAATCAACAAAAGGATTACCAGTCTATGGTTGAACAAGTTTCAAGTACTTTCAAGGGTGGACAGGCAGAATTATACTAGTAATAATTTCTAAAACTGAGTTGACCCCGGACGATGACAGGCACCCAGAACAAAAAAACAAGTAAACAGTTGCTCTAGACAACTATTTACTTGTTTTTTTTGTATTACATCAGTCTATCATTCTGAAACACCGGGACGGTTCCCACGTTTCGAATCTCCCATATAAAATTGTGGTATTGGGATATGACCTAAGATTTCTAGATCTTCTTGACTTGTCTTAATAGGGTTAAAGTATAATTTACTATCTACTCGTGATAATTCTTCTAATTTACTCACTATATCTTGTTCTAAGCCTAACCCTAGAAATATGTTTTGCGTATGTGAACGATTTAAAAGTGTAAACTTATACCCATCAATATCCACTTCACTAGACATCTCAGTATTCAATTTTATATGGCCGTTAAATAAAGGTTCCTCTTTTCTTCTTTGATATGTATCGTACTCTATCATATTAAAATTTTGAACGTTCATATCCTCATCATACTCATACCTCAGTATGTACCAATTCTCTGAATGATAATAACCAGGAACTTGAGCTTTAACATGAGTAAAATCCTCTATTGGTACTTCTATAAAGTATTGATTTTGAGGATTCATAGACGGTAAATGCTTTTCCACTATTTCTAGGCTAGGTTTAGCTTCAAGTTCATCAATGCAATATTGATCATATTCATTCCAAGCAGTGACTTTGAAAGCAAATGGAGGCGTAACTCTTATATTTTTAAATTCAAAAGGAGAATTAATAGCAAATCCAAAGCATGGCATTCTATCATTATTGGATTTTTTATCATAGATAATTACATGCATGCTAATTAATTTAGAAGCTAATCTTAACGAATTTACTTCATAAGATTCCGTGTCGACATCTAATAACTCTTCTAAGGATGGCAGGTTTGAAATTTTGGTTATACTTTTTAACTTTAATAATAATATGGAAAAAGCAAATAAAGCCCCTATCATAAGAGCTGAAAAAATCCCTAAAATGATGGATTCAGACTTCGTAAACTTATTTAGTAAGGCAAGATTTAAAATGCCAATTGTTGCAATAGCAACCCATATGGAGAATGTAGAAATACTTATAACATTACTGGTAAATTGCGTTTTCTCTTTAATGATATCCCCATACAATCCGAGTTTTTTTAATATTTGATTAGGATTTTCTTCTACTTTTAATTCCCATAACAATTCTCTGCATTTTTGGATATTATGTTGGCTAGTAATAGATATAAATATTGAGAGTAAACCTACTAAAGTAAATACGCAAGCAATTAAGCCAAATACAAAAGCTATAATGTCGGATGTATTAGTTATTTGAATTAAATTTAATCGATGCAATATGTCTCACTTCTTTATTTAATATTTTTGAAACGCGAGAACCGTCTCCACGTTTCGCACTATGGTAATTTCCTCCTAAAACACATACGATTATATCATGATTTTCATAGAAATTGACTAATTTCGCCTATAAATAACTAAGGTAACTAGTAATGAAGGGACATAACTATTATGAATAATATCACTGTTTTATTTTTCTAACTTTATCTATCGGCAAGATATATATACCTTAAGCCCGAATTATAAAGAATAGGCGCACATTTCCGGTACGCATTAAAAATAGCCGTATATCCTGACTTTTCAATCAAATATACGGCTTATTTCATTATATTTATTTTCTACATTCTGCCTGGATTATTTTTGACCAGGGCATGTATTGGTCTAAGATTCCAAGGTTTTGTATGTAGAGAATTCTTTTTCAACTTTGTAGCCTAGCATGGCTTAGTATAGTAGATCATTTCTTTCAAACTAATTTATCTTGCTTATGGTAGGCATAGTCAATTAAGTCTTCCATTCGTTCAATCGGTTGAGCACGGTCTAATTTTTCTAACGGGATATATGCTTCGTGTGGTTTTAGTTTATGACCTCTAATAGTCCGAATGTCATAATCTAGTCTTGCTTGTGCTTCTATTTGTTTTTGCTTTCCAATGGTAGAATCAGGATGCCCAGGGTCAACATGTAAAATAAGTGATTGGAGACTGCCGCCATGCAAAGTCGCAAACTTTCTTTGCTTTTCCTTGTAATAGCCAATGACAGGTTCCTTTGCGGCATCCTTTGAAGACACTCCTGGTAACTGAGAAAGATATTCGTGAATTTTTTTCGCTATAGATTCTTCTTTGAAATGTCCTAATTTATTCGTCACCTTCCGTTCCCCTCCTACTAAAAAATCTAGATACTCTCTTTCTTACACTTCATCATTTAAAATATAGTCTCTTCTATTATTGCATTTTTCCCATATTTTAGCTACAAAAATACAGGACTATTATACTATTAAAAGAGCGCGTGGATTGTTACATTCCCTTTTATTAAAACCTTCCGAGGCTGCTGAAAAATACTTTTCTGACAGATTTCCATAGAGATCCCTAAAGTTTGTCCGAATCCAGCCCTCATTCGGACAGATTTTCCTGAAAAACCACTAAGTTTGTCCCAATCCAGGTCTCATTCGGACAGATTTTCCTGAAAACCCCTAAAGTTTGTCCGAATCCAGGCCTCATTCGGACAGATTTTCCTGAAAATCCCTAAAGTTTGTCCGAATCCAGGCTTCATTCAGACAGACTTTCCTGAAAAACCACTAAGTTTGTCCGAATCCAGGTTTCATTCGGACAGATTTTCCTGAAAACCCCTAAAGTTTGTCCCAATCTAGGCTTCATTCGGACAGATTTTCCTGAAGATCTCTAAAGTTTGTCCCAATCCAGGCCTCATTCGGACAGATTTTCCTGAAGATCTCTAAAGTTTGTCCCAATCTAGGCCTCATTCGGACAGATTTTCCTAAAAATCCCTAAGGTTTGTCCGAATCCAGGCCTCATTCGGACAGATTTTCCTGAAGATCTCTAAAGTTTGTCCGAATCCAGGCCTCATTCGGACAGACTTTCCTGAAAACCCCTAAAGTTTGTCCCAATCTAGGCTTCATTCGGACAGATTTTCCTGAAGATCCCTAAAGTTTGTCCGAATTTAGGCTTCATTCGGACAGATTTTCCTGAAGATCTCTAAAGTTTGTC
>NZ_VYKL01000068.1 GCF_008710145.1 Niallia endozanthoxylica
GTGTGACTTGTTCTGCAATAACTACGAAAGTAGGAAATGCAGGGATTATCTCATTCGATAATCTAACTTCTAATTCGATGGTTGAAATGAGGAAACCATGTTCTCCGAAGCGACCACACTAAGATTCCTGCGTGCGTTCATCATGACAGAAAGGATGAAGGTACGAAGCCAGGTAAAGTCGGTTGAAGATTACCGTAAATGATAGCAACACCGTCATACGAAACTCTTTTAGCGGTAAAGGATGTAATTGATAAACCGGGTGTCTATAAAATATCTATGGCGAGAATGACTAAAATCAATGTCTGACAAAGTTCCGAATGAAAGGGTCTATACCGTGATAATGTCGAAAGGCATTACTCGTCACATACGAGGTAGGTTGACGAAGAGTAAGATGACTCCTATGAAATTCGTCCGGCAAACAATGGTGCTGATAAAACCTACAGGTCCAAAGGAACCGCCTACGGATATATGCACAGATAGAATTAGAGGAACAAGGAAAGCAAAGAACATCATGCTATAAGGGCTGTCACCCTCAGATGGTTGCTATAAGGCTTCATTTGCCGAAGTGCATTTGTCTTTGTGAGAGAAGGGGCATGAACCGTGGAAATTGCTGTAATGGCAGTGGAGGAATAGCCCCAAGTCTTTCGAAACTTAACTGATATTCTAAAAAGTTCATTGCAAGGATCGAGTAAGAAAATGGGAAATCATTCCGGGAAAGGAGTGATCCATTATGCAAGCACAATTACGATATTGGGATTACTACAGTATGACTGATACGTTTGACAGATTATATGAGGAAAGTAAGTATGGACAATCTTTTGAACGTCTATATGACATTATCACATCAAGAGAAAATATCCTGCTTGCTTACCGCACAATCAAAACAAACAAAGGGTCGCATACGGCAGGTGCGGATGGAAGAACCATCAACGATTTCAAAGGCTTCACAGAAGAAGAGTTGGTTTCCTTCATTCAAAAACGCCTTTCAAACTATCAGCCTATGAAAGTAAGACGAGTTTTCATTCCAAAACCAAATGGAGACAAACGCCCTTTAGGGATTCCAAGTATGAGTGACAGAATCATACAACAAGTCTTCAAACAGGTTCTCGAACCAATATGTGAAGCAAGATTCTATAATCATTCATATGGATTCAGACCATTACGCTCCACGCACCATGCGGTCGCAAGGGTAAACCATTTGATTAACCATAACAAATTGCATTATGTAGTAGACATCGACATCAAAGGCTTCTTTGATAATGTTAATCACACACTGCTAATTAAACAGTTATGGAACATTGGAATAAAAGACAGAAAAGTACTATGCATAATTAGCAAAATGCTAAAAGCCGAAATTGACAAAGAAGGTGTACCGTCCAAAGGAACACCACAAGGCGGGATACTTTCCCCTTTATTGTCAAATGTTGTCCTGAACGACTTAGATCAATGGATCGCAAGTCAATGGGAAGCATTCCCTTCCAGAACAAGTTACTGCTCTAAAAGTGCTATGTTCCGCTTCCTTAGAAAAGGTAAGCTCAAAGAAGGTTTCATAGTACGGTATGCAGATGACTTCAAGATACTCTGCAAGGATTGGAAATCGGCTCAAAAATGGTATCACGCTGTCAAACTCTATCTCAAAGATAGGTTGAAACTCGATATATCACCAGAAAAATCAAAAGTGATTAACTTACGGAAACGGGAATCTGAATTTCTTGGATTCTCTATAAAGGCTGAACTGAAAGGCAAGAAAAGAGTGGCAAACTCTAAGATCAGCAAGAAAAAGAAGGAGAAGTACGTGGCGGAAGGTAGGGAAAGAATCAAGCAATTGAGGAACGCTCCTACAGCCAAAAACGCTCAACTCTTCAACAGTTGGGTACTCGGTATCCACAGCTATAGCAGAATTGCTACTCACGTAAGCATAGATTTCCATGAAATCGCACACCGTTTAGCTTACACCCTTCGTAAACGTTTGAGAGATAGAGGGAAGTTCGGAAAACCTAAAAATCCTTCGCCTACTTATGAAAGGTATTATAAGAAAACATACAATACCTTTGAAATAAGTGGGGTGCATCTATACCCAATAGGGGATATTAAAAACTTTTGGGCGGCAAACTATAACCCAAAACTGATTCCCTACACTACCGATGGTAGAAAACTAATCTATCAAAAGTTAAAAGATGAACTCATGCCGGAAATAAGGAAACTAATGGAATCCAACATCCCCAATAAAAGCGTGGAATACTTCGACAACAGAATCAGTCGATACAGTATGAAAAGTGGAAAGTGTGAGATTACAGGTGGATTTGTGCCTGCCGAACTCGTACACTGTCATCACTACGTACCTGTTAGCTTAGGAGGAACCGATACTTTCAGGAACCTAAGAATACTGAACAAGTTTGTCCATAGGCTAATCCACGCAACTGACAGTCAAACGATTGAAAAATACCGAAAGTCTATAAATCCTGACAAAAGGCAATTAAGACGGATCAACACATATCGTAAAAAGTGTAACTTAGAACCTATCAGTTAAAAGTTAACGAAAGATGGAACGCCGTATGAGGGGAAACTCTCACGTACGGTGTGGACCGGGGGAAAAGGTAGAGATAGCATCAAAGCCTTACCTATCGGTATTA
>NZ_VYKL01000069.1 GCF_008710145.1 Niallia endozanthoxylica
ATGGTAGTTGGGGTCTTACCCCTGTGAGAGTAGGACGTCGCCAAGCGGATGAAAGAGTATCCAAAATGGATACTCTTTTTGTCGTGTATACAATTAAAGAGCGAAGTTTCACTTTTAATGCAATCGATTGAACAAAAATTGATATACCAAAAATGGCCCCTTTTTCGCCGTCAGTTTTAAAAAGTGAGCAATAAAAGGATAGTCTTTGTTCGGCATTGTTTTTAAAAGTTCGCTCCACCATTCTGTTTCATATCTAGCAATCATGCTTAAATTATAGAGCAACAAATAATGTGTAACCATTTCCGGAAAAGTTAAGAACTTTCCTCTTAAGAGAGAAAAATAAAAGCTCTGGTCTTCTAGATTATATTTTATCGGTGTTAAACAAATATTCGAATGATGATAGTCAAAAAGCAAACAGTCTGATAAGCTTTCCTTATAGAATAAACTATTGGAAGACTCAGTTTGTAAAAAATCAATAAAACGGTTCTCTGTCATATGGAAGGCATCTAGGATTTTTTTCGGAAATGCAAAGGACTCCTGTTGAATCGGTACCTTGATATATGTATGCTTTCCTTCCAATTGATTAAAAAGCGGATTTAATTCAGGAATCTGTTGAAACAATTCACACATTGTTGCTTTATCACCTTCAGTATGCTTTATATTAAATAAATTCTCCAACATACAGGATAGTAGTCCGTTCTTTTGAAATTTTACTTCATCCTGAAAAAACTCATATTGCTGCTTTTTTCGTTTTCTTGTCGATACACCATGTGCCAGCATCGATGTATTTCCTGGGTAATGAGGATCTTTTGTCAATAAACAAGCCTTAATTAAATGGGAAAAGCCATAAAATAATAGAATCGGTTGAATTAAAAGCGGTGCTTGAACGGCTTGCTGGTAATAAATTTGTGCATGTTCCAAATAATAAACAAAGGGATAGCAGTTCTCATAGCTTTTTTGTTCTGCCTGTTCTACAGATAATTTTTGGTAACAATTCTTTAAATATAATTGCGTGTCCGAAGCGGAGAAAAAGGGCAAAAAGGAGTGAAAATCCTTGTATGATTGAATCAAAGTAATTACCTCCATATTTTCAGAAATATTCGAATTAAAATACTTCCATTGACATTATTTTATCCAATTGATAACCTACTAATAATATTTTTCAGTCCAGGAGGTCTTTTTCATGTGGGAAAGTAAGTTTGCCAAAGAAGGGTTAACATTTGATGATGTATTATTAGTCCCTGCAAAATCAGAAGTACTCCCTAAAGATGTAAGTTTAAAAATAAGTTTAACGGATAAAGTGAAATTAAATATTCCGTTAATCAGTGCAGGAATGGATACTGTAACAGAAGCTGAAATGGCTATTGCCATGGCCCGTCAAGGCGGTCTAGGAATCATTCATAAAAATATGACGATTGAACAGCAGGCGGAACAAGTAGATAAAGTAAAGCGCTCAGAGAGCGGGGTTATCACAGATCCATTTTTCCTAACACCGGAAAAGCAAATTTTTGATGCGGAACATCTAATGGGGAAATTTAGAATTTCTGGCGTTCCAATTGTCAATAATGTAGAAGAACGAAAACTAGTCGGTATTCTTACTAACCGCGATCTCCGCTTCATCCAGGATTACTCTATCAAGATTTCAGATGTAATGACAAAGGAAAATCTAGTAACAGCTCCAGTCGGTACAACTTTAGCAGAGGCAGAGAAGATTCTACAAAAATATAAAATTGAGAAGCTTCCTCTCGTTGATAATGACGGCGTATTACAAGGGCTTATTACAATTAAAGATATTGAAAAAGTTATCGAGTTTCCAAACTCCGCTAAAGATGAACATGGCCGTTTGTTAGTCGGAGCGGCAGTCGGCGTTTCCAAAGATACCATGCTGCGATTAGAAGCATTAGTAAAATCTAGTGTTGATATTGTGGTTATCGATACCGCCCATGGACATTCAAAGGGAGTTATTGATACGATTAGAGATATTCGCAAGGCATATCCAGAGCTTTCTATTATTGCTGGAAATGTTGCAACAGCTGAGGCGACAAAGGAATTATTCGAAGCCGGTGCAGATGTTGTAAAAGTAGGAATAGGACCTGGTTCCATTTGTACAACAAGGGTTGTTGCTGGTGTGGGTGTACCGCAAATTACAGCTATTTATGACTGTGCGACAGAAGCAAGAAAGTACGGAAAGTCCATTATCGCAGATGGCGGTATTAAATATTCCGGAGATATTGTGAAGGCTCTCGCTGCAGGCGGACATGCTGTTATGTTAGGAAGCTTGCTTGCCGGTACTTCAGAAAGCCCTGGAGAAACGGAAATTTTCCAAGGTCGCCGCTTCAAGGTATACCGTGGTATGGGTTCTGTTTCAGCTATGGAAAAGGGTTCAAGTGACCGTTACTTCCAAGAGGAAAATAAAAAGTTTGTTCCAGAGGGAATCGAAGGACGTTTACCATACAAGGGGCCGCTTAGCGACACCATTTATCAACTAGTAGGCGGGCTTCGTTCAGGTATGGGTTATTGTGGTGCAGGAAGCTTAGATGCCTTAAGAGAAAACAGTCAATTTATCAAAATGAGTGGAGCTGGTTTAAGAGAAAGCCATCCACATGATGTTCAAATTACAAAAGAAGCTCCAAACTACTCTATTCAATAAAATAACAATAAAGTAGGGATATACTCCCTGCTTTTTGTTTTTTATTACTAATACAAGCTATAGTCTTCTTATCCTGCTTTTTAAAAAATAGGCATTTACGCAATCTATTCTTTCATAATAACTTATGTTAATATAAAAAAAGTGTATTAAAAGTTGGAGGGCTTTAAATTGAAAAAGAAAATGTTTCGGAAACAAGTAGCTGGGCTGCTAGCAATGCTCTTATTCTTAAGCCTTTTCTCAGGGTTGAGCAGTGTAAGTGCAGAAGAAGATACTTTAGGTGTGAATGCTGATGCCGCTATATTGGTGGATGCTGAGACTGGAAGAGTATTATATGCAAAGAACCCTGATGAGGTCCTTGGTATTGCGAGTATGACAAAAATGATGACGGAATACCTTCTTCTTGAGGCAATCAAAGAGGGACGTGTAAAATGGGACCAGGAGTATTCCGTAAGTGATTATGTGTATAATATCTCACAAGATAGAAATCTGTCGAACGTTCCATTGCGTAAAGACGGAACTTATACGATTAAAGAGCTATATGAAGCGATGACAATATACTCAGCAAATGGAGCGACCATTGCTATAGCTGAAACAATTGCCGGATCTGAAGAAAGCTTTGTAAAAATGATGACAGACAAGGCAAATGATTTTGGTTTAAAAAGTTTTAAATTTGTTAATTCATCTGGATTAAATAATCGTGATTTGAAAGGAATGCATTCGGTTGGCGGTGCTGAAGAGGAAAACGTAATGTCTGCCCGCGCTACTGCAACCTTAGCATTTCGTTTATTAAAAGATTTCCCTGAAGTATTAGAAACGACAAGTATTCCTTCTAAAATGTTTAGAGCAGGAACAGATGACGAAATCAAAATGGATAACTGGAATTGGATGCTTCCAGAGCTTGTTTTTAAATACAATGGTGTGGATGGTTTAAAAACAGGTACCACTGATTTTGCCGGTTATTGCTTTACCGGTACTGCTGAGCGTAATGGAGACCGCTATATCACAGTTGTAATGAATGCAAAAGGTGAAGGCGGAGAAGGTACGTATAAATCAAGATTCGATGAAACAAAGAAGATGCTAGATTATGCATTCAGTAATTTTTCTAAGGAAGAAGTATTAAAGAAACATTACCAGTTGAAAAACGCGAAAACATTACCTGTAAATAAAGGGAAAGAAGACGAGGTAAAAGTTTATACAAAAGAGGCAATTGAACTATACAGCAAAAAGGGCGAGAAGGATAATTATAAGCCCGTCCTTGTATTAGATAAAAAGCTTCTAAATAAAGATGGAGAATTAACAGCTCCTATTAAAAAAGGCGATAAAGTAGGCTATATTAAGTTAGAAACAAAAGATGGCACTCCAATTCAATTCCTTAATGGGAAAAATCCTCAGATTGATGTAGTAGTTGCAGAAAATGTCGAAAAGGCAAACTGGTTCATTTTAAGTATGCGCGCAATCGGCGGATTCTTTGGCGATGTATGGGGAAGTGTATCTTCGACTGTAAAAGGCTGGTTTTAATAAATAGAAAAAGGGGCTCCCTATTCTGGGGAACCCCTTTTTTCTATTCTCCCTCACTTAAAAGGTTCCGAAGATGTTCAAGAATTATAATAGAATTTTGCATAATCCTATAGTAAAATGGAAATAGTTAATTTTAGTAAGAACATTACATACCATATCGTTTAAAAGCTGTGAGAGGAAATAGTAGCAAGAGGGTTATTCTTGTAGAGAGCCGATGGTTGGTGAAAATCGGCGGATGACGCTTGTGAATCCATCCTTGAGTAGAGTATGGAAAGCCGCAATTTGGTTAGTAAATACTTTCGGATAAAACCGTTATCGTTTTAAGGTGGAAGGCGTATGCTTTCAACTAGGGTGGCAACGCGGGTAACTCTCGTCCCTTTTTAGGGATGGGAGTTTTTTGTATGTCTGAAAATCTTAACGGTTCTTTATCAAGGCTTTAATCGAAAAATGGAATAAGAGGAGGATTCTTATGCTTGATATTAAATTATTACGAGCTAATTTTGAAGAGGTAAAGGCAAAGCTTCAACATCGCGGCGAGGACCTATCAGAGCTTGGCCGCTTTGAAGATTTAGATGTTTCACGCCGTGAACTGATTGTTGAATCAGAAAAACTTAAAAGCAGACGAAATGAAGTTTCTCAACAAGTTGCTGAATTAAAGCGCGAAAAGAAGGATGCCGATCATCTTATTAAGGAAATGCGTGAAGTAGGAGATGAGATTAAGGTTCTTGATGAGAAGCTAAAAGCAGTTGAAGATACTTTAGAGCAACTCCTTTTAGGTATTCCTAATCTCCCTCATGAAAGCACACCTATTGGTGAATCAGAGGATGATAATGTGGAGATTAGAAATTGGGGGGAGAAGCCTCAGTTTGGTTTTGAAGCAAAGCCGCACTGGGATATTGCTGATTATCTTGCCATTCTTGATTTTGAACGTGCAAGTAAAGTAACAGGAAGCCGATTTGTTTTTTACAAAGGCTTAGGCGCAAGATTGGAAAGAGCGTTATTCAACTTTATGCTTGATCTCCATACTGAAGAGCATGGTTACCTTGAAGTACTGCCGCCTTATATGGTCAACCGGGCCAGCATGACAGGAACGGGCCAGCTTCCAAAGTTTGAAGAAGATGCATTCTTAATTGAAAATGATGACTATTTCTTAATTCCAACTGCAGAAGTCCCTGTTACAAACCTTCATCGTGATGAAATTCTAAATGGCGAAGAGCTTCCGATCAGCTATGCCGCCTTTAGTGCTTGCTTCCGTTCAGAGGCAGGTTCCGCTGGCCGAGACACAAGGGGCTTAATCAGACAGCATCAGTTTAATAAAGTAGAGCTTGTGAAATTTGTTAAGCCGGAAGAATCATATGAACAACTTGAAGTTTTAACTGGTCATGCAGAAAAGGTCCTTCAGCTCTTGAAATTACCATATCGTGTGATGAGCATGTGCACAGGTGACCTTGGCTTTACGGCTGCGAAAAAATATGATATAGAAGTTTGGATGCCAAGTTATGACACATATCGAGAAATTTCTTCTTGCAGTAATTTCGAAGCATTCCAGGCGCGAAGAGCGAATATTCGTTTCCGCCGAGATCCGAAGGGAAAACCAGAACATGTTCATACATTAAATGGATCTGGACTGGCAATCGGCAGAACTGTAGCGGCTATCCTTGAAAATTATCAGCAAGAGGATGGATCTGTTGTGATTCCGGAAGTATTGCGTCCATATATGGGAAATCGAGAAGTAATCACACCAAGATAATAAAATTTCTTAGATGAAATAAAAAGCAAAAATCCGGGCAAGCTATTATTGCCCGGAAAATACTATGTTTAGTTTCAGCATATGTTGACATTAATCAAGGTCTTATGATATATTTTATTTTGTCTTAAACGGAGGAATACCCAAGTCCGGCTGAAGGGATCGGTCTTGAAAACCGACAGGCGGGTTAAACCGCGCGGGGGTTCGAATCCCTCTTCCTCCGCCAT
>NZ_VYKL01000007.1 GCF_008710145.1 Niallia endozanthoxylica
CCTCGTTCGGACAAAGAAAGCGAGAAAAGCTGAAGCAGAGTCTGAACCCAGTCCTCGTTCGGACAAAGAAAGCGAGAAAAGCCGAAGCAGAGTCTGAATCCCAGCCTCCTTCGGACAAATCAAATCAAGCAATGCGTAATGTAGTCCAAATACATGCCTCTTTCATAGATTGATAATAATTAAAAAGGTGATACTAAACTCGTATCACCTTTTTAGCCTGCTTTTACATAAAAAGGATTTTGGATAGCTAGCTCTATTCTTTCTCCCCAAATAAATCGTCTAATATCTCCTGTGCTGCCCTGTCACCGGTTTCAACTGCTCCATTTAAATAGCCTTGAAAGTCAACCGATGTATGTTCACCCGCAAAGAATAGATTGCCTTCTCTTTCTCCAGCTATCCCGGCAAATGATGTATACTGTCCAACCTTCCAAAACGAATAGGAACCTTTTGACCACGGGTTGCTAAGCCAGTGATCGATTGTGGCTAATCCATTCCAGTTCTTATTGCTTCCCGGCAAAACAGGCTCCAACTTGTCCAAAACGCCTTTTGTTATTTTCTTTAATTCCTTATTATCAGCAGGATTCATTTTTTCGGCTGTCTCCGCGCCTGTATAGTCTACAAGAATACCCGAATTCCCTTTTTGAGCACGAGAAGACTCAAAGGTATTTTGGTACCCTGTATCGGAAAAGGTTTCTCCATTGTTACCAAGCTCTCTCCAGAACCGATTGGTAAATTGCAGATGCAGTTTTGTATTGACAGCCATTCCCATCTCTTCAATAGCCATTTTCTTTAATGTGCGAAAATTAGCATTCTTGTAATCTATCATTTTTAACAGACTGAACGGAATGGTCAAAATTACTTTATCAGCCGTAACTTCCCACTCTTTTTCACCATTTCGGAAGAAGAGTCTGACTTCGTTTTTCTTATTTTGCTCTACTTTTATCAACTCAGAATTTAACACAATTTGCCCTTTTAGCTCTTTAGCTAATAATGCAGCCAGCTGTTCATTCCCGCCTTTAATACGCAATCTTTCATCCGATTCTCTGTACAACTGTAGTGGGCCTTTTTGGGCGTATCCTAATAAATAGAGAAGGTTTAACGCACTCTGCTCATCAGCATCTGCCCCGTATTCAATGGTATAAGCAACCGCAAGCAACTGACCAAACCTCGAATCAATGCCTCCTGGAACCATTTCATTGATATAATCAATAATAGACATATGATCAAGCTCAAAGCCCCGCTCTGTAAAGCTATGATACAGTGTGGTGTCTCCTACCTCTGCTAAATCCTGCTGCAGCTGAGGATAGATGTGCAGGAAATCCTTTGTCGCATCATCAAAGCTATAAGGGGCCCCGTCAAAAAAGTAAAACGGTTTTGTCCCTAGCGTTTCGGCTTCGATTAAATCATCGAACACTAATCCAAGCTCCCCGGCAAGTGCCCGAATATTAGTATGAGCCGTATCGATTAATTCTCCCCCGCGTTCAACTATTTGAGCATCCTTGAAGGCATCCTTTTTTGTCCAGCATCGTCCGCCAACTCGGTTGGACGCCTCATATACAACAGCAGAAATCCCTGCCTGCTTTAGACGATAAGCACTAGTGAGGCCTGCCAAGCCCGCTCCGACAATGACGATCCTGGGCTGTTGTTTCATTTTGCCTTTATCGTTTGAGGGTCGCTTATTTTTCCCAGACTTTTTCTTTACCGAGTTCTCATCCGAATTCTTCCTAACTTGTCCACTCTTATTCTGCCGCTCCATTTCCATATGCGCAGTTGCATAGGCCTTCTGCAGCATACTTGCCAATGGTGTACGTGCCAAAGAACCATCTCCTGTAAGTAAAAAATATCGCTCTATTCATAAAATATGAAGGGAATCATTTATTTGATATAGGACATTCATTTGAAATATGGAGAAATGGGTCTTGAAGGGGGAACGGCAAATGTGAGAAAAGAGAGTGGTGTACTCTGTTATGTACCGGTAAAAAAGGTTTTTTTCGAGATCAAATGGAATATATTTATATAAGGATTTTTACTAGAATCATGATGCTAAATATTTAAGAAACAGGTGAAAAAAGATGTTTTTTCTTCTTCTGACAGGGATGATTATTGCTTTTATTGTTGGAGTAGCGTTACTGATTCAAGGTGAAATTCTCTTTGGCTCAATCGGTATCAGTGCAGGAATTCTCTTACTGTTGTTCATCGTTATCTATTATGGAAAAAATAAAAGAAAAAAGAAGTATGATTGTACTCCGGACTGTGGTTTTCCTGATTGTAATTTAGGTCCTGATTGCGATTGCGGGCCAAATTGTGATTAAGCTAGAGCGAGTCTTTAAGATTGTCCCTTGTCACCGAATGAAGTCCAGGAGTCTAACCATAATGGGCTATACACTGCCGCTATGTGCAAGATGTACAGGAATATTAGCGGGTTATTTATTGTTTCCGATTCTCCTGATTACTGGGTGGAATCTTCCTTTATGGCTCGGAATCCTCTTAAATTTCCCCATGATTATCGACGGCTGGACACAGAAAAAGAAATATCGAATGAGCAACAACACATTGAGATTCGTAACCGGGATAGTATGCGGTTTTGGGCAGAGTATCATTATTGTTGGGGTTAGTGGGGGTATTATTTCGTTTGTTGAGTGAAGTATATCCTAATGTGATAAGGCAGAGCATAAAGGACCCTCACTTGCTGAAGCAGACAATTCTCGGAATACCTTAAACGAAAAAGAGTGTAAGAAATTCCTTACACTCTTTAAGCATCTCACGACTTTTGTTTGAAATAATCCATAAATGCCTGAAAGATCTCAATCCCTTGATAGGATAAAAGAGTAAGAGCTGTCAGTGAAAACATTCCAATCATCACAAATCTCATCCACAACATTTTTGTGTCCTCCTTTAAAATAAAATGTTAATGATTATCTTAAAGGAGCAGTGATCACATAATTCGATTGATAAAAAATAGGTGTGAGTAACGCTTTCCTTCTTATTAACTGAATCAGAGAAGGGTTAACGTTTGTAAACAGATAGGGAAATAACAACAAGGAAATGAATGTACTGAAGTAGATTAATTTATCCTTATCATCAATTGGGTCATGTTCGTTATGAAAACTTTCATGATCCATCAATGTTTGGCTTTCGTAATGGATTGGACTATGATGGTCAACATAAATAAAGAAAAAGCTAGCAAGCAGTAAAAGAAAAGTCATAGCTAAGTATCTAACCATCATCTCACGTCCTTTAAAAACGTATTGGTATCATTATATGCTAAAACGGAATAGATTTAAAACTTTTTTTACTATGTTAATAGTGTTTTTTCTGTTTCCTATAGATGGTTCGGATAGGGGAAAGCGAAAAAACTGAAGCAGAGTCCGAATCCAGAGCTCATCTTTACAAAGAAAAGCTTATAACCTGGATTTCAATCTAGTAACGTCTTTTGCTCTTAAACAAACGTTTGATTGAATTTCAACTGTTTAGTCAACATCATGCTAGTCAGCAACCACGATACGATATTTGAAAGACAAAAAAAGAAACATACTAAGCATACTTTAAACAATAAGAATGATTTATTTTAATTCTTTTTCGGCATTTTTGTATTTTTCCTCGTGCATGTGGTCGACAGATAATTACTCTTGTACATTTGTGTAGGGGGTACTTATAAAGGAAGATAAAATGAAATCGAGATTAACTAGTTTCAAAATAAAAAGTAGAAGTGTGAGCTGTATAGCTTTCACTTCTACCTTTTGATGAGATTATTCTCTAGATTGCCGGTTCATTTATTTGGATGTCTTGATGTACCTTTCTTTGTTTATCACGAATCCAAACAATCAAAACTAAAGCGAATCCCAATAAAGCAACAGCCGCATTTAATAAAAAGACATAGGCAATATCAAATTTAGAAATGGCTGCTAGGATAAGAGGCATCGAAAATTGGGCGATTCCTTCAGAAATCGTGTAAAGACTTGTAAGAACCCCTTTTCCTCTATTTGAATGATCTACTAAAAGCGTCAACCCTAACTGAATAAGTCCGCCAGCTGAGAAGTAGCCCAAGAAAAAGGCACCTACACTAGCGACCATCGGAGAAGGGAATGCCCATAAAACAAGGGATATAAGCGCTGTCATTATAGTATACGTCAAAATAATAGGGGACGACTTCACTCCCTTGTTTCCTAATGTGAACGTTACAATGACACAAATGAGTGATCCAATACTTGCATAAGAGACTAGCATTCTTCCAGCATTTTCACCCAGTTGGACAACTTCTGTTCCATACTTAGCCATCCATTGTCCTAAAATAGTTAGTAATGTTAATCCAACAAAGCCAAAGGAAATCATACAAATTTCTTCAATACTAAAATGAAATTTGCCCTTCTTTTCATGACCTTTCTCTTTTACGGCGATTTCCGGAGATGGGGCAGCCATTGGCGGGAATTTACGAGTACTCATAAAGATCAAATTGAGCGTTAAGATAGCAATCAGTAACGTAAAACTCCATCCATACCAAAATCCCTGCACCACAAGAAAACCGATAATGATAGGAAGCAAGAACTGTCCCCCTTGAATGAAGAATTTGACAATAATATTAGCAGGACCAGGTTTCTTGGGGAAAACTTCCATTAACGCCGGGTAAGTACCTGTATCTAAGAAAGAGTTAGCTATCCCTGCTAAAATCCCAAAGAAGTAAGCAATAGGCGCAGTAGGACTCCATAAAATTCCAATTGCGAACGCTAGATAGAACAATATGCCTAATATAATAGATGCCTTTCTCCCAAATTTATCTGAAACGACCCCAGATAAAAATACTGCTATTAATTTACCAATTCCAAAGGAAGAAACAACTGCTGCAGCACCTGCAACACTTGTACCCCATTTTGATGCAAAAACGTCGATGTTTAGAGAGATAATAATTAATCCCATACCATGAACAAAATAATTTAGGTAAAGCCCGAAAGCTGTTGATAGATACTTATTTTTCATAACATTTCTCCTTCTAACTTTTATAGAATCGACAAGACATATAAAACAAAAGAATCATGGTTAAAGGATCAAAATGTATCGTCCGGAAAGTTATGTAGCGGCAGCATGGTTGTCAAATTCCATCGCTTTTGATCCATTGAGGTAGATGTGTAATTATTTGTAAAAAATAATTCGCGGGAATACAAGTTGCTAGATTTTTTAAAACTAAAGGACTGTTTAAAATTTTTAGATATAATTATATAATTTCTTTATCTAATTTAATAGTATTGTTTGTTATAGAAAGATTATTCTCGGATCTCGAAGTCGTAATGAATAACCGTCTTCTATAACGTATCTCTCATATGTTTATCCTCCTTTTTAAAAATTAAAGATTATTAGATCGATCTAATTAAACTAATTAGTTGTTAGATCGATCTAATTTATAAAGAATAATAAAACCAAACTATTATCTAAGAGGGAACTATAGAAATCGTTTTCAGTTTTATTAATATTTTCTATAATAAAAACCCTATTTTAATTTGTCAACATTTTTTAAATATTAAAAAATTAAACAATGTAATTTATCGTTCACAGAAATCTGCCTCATATCCGTACCAATAGGCTCATGAGTGGACCATAATGGCCATTAAATTTCTTTCAAAGCTATAAAAATAAAACTAGTTTGTAAAACGGCCTATATTCTTATAAAATATGGACAAATACGTTACGCTCTAAAACAAATCTATTAGAAAAATTAAAAAGAATTTAAATTGGTGGTTTGACTATGAATCAATCAAGCAAAAAACCTGTCACCTTGCAGGATGTGGCAAAGCATGCCGGGGTCTCACGTGCAACGGCTTCACTAATTGTTCGAAATAGTCCTAAAATTTCATCTGAAACACGTAAAAAGGTTTTAAAATCGATGGAAGAATTGGGTTATGTCTATGATCGTGTTGCCGCGAATTTACGTTCAAAAAGTTCTACAACAATCGGGATCATCATTACAGATATATCGAACACCTACTATTCGGACTTATTGAAAGGAGTCCATCATACATTAGAAGAGATCGGTTATACCGTGCTGTTAGGAGTAACGTTTGATTCTGTTGAAAAGCAGGATCAAATTCTTTCGAGCATGATTGAACATAGAGTTGGGGGAATTATTCTTTGCCCGGTTTCGGAAAGTGCAGATGAAACCGTTAACCGGTTAAACAAATTACAAATCCCTGCAATTCTTGCTGTAAGGGAGCTGGCTGGATCAAATTGTGATTTTGTTGGGGTTGATTATCAAGCTGGTTCTCAAATGGCTGTAGAGCATTTAATTAAGAAAGGTCATAAAAGGGTTGCGTTTTTAGGAGGCTACCGCAAAGCTTCTACTTGGATTGAGAGAATGGAAGGATACTCTTTAGCGCTTCAGCAAGCGGGAATAGAATTGGACGGATCCATCGTGATAGATAGTGTACCTACAAGGGAGGGCGGTGTGGATGCGGTCCGTCAACTTCTTTCGCTGCCTAATCGTCCTACTGCTATTTTTTGCTTCAGTGACTTAGTTGCATTTGGTGTTGTACAAGGGGTAAGAGAGGCTGGATTAAAACCTGGTGAGGATATAGCTATCATGGGTTTTGATAATATACCGGAAGCAGAAATATTTTATCCTCCGTTAAGCACGGTCTCGTCATTTGCGCAGCTTACCGGCAAAACAGCTGCTAATCTTCTGCATCAAAGGATTACTCAATCTGAAGGTGAAAAGAAGCGAATTATTTTGCAGCCAGAATTAATTGTTCGAGAATCTACTTGAAAATGAATTCTTCCGCTGAATTTATCACAGGAAACACTCATGGAGGCTGGCTGGCATATTTGGCTTGCAACGACTAATTAGCAAACAGAGCATGTCTTTCTTTGCTAATTAGTCAAGTTAAGCGACGGCCGATTCATTGCCGCAAACGTTAATAAACAGATATGAAAAAATAAATTATTTTGCATTTTTAGAAAAATATTATTGAATAAGCTGATAAAGTTGTGGTATAAATTTATATAAACATAGAAATGAGCAAGCGGTTACAACAATTAGATCGATCTAACACTATTATAATTTTTTTAATCGGTCTAATATATTTTTGTAAAAATTAGATCGATCTAGTGCTTTCATAAAATTATAAATCAATCTACCAACATTTCACTTAAAAATTAGATCGATCTAACAAAATTGCTCGATCTAACAAAAAGAGGAGGAATTAACATGAAGCTAAGTTTATGTACGACAGGATTTAAAGAATGGGATATTGATGAAATCATTAAATGGGTAGCGCCGATGAATCAGGATGTTAAAGGTCTAGAGTTATGGAGCAAACATATCGAAAGATTTCAGGAGAAGCACGGACCACTTGATAAATTAGCTGGGTTATTAGAAACGAATGGGATCCAAATTCCGTCCATTAGTGCCTATACCACTTTTTCAAAGCTATGGAACCGGGAGCAGCATATTAGCGAAGTGAATCAAGCAACGAAATTGCTAGATGCCGCACACCAACTAAATTGTCCGATGATCCGAACGTTCGCAGGACATGTCGCATCAAGAAACGCATCTCCTGAACAATGGTCTGAAACCGTTACCGAGTTTCAAAAATTTGCTGAGACAGCTGATTTATATAATGTGGATGTAGCGATTGAGATCCATTACGATTCATTTGCTGATACGATTGAATCGATTCAAAAGCTAGTAAACGATATTAATCATCCGCGAATCAAATTAATATACGATGCTGCTAACTTGTACGTTGACCAAGAGGATCCGATGCAAGTACTTGATACGGTATACAGCCATATTAGCCATGTGCATTTGAAAAATTATCACTACAATCTGAAAGAGCGTTATAAAACTACACCAGCTGCTATTTTTAACGGTGATGTAGATAATGTGGCCATTTTAAAAGAATTGAAAAGACGTCAATATTCAGGATTTATTTCATTAGAATACTTTGGAAGAGATGGATTCCCATGTTTACGAGAATCATTAGAGCAATGGAAACAATTTATGAGCATTGATACCTTCATTTACTAGTTTATTAGATCGATCTAACAAAAAGGAGTAAAAGCAAATGGCAATTTTATCAATTGGTAAGACGGTATTGGGAGAAGGAATACCGAAAATAATTGTTCCATTAATGGGGAATACGACCGAGCAGCTTGTTCAAGAAGTAAATGAGGTCAAAAGGGTAAAACCGGATATCGTTGAATGGCGCGTAGATGTTTATGAACATGTTGACCAGATTGAAGCTGTTCAGGCAATGATCTCTACATTGCGAAAGGTCCTTTCTGATGAACTCCTTCTTTTTACGTTCAGAAGTCATAAAGAAGGAGGAAATAAAGAAGTTCCCGTTTCCTACTATGTTGAATTATTGCAAGCGGCGATCATGACAAAGAAAATCGATCTTGTTGATGTAGAGCTTTTTACTGGAGAAAAGTATGTCAAAGAGCTAGTGGAAACGGCTGAAGCAAATGGTGTATATGTCATTATGTCCAATCATGATTTTGAAAAAACACCATCGAAACAGGAGATTCTCACAAGGTTGTGCAAAATGCAGGAGCTGGGGGCCCATATTCCTAAAATCGCTGTGATGCCAAACGGTGTTGAAGATGTTATCACCCTTTTAGAGGCAACGAACACAATGAAAACGAATTATGCCGATCGCCCGATTATCACAATATCAATGGGAGGAAAGGGTTTAATCAGCCGCCTTGCAGGTGAATGCTTCGGATCTGCTGCGACATTTGGTGCTGGAAATCAGGAGTCCGCACCAGGACAGATACCTGTTCCTGAATTAAGAAGGGCTTTAGGCACATTACACAAATTTCGATGAGGTTACTATTTTTAAGAAAAAAAGGAGGTACTAAGAATGCAAAACTTAGGCGTTATAGACGGGAAAACACAATTAATCGGGTTATTTGCCACACCGATCCGACATTCCTTATCCCCAACCATGCATAACCTCGCCTTTAAAAAATTAGGATTAAATTATGCCTACATGGCGTTTGAGGTAGGGAACGAGGAATTAGAGGATGTCATCAAAGGGATGAGGGCCCTGAATCTACGCGGATTTAATGTTTCCATGCCAAATAAAACCAAGATTCTTCCTTATTTAGATGAACTGGCAGACAGCGCTCAATTGACAGGGTCTGTTAACACGGTAGTCAATGAAAATGGAAGATTGATCGGGCACAATACAGATGGCAGGGGATACACGCGAAATCTCAAAGAGCATGGGTTTGACATAAGAGGGAAGAAGATGACATTAATCGGCTCGGGTGGTGCAGCAACCAGTATTGCCATGCAATCGGCATTAGAAGGAATCTCTGAGATTAGCATCTTTGCACGTAATGATCAATTTTATGCAAGGGCAGTTGAAAATGCACGTATTATTAATGAAGAAATCAAGCAATTTTCCGTAAAAGCAAATGTATACCCTCTTGAAAATCAAGAGCAATTGAAAAAGGAAATTCGCTCAAGTGATCTTCTGGTAAACGGTACAGGTGTGGGGATGAAGCCGCTTGAAGGAATAAGCGTCATTGAAGATCCGACCTTACTGCGTCCAGATCTGATTGTAACAGACGTTATCTACAGCCCGCTCAAAACAAAGCTTTTGCAGCAAGCAGAAGCAGTGGGAGCAACAGCCATCAACGGTCTCGGAATGATGCTCTGGCAAGGTGCCCTCGCATTCGAAATGTGGACAGGACAGCCCATGCCCGTAGAATACATACAAGAGCAAATGTTCCAGACCACGGATCCGGCCCAAGGGGACAGTCCCGCGTCCCAGCTTGAGTTGATTAAGGGCTAGGTGCCGCGCAACACCCGGAGGTTGTCCCAAAAGCAATGGTGTCAGGCATCATATATCAGCATCGAAAAACGGTGGAGGTCTGACACTTTATGCGACATCCGTGAAATGTTTTATGTTAGCAGAAGATTTACTAGAGGAGGATTTATACATATATGTATGATTTTCATACCCATTTTATCCCTGAAGATGTTCTTAGCTGGCTGAAAGAAAATAAGAATGCAGTAAATGCAGAATGGATAAAGAAGGAGAAAAATAAAGAGGAATTTCTTGTTGTAAATCAAAAGTGGGGATTTGAATTAAAAAAAACGTTTATTGATTTTGAAATTTATTTGCAAGAACAGGAAAATGTCGGGATAACACATTCGGTGGTTTCACCTATCCCACAGCTTTTTATGTATGATTTCCCATTAGATATCAGCGTAGAGATGTCCAGAATTTATAACAAATCGCTTGCTGCTTTAATTAAGGAGAATCCAGAAAAACTATCAGCTCTTGGAACAGTGCCATTAAGAGACCCTGATAAAGCGGCGCAGGTTTTAAATGAAGCGATGAATTTTGGATTAAAGGGTGCCATCATAGGACCTGGATTAGGAAGACAAATGCTTTCAGATTCTTTTTTTCAACCATTGTTTGAAGAAGCGAATAGATTGAAAGCTATTCTATTCATTCATCCACTGCTAAGCGAAGATCCTCGGTTAAAGAGAAGAATGATGCCTAATTTGATCGGAGTTCCATGGGAAACAACAATCTGTGTGACAGATTTACTATTAAGTGGAATCATTGATAAATACCCAAATCTCAAACTATTATTCGCTCATGGGGGAGGCTTACTGCCATACCAAATAGGGCGATTAGATAAAGGCTATGAACAATGGGAACTTGTTTCTTCTAATTTACAAGCTCCGCCTTCTGAATATTTAAAACGTTTTTGGTATGATACAGTCCTCTGGAATCAGGATAGTATCGATTTTCTTGTTAAAACAGTTGGTGAAGATCGAGTCGTTGCCGGATCGGATTACCCATTTGACCTATGTGCATGGCCTCCAAGAGAAATAAGTGATAAAGGGGCTCATTCTTTACTAGGTGATGCTTTAGTAAAAGACACTCAAAATAGTTATCGATAAAGGGAGGAATTATTCATGACGATTGAATTAAGTATGCTCGTACCACATGTCCCAAGTATTTGCCATGAAGATCAAGTACCAGAATTTCAGCAAGAGATGGTGGATGGTTTAAAGGAAGTTTCTAAGGAAATCGCTCAAATAAAGCCAGATGTGATCGTGTTAGTGTCTTGTCACTGGCCGTCCACTTTCGCACACTATGTAGACTGCTATCCTGTGCATAAAGGCCTTCTTACGGCAACAGAAGCTCCAGATCTGATTAAAGATGTTCCCTATCATTACCCAGGTGATGAAGAATTAGCCAACCAATTAGTTCAAGCAGGAAAAGATGCCTCACTTGCAGTTGAAGGGGTATATGACGAGTTTTTTGTATGGGATTACGGTACGGTGGTTCCATTACGTTATCTTGTTCCAAATGAAGATATTCCTGTCGTTAACCTATCCGTGACGTTAGCTGCCAATCTTCAAGAAACCTATGAATGGGGTCAAGCGATTGCGAAGGTTTTACAAGAAACAGACAAAAAGGTTATTTTTGTTTCAAGTGGTGCGCTTGCTCATAACTTAGTGCGCGGCAGACATCATATGCCAACCGTTTCTGAGCATGCGATGGATAAACAGTTTGTTGATCTAGTGATGAATAAGCAATATCGTGAGGCCTATAACATGCTGCCGCAATTTTCAAGCTTTGCAAAGGTTGAGTCCGGAGGCCGGCATTTAGCCATGCTGTTAGGAATCATTGATGAGAATTGGACTCCAGTGTATTATGCGGCTGGTCAATCATCCGGGAGCTGGAATCCTCTCATAACATTTACAAAAACAAAGGTTTTTCAAGATTGATACAATATTTAGATTAGGCTAAAAATATAAAACATATAAAAAAATGAAAATATTTTTTAATTTGTTTCATATAGAGAAACCTTGTTGTTGTGATAATGAAGTAGATTAATTAGTATAGCAAATATAAAGTAATCATATTACCGCTCTAGTGGCTCTTTAAAGAAAATTGTTAGAATGTTTAAAAATGTTTCTTTAACCATTATCATAATGGTAGGCAGGTCAATATTGTGAACTAGAGCACACATAGTATCAATATGTATTTTAGTAATCAAGGGCTTTTATTAACCCTAGAACATACAATCAATCAATCAATCAATCAAATAATCTATTAATTTCAGAGTAGATATATAGGATTGATTAAAAAATAATGAGGAGGATGTTTAGATGAGCACACAAGCAGAAAGCTTAGTAAAGTCAGTTGATAGTTTACACTTTATTAATGGAGAATATGTTCAGTCAGTTTCAGGGAAGGTAAAACCGAATATTAACCCTGCAACAGAAGAAGTGATTAGCCAAATTTCACAAGGTGGACAAGAAGAAGTTGATACAGCAGTATCTGCAGCGAAAAAAGCGCTAAAAGGCCCTTGGAAGAAGTTCACATTGGATCAAAGAATTGCCGTTATTCGTAAAATCGGAGATATTATTCTAGAAAGAAAAGACGAGCTTGCACGACTTGAATCATTAGATACAGGAAAACCAATCTGGTTGTCAACGGCCGTTGATATTTCAAGATCGGCCTATAACTTCCATTTCTTTGCAGACTATTTACGCTCTGTAGGAACAGAAGCCTATGAAACAGATGATGTAGCCATCAACTATTCCGTTCGTCGTCCAGTTGGAGTTGTGGGAATCATCAGTCCTTGGAACCTACCTTTATTACTCATGACTTGGAAACTTGCACCAGCTCTTGCTGCTGGTAATACAGTTGTTATTAAGCCGGCAAGTCTAACACCAACAACGGCAACCGTAATGGGAGAAATTTGTAAAGAAGCTGGCGTTCCAGACGGCGTTGTTAATATCGTAAATGGTTCTGGCGGCGTAGTAGGTACAGCACTTACTGAACATAAAGATGTGGATGCGATTACGTTTACTGGTGAAACATTAACTGGTCAAACGATTATGAAATCAGCAGCTAATACATTGAAAAAGCTTTCTTACGAGCTTGGCGGAAAGAATCCAAATGTGATCTTCGCTGATGCGGATCTAGATGAAGTCATTGAAACAACGTTAAAATCAAGCTTTATTAACCAAGGGGAAGTTTGCCTTTGCGGTTCTAGAATCTATGTAGAACGTTCTGCCTATGATAAATTTATTCAAAAATTTGCAGCAAAAACAAAAGAATTAGTCGTTGGAGATCCATTTGATCCACAAACAAAAGTCGGCGCATTGATCAGTAAAGACCACTATGAGCGCGTTCTAAGCTATGTTGAGTTAGCGAAAGAAGAAGGCGGAGAAGTGCTAACTGGTGGTAAGCGCCCTGAAGGATTAGAAAAAGGATATTATTTAGAGCCTACGATTATTACAGGTCTTGATCGTCATTGCCGTGTGGTGAAAGAAGAAATCTTTGGACCGGTTGTCACAGTGATTCCATTTGACACGGAAGAAGACGTTCTTGATCAAGTAAATGATACAGAATATGGATTAAGTGCTTCTATTTGGACAAATGATTTACGTCGTGCTCACCGTGTAGCAAGAGAAGTAGAAGCTGGAATTATCTGGGTAAACACATGGTTCCTTCGTGATCTTCGCACACCATTTGGCGGAATGAAGCAAAGTGGTATTGGCCGTGAAGGCGGTATTCACAGCTTTGAATTCTATTCTGAACTATCCAATGTTTGTATTAAATTATAAAATATAAGTCTAGAATACAAAAGTCACAAAAGGATATTCCTAGTTACATTTGAGGAAACCCTTTTTGTGACTTTTTCACGTCTATGAGCGACTTTCTATCCAAATGCTCAATATTATTGTAAAATATAGATTACTAGAAAGGGGTCGAAGCCCTTTTATTTTTTAGTAATACTTATCTGAAAATTTTTAATCTACAAACAAAGAGAGAGGGAAAAGAATGAATGTTGTCAATCAATTAAAAAAGGAGCCGAAAGCAGAGTCCAAGTCGCGGGCAGCTTGGATTATTTTAGTCGGAATCATTTTTATCGCTATCAATCTACGAGCTCCGTTAACCTCTGTGGGACCGCTTGTTGATTCTATCCGGGACCATTTGCATATATCTAATACATTAGCAGGGATGATTACCACTGTGCCGTTGCTTGCCTTTGCCTTCTTCTCGCCTTTTGTTCCTAAATTGGCGCGAAGGTTTGGAGCAGAGGGTGTTCTTTTAGTCTCGATTATCCTTCTAACTATTGGAATTAGCTTGCGATCCGTATCTGGTGTTGCCACTCTTTATATTGGTACGGCAGTCCTTGGCTTGGCAATTGCTGCAGGTAATGTCTTGGTGCCAAGTTTGATTAAGCGGGAGTTTCCCGAAAAGATTGGCCTCATGACTGGCGTCTATTCTATCTCGATGAATTTATTCGGCGCCATTGCGTCTGGCATCAGTGTTCCCGTGGCGATTGGATTAGGCTATGGCTGGCAGGGGGCGCTTGGAGTGTGGGGGATTCTCAGCTTCGTATCTATTTTATTCTGGCTCCCGCAAATGAAGCGTCGTTCAGACCGAACATCAGCGTCTGTTTCTCATCATACAGACAATCAACAGGTGAATATTTGGCGTTCTCCACTTGCCTGGCAGGTGACGCTGTTTATGGGTTTGCAGTCAATGGTGTTTTACGTGCTGGTAACATGGCTTCCAGAGCTGCTAAAACAACAGGGCTTAAACGCAGAACAAGCGGGCTGGCTGCTTTCAATTATGCAGATTACCGTACTGCCTGTAACGTTTATTGCTCCGATACTCGCTGGCCGAATGTCCAACCAGCGCCTATTAGTTGCCATTACAGCCCTATGTCTTTTCACTGGAAATATCGGCCTGCTTTATGGCAGCATGGAGTGGATCCTTTTATGGGTGGTTATTCTTGGATTGGGGGCAGGATTCTCCTTTGGGCTAGCCATGGTTTTTTTCGGCTTACGTACAAGAAATGCGCAGCAGGCAGCCGAGCTGTCGGGAATGGCCCAGTCTGTTGGTTATTTATTGGCTTCTACAGGACCAACGCTTTTTGGTTATCTGCAGGAGCTAACAAATAGCTGGACAACCCCTCTTCTATTACTAGTAGGTGCATCTGTATTCATCTTTATTGTCGGAATGGGTGCAGGAAGGAATCTGTTTGTTGGTGATAAATAATAAATGAATCTGGTAATTTCTTTTACTTTAATATAGTACTTGGAATAAAGGAGGGCAGTGATTGTCCCTCCTTTATTATTTGCTGAAATTTATTATCCCAAAAAAACTATCAAAAGAGTGTGAGTTTTTATATAATTAAAAACAATAATCGCGTGGTGTTTATTATTTGCCATATCACAGTCGATTTAGAACACAAAAAAGGATGAGGATTTTTCATCATGCCTAACAGCGAGGGGACAGTATGGATTTCACTTTTGACGCAAATAATATCATTCTTGTTATTTTTTCAATCGTCATGACTTTAGTTGTTACTTGTTCTGCATTTGCTGTTTATCTACGGAAGAAGAACAATCAATGGTTAACATTAAAAACCTATGAACAATACTATCAATCCCTTTATCAACAGAGTCCAGATCTTATCCTTATTTTTGACCTAGAGGGGAATTTATTAAGTGCAAATAATGTTATAGAAGCCTACGGTTATACAGAGGATGAATTAGTACATCAACCATTTATTTCTTATGTTGTTCCAAATTATAGAGAAAAGACCATTAAGCATTTTTATCAAGCCAAAAATGGAAAATCATCTAACTATGAGGCTGCTATATATGGTAAAAATGGAGACTGTTTTGAACTATATGTTAAAAACATCCCCATCATTATTGATGAACAAATCGTTGGCGTGTATGGGATTGCAAAGGATATGACTGTATTTAATCAGGCACAGAAGGCATTAATAGAAGCGGAGTCTAAATATCGGAGTTTGGCAGAAGAATCGTTAGTTGGCATATTTATCATTCAAGATGAAAGAGTGATGTATGTTAATCAGAAGTTTACTGAATGGCTAGGTTATCGTTATGAAGAATTCATTGGTTCGAATGTCATAGATTTTGTTTACCCAGAAGATCGTTTAATCATTCAGGAAAACATAAGAAAGCACCTGCAGGGGGATGTTCCAACCGTTCAAAATCAGTATCGTGCTCTAGCAAAAGATCAAACTATTATTCATATGGAAGTACTGGGGTCAAATACAAGCTATAATGGCAAACCGGCCATCATGGGTACGGTTATTGATATTACAGCTAGGAAGAAGGCAGAAGATACCATTGAATACATGGCCTATTATGATCGCTTAACAGGGCTGCCTAATCGTTACCGCTTTTGGCAGATTTTAGAGGACTCCTTATCTGATTTAAGAATGGATCATCTTGCACTTTTATACGTTGATTTAGACCAGTTTAAATTAATAAGAGATACGATGGGGTATGAGATAGGGGATCAATTGATCAAAGAGGTTTCAGTTAGATTATCAGACTGCATCCATCAACAAGGTGATATGGCTAGATACGAGGGAGATGAATTTTTAATTTCCTTGCCGAATGGCTATAGAGAGGAAGCGTCAGATACTGCCAACCGCGTTCTTGAGTGCTTGGCGGCTCCATTTTATTTAGGCCAATATGAACTATATATCACACCAAGTATTGGTATTAGTCTCTATCCAACAGATGGAGAGAGTGCGGAAGAATTAATTAAAAAGGCTGATTCGGCCATGTATCAAGTAAAACGCAGCGGAAGAAATCATTATAAATTTTATAGTTTTAGCCAAAAAGAACATACGTATGAACGTTTAGAATTAGAAATAGATCTTCGTAAAGCGCTGGAGCAAAAGGAGTTTCAGCTCTATTATCAGCCTAAGCTTCATTTAACCTCAGGGAAAATGACCGGAGTAGAGGCGTTAATTCGTTGGAAACATCCTGAAAAGGGATTTATTTCGCCAGGAGAATTTATCCCTATAGCGGAGGAAATAGGTTTGATTATCCCAATGGGCGAATGGGTTTTACGGACTGCCTGTATACAAACAAAAGCTTGGCAAGATGCAGGACTGGCGCCATTTCAAACATCAGTGAATCTTTCTGTCCTTCAGCTTTATCAACCCAATTTGGTTGAACTAGTTGGGCTTGTTTTAGAAGAAACAGGTCTTGACCCTAAATATCTTGTACTTGAAATAACAGAGACCATGATGATTGACAGTGATCACGCACTGAAGGTGTTAAAGGAGTTAAAGGGTTTAGGTGTCACTATCAGCTTAGATGATTTTGGAACAGGATATAGTTCTCTTCATTATTTGAAAGAAGCACCGATTGATAAAATAAAAATTGATCAATCTTTTATTCGTAATTGTACAATTGATTCGAATGATGCCATCATTGTAAAAACGATTATAGCCATGGCTCATCAGTTAAAACTTGAAGTAGTGGCAGAAGGGATTGAGCAGAAGGAACAACTGCTTTTCCTTCAACGGAATCTTTGTGATGTTGCTCAAGGATTTATGTTTTGTAAACCGCTGCCTCCAGAGGAGCTTGTGCAAAAAATAGCCAAAATTGAACAAATTATCGAGCAGACGGGAATTCCTCAAGAGATATCGAATCAAAAGTGGATGGAAGAAGCGTTAAAAGTGGCCCGTCAAGAGTTAGTGGATACGATTAGGAATCAGCAAGGGATGATTTTTAAGTATGTGGAAGAGGGTGGTGACTTTATTCATACTTTATGTGATGGAGAGTTAATGTATCGAATGGGTCTCATCCCGGAACAAATCATTGGAAAGAGCCTGAGTGATTTCTTTTCTCTAGAAGTGGCAGAAGAGAAAAGACAATATTATCAGAGGGCTTGGAATAACGAGGAGAATGTCACGTATGAAGGCGGACTCAATGGTGTCTGCTATCTAGCTTCACTGCGGCCTGTACGAAAAGGAGGCAAAGTAGTGGAGGTTATAGGATCTTGTGTCGATATTACGAAACGAAAGCAAGTAGAGGAAGCCTTAAGAGAAAGTGAAGCCAAATATCGTCTTATTGCCGAAAATATGTTGGATTTAGTTAGAGTAATCGGTACCGATGGCAGAATTAAATACGCTTCGCCTTCTCATGAAAAGGTAACAGGATATCCGCCAATCTGGTATGAAATGCATACCATTTATGACTTTATTCATCCTGACGATGTTCTTCGTACTCAGGAACAATTTTTGCACATGATGTTGGTTAAAGCTCCATCTCAATTTGAGTACCGAATTCGGCATGTTAATGGAAACTGGTTTTATATGGAGTCTCAAGGAACGCCAGTACTTGGTGCGAATGGAGAAGTAGAATATATTATTATTGTCGCGCGTGACATTTCGGAACGAAAGAGGATGGATGAATTTATCCGAAAAACGGAGAAGTTAACCGTTGTCGGGCAATTGGCTGCAGGTGTTGCACATGAAATAAGAAATCCGCTTACTACTATTAAAGGATTTCTGCAACTCATGCAAAAGGATTCAAATCCACCTAACTATACTGATATTATGCTGTCAGAACTTGATAGTGTGGAAAGTATTGTGAAGGAATTTTTATCATTGGCAAAGCCTCATGTAAATAAAATGCTACCAACTGATATAAACATTCTTTTACAATATGTTGTTACATTATTTCATACACAAGCTGTATTGCGAAAAGTAGAAATGATCCAAGAGATTGATTCTGACTTGCCAATGATTGAATGTGATGAACACCAAATCAAACAGGTTTTTGTGAATATCCTTCAAAATAGTGTGGAGTCTATGTCAAATGGAGGCAGTATTAAAATCTTAGCAATGAGACACGGTCCAGACCAGATGAAGTTTCGGTTTATTGACCAAGGATGCGGCATCTCTGAGGAACGAATGAAAAGTATTGGTGAACCTTTTTACGGTACGAAAGAAAAAGGAACGGGCTTAGGGTTAATGATTTGTCATAAAATTGTTCAAGAACATGAGGGAAGCATCCATATAAAAAGCACTGTTAATGAAGGAACAACGGTTGAGATTATTTTACCTATTAAGCAATCCGCGGCTGTTTTAATCTAATACAGCTTATAAAGTAGCTAATCATGAACAGAAGTATTTCTGTCCCTTAGGAGGATAAAAAGTGGAAAAACCCGTTATTGTGTATACAATGGATGATTGTGTGGAGTGCAGTGTTGTCAAACAAATGTTGACTGCGGAAGGAATTCCGTTTGAGATAAGGAATATCACAAAAAGTGAAGAATATAAAAAGGAAGTGGAAAAATACGGCTTCCTGGGTGTTCCTGTTACAGTCGTGGGCGACCGTGCCGTGAAAGGATTAAATCAGGAATTAGTCGAGCTGATTCAATTACAAAAATAATAAAGAAAACGAGCTATGGTTTGTATCCTGGCTCGTTTTTTGTTGTAAACAAACTTATTCAAATCCCTTAAACTGGATATTAACGCTGGGAACTGAATAGAATTTAACGTGATTTAAACCGAACTAGTCATAGGCATTCCCTTTGACATCTTTTTCAGAAGGGATTATAGTTACTATTAGTAATAGTTATCTAGGGTAATTATATTGATGAAAGGAGTAAGGGAAATGCAGGGGTTTTTTCAGCGTTATTTAAGTCTTTATCGGCCTCTTATCACGACACTGAATGAATTATTGAGTTCTCATCAGCTGTCCTATTCCTTATGGCAGGTCATTTTTTATATTAAAAATAATGGGCCTTCGACACTGGTAGATATTTCAACTTATTATCAGGTGGAAAAGCCGACCATTACAAGAAGAGTTCACCGCTTGGAAGAGCTGCAAATCGTGAAGCAAATTCCAGGGAAAGACCGGCGGGAGAAAGTAATACAGTTAACAGAATCTGGAGAAGAGATTTATAAAGATATGAGGAAAAGAATTACGGATTTGGAGTATAGAGTAATGGACGGGATTGCAGAGGAAGAGCAGGCTGTTACGTTCCAAACCCTGCCTAAAATAAAGGATAATCTTGTGAAACAAGAGGGGAGAAAAAGTGAATAAACCGAAGCTTTGGACGAAGGATTTTATCATTGTATCGAGCGTTAATTTTTTGCTAACAATGGTTTTTTATTTATTAATTGTGATTATCGGGATTTATGCAGCAGATAAATATCATGCTACTGCCAGTCAAGCAGGACTTGTGACGGGAATATTTATTGTTGGGACCTTATTTGGACGTTTGTTTATCGGCCGGTTGATCGATTCAATTGGCCGCAAAAGAACGTTATTTCTTGGATTGATTCTCTATCTATTGGCTACTAGCTTGTATTTTATCCAAATAGGTATTACCTTTCTATTGATTACTCGTTTATTACACGGGATTACGCTGGGGATTGCAAGTACGGCTACGGGAACAATTGTCGCCCAGATTATTCCGGCAGAACGAAAAGGGGAAGGGATTGGTTATTTCAGCATGAGTGCAACATTGGCTACAGCAATCGGGCCATTTATTGGACTGTATATGAGCCAGCATACAAGTGCACAAGTAATATTTAGTCTTTGTCTGATTCTTGGAATCATCAGTTTAATTACCGCCATTTTTGTCCATGTGCCTATCTTAGAGGAATCGGTTAAAACCGCTCAAATAAAAGGCTTTAAGCTTTCACAGTTCATCGAGCCAAAGGCTGTTCCGATTGCTGTCATTACACTAGTTGTCTCTTTCTGCTATTCTAGTGTTCTGTCTTTTATTAATTTTTATGCGATTGAAATTGACCTAGTGAGTGCAGCTAGCTTCTTCTTTCTTGTTTACTCAGTTGCCGTGTTGATTTCTCGCCCATTTACAGGTCGTTTATTGGACGCAAAGGGAGCAAATTATGTGATGTACCCAGCTTTTATTCTCTTTACAGCGGGTTTTTTGCTTTTAGGTACAGCCCACAACAGCATGACGCTGCTATTATCGGGGGTCCTTATTGGATTAGGGTTTGGAAATATGCAGTCATGTACACAGGCCATTGCTGTGAAGCTGACACCGCCTCATCGTATGGGACTAGCAACATCCACCTTCTTTATTTTTCTTGATGCAGGGCTGGGATTTGGCCCGTATCTTCTTGGATTTTTCATTCCGTATATGAGCTATGGTACTTTGTATGAGATTTTAGGAGGGGTTGTTCTCGTTTCAACTGCACTTTACTTTATGCTCCACGGCAAAAAAGAAAAAGCAAGCATCAACGCCCTAGCGCGATAAATGATAACTGGTGTCAGGCACCGCAAAAAGACAAATTGCTTGTATTTGCCTTTTTATGGTACCTGACACCTTTGTGCTTGATAGTCATTCACTTTTTGATGAAATATGGCGAATTTTGTAGATATATTACAGTAAATGTAGTGATTTTTATTTCTTTTGGGTACAAGATTCGCCTTCATTCGAAGCTATTTTATGATAATTTAATAGTAACGAAATGAGACGTTGCTAGATTTTGAGTACTACACACTAAAAGAAATTAGAGAGAATTACCAAAATATAACTATATTCTGAAAAAAAGGGGCCAATGTAATGTTAGTAAAGTCCAATCCAGATGAAAAAAAAGACCTAATTAACGCCATCGATTCAATCCGTGAAAAAATGATTCAAACGGGCATGCAAGAAGGACTTGCTAGCGTGAAAACTTTAACATTAAGCCAAACTCTTGACGAATATATTACAAAATATCAATCCATTCAATTAACGAAATAAACCAAGAAGAAGCAGAAGAATCGTAGAAGCAGAGGTACGGTTCCTCTGCTTCTTTTCTGTCTATAAACTTTCTCGTGAATGGCAGGCAAATAATTACCTTTTTAGAGTATTGAAACTAGAGGCTAGTTTGTGTAATTTTGTAAAGGAATATGGGTAGAAAGAGAATGGTCTGTTATATTTTTATTTTACATATTTTCTAAAAATAGTAGTTTTCGAATTTAATCTGTTATATAATTATCTTAATTAATTAAATTATGTTGTATAACAATAAAGTGATTCTTTTAAATAATGAAGGAAAGAGGTAATGGTGATGAACAAAAAAGATAGAATTGTACGTGAGATTCTTGGTTGGAAAGAACATGGAAAGAATTGCTGGTATGATGTAGAAAAAGATGCATTTGTTCATGAATCATACTTCTTACCTGAGAAATTCATGGAGCATGCGATGGTAATCGTAAAGAAGCTAGAGATGTTTGGGGTTAAATATCGTACAAACGGTGTTTCTATCGTGTGCTTCGATAATGCAGTTGGAACAGGTGCTACCTTGCCGGAGGCTATTACAGATGCAGCTTATGCTTTAATTGAAGATTATTATTCAGTAGCTGAAAATAGATCTTAAAGAATGAGGGGGTGCTTAGCTAGCCGAGTGCCTCCAATCAAGATTAAAACCGCTGGTGTATGTAGTACGGAAAATCGTATCACATGCACCAGCGGTTTTTGTATTTATGGTTAGATAGAAAATTAGATAGGTAACCCAATTGTATGAGAGAAGAGATGCTGGCTTTTTTTTATAAAGCCAGCACCTGCTCCGCTCTATTTTGAAAAGTCAAATACAACCCCAGTCAACTTCTCTGAAACTTCCCATAGTTTCTTCATGACAGCGTCGTCGTTTGCGACAGAGTGCGGTGTGTCCAGGGAAGGATAGCCTTTTCGGCGGCCTTTGCCGTCTGGGCCTATATATTCGCCGCCTTTTAATGATGGATGGGTTGCCGCATAAATGGTCGGGAGAGCCCCCATTTCAGCTGGCTGCAGCAGCTTGGCCGCTGCGTTTTTCAGAAAAGTGGGTGCATCCTTTTTTCCAAACTTGAACAGATTAGTAGAAGAGATGCCTGGGTGGCAGGCGAGGCTGATTGTTTCTAGATCATTTTGCTTCAATCTCTTATCTAATTCTTTGGCAAACATCAGGTTGGCCAGTTTGCTTTGTCCATAAAATGGATACTTCTTGTATCCCTTTGATCCGTCCAAGTTGTCGAACATAATTTTCGACCCTTTATGGGCAAGACTGCTCACCGTGACAACACGCGAATCCAGTGTGTTTTTTAGTAAAGAAAGCAGATGGCCTGTTAACGCGAAATGGCCAAGATGGTTGCTGCCGAATTGCAGTTCAAAGCCATCCTTTGTTTTAGAGTAAGGAGGCATCATCACCCCGGCATTGTTAATTAAAAAATCTACTGAGTCCAATTGACCTTTCACAGCGTCTGTGAAGTCCTGAATACTCTTGAGGTCTGCCATATCAATCCTCATAACCTCAACCTGTGCTTTCGGATGTTCCAGCAAGATCATTTTACGGGCACTTTTTCCTTTGTCTTCGTTTCTTACAGCCATCACAACCCTAGCGCCTTTTTGGGCAAAATCTTTCGCTGCTTCAAATCCAATGCCGCTGTTTGCGCCTGTGATAATCGCTGTTTTTCCTGTTAAGCTATCCTGCTCCGTTCTATTCATGCTCACACTAAGCCCCCTTTTTACTAATAAATCTATGTAATATCTGAATGGAATAGATGGTTATGTCTATGTTCGTTATCATCTTATCATATATAATTCTGCTCATAATTGCTCATATTGAGCCTCCAACCTAATTATGATAAAATAAACTTCCTTGGCAGGGGCACAAATGGAAGCAGGAGGGCTTGGTGCCTTTGCTTCCTTCTAAAAAACAAAGGCATGAAGCGGATATAATCACTGCTTTTATCGCCTTTTTTGCACAGCTCTATTTGTTTTTTACTTCAACACTATATCCAAATCTAAATCCTCATCATCCTCTTTATTCCGCTTCACGATATATTCCAACTTGCCATTCTCAAGCGCTAAAGCAATTTCTTTCTTGTGGTCGTAGAGATAATACTTTGTTTTCTGTTCGGTTGATTGATTTACTAGTGATTCGCATAAACAGGCTGCCAAATTTCGCTGATTTTTCAGGTCATTGACCTTTATATCCACATAAAAGGATTGGCCATTCGTCAAAAATACAGTCGTTTTATTTATTCTGTAACGTTGGATTTCATTAATATGTGAAAGGATAAGCCAGACAATGCCGTCTTGATTTGGCACTTTGCAGCGGGTCAGAATAAGATTCCTTTTTGCACATAAAGCAATGGGAATGGAATCAGGTTTTTTTAGTATTTTTCGAGCTAAATCGACAGCTTCTTCGAGCGGGCATCCAAAATGGATGAAAGAGGCTCTGACAATTTCATCAGGGGGTTGCCGAACAATAAAAGATTCAGATTCATGTATCACCCTGGTGTATTCATTAGCCATTTCATAATGTGAAACAAGAGCTATTGTTCTATTGTTAATAATATAGTTGGTTCTTATATTCATTCCAGTACGCTCCAGATATATATTTGTGGTAAAACGTTTTCAGAATTCCTATACACGAATGATTTAGGTTGAAAAAAGTTGAATCCTATTGGTTACATAATGTGAAATAGTGAGCAAATTTATTTTCATAATCTAAATACTAACAAGCAAAAGTTTGTTAATCAATAGGGAATAAGGGATAAGTTGGAAACTTACGCCTATATTTTCAAAAGTTAGACAATACTCCATTAGTTTTCTATAAATATAAAAAAATAAATAGACTCGTGGGAGAATTCTTCTATATATGTCTTTTTTAATATTTCGACTTATACTAGTGGATATTTGACTCATCTAAGCGATATGGTCATGAAACGGGAGGAGAAAACGAGTTTTCTCCTCCCGTTTCATGACCATATCGCAACCTTTCAGCGGAGCTGAAAGGCGTGTGAAAAGTCCTTTTCACACGGATGAGTCAAATATCTAGCGGAAGAACCATGTTTACCACCCATACATGATAGAAAAAGAATGTCTATGTCGATTTAATAAGTTGGATAGATATATGTGCAAAAATATATGTACTTTACACTGTACTAATAGTGTTAAATCATTTAATAAAATTAGACTGGTTGTGTTGTGGTTTGAATGTTCAGAATATTCTACTATAAATATTATCAACAATATAAAAAAAGAAGTTCCTAATCCGGATAAACGATTTTCATTATTATTGTCACCGGTTAGTGAAGGAGGTCGCAGGAAACGGGTCAAAAAAATCTTGCTGATTAACATTGTTCGTTAATATACCGTTTCAATGAAGGAGGAATTTGCAGTATCTCTGCTATAGTCACTGCATAAAAATAACCTTAATAGTTTCTTAGAATAGAAAATAGTCTTGTTATCAATAAAGAAAATTTAACTTATAGATTTGTATAAAAAAAATTTAGTATATTAAAAGTTCTTTATTGTTATCTAAAAATAAAAATGATAAGATACAATTGTTATCTGACAATTTTAAAAATTGGGTAAAAACCTTAAAGCGAGGTGAACATAATGACTGTAAAACAGTTAATAAGGCAGCCTGTAGAGCAGCCTATAAAAACTATTGTAAAAAAATATAATGGTTATCAATCATTTCAATATCTAACACCAGGCAAGCACTACAAGCGTTATCAGCTCCCAGAAACCGAAAGATACCAGAATACTTATGACCTGAAGCTGTCTGAATCGGAGGAACGTATTTTTGACACATTGCAGAAATATTATCCGATTGTGTCGCTAAGGGATCACGGATTTATCGTTCCGAAAAATCCGGAAGATATTATTCCTTATTGCCGTCAGCTTCATACCATGTTTGATTATGAGGGCTTAGCCCGTTCGGGTATTGATGTGATATTCGAGAACTTTATGGATGGAATTTCTATCGTTACATCACAAAACGGTCTAAAGTGGAATGATGTAATCTTCACTTTAGGGATACGCTACTGTGATATTGCTAAGCAGGATACCGTTTATATTGCAAATACCTATCAAGATTTATTGAAAGCGAAACAATCGAAACAAATTGCGATTTTACCATCATTAGAAGCAGCGAGTATTTTAGAAAATGAAGTCGATCGCGTGGATGTTCTCTATGGATTGGGCATTCGCTGTATGGGGATTACCTATAATGATGCGAATACGCTAGGCTCCGGTTTAACGGAACCGTACGACGGCGGATTAACGAAGTTTGGCAGAAAGGTAGTTGAGAGAATGAATCAGCTTGGAATGGTGATTGATATCTCTCATTGCGGTGACCGGACAAGCCTAGATGTGATTGAAGCAAGCGAAGCACCGGTTATGATTACACATGCCGGAGCAAGGCAGATTTGGGATTCGCCTCGAATGAAACCGGATGAAGTACTGCTTGCATGTGCTGAAAAAGGCGGTGTCATTGGTGTGTGTGCTGCACCAAATACCACATTGTCTGCTAGAAATCCAAATGAACATACTCTTGAATCGGTTATGGAACATTTGGAGTATCTTATCGATTTAGTCGGAATAGACCATGTCGGATTAGGGCCTGATACGTTCTTTGGTGATCATGTAGCCTTGCAGAATGCTTTTGACGATATGTTGTCACTTCATGACTCACATGGAAATCAGGAGTATGAATCCTTTCCTTTTGTAAAAGGGTTGGAAAATCCAACAGAAGCCATGAGTAATATGATCAAGTGGCTGATTAAAAAGAATTATAAGGTTCAACAAATCGAGAAAATTATTGGCGGTAATGCTTTGCGGGTCCTAGAAAGCATCTTATAGGATTATCTGGCAGGGGAGGAGTAATCGTTAGAAAATCTTGTTTTCTATTGTTCCTCTAAAGACAGATGGTTAGATGACAGGACCAACAATTAATAGGAATAAAAGATTATTTAAGGTGATAAAGGGAGGAAATTTTATTATGGCTGGAATTAAACACGGAGCACCACAAGTACCAACACCACTACGAGTAATGATTTATTTTGAATCTACAAGCGGTTGGTTCAACACAACTGGTGATGAAAAAACAAATGAAGTATTACCTGCATTAAATGAGGTCATCGCAACATGGAAAGAAAATGGTTCAGAATTACTAGGGACATTTGATAGAGATATTTTAACCGCAGGTGCAGCTGGAAGTGCGGGCTATCATGCTTGTTTACTTTATAATATCCCTGATTTACAAACAGTTGCTGATATGACTCATTCATTCCGTGCAACAGGCTTGGACAAGTATTTCCGTTTAGAAGCTGTTATTGGAAGACCGTTTTTCCTACTTGAAAACTAAAGGAGAATAGACTATGAGAAAAAGAATATTATTCAGCTTAGTAGCTTTAATGATGCTAGTTATGACAGCCTGTAGCAGCGCTTCATCCGGAAACAAAGAAAGTGGCGGAAAATCAGGAGATGTAATCGAGTTGAATTATGCCTTCTTTGCTCCTGCAGGTACATTCCCTGCTGTTCAAATGGAAAAGTGGGCTGAAGAATTAGAAAAACGTACAGATGGAAAAGTTAAAGTGAACACATTCCCAGGTGGGTCCCTTTTAACAGCTGAAAATATGTATGACGGTGTAGCTAATGGACTTGCTGATATCGGATTATCATCAACAACATATGAGCCTGGAAGATTTCCATTATTAGCAATTTCTGATATGCCGTCAGGCTATCCAAATGCAACGGTAGCTAGTAAAGTAATCGCTGATCTAATCAATGAATATCCACAAGATGCCTTTAAAGATTTCAAAATTATCACGACATTCGCGTCAGAGCCAGCTTATATTCAATCACAACAACCAATTGAAAGCTTAGCAGATTTAAAAGGAAAGCAATTACGTATCTCAGGTGCGACAACGGATTTATTTAAAGAACTAGGAGCAGCGCCAGTAGGAATGTCTCAAGGTGAAGTGGCTGAAGCCCTTCAGACAGGTATTGTAAATGGTTATGTTTCTTCTCGTGAAGTACTAAAAGATATGAAATATGCTGAAATGGTGAAATCTATCACAGATTATCCTTTAACAGTTAATACTTTCGTAGCGGTCATGAATAAAAGTAAATATGATTCACTTCCAGATGATGTGAAGAAGGTCATTGATGAGTTAAATACAGAAATGACAGAGTTTACTGGTGACTATTTAGATAACTATGTAGGCGAAGTATTAAAATGGAGTGAAGACGAGCATGGCATCAAACACGTTTCACTAAAAGATGAAGCGAAGTGGGATGAAATCAGCAAAAAGTTACAATCAGATGCAGTTAAAAAAGCTGAAGAAGCAGGTTTACCTGGACAAGAGTACCATGAACGCTTAAATGAACTAATTGAAAAATACAGTCAAGAACAATAAATAGAAACTTAATAAAATGATTACTCTCTATTATGCATTCCTAAGGGGGTAATCATTTTATACGCTAGAAGCAGCATTTGAAATGGGTCTTTCGAGGAGGGATATATGATGAGTGAAGTGACAGAGATTACATCAAGTAAAGAGTCAATGGGCTTGAATGTAGAAAATAATGCAGTAAAGATGGGGATGTTTGAAAAGATTACCCTTAAGATTAGTCAGTTATTCGCTTGGATTTCTGGAAGCGCTGTTATTGTGATGATGCTGCTTATCGTAGCTAATGGGATTAAACGGGTCTTCTCCACTCCAATATTAGGTACAACAGAAATTGTCGGTTGGCTGGCAGCCATTTCAGTATCGTTTGGACTTGGTTATACGCAAATCCATCGCGGACATGTGGATATTGATTTATTAGTCGTAAAGTTCCCTAAGGTAGTACAAAAGGTGTTAAGAATACTTGTTGCATTTCTTTCACTTGCTTTCTTTAGTATCGTTGGCTGGCAGCTATTTCAATATGCCATTTCACTATCTGCCAATAATAACGTTTCACAAACCCTAGGCATTATCTATTACCCATTCGTTTTTCTTTCTTCGCTTGGATTTCTCGTATTCGTGTTAGTACTTCTTAAAGACCTTATTTTTGAATTCAAAGGAGGGGAAACTAATGGATCCAACTAGTATCGGATTAATCGGTATCATCGCTTTATTAGTTGCCATTTTCCTGCGTATGCCTGTCAGCTTCACGATGTTTATTGTCGGGTTTGTCGGACTATTTCTATTTATGGGTAAGGAAGCGGCTTTTAATATTCTTAGCGCTGACATTTGGGGCCAATTTTCCAGTTATACATTAGCCATTATTCCTTTGTATGTATTTATGGGAGAAATTATTTTCCGCTCTGGAATTACGCAAAATTTATTTGATGCGGCTTATAAATGGCTTGGACAGTATAAAGGCGGCATGGCAAGCACGACTATTCTAGCTAGTGCCGGTTTCTCTTCTATCTGTGGTTCTAACACGGCCACTGCAGCAACGATGGGAACCATCGCTCTGCCAGAATTAAAGAAATATAAATACGATCAGGCAATTAGTGCCGGCAGTGTTGCCACAGGCGGTACACTAGGAATCTTAATCCCTCCAAGTACTGTATTAATTGTTATTGCCATTCAAACACAGCAATCGGTTCAAGATTTGTTTGCTGCCGTTCTTCTTCCGGGAATCTTGCTTACAACATTAATGATCTTAACCGTCATTTTCCTTTGTCAAAGAAACCCAGAATTAGGACCAGCGGGACCGAAATTCCCAATGAGTGAAAAGTTAAAATCCTTAAAAGGCGTTATTCCTGTTTTTGTGTTATTTGCCTTTGTTATCGGCGGTTTATTCTATGGCTTATTTACACCAACTGAATCAGGAGCATTTGGCGCGTTTGGTGCACTTTTAATCACTATTGCTATGAAAAAGTTCACATGGAAGCGATTAGTGGAAGCGTTAGATAGTACGATTCGCTCTACGGCAATGGTGTTATTCTTAGTAGTAGGTGCCGTTGTGTTTGGCCGTTTCATCACTGCAACAAGACTTCCGTTTGCTGTTGCAGAGTTTGTCAGCAATTTAGCTGTACCATCCGTCATTATTCTTATTGCCATCTTACTTATTTATGTTATTGGCGGTGCGATTATGGATGCATTAGGATTCTTAATCCTATCCATTCCAATCTTCTTCCCTGCCATTATTATGCTTGGCTATGATCCAGTTTGGTTTTCAATTCTTCTATGTATCGTGACAAGCCTAGGCGGTATTACACCACCGGTTGGAGTAAATGCCTTTATTGTCCAAGGAATATCAAAAGAAATCCCTATTACAACGGTGTTTAAAGGGACTGGGTATTTTATTGTTACGTATACAATTCTTGTTGCTATTCTTATTCTTTTCCCGCAGCTTGTTACATTTGCTGTATAAGTCCATACTCGAATAGGGGGTCATTCTATAAAGTGTCTGGAACCCGCCAAAAAACTAGAGGTTTTTGGCGGAGCCAGGCACTTTTGTGTTTGACTGTTTTTTAAAAGGTTTTGTTAGTGATACATCTTGAAAATGGCCTATACGGCATGCGGTCAAGCCTTTATTCAGTATGAATAACTTGCGAATAATATACCTCATAGGCATTCGAAGCATCAATATTCGTGTTTAATAGAGCTTAAAACAGTATCGTATGAACCATGCTGAATTTTCTAACATATTCAGACCTAATGTGTTGTAGTTGGAATTTTCTAAATATTTTACTATGAATATAGAAAAAATAATTTGGAGGCGATTCAAAATCGCATTGTAAGTCATTCTCCTATCATAAATAAAATGACTTATGAAACCGTTTTAGCAGCCATGTTGAAATCGGGTTTAAATTAACATTCTGACACATGAAGGGATTGCAACATTAGACATTACCCAATCGTGTTTATGATTACTATGAACAATAGGATTATTACAAACTATAAAATTTTCAATTTTCCGAAAGAGGGGATTTTCGTGCAAATGAATGAACAAAGAGTTGCCATCGTAACTGGAGCAAATAAAGGTCTAGGGTTAGCTGTCGCTGAAAATTTTGTGAATGAAGGAAAAAAAGTTGTTTTCGTAATTAGAAACAAGGCGAACCTTGAAGAAACAAAGCAAAGGTTCCAGAAGGAAGTAAATGAGAACAGAGTCATGTTCATCCAATTGGATGTGTCTGATACAAAAGGGATTAAACATGCGGTCGACCAAGTGTTAACCGAGTGGGGCAGAATCGATATTCTAGTAAATAATGCAGGAATTCGTTATGAAACTCCAATAGAAGAAATTAATGAGGAAGAATGGGATCAAGTGATTGATGTGAATTTAAAAAGCACCTTCTTCTTTTCACAGGCAGTCGTTCCTGCAATGAAAGAGAGAGGCTGGGGACGAATCATCAATATGTCCTCATTTGGAGGGCAGGCAGGTCCATTAACGTCAGGTGCGCATTATTCTGCTTCAAAGGCAGGACAAATTGCGTTAAGTAAAACCTTTGCCAGATCGTTGGCGCAGTATGGAATAACAGTTAACGCTGTCACTCCAGCTTCTGTTCGTACACCAGAGATGGATAAAATGGATCCGGCTAAAATAGCTCAAATGGTAGAGAGTATTCCACTTAAACGTGTGGGAGAACCGAAAGAGGTTGCAGACTTAGTTTCCTATTTAGCGTCTGATTCTGGCGGGTTCACGACTGGAGCAACATTCGATATTAACGGCGGAAGGCTTATGAGATAAAGGACGAATACGTTTAACTTAAAAACACTAAGGGGGAAAGAATAATGACTGTTGAAATGAAAAATCAGAATCTAAATAAGACCTTGCTAAATCGTGTGCTGGATGAAGTCCGAGCTCGACGGGACGAATTTGAAACGAAGAGACATGTGCCAAAGGACATGATAGCGCAATTAAAAGAATTGGGCATCTATCGTGCTCATGTGCCGAAATGCTTTGGCGGTGATGGTCTTTCGCCTTCAGAATTTCTTAAGATGATTGAGGCCATTTCTGAGGCTGACGGTTCTGCTGGATGGGTAGCAAGCTTCGGCTCTGCGCAAGTCTACTTAGCAGCCCTGCCTAAGGAAACGCTCGCACAAGTGTATGCAAATGGACCGGACGTCGCCTTTGCTGGCGGATTGTTTCCAGTTCAGCCTGCTAAGAAGGTTGAGGGAGGCTATATTGTTAACGGTGTTTGGAAGTTTGCGAGCGGCTGTAAGGGCGCTGACCTTCTTGGTGTCGGTATTGGTACAGGGCAAGGCGGCAAGCCGCTTACTGCAGTATTGAAGCCTGAGGATGTGGAAATTGTTGAGAACTGGGAAGTGCTTGGAATGCGTGGAACAGGCAGCCATGATTTGAAGGTAAAAGATGTATTTGTTCCTGATGATTGGACCTTTGTCCGCGGCGGAGCGCCTTCCATCGAAGAACCAATCTGTCAATATCCATCCATCGCTTATGCCGCGCAAGTACTTGCGGTAGTTAATCTTGGTGTAGCCCGCGCGGCTCTTAATGAAGTTTCTCAGACGGCAGGCCGTGCCAGCATCACTGGTGCACCGAAGATGGCTGATCGCGCTTATGTAAGAATCTCCATAGCAAAGGCAGAAGCTACGCTAAGATCGGCGCGTGCCTTCTTCTACGAAGCGACAGATGCCGCTTGGGAATCAATTATGAAGGGTGACGGTGTTTCTGCTGATCAAACAAGCATGCTTCGTTTGGCAGCTGTGCAGGCTACACGCGCAGGTGCGGAAGCGGTTCAGGCGGCTTACATGCTTGCTGGAACTTCGGCGATATATGATGGACACCCGCTTCAGCGTCATTTGCGCGATGCGATGGTTGTGACTCAGCACGCGTTCCTTAACGAAAGCATGTACGACGGTGCAGGTTCAGTTATGCTGGGTGTACCGCCAATGCCGGGCTTCATTTAATTCTGTTAGTCACTACGAATCTCAAAACCTGTAAACCTTATAAAGGCTTGCAGGTTTTTTACTTTGTCGTAAAGGACTTTTGATTATCTTGATTCTGATGCTAATAGAAAAAGGCCTGAATAAAGACAAATCTAAGCGATGGAATCGCATGAAACAATAGCATAGGTTAACACTACACTAATAGTGCTAAACTTCTTGGAACAATTAGACCTAATATGGTATGGTTGTAATTTTCGGAATATTCTACAATTGATTTAGAAGAAAGATTCGGAGGCGAACTTAAATGAAATTTGGAATTTACGTTGAAATGCAAAATCCGAAGGTGAACCATAAACCACATGCACAGGTCTATAAAGAAGTATTAGAACAAATCGAACATGCTGATAAAGTTGGGTTCTCAACATTTAATACATTAGAGCACCACTGGTTTGAAGAATTCTCTATCTCAACCAATCCAATGGCCCTCTATGCTGCTGCAGCTCAGAGAACAAAAGATATTCGTTTTAGAACATGTTCTCATATATTACCGCTTCATAACCCAATGGTATTTGCAGGGCAAGTGGCTGCAACGGATATTTTAACAAATGGCCGGTTTGAATTAGCTGTAGGACGCGGACACGCATGGGTATTCCCGAAAGCATCCATTCCGCTTGAAGAATCCCGGGGCCGTTTTAAAGAAAGCCTGGAGATCCTTGAATTAGCCTTAACAGAGGATACATTCTCCTATCATGGAAAGTATTATGATGTGGACAATGTCAGCGTGGTTCCAAGACCGATTCAAATGCCGCACCCTAAGATTTATACAGGCGGTGCTAGCAATTATAACTATGAAGTAGCAGGCAAGAAGGGCTATGGTGTATTAATTACTCCTATGCTGCCTCTTGAAAAAGTGGTTCACCAATTAGAAGTATACAAAGAATCCTGTGTAAAGCATGGTCATAAGCCGGAAATTATCTTTGTTCAGGCTCTCTATTTAGATGATGACGGCGATCGTGCGCGTGCTGAAGCAAAGGATTATATTTTACAATTCATGAAGGGAAATGTAGCTCCAACTGTTGGACTTCCTTCTAAAGAGGAAATGATTGCGAAAGACTATGGCTTCTACGCTGCTGGTACTCTTGAAGCTCTCGCGACGATTCCATATCAGCAATTACTTGATGAAGAATATGTTTGGGTTGGTTCACCTGAAGAAATTAGAGAAAAAATACAAAAAGTAGTGGATGCAGTTCCTGAACTGACTGAGATTTCCGTTATCTGTTCGTATGCAGGAATGGAACATTGGAAAACCATCCGTACGCAGCAATTATTCAGTGAAAAAATTATGCCGTTTATTAAAAAAGGTGACCCGTTTCTGTTACGAAATAATAGAGTGGGTTAAATGCTTAAAAGTATAAGGGGAGCAAGCTTGCTCTCCTTATCTAGAAAGGGAGGGATAGGGATGACTATCATCATAGGATATATTGTTGTTTTATGTATGGTGGCATTAGACTTTTATTATAATGTTTATGTTAATAAGGATAGGAAAACATATATCTATACTCCTTTTGACGCAGCATCAGGGCACTACGGCTTTTTTTACGAAGAACAACAAATACAAGAAAAACCAGTACAAAGGTGTTAGGCACCATAGCTATCAAGTTAACGGAGAAATGACCCATGGGATGTTTGCCCTTTAGTTATTTCTCCGTTAACCTCAAAGAAAATTGAAAAAATATATACTAAAAAAGCCTAGGGTTATAGGCTTTTTTTAGTATATATTTAAGTAATTTAAGTAATTTAAGTCGTCATTTCAAACATATAGTCATACTTATTTTTCAGATTTGATATTAGAAACCATACCAATTTAAACCTTCGTCATCTAAATCAATCCAGACATTTTTTGTTTCGGTATACATATCCATTGCTTGGACACCAAGCTCTCTGCCAAATCCGCTTTGCTTTCTACCGCCAAACGGAGCTGCACTGTCAAGCTTACTAAATGTATTGACGTAAACAGTGCCGGCTTTTAACCCTCGAGCCATTCGATGTGCGCGTTTTAAATCATTCGTCCAAATACCTGAAGCCAGTCCATACACCGTGTCGTTTGCTAATCTTAAAGCATCCTCTTCATCTTTAAAACGGATAATGGATAGGACAGGGCCAAAGATTTCTTCCCTGGCAATAGTCATTTCATTTGTTACATTTTCAAAAATAGTAGGGGTGAAGAAATAGCCATTCCCTGCTTCGTTGTTTCTTTGGCCGCCTAACACAAGATTTGCTCCTTCCTCAAGGCCAGCTGCCACATAATGCTGGATTCTTTCCAATTGCTGCAATGACACTTGCGGTCCCATTTGAGTGGATGGATTTAAAGGGTTACCCACACGGATTGATTGCGCTTTATTAATGAGGGAATCGATGAATTTGTCGTAAATGCCTTCTTGGACAAAAAGTCTTGTACCTGATGCACAAACTTGTCCTTGGCCAAAGAAGATACCAAACATAGATCCGTTTACAGCATTTTCAATGTGGGCATCATCAAAGACGATATTCGGTGATTTACCGCCTAATTCAAGACTAATAGGTTTTAAGTTTTTGCTTGCAGCCTGCATGATTAACCGGCCAGTTGTAGTCGAACCTGTAAATGCAATTTTATCAACATCAGGATGTGAGGCAAGAGCATCACCAGCCGTTTTACCAAATCCAGGCACGACATTGATGACCCCATCTGGAATGCCGACTTCTTGAAAAATTTTCACCATCTCAAGAATACTAACAGGTGTTTGTTCAGCTGGCTTGATGACAATGGTATTTCCTGCCGCTAGAGCTGGGGCAAGTTTCCACATCGTAAGCATCAAAGGGAAATTCCAAGGTACAATGGCTCCAACAACGCCAACAGGTTCTTTTAATGTATAGTTAAATCGGTTGTGCGGTGAGGCAAGAGTGCTTCCTTGAACCTTATTGGCAAGCCCAGCGTAAAATTCCAAAACATCAATCATAGCAGGTATCGCGATATACTTCGTTTCGTTTATTGGCAACCCGTTATCTCTTGATTCCGTTTCAGCCAGAAAATCTGCTCTTTCCCAAAGCACTTGCGCAGCCTTATACAATAATCTGCCTCGATCACTTGGTGCCATACCTGACCAAGGACCTGATTCGAATGCATGACGGGCAGCCTTCACAGCTAAATCTACATCCTCACAATCGGCCTCAGCTACAATGGCATTGACTTCTTTTGTTGCTGGATTCAATGATTCAAATGTTTTTCCAGAAAGGGCATCAACCCATTTTCCGTTTATAAATAATTGATATTGTTTCATACTAAGTTCCCCCTCGTGATTTTTTATAAAAATGCTAGCACTTTATGTGTAATGGAAGGAAGGGGCTTGTCCTAAAAGAAAGATAGCCCCGTATCCTTACTTTTGTTCTTCGATATTCTTTTTCGGCAAATCAAGCGTTGGTGTCCGGTCAAAGAAATTCCATGGTTTTAACATGGCATGCACCCACTCTGTAGGCATCATCGGCCATTCTTCAGCACGTGCAACATGTGTGGCACCGGTTGTCATCCAGACAACATTATCAGTATTTTCAATAGAACTATTATCAGCTGTAAATTGCTTTAATCCAGTATCTGTTTTGCTTCGATTTGGATATTTTCCTTCTGGATATCGCTCGTTTGGATCATAATTTGTCACCCAGATTTGTTTGTCCATGAAGTTGACACGGTTTAAAAGCCAATCATCTTCACTAAATAGAGCACCTTTGGCAATTGGATGAGTTCCACCGGCAAATGGGATAATTTGATAAGAAACAGGATTACCTACTTTATTTTCTTTATTGTAGTTGCTCAACAGGCGAATCGTAGAAGGATCAAATTTTTGAATCGCTTCCTGCTCGGTTGTTACGGTTTTTTGCTCAGTTACCATGACACTTTTTCTAGGTCCGCCTTCTGTATTTGTCTCTACCTTTGGGTTGATTTCTGTCAACGTATTGTTTTCTCCGTCAACATCTAAATCTAATCGGAAATTATAAATATGTTGGTGGGTTGTCCCAACGATGTTGTTATCAATTAATGTACCGTATTTGGTATCATCTTTCGCTGTTTCATCATGCATTGTTTTCGAATGAACGCCTTTAACCGCTTCAATACCAGATGCGCCAACATCAATTTTGATTGTACCGTTTTGTGATAAAACCCAATCAAAAATATAATCATAGTTTCCGATTGTACTCACCCAGCGTACGACTAATTCTCTGCGCTCGCGGCTTTGGTTTTCCTCGGTAAAAGTAGCAAGATCGGCATGCTTATATTCAGGGCCAGCATATTGTTCAAAGATAGCAATGGCGTTTTTAATGGTATAAGGATTGCCAGAGTTATCCGCAATGGTGGCATCAAGAAGTTTCGCATTTTCCGGTACATCTGTTCCTAATTCAAGCGGTGCGGTTAATTGCCCCATTCCGTAATCCCCGGCATCTAGATAGGATTTGAAGTACCAGCCTACATCTGGATCACCATATGGAACAATCATTCCGCCTAATGATCCTTCATACATAATTTTTCTTGGCTTATCTTTGTCTTTGAAGGTGACCGTTGATAACACTGGTCCAACACGTGTATCAAGGCGTAAATGGAAATCCCAATTGTTCCAGCTGATGTTATTTCCCGTAATTTTATAATTTTTCCCTTCCGGTTCTGTTATGTTCAATGGTTTGACATCGACTTTTTCAGAATAGTCTCTTCCGTCGTAGGCATTCAACTGCATTGGAACCGGGATGACCCCTTCATCCTCGATTTTGATGACTTCCTTCTTTTCGAGATCAACGGTAGCGACTAAATTTTCAATTGGGTGGGCCCAGAAATTTCCGTCACCTGTATTTAAGTAGGAAACCACCTTTAGGAGGCGTTTGTCATGTTCAAGGCCGTCTTCTCCTTCAAAATAGCCAACGGTTAATGGGGTGCTGACGACTTTTTTAGGGTCATTAATATTTCGTTTTTTAAGTGCTTCAGCAAACTCAGCACTTGTTTCAATCGCATTTTGAACCACAGCAAAATCATCAAGGATGACCATACCATGAACATCTTCAATTTCATTCCAGGAATTAAGCTTCTTTGCTGACAAGTCGACTTCACCTTCAATGACTTGCTTCCCGTCTAATGCGATGAATTCTGCTTTTCTTTCGAAGGCGTCATTTTTCTTGCCCTCCATTTTCCAGTCCCATACCTTTTGTTTTTCCGGCAATTTTATTGTAATTTCGGTAAAACGGAGGCTGTCCTTGTATTTCCCGGATTGCTTCAATACATCAATTGTTGTTTCAATTTCCGTTGGTGTTAGAGGATCAAGAGGATGCTTTCCCTTTTTTACTTGAAAAGTTTGCTTCGGTTCCGGGAGTACATCATTGACAAAATCATGTGACACATAGAGTTTGTCCTTTTTCTCAGTCACTGCTGTTTCTAATGTCACTTTTTTTCCATTCACATTTGCGATGTTGGAATCTGGTTTAATTTTGATTACTGTATCGCCTTTTTCAATTGTCACGGTGTTTGTAAAAATACTCCAAAAACTGGATTTGATTTTGGCGTCAGTAGATTCCAGAGCGGTTTTTAACTCCACTAATTCTGGTTCGCCGCCGTGAGCAGATGCCTTATGACCCCCGGTTAACGGAAGGAAATTTAAGGTAAGAATCATAGCAGCCGTAATAATGGAAGACTTTTGAAATCCCTTTTGCATTTGTTTTACACAGCCCCTTATTTGGTTTTGTTTTAACATCGTTCCCGCTGAAAAGTTTTATTTCCCCTTTCTAAATAAGATAATGGGTTTATTATATATATCGAATATTTTGAATTATTGTAAAAATGCGAACATGATTAAATAAAAATAAAAAAAGACCCAAATCCCTCGAAAGGATTTGGGTCTTGTCAAAACAATATATTTTTATCGCTCATTCATTAATTGTTTCGGTGTAATATTTCCAAATTTTTTTAATTCCTTGATAAGATGTGCTTGATCGTAATAACCGTTTTGTTTAATTACATCCCACAAAGAATGATTATTTGTAAGCATATATAAAGAATACTGGTATCTTGTAATTCGGCTGAATAATTTAGGTGAAATTCCAACATGCTGGTCAAACTGTTTTTCTAGATATCTTGTTGAATAGCCAATTTCCTTTGCTAGATTATTAATATTAATACTTCCTTTGGAAGCATAAATTTTATTGATGGCATAACGGACTACTCTCTGAGTAGAGCTATCGGAAACAAACTTACTAGCGATTAATTCTTTATACAAATTAACACGCCATAAAAAGTTCTTTTCATTAATAATTAATTCAATAATATTTGGATCTAAATTTAAAAAATCGATTAGACAAATGTCTTTAGAAGTAATTTCTTTCATGGAAAAATATAAATTCCTTGCATCATGATTAGGAATAAAACGTATTCCAAAATATTCTTGTCCAGTTTGTAAAGGATAAGGCTTTTTTTCAAGAAAGCTTCCATATAAGGTGGCTTGGGGTTTGGTGTCATTGCAGTTGAACAGGATATCGATACAGCCATCTGGTTCAATCAAAATGGGTTTGTTTAAATCCTTCTGTAATTGGAATTGATAATATAACACAACGGTTTGATTCAAAATATCAATCTCTTTTTTCTCAATATAGTAGTCTGCGTATTTTCTTAATCCAGGTTGGATGGGGATGAACTGGTTTTCTAGTGTAATCCTCATTTTGTCTTTTGTGCTCCTTTTGTATTATCTGTTGATATGAGCTATTCTCCCTTTTTAGTTAGTAAGATTTTGAACATAGTTTATATGGATAGTATTTTTTAGTCAACATATTCAGTAAAGTTAAAATATTACAAAAACTAGAAAAACAATCGTTAATGATGATAAAATCACAGGTTTTTTATCAGGAAACAAAATATTTATCTATTTTTCATTTAAGTATAGATAGATTCTAATTTAATCGATAACACTATACGAATAGCGCTAAACTTTTTGAAACATATAGACCTAATGGGTTAGGGTTTCATCTTCTAATTGTTATAAATACATATTCGGAGGCGAAGAACATATGAGATTTCGGTTCTTTGTTTGTATACAGGAGAGGAACATTAGAAAATTACTCGAACTCAGCGGTTGTTCAGTGAAAAGATTATGCCGTTTATGATTAGAAAGGAAGTTATAAAGATGGCAATTATCATAGGGGATATAGTTAGTTGTTTTATGTATTGTAACACTAGATCTTTATTATAATGTGGATGTTAATAAAGATAGGAAAACACATATATCCAACTTATTAAATCAACATAGGAATTCTTTTTCTATCATGTACGGATAGTAAACATGGTTCTTCCGCTAGATATTTGACTCATCCGTGTGAAAAGTCCTTTTCACACGCCTTTCAGCGGAGCTGAAAGGTTGCGATATGGTCATGAGACGGGAGGAGAAAACTCGTTTTCTCCTCCCGTTTCATGACCATATCGCTTAGATGAGTCAAATATCCACTAGTGTATGCCGAAATATTAAAAAGGGCATATATATACACTGTTTGATGCGATATTAGGGTAATGCGAATATTTTAATCAAGAACAATAAAGGTGTCAGGTAACGTAAATGGACAAATCGTTACACATTGTCTTTTTACGGTTCCTGACACCTTTATTGTTAATATTCAAAAAAATGTGGTAATTATTCTAATAGTAGATTAGAATAATAATTAATTCCATACCAAACGAATCGTACTAAGATTTTAGCAATTCTTAGACTGAATGTGCCGTAGTTAGAATTTTCCAAATATTTTAAGATGGTTATAGTGAAAATATTTGGGTACAATCCAGGTTGAAATAGGGCGTTTTGAGTTGAAATCAAAATCCAACCAGTTGCTGTTTCTCAATAATATAAGAGAGACGCTGTTCTTTTCTAACTATAGCGAGGTGGAAGAAATAATATGAGCACAACGATTAGTAGAGTAAAAGAATCCTTAATTTTAAAGCTTCCTGATAAGTCCTTCTATGATCTTTGCAATGAACTTTATGGGATTAATAGAGGCGTATATAATGTCATTGATCATTGGTTCTATCACCATGGGTATCAAGAGATTGAATTAAGAAGGGATACAATCCTCAGCTTTTTAGATTATTTGCAAAAACAAAAGATTACTAAGTTTGGCAAAGGCGGGGTTACACACAGCCTTGAGCTATTTATCTTCATTCAGCAGAAGTCTCCCGCTTCTAAAGTTAAGGGATGAATGCAAAAAGCTCTCCAATTCAGTATGGTAGCTAAATGAAGGTAAGCCTCCGTCGAATTTGATAGTAAGTCGAAAGGAGAAAGAGGTAGGTTAATTTGACTTCTACTGGAAAAAACACACTAACAAACATCTTTTCCTTCTTTAATCATGGAGGAGATCATTATCTTCAAGAAAAGAGAATGATTCTTTCGAGTACTGATGCGTGGGGAGTACTGCGTAAAGACTTAATTGACACTTTAGGTGTACAGCGCGCCAAAAGATTTCTCCTACGCTACGGATGGAACTGCGGGAAAAATGAAGCACGAATGTTAAAGGATATGGTGGAATGGGAAAGCGATTTGGATTGGCTTTTGGCCGGTTCACAAATGCATCAAATCGGCGGACGTGTTTTTTCTTACCCTGAACATCTTCATGTGGAAATGAAAAAAGGGGAATTTGATGTATCTGGATATTGGATTGATTCCTATGAAGCGAAACAGCATCTGCAGCATTATCCGTTGTACCATGAACCTATCTGTTATTTTTTGATAGGATATGGAGGCGGTTACACTAGTGAGTGCCTGGGGAAAAAAGTTATTTTCAAGGAAACACATTGTGTAGGAAAAGGCGATAAACAATGCCGCTATGTCGCGAAAACAGTGGAAGAATGGGGTTCGGAAATTGATGACGAACTCATCAACTACGAAGAGCAAGACATTGCAGATGAACTGGATATTGTCTACCGACGTGTAGAAAAGCAAAGTGAAATCCTGCATGTAGGCACATCTATTTCTAAACATTTAACATTTGCTCTCCTTCAAGGCAAAGGGTTAGATGAGTTTGCCCAAATCTTATCAATGGACTTAAAGCTGCCGGTTATGATTCAAAATCAATATTTTGACTATATGGCTCATTATAATCCTGAAACGGAGCAGCCTGAAGAACAGACCTATGATTTGGAAAAAATAGAAAAATTTATTGAAACACAGTTCTCGAACCGCAAATTAATCGAAACAGAGGCATTTGAAATAGAGGAGAACCAACATCTATTAATTTCTCCTATTATTATACAAAATGACGTTTACGGGTATATATCTATTTATCGAAAAGGTGCAAAATTCGGAGACGCTGAAATAGATTTTTTAGAAAGGGCCGCAGTTATTTGTGCCGTTAAAATGTTAAATGAGCGGACCGCTATTCAAACAGAAGAAAGAATGAAAAGTGACTTGCTGGAAGAGCTCTTCAAAGGTGATACAGACCCGGCAAATATCACGAAACGATTCTCCTATTTTGGCTACAATATCAATCAGCCGCTATATGTATTAATCATTGAGTTTCCTAATAATACTTTTACAGATTCTGAGATTGCCGGAAATAACAAGTATAAAAATAATTCGAAGGCAGTCATGGATTTTTTTAATCGGGAAGAAACCCATTATAATACGTCGTTTGTTAAGCTAGAAAAGCTTAATAAAGCAGCTATCTTAATTCCGACGGAGTACCTTCAGAAGAAAAAGACAACGATTAAGCAATTTGCTCAGCGTTGTTATGAACTGGCCCAAACAAACAATCATGAAAACTCACCCGTTTATATTGGAGTCAGTAAGCTTTGTACGGATGCGGGTCAGTATAGTAAAAGATTTAAAGAGGCGAAAAAAGCAATTGAAGTGGCAAAAGCGAAAAATCGCTTAATGAATGAAAATGCTAACGAGGTTGTCCATGCGGATGAATTAGGGCATATCATGATTTTGTTAGATGCGAGGAAACCAGAAGAATTATTAGAATACGCTCATGAGTTTCTCCATGACTTAAAAGCATACGATGAGAAGAATTCATCAGAACTAGTGAGAACTCTTTATTATTATATTGAAAATGAGTGTAATCTTCATAAAACAGCAAGAGAAATGAATGTTTCTATCAGCGGAATGAGATATCGTATTCAGCGCATCCAAGAATTAATGAATATGGATCTGTCAAAGGCTTCATCAAAGTTTGAAATCCAACTTTCGTTGCAAACCTATATGGTCTTTAACCTTTTATAATAGAATGAGAATCTTATTTGAAAACTTCTATTTTATCTTGAAGTAAAATAGGAGTTTTTATTTTTTTAGACTTTGCTTGAAATGACCTTGTTAGAAGGAGTGGAGATTGACTTTGAACAAAACGATTCGGATTCGATGCTGCTTTTATTTGATTGGCATTCTCTTGCTCTCATTCGGGATTAGCTGCTCTGTTTATTCTCAACTGGGTGCTGCTCCTATGCCTTCCTTGCAAGTTGGCTTACAGCAAACCATTGGTTTGACGGTAGGTACCTGGGAGTTTATTATTGGAGCTATTTTGGTCACGATTATGGCAATCGTTCGACGAAAGAGGCCTGATATCTTTGCTTTTTTCTCGTCCTTTCTTACAGGATTGGGAATTGATATGTGGCTTTATGTCGTGAAGCAAGTCTATGTACCTGACCAATTACTAGGTAAAATCCTCTTCCTTTGTCTAGGATTGACATTCATTGGATTAGGTGTGTCTCTTTATTTACAAGCAAAATTTTCTCCTGCTCCGCCAGACGGTATGATCCTGCTGTTTGAGGAGATATGGAAGATGAAACGTGCCGTATCAAGGACGTTGTTTTCAGCCATTGTTGTCACGCTTGCCTTTTTTTTCAGCGGTCCTATCGGAATTGGAACGCTTATTATGGTCGTTTCACTCGGACCAATTGTCGCACGATTTTATCCAATCATGGAAAGTCTGTTTCAGAAACTTAGTAATCACCATCCAACAATTCATACGATGAATAGGGGAGGCTGAGTCCTCAATATGAAAAAACACAGGAGTGAGCTCCTGTGTTTTTTGTTCCACTTTACTTTTTAATTTTTAAAACTGTAGTACTTACTGCATTTTTATTTACATCTTGTTTTGTAAATAGAACCGGCTTGTATTTCCAATTGGCAAACAGTTCGATTTGATCGTCATAGTGTTTATGCAATGTGCCATCCTTACTAATAAAACCAATTTGACCTGGAGGATTTACGTTTTCACCAATAGGACCATTTTTGGTTAGCTCAATATAATGGTTTTCACTGCCGCGGTTGGCTTCTAGAAACTTAATTTCCGAACCATATTGTGGCAGGCCGATTAATGACGTATTTGTAAATACCATCATTCGTGCTGGCTTTAGCCATTGGCTTATATCCTCTGACTGATGTTCGTCCTCTAGCTTTTGAAGCGCTTGATCAAGTGCCGCTAGCATCACTTGATCAGGGTCTTCATTCAACCACTGATACTGTGTTTCTAACGGACCGTTACTTCCTCCCAAGACTCGTAAAGTAAGACTAGAACCATAGCGATGGTCAATGATTCCTTTTAATGGACCATAAGCTTCGCCAAGTTTTTCTTGATAAAGATTATCCACAACAAGCGGCCACCAAGCTTCAAAAATGCTTACGGCAGGGCTGTCAAATAACCCATCCTTATCGTTGTCCTCGTTTAGATTATTCCAGTCCTCTAGGGCTTGGTACACTTCCTGATATTTTGGATTATTTGCTTTTTCCAAAGCTTCCATCAACATCGGTTTAAACTTTTTCGTTCTTAAGTTAACATAGCTCGCGTGATAGTTAATGTCATCAATATCATCTATTGTTAGCTTGTCCTTCCCGTTCACGAGATCAATAAATTGCTGAACGCGGTGGTCCTCACCCCACATAAAGCTTAATTCACCGTTCCCCCAGTTGGAAGCAGGCCTGTTATTCCAGTTAACAATGTAACCGGTATTTGGATTAATACCATATGGATGTTTTTTTGGATCGATGAATCCCTTCCATTCATATTCACCTGTACCTGGAGTTGGAAGTCTTAAATCTACTCGTTCATCACGAATCGGATATTTACCTGTGTAAAAATGGCCGATATTGCCTTCCTTGTCTGCATAGTACCAGTTGATGCTCATCGTCATATCTTTTGCTTCTTCGTGAAACTCTTTCATAGTCTCAGCCCAATTGGACTTTAAATAAGCTGACCAGCTTTGCGCTTCTGTGCCGCGGAAGGACCATGCCTTACTATAAGCTGTGTTATTTTTTTCATCGATAACCGTTACAGGTCCATGAACGGTGCTGTAAAATTCTTTTGTTTCTTCCTTTAGTTCACCATTGCTATCCCTATACTGAAAGGTTTCCACTTTCTTCTTCATATCCACCCATTTTCCCTTATATAGGTATTGATGTGGATTTTCTGGATTCAATGTTTCTACGAAAATATCAACTAAATTCCCAACCCCGTATGTAGAGGTGAACGCATAGTTTTCTTTCGTACCAAACATAATAATCGGCATTCCGATGAGCCCGGAACCTTCAATATCAAACCCAGGAGCATGCAAGCCTACTTCATACACAGAACCAGGGGCAGAGAAGTTGTATTGTGGTCCACCCATCAGCAGTGCGTTGCCTGTAGCTGATTTTTCAGGGCCAATCACAACGGCATTACTTCCAATTTTTAGCGGCAGGCCTAGCTCTTCTGATGTAGAAACGAAATCATCTCGCTTCTCTGATAATGTTTCGGATGCGCCTTCAATCCCTGGAAACTGCTGATTGGCAGCCTTTTTTGTATCCTTTTTAACAGGATTGACAGCTCCTTCATCAGGAAGTGTACTAGGGGAGGCAGGATCGTTCTCCCAGAAAATATCATCAAACATTTCCTTTGCCGTTTCCTTGCCAAATTGCTTTTCTAGCTGAGCTAAAATCTGAGCATTTTTGATTTCCTGCTCAGAATCCATAAATACCCCCATCGAAGACATGAACAAACGTAATACATCTACTTCTGTCCATTCTTTCGGTGTTACCTTATAATCATGGAATTCCTTTGACAGCCTTTCGTCAGGGTTTTTAAGAGCTTCCTCTACATACAAAGAGATGCCGTCTGCGAAATTGCGAATGACCTTTTTGGAGAAATTATCCATGTTTGTAATCATCTCTTGGACCTCTTGATCTGTATAGCCATCGCGTCGCATTTGCTGATCCCTTGCTAAAAATTTTTCTCCAAATACTTCAGCTATTGTTCCGTTATTCCCCCGGCGGAAGGTTTCCAGTTGAAACAGACGATCTTGGGCCATTACATAGCCATAGGTAAAATACAAATCTTCGACATTATTAGCATAAATATGCGGGACGCCATAATTGTCGCGTACAATCCTGGCGTTGCCTTTTTTCTGCGAATCTGCAAGAACTGGAGTGATGGAGGCTAATAGCAGAATCAAGGTTAAAAATAAAGTTATTCCTTTTTTAAACAATCTTATTCCTTCTCCTTTCAAAATGAAAACTAGTATTTTTTTGAACTGACTTATCGGAAACCATTTTGCCAACAGCAAGCTTGGCCCTTTCACCATATCTGCTATTCACTATGTTTGATATAGGCTAAATATAGTTGAAATAGGAGGAAAATGGCTTTTGTGTATATTCTAAATTTTCCGAATTATCAATTCAGTTTGAATTATATTTGAAGTATTTATATTAAACAATATATTAATAGTGTTAACTTTCTTTTCATTCTCTGTACGATTCGTATAGAGAATGAAAGAAATAAGCATAAACGTTTCCTGAAGGGATAACTATTTTATGTGATAGATAGTTGCTTTTATATTTAGGAATCTATTATTTGTGAATGAATTTTATATGAATAGTTTGACTTAAAGTAATAGCATTTGCTTTAATTTGCCACTTTTGCAACTCCTAAAGAAGGATATTTTCCTATTATGATAGTGATTTGATATTAAAATGTTCGGAAAAATCTAACTACTGCATGTTTAGGCTGTAAAATTAAAAAATTTCTACCCTATTCGTACATTGTATCCTCTTACATATTTCATTAAGATATAGACATAAGTTAAAAAATTCAGAATATAAAAATTTTATTTCTTAGGAGGTTTATATATATGTTAACTAAACAAGATAATCATTTATTAACACGTACAGGTCCAGGAACGCCAATGGGTGAACTATTCCGCCGTTATTGGATTCCGGCGTTAAAATCTGATGAAATACAACCTGACGGAAAACCTCAGCGCGTGAAGCTTCTTGGAGAAGAATTAATTGCTTTCCGTGATACAGAAGGAAAAGTTGGTTTGATGGAGGAAGCCTGTCCGCACCGTGGAACATCTCTTTATTATGGTATTAATGATGGATGCGGTCTGCGCTGTATGTATCATGGCTGGAAATTCGATACGAACGGTGACTGTACGGAAATCCCATCTGAAGAAGGAGATCCGAAGTTTAGACAGAAAATCAAAATCAAAAATTATCCGGTAAAAGAAGTAAAAGGAATGATCTGGACTTACATGGGACCAGAAGAAGAACAGCCGGAATTCCCAGAGTTCTATTGGATGGGACTTCCTGATGAGAATATGATGTCAGAGCGAGTTTGGCAGGAATGTAACTATGCACAGGTAATGGAAAATGACCTTGATTATGTACATGCGGCATTTCTTCACAAAGCACATGGGACACAAGTGACAGGAGAAGGAATCCTAAGTACTGATTTAGGAATTGATCCAAACCACCCGCTTGTGAAAAATCCTCCAGTTAAACAGGATGTAGAGGATGCAAATTACGGCAAACGCTGTGTCGCAGTAGGAATTGGAACTGAAACAGACAATGCTTTCATGGAAATTCACTATATCTTCCCGTTCTACACGTACCCGCCGCGATTTGAGGGTGAAGATGGCATGTGGCATGCATTCATTCCAAGAGATGATTACAGCACCTGGTCATGGGATGTTCAATTTTCTCATAACCGCCCAATTGATGTACAGGCCAACCATGACCGCCGCGGCTTAAAGCTGGATGAGCATTTCAAGAAACAAATCAGCTTGGAAAATGAATATGCACAAGATCGTGAACTTCAAAAGACAGGGAACTTTACTGGTATCCGCGGAATCGCGAACCAGGATCATGCGGCAACGGAAACAATGGGGGCGATTGTAGACCGTTCGAAAGAGCATCTTGGAACAAGTGATCTGCCGATTATCCATATGCGCCGCTTATTGCTTCAGCAGGCAAAAGCATTCCAAGAAGGTCAGAAGCCAATGGCACTTGAGAATGAATCATTGAAAAATCTTTACAGTGCAGGACTCTATGACAGCAACGAAAAATCATGGCAAGAAGCTTTTCCAATGCAGGATCAGTTTAAAAAAGGCGGGCAAGAAGTGAAATCTTAATTGTTAGATCTTAATGATAAAGGGAAATGCTGCAGCATTTCCCTTTGAATAGAATGGGAATTTCGTAGTGAAAGCAGGGATTATATGACATTAGAAGAATATCTGCGTACCATCTTAGATGATGAGGAAATAGAATTGGCAACGCTGGAGCCTGCCTATACTTTTAATCTGGAAGATTATGAGGTGGCAAGCGATGAATGAACTACTATTTGAAACAATCGAAACCGCAGGAAATGCAATCAAAACAAAACAAATATCACCGGTCGAACTAACGCAGATGACCTTAAAACAAATTCGCGAGCATGAGCCCAGAGTCAATGCTTTTATTACCGTTATGGAGGAAGAAGCACTGGCAGAGGCAAAGCAATTGGAAGCGGAGCTTGTGAACAATCAGGTTAGGGGACCGCTGCACGGTATTCCGATTGCGGTGAAGGATATTTTTCAAACAAAGGGTGTTAAAACCACAGGCGGCTCAAAGATATTTGATGGCTGGATTCCTGATGAAGATGCAGCAGCCGTTCAAAAATTAAGAGAGGCTGGAGCAATTATCATTGGAAAAGCCAATTTGCATGAATTTGCTATGGGTGCGACAACAGAAAATCCTCACTATGGAAGCTCGAAGAACCCTTGGAATGTGAAAAGAATTCCTGGCGGTTCAAGCGGAGGTTCCGCAGTAGCAACAGCAACAGGCATGGCCTTTGGTGCTGTTGGTTCTGATACAGCAGGGTCCATCAGACTGCCGGCAGCCATGTGCGGCACAGTCGGATTTAAACCAACGTATGGAGTTGTCAGCAGAAGGGGATGTCTGCCGTTCAGCTGGTCTTTGGATCATGCAGGGCCGATGACAAGAACCGCCCGGGATGCTGCTATCATGCTTGAAGTGATGAAAGGGCATGATCAGAAGGACCCGGCATCTGTCAAGCGTCATGTTCCAGTCTTATCTGACTCATTAAGTGACTTAAAGGATGTAAAGCTAGGTTTCTATGAGCCTTATATGTTTGCAGGGATTGATGCTGATGTAAAACGAGTGATTGAAGAATCATTTCGCCAACTGGAATTGTTGGGAGCAGAAATCGTTCCGATTGATTTACCTGGAATTGACGAAGCACTTAACGCTTTAAAAGCTATCGCTCAATCAGAGGTGGTTTCTGTACACGAACCGTTATTGAAGAAGTATGGACATTTATACGGTGATGATTTGAAATACCGCTTTGAATTTGGCAGTGATATTTCTGCAACTGCTTATATTCGTGCCCAGCGGAGAAGAGATCAATTTGTTAGAGAAACAATCAAACAAATGCAGGGAATTGACGCCTTAGTTGGACCAACGAATGTCCAGCCGCCATTTGAAATTGGTACGATGGTTCCATCCATGGCCATCAGCAATATGTTCACACTAGGAAAAACGCCGCTAGCGAATATCCTAGGTTTTCCTGCCTTATCGGTTGCCTGCGGGTTTACGTCAGAAAACCTTCCTGTTGGACTTCAGCTGATAGGAAAACCATTCACAGACCAAAGAGTACTTCAAATTGGAGACTGCTATGAGAAATCAGTGCAATGGGTGAAAGCCTTAAAAGACAATGTCAATTATGTTCAGTGAAACAGGGGGACGGTTCTCCTGTTTCACCACATTTAATTTGGCAACGGTGGGAAGGTTATTGAGCTCACCGATAAAGGGAGAATCTGTCAAAAAAAGAACTTGCTTGTAGCAGGAAAAAGTCAGAAAAGCGCGAATTTATATATTTGGAAACGCTTTATCCATTTCTGACGATTCTTCCGCTTCCATAAACAATAATGACCAATAAAAGGAGAACAACATGATACGTAAAATGGAGCATGTAGCCATAATGGTTCGCGATATGGATCAATCCATTCGGTTTTATTCGGAGATTTTTGGCTTTAACGTCCGTCTTCGAGGCAGTAAACCAGACCGAGAAATGGCTTTTTTGTATCTGGAAGCACAGCCGGATATGGAGATTGAGCTTATCCAGGAGAAGATATCAACTGTTGAGTACATTGAAACCGGAATTGTGAATCATCTTGCTTTTACAGTGGAAAACATTGATGAAACAATTCAGTTTTTAAAAGAAAAAGAGATTGTCTTTACTTCGGATGAGGTGAAGCCAACGCTTGAAGGCGGGCGAATGATCCTTTTTCACGGACCGAACCAAGAGCTGCTGCAATTAGTGGAAAGAGTAAAATGAGGCAGGTTGGTCCTATTTTAACTTCATTCAGCAGAACTCCTTCACTTCTAAAGTTAAGGGATGAATGCAAAACGCTCTTCGATTCAGTGGGGGCCAAACCCTGGCTGAATGAAGTTAAGCCTCCGGCGAGTCTTGCGATTTTTAAAAGGTAATTTATCGAGCGAGCTCAGGTAATCCGGACGCAAATTCGACGGGCGAATTGGATATCGTATGATGGCAGTATGTAGATGCCGCCAGATAAGAGTACATATATAAGGGGGAGAAAACATGGCAAGAATTATGCGATTAGGACGTGTAGAGTTAAATGTATTGGACTTAGATAGATCAGTAGAATACTATACAAAGGTTATTGGATTAGAAGAAACAGGGCGTATGGGAAACAGTGTGTATCTAAAAGCATGGGATGAATTTGATCATCATAGTTTAATTTTAACAAAAGCGAACAGAGCTGGTTTAGCCCATTTAGCATTTAAAGTAGAGACGATAGATGATTTGGCTTATTATGAAAGAAAAATTGAGGAATTTGGCTGTACGACTACTCGTATGTCAAGCAATACTCGTTTAGCTGAAGGAGAAGCCGTTCATTTCATTCTGCCGACCGGGCATCATTGCGAACTGTATCATGAAATCGGTTTCTTAGGCACAGCAGTTGGAACACTCAACCCTCATCCATGGCCGTTAGAAACAAGAGGAATTGCACCTCATCGTATTGACCATTGTTTACTAACTGGTGACGACCTTAAAACGGTTACGAGATTCTTTATTGAGGCCCTTAATTTCAAACAAAGTGAAAGAATTACAACAGTAGACGGGGAAGAATTATTAGGAAGCTTCTTGTTTTCATCGAATAAAGCCCATGATTTAGCGTTTGTGAAAGGACCTGATGCGAAGCTTCACCATGCAGCTTTCCATGTTGACTCTCTTCACGACGTATTTAAAGCCGCAGACCTGTTGTCTATGTATGAAGTACCATTTGACGTAACGCCAACCCGTCACGGTATTACACGTGGACAAACGATTTACTTCTTTGATCCATCAGGAAACCGTAATGAGGCATTCGCTGGCGGTTATATGGCCTTTCCAGATATGCCGACCATTACTTGGACGGAAGATAAAATTGGACAAGGTATTTTCTATCACCGCAGAGAGCTGTCTGAATCTTTTATGAAGGCATTAACTTAATCTAAGTGATTCTGAAAAAATGATTGGTGAGGTGAAACGATGTATAAAGTAACATTAAAGGCTAGAAATCAACAATTTGAATATCCTTGTGCCCCGGGCCAAACTCCACTAAGGGCAGCTAGGAATCAATTTATTCCATTTCCAACCGGATGCCAGCAAGGCGGATGCGGAATGTGTAAGGTGAAAGTATTGGACGGCGAGTATAACCATGATTTGACTCGTTCCCATGAATATCTTTCTGACGAAGAACTAAACAATCGCTATGCCCTTGCTTGCTGTATGACACCAAAAAGCGATTTGAACATTATTACAATCGAAGACTATGAGAAGCAGCAAAGCGAATTAGCTGAAGCAGTTAAAAATTAACCCAAACAATGTCCCTTAATGAATAGAAGGAAGCAGAGGAGAAACTCCCTGCTTCCTTTGTTTGTTTCGGAACAGCTCAAGTCTGAGGGGAAGGCACTAAAAAGGGTGTCCCAGGATAATGGAACACCCCAAAAACATGATTGTTACGCCGCCAAACACGTTACGCCAATGATGTTTTTAACTAAATATGAGTAAAGGTTTTGCTTTTCTATACACTAGCTTAATATATGAAACGCATTTCATAGCAAGAAAAAGTTTGAGAAGAAGGGTGGAAGTTTGAAAGTATGGTGTAATCGTGTTTTATTTTAAAGCAGTATGACTATGAGCGGATTTTTTTTATATGAATATTTTAAAATTAATTTTCCATAATAAAGGAAAGTCATCATGTGAACGTTTTTAAAAACTTGTGGTGCAAACGGTTGCACAATTTGAGCCCATCTGATATAGTAATCTCATAGATAATAGGAGGAAGAAATCATGAAGAGGATATGGTGGAAGGAAGCAGTTGCATATCAAATTTATCCACGCAGCTTTATAGATTCCAATGGTGACGGAATTGGAGATATTCAAGGGATTATTTCTAAGCTGGATTATTTAAAGGACTTAGGAATCGATGTTGTTTGGATCTCTCCAATTTATTCTTCACCTAATGATGATAACGGTTACGATATTAGTGATTATAAGGGAATTTTGAAAGACTTCGGTACGATGGACGATTTTGACCAGCTGTTGCAAGAGGCTCATGACCGCGGCATGAAATTAATTATGGACTTGGTGATTAACCATACCTCTGATGAGCATGCTTGGTTTATTGAATCTCGTTCCTCGAAGGACAGTCCGTATCGGGATTATTATATTTGGCACCCGGGCCATGACGGCAAAGAACCGAATAATTGGGAGTCCATCTTTGGCGGCTCGGTTTGGGAATATGATGAAAAGACGAAGGAGTACTATATGCATGTGTTCTCCCGTAAGCAGCCTGATTTAAACTGGGAGAATCCGAACGTCCGCAAAGACCTGTATGAGATGGTTAACTGGTGGATTGATAAGGGGATTGACGGTTTTCGCGTGGATGCGATTTCTCATATTAAAAAGGTTCCCGGCTTCCCGGATTTACCGAACCCTGACAACTTGAAATATGTTCCATCCTTTGAAGGCCACATGAATCGCGAGGGGATTGAGGTATTTCTACAAGAGCTGAAACGTGAAACCTTTGCGAAACATGATATTTTGACTGTCGGAGAAGCAAACGGTGTGAAAGCAGATCAGGCAGAACAGTGGGTCGGCGAGGAAAATGGAGTATTCAATATGATTTTCCAATTTGAACATTTAGACCTTTGGGGTAAAAGTGTGACAGGCGGCATTGATCTTCCGGCGTTAAAAGAAACCTTTCATAACTGGCAGACAGCGCTTGATGGAGTCGGCTGGAATGCCTTATTCCTAGAAAACCATGACCAGCCCCGTTCCGTTTCAACTTGGGGTGACCCGGAAGATTTTTGGGAGCAATCCGCTAAATGCCTTGCGATCTTATATTTTCTGATGCAGGGAACTCCCTTTATTTATCAAGGGCAGGAAATCGGTATGACCAATGTGAAGTTTCAATCGATTGATGACTATAATGATGTCGCAATCAAAAACCAGTATCAAAATGGAATCGCTGATGGCAAAAGTCATGAGGCATTGATGGAGATTATTTGGAAAAATGGCCGCGATAATTCTCGAACGCCAATGCAATGGACTGACAGTGCTAACGCAGGCTTTACGACAGGTCGTCCTTGGTTAAAGGTTAATCCCAATTTCACAGAAATTAATGTGGAAAAAGCGCTGCAAGAGCCGAATTCAATATATCATTACTATAAGAAACTAATTCAATTGCGAAAAGATCATTTGACTTTCGTTTATGGACAATTTGAACTTGTTTTAGCCGAGCATGAGCAAATTTTTGCCTACGCGAGAACATTAGACGGCGAAACATTTCTTATCATGACCAACCTTTTTGGAAAAGAAACAGAATTTCATCTTCCTGCAGAATGGAATGAGAAAAGCATGGAGTTGCTGCTAAGCAATGAGGAAGTAGATTCGAAGGCAGATTTACACCACGGAATTTTACAACCTTTCGAAGCAAGAGTATATCGATTACGTTAATTTTTTTGAGGGTTAGTGCAAACGATTGCACTAACCTGCATCTAAATCATGCTTATAATATGAAAGGACTGGACAAAATGAAATTGAAATCCTTTGACTTTTGGCAGAAATTTGGCAAGGCGTTGCTTGTGGTAGTAGCAGTTATGCCGGCTGCAGGGATTATGATTTCCCTCGGTAAATTAGTCGGAATGCTAGGTGTTGATATTGCTTTAATTAAAACAATTGCTTTAGTGATGGAGGAAATCGGCTGGGGCATTATTGGAAATCTGCATGTCTTGTTCGCCGTAGCGATTGGCGGATCGTGGGCAAAAGAGCGTGCCGGCGGGGCGTTTGCGGCATTAATCGCTTTTATATTAATTAACCGCATTACTGGAGCGATTTTTGGTGTGAATGGCGCAATGTTAGGCGACCCTGAAGCCACGGTTTCCTCCTTGTTTGGCAGTGAATTAGTTGTAAACGATTACTTTGTCTCTATCCTTGGTGCACCAGCCCTCAATATGGGTGTGTTTGTCGGAATCATTTCCGGATTTCTAGGAGCCAATCTTTTTAACAAATACTATAATTTTGATAAACTTCCGCAATCTCTTGCCTTTTTTAACGGAAAAAGATTTGTTCCGTTTGTTGTGATTGCAGGTTCTGTTGTAACAGCACTTATTCTTTCATTCATTTGGCCATTTATTCAAGGGCTGTTAAATGATTTCGGTCGCTGGATTGCTTCATCACGTGACACCGCTCCGGTTGTAGCTCCGTTTATCTTTGGATCATTAGAGCGCCTATTGCTGCCATTTGGGCTCCACCATATGCTGACGGTGCCAATGAACTATACTGAATTAGGCGGAACCTATACGATACTAACCGGTTCAAGTGCAGGGACAACGGTTGCCGGCCAAGACCCGCTCTGGCTTGCCTGGATTGCTGATTTAAATAATTTACTGGCAGCAGGGGACACTGCAGGATATAACGCATTATTACAGGATGTCATTCCGGCTCGTTTTAAAGTTGGACAAATGATTCTTTCCTGTGCATCATTAATCGGGATTGAGCTTGCGATGTACCGCAATGTAGATAAAGATAAGCGTACGAAATACAAATCGATGTTCTTTTCTGCTGGCTTAGCCGTTTTCTTAACAGGTGTAACAGAACCAATTGAATTTATGTTTATGTTTGTTGCACCGGTTCTTTATGTTGTGTATGCGATTATGACAGGTCTGGCATTTGCGGTTGTGGATCTTGTTCATATTCGAATTCACTCTTTCGGTTTTATTGAGCTTTTAACACGAACACCGATGGTTTTGAAAGCGGGCTTATGGCTGGATTTAGTGTATTTTGTTGTTGCCTGCTTACTATTCTTCGCGTTAAACTTTATGGTCGCTAATTTTATTATTAAAAAATTCAAATATGCGACTCCAGGACGGCTAGGAAATTATATTGAAGAAGAAGGAAGTCAACCTGGACAAGCAGTTTCAAATGATCAAGACGGTTCTCTAGCTAACGTGGTTATTGGTTTATTAGGCGGAAAAGAGAATATTGAAGAAGTGGATGCGTGCATGACCCGCCTTCGTGTGACGATCAAAGATGTGAATCTAGTTGCTTCTGAACAAGAGTGGAAGTTAAATGGCGCATTGGGTTTAATTATTAAAGGGAAGGGTGTCCAAGCCATTTACGGTCCAAAGGCCGATGTATTAAAATCTGATATTCAAGACCGTATCGGGGCGTAAGACATGAAATTATTAACCTTAAACTGCCACTCTTGGATAGAAGAAAATCAAATGGAAAAAATAAAGATTTTAGCGAAAACAATTAGAGAAAAATCATATGACGTCATTGCCCTTCAGGAAGTGAATCAGTCCATCGATGCCGAAAGTGTTGATGGATTGATTAAAAAGGATAACTTTGCTTTGGTTCTTCTGGAGGAATTACAGCAGCTTGGGGTCAAGAATTATCAAATGATATGGGATTATTCTCATATTGGATATGATATATATGAAGAAGGGGTTGCTCTTTTAACGAAACATGGGATTGAAGAAAAGCACTCTTTCTTTGTCTCCGATTCAGAGGATACAAAGAACTGGAAAACGAGAAAAATCGCCGGTATCACCATTCGCTCTCAGCATGAGCTTCTGTCCTTTTATTCCTGCCATCTAGGCTGGTGGGAGGATGAACAGGAACCGTTCAAAGCGCAGCTGAACAGGTTAATTGAAATAGTAGGCAAAGACGAAAAGTATTTCCTCATGGGTGACTTTAATAACGCTGCCCATATCCGCGGTGAAGGGTATGATTTTGTGCTTAATAAAGGGCTCTATGATACGCATTCATTAGCGCAAGAGAAGGATGATGGGATAACGGTGACAGGGAAGATTGCTGGTTGGGATGATAACAAGCAGGATTTACGTGTTGATTATATTTTTTCAAATGTTCCTGTTACTGTTTACAAATCCTCGGTTATTTTTAACGGAAAAAATCAACCGGTCATCTCGGATCATTTCGGTATAGAGCTAGTTTTAGAATAGAAAAAGGGAGGAATATAACATGTTTAAATCATTATTTAAGAAAAATAAGGAACCGGAACAGGTTCAAGCTCCATTAACAGGAAAGATTGTTGCACTAGAGGAAGTGCCAGATCCAGTTTTTTCACAAAAAATGATGGGGGACGGAATCGCTATTATTCCTGCAGACAAGAAGGTTTATTCACCTGTTGATGGTGAAGTGGTCAATGTATTTCCGACGAAGCATGCTATCAGCCTACGCTCGAAAATGGGAGTGGAACTCTTGATTCATATGGGGTTGGAAACCGTTGAATTAAAGGGGGAAGGGTTTCAAATTTTGGTTCAAGATGGCACAAAGGTTTCCAAGGGAGAGCCGATTGCCGAATTTGATTTTGAAAAGGTTTCAAGTCTTGGAAAAGAAGTGATTACCCCTGTCATTCTATTAAATGGAGATCAATTTAAGATTGAAAATAAACAAACAGGTGCGTCCACGACGGGCGGAAAAGATATTATAATGGAAATAGCAAAAGCTTAATGTTTTTTAAAGGGGGTGCAGGAAGGTGGCTATTACGATTAAGGATGTTGCGAAGGCCGCCAATGTCACGCCTTCAACTGTATCAAGGGTTATTGCCGATAATCCAAGAATTAGCAATAAAACAAAAAGAAAAGTACGTCAGGTCATGGAAGAGCTTGGGTACCAGCCCAATTATAAGGCACGTAATTTAGCAAGCCGCACGACACAAACCATTGGTCTTGTCATGCCAAACTCTACTGATCAAGTATTCCAAAATCCATTTTTTCCTGAAGTCATTCGTGGTATTAGTAAAATGGCTCATATGACAGAATATGCAATTCAGTTTTCAACCGGTGAAACGGAAGAAGAGATTTATGACGGAGTGGTCCAAATGGTCCAAAGCGGCCGTGTTGATGGCGTCATTTTACTTTATTCCCGTATGAATGATAGAGTGAGAGCCTTTCTTGAAGAAAAGGCCTTTCCCTATACGATGATTGGGAAACCTTCCTATGACGTGGAGAAAATCTCTCATGTGGATAATGATAATTTTAGCGCGGCAAAGGAAGTAACGGAATACCTGCTGCAGCTTGGCCATACAAAAATTGGCTTTGTCGGCGGAAGTACGAGCTTAATGGTAACATTGGACCGGCAGCAGGGATATGAAACCGCGCTTAAGGAGGCCGGGATTCCAATCTGCGAGGAATATATCGTCCACGAGGATTTTTTAATTGAAGGCGGTAAACAAGCGATTTCCGAATTATTATCATTGAAGGAAACACCAACGGCCTTAGTGGTTGTGGATGATCTCATGGCCTTCGGGATTATCAATACATTAGAGAAAATGGGTCTTCGCGTGCCGGATGATATATCCATTGTGGGCTTTAATAATCTGCTGCTATCTGAGATTTCTCAGCCCCCATTAACGACGGTAAATATTAATATTTTTGATTTAGGTTATCATGCCGCAAAAAACTTAATAGAAATCATTAATAACCCGGATGAACCTGCTAAGAGAATCATTGTGCCTTATCAAATGACCGTAAGGGGTTCTTGTAAAAAATTGATATAATGAAGTGCCGCCGCATCTTGTTGGCGGCTTGACCTATGTTTGGGCTGAGCGAAACAAAAGTGTGGTGCTCTATGCCTGTGAGGGATGTGTTTAGCATGTTCTTCTTTTTTGAACACATACCCGACAGGCTATTCAGTATTTTATTCATACAGTTATGATAAAAATATATAGAAAAAGAGGAATAGACGATGGAAGAAAAATGGTTAGTTGGTGTTGATCTAGGCGGAACGACGATTAAGATGGCTTTTATCAGTCTTGCTGGCGATATACTTTACTCTTGGGAAATACCCACAGACAAAAGGGAAAATGGAAGTCATATTCCTGCAGCAATTGCAAGCTCGATTCATCAAAAGCTGTCTGAATATGAGGTAACAAAAGAGAGGTTAATTGGGGTTGGCATTGGAGCTCCTGGGCCGGTTAATGAGGCTGACGGATCTGTTGAGATCGGGGTTAATCTAGGGTGGAGGAACTTTCCGCTTCAGGAAATTCTCGAGCGTGAAACGTCCTTACCGGTAACTGTTGAAAATGATGCGAATGTGGCGGCACTCGGAGAAATGTGGAAGGGTGCCGGCAAAGGAGCTAAAAACCTGCTCTGTGTCACATTAGGTACGGGTGTTGGCGGTGGAATTATCGTCAATGGAGAAATTGTTCACGGTGCAAATGGAGCCGGCGGTGAAATTGGTCATATCACCTCTGTTCCTGCCCACGGTGCCCCGTGTAATTGCGGGAAAACAGGCTGCTTAGAAACGATAGCCTCTGCAACAGGAATTGTTCGCTTGGCAGTAGAGAAGCTTTCATCTGGTCAGCCAAGTAAATTAAGAGAATTTGATGTGGTAACGTCCAAACACGTTTTTGATGCAGCGAAACAAGGTGATGAGCTTGCTAACACTGTCATTGAACAGGTGGCCTATCATTTAGGCTTGGCGCTTTCCTATATAGCCAATGGCATAAATCCTGAAAAAATTGTCATCGGCGGCGGCGTATCAAAGGCAGGTGACACCTTGTTAGTCCCGCTAAAACGATATTTTACCTCATTTGCCTTTCCAAGAGTAGCTCAGGCGGCAGAAATTGTCCCAGCCACACTAGGCAATCAAGCAGGAGTAACTGGAGCAGCCTGGCTCGTTAAAGAAAAAATCCTTCCTAATCGATAATTTCCTGAACAGAGAAAGGATGCAAGGCGGCGATTCTATGAGAGTCGCCCTTTTATTTTTCTCATAATGATAAGAAGGGAATCATAAGAATTTTATAAGAATTTGAATAGATTTGGAAGGAATTCATAGAGAGCTGCAGAAATACAGAGGGACATAAAGGTTTTGCTTTGGGGGAATGGTATGTCGTTGTTCACGTTATGGATGATTGTGATTAATACTACCTTTTGGTTAGTCTGCTGCTTTGGGACTGCTTGGGTTGTCCACAAACTGCTGCCAAGTTCAATATATGAGAAAATGAAATGGCTTTTTAAGGAGCGTTCATTTGAAAAGAGCTTCTATCGTATGATACATCTTGTCAAATGGAAGGATAAGCTCCCAGAATGGGGAAAGGTATGGAGTTTCGAAAAAAATCATTTAAAACAAGAGCTAAGTTTAGAATATGTGAATCGATTTATCCTTGAAACTTACCGAGCTGAAATCGGTCATATTGGAATGGCGGTACTTGGATTTGCATGTGTCCTAGTTAATCCGCGTGACTCTGCTCAAATGGCTATGATCTGTTCAATTGTGAATGTGGTTGTTCAAATTCCATTTTGCTTAATTCAACGGTTTAACAGACCAAGACTTGTTCGTTTGAAGGCAAGATTAGAAGATCGGAACCATCTCTAATTGCTTTCTGCTATGATAAAAGTAAATATTCATTAACCAATCAAAACCACCTGTACTCTTAATCAAACGTTTGTTTAAGAGTGCAGGTGGTTTTGATATCACGCGAAAAAGAAGCAGGGGAATGGCCCTCTGCTTCTTACAATGTTCTGCTTTTTTCTGTAGCTGCCACAACAGCATTCATAACGGCTGCACGGAAGCGGTCATTTTCTAGGCTCTTGACACCGGCAATGGTTGTTCCACCTGGAGAGGAAACCATGTCTTTCAATTCGCCTGGATGTTTGCCTGTTTCTAGCACCACTTTAGCAGAGCCAAGCACGGTTTGCGCAGCAAATTTGTAAGCGCTGGATCTTGACATTCCTTCGGCAACTGCTCCGTCAGCCAATGCTTCAATAAACATATAAACAAATGCTGGACCAGATCCGCTTAAGCCTGTCACAACATCCATCAAGTAGTCACCGACGATTTCTGCTTCGCCGAAGCTGTTGAAAATCGCTAACAGTTCCTGTTGCTCTTCCTTCGTCACAAATGAATTGCAAGAAAGGGCAGACATGCCTTCACCCACTAATGCCGGTGTATTCGGCATTACACGCACAATTTTTGTCTTTTCCGGTACATGAGCGCTTAACCTCTCAAGCGTAACGCCAGCTGCGATTGATACAAGGATCTTATCCTCTGAAAGGACCTCTTTTATGGTAGTAAGGACGTCAGCAATCATATTTGGCTTAACCGCCAAAATCACGATATCCGCTTTTTGCACAACTTCCTTTTCACTGGCAGCAGTATTGACACCTAATTCTGTTTGCACAGCATCTAATGAAGGAGGATACACATCATAAACGACGATTTCCCGCGGTGAAGCAATGCCCGCCTTAAGAATTCCATTCATCATAGCCTTTCCCATATTTCCTGCTCCAACAAATCCAATTGTCTTACTCATGTTCACACCTGTCTTTCTTTAAATAAAAATATACCTTTTTATTAATATAACCTTTTCTAACTGTCGAATATAGAATTTTTTGTATGATTCTTTTCGAAAGTATTTGAACAAGGTCATTATTTTTTCTGAGTGTTCAATGATTACCAATAGATTTTTTGCCAGAAAAATGGTTAAATAGTACTAAGAAATAAAAATGTTCATAATCGCGCAATAGGTAACCGTTTGTTCACAAAAAATTTTGAATTTAATAGGTTGCTATATGTGAGTAAAGTCACTGTTTTATCGAGTGATTTATAATAAAATTTTACTATATTCTGAAAAAGGGGGTCATTGTTATGTTTTTTAGATTTAATTATGATGAGAAGAATGACCTATTAAATATTATTGCAACTGTACGTGAAGAAATGATCCGAACTGGTATGAAAGAAGGACTTACCAGCACGAATACGATAACCTTAAGTCAGCGGCTTGATGAATATATTGCAAAATATCAAGCAATTTTGATAAGAGAACTAGCATGAAGACAGAGGAAGAATCTTTTTTTCGGAATCTAAGCAGAGGGGAGGTTTGATTGCTTCTATATGAAGTAATGGAATCTTCCCTTTTTTATTTGCTTTCTAGGAGGCTATTTGAATAAGTGATTCCACCATTTTGAATATTTAGTGTAAAATAGGAAACTAGAATGTATATACATACTTATATACATTTCTCACGGACGAGTCAAAAATTTGACCTATCAACATGATTCGTTAACATAGCCAAAGACATAGAAGGGAGAGAGGTTTTCCATGACAGAGTCAAAAACAGACCCCCGTTATCTTCGTACGCGTAAGTTAATTATGGATTCCTTTATTGAACTTTCTAGTAGAAAGGATTTTAAAGATATTACTATCAAAGATATCACGGCGGAAGCCACAATAAACCGTGCGACGTTTTACTATCATTTTGAAGATAAATATGATTTATTGGAAAACGCGTTATCTGAGGTTCTTTTAATTAATTTAAAGAGTGAAATGGTAGAAAGTGAACTGAATGAAGAGAATATTGTCAGCATGTTCCTAGCCGTTACCAACTTTCAAAAATCCCTGTCCAACCGCTGTCACCGCGGCTACGAAGAGACCATTGGAGTCATCATTAAAGAACAACTCGAGGTAATCTTCTACAAAATGCTGCTCAAACAACACCATTCAGACCAGAATGAAGCCCTCAGAATTACTGCTGTCATCTTAAGCTCCGGCCTATATGGCGCCTCCCAAGACTGGCTTCGTAATAGCAGCGATATTGCACCAGAAGATTATATCCGAATGGCCATCCCTTATATATTGCAGTAATAGTAATAGAGTAATTTTATAAAAAGAGCGCACTATTCCTATAGAGAGTGCGCTTTGTTATGATTCTAGATTAAAATTCCTCATAAACAGCCGGGTCTTGATTATTAATTCGACCGTCTGGGCGGGTTAATCCTGAAATGATGCTCATTTCTGTTTGATCTAGCTCAAAGTCGAAGATGGAGATATTTTCGAGCTGACGTTCAGGTGAGGCGGATTTTGGAATTGAAATCGCACCCAGTTGATAATGCCAGCGTAACACCACTTGTGGAATGGTTTTATTATGACGGTTGGCAATCTCTTGAATGGAGGCAATATGGATGTCGCGAATGCCGCGAGTGAGCGGACTCCAAGATTCAATCGCAATATTATTTTCTTGATGCCACTTTCTTGCTTCTTCCTGGTTGAAGAAGGGATGCAGTTCAATTTGGTTGACGCTTGGCTTCACACCGGTTTCTTTAACTAAACGGTCAATATGCTCCGGCAAAAAGTTGCACACACCAATTGAGCGGATAAGACCCCATTTCTTTGCGTCAATTAACGCCTGCCAAGCTTCTACATATGTATTGACATTAGGGTTTGGCCAATGAATCAAATATAAATCATAATAATCTAAGTTCGCACGGTATAAGGATTCTTGAATGGTTGTAACTGCTTTGTCATATTCTTGATAGCGGCCGGGCAATTTGGAGGTAATAATCAATTCTTGCCGCGGAACAGAACTTCGTCGAACCGCTTCCCCTACGGTTCCTTCATTTTCATAGTTATAAGCAGAATCAATTAAGCGATAGCCGGCATCAATCGCCGTCAGCATGGAATTCACCCCTGCATTTCCCTTCAGTAAATAAGTACCCAGGCCCACAACAGGCAGATGAATTCCATCATTTAGGGTAATTTCTGGAATAGTTATCCCCATCACAATCACTCCTTTCAATATAATTTAAGATTATCATATATCGGGAGTGTTTGGATAATTTTTGGTATCGACAAAGGAAGGATCTCTTGCTTGAAAATGGTAAGAGATTCTTCCTGCACAATCCTTGGACTATCCTTTCATATAAAGAAATACAATAAGCAGGATAACGAAACCGATGAAAAAGAAGGGACCGAGGCCTGAGCTGTAGACGACATGGATTTTAATGTTTTGCATGGCGTTGACAAGGATGTAGATTAGCAGGGAGAGACTTAGAAATTGAATGAGCTGCAGGTGCTTGTTTTTTCTTCTCATTGCAATCGCTCCTTTTAAGAAGCTAATCACAGATTCGAGGACACTTATAACCGTGTATGGACAGCGTTTCTAATATCTGTACAGTTATATCTACCTTATGTGAAGTGTGACTTGTATTATTCTTATGAAATGGATAGAAACGGCATCCTGCTGCTAGAGGAGCAAAAAAGCAGGTTGTCGTTTAATAAGAAAAGTTTTATTATTAAGAATAAAATATTTGTATTTTTAAAGATACAAAGAATAGATGTTATATATACTGTAAATGTATTTAGGAGAAAATGATAATGAATAATTTCTCAATAAATGACTTTTTTATAAACGCTTTCAATTTTTCTGCTATTGGAATGGCAATTGTATCTCTGGATGGAAAATGGCTGATGGTTAATCCTGCTTTATCTAATAGTCTAGGATACTCTCAAGAAGAGCTTAAACAAATGACATTTCAGAATATTACCCATCCTGATGACTTAGAACTTGATCTCAGCAATCTCAAGAAGCTGTTAAAGGGAGAAATAGACTATTATGAAATAGTCAAACGTTATATTCACAAGAACGGATGCATTGTATGGGGATTATTAAGTGTTTCACTGGCGAAGGATAATCAAAATAATCCATTGTATACAATCGCGCAGATTCAAGACATTACACAACGGAAGAGAATGGAAAAGGAATTCAATCAAAATGAGGATTGCTATCGTGCATTGATTGAATCCTCTCCAAATGCCATTGTTGTTCACCAGGAAGGTAAAATTGCCTATGCAAACCCTAAATTTTCAAGTTTATTAAAGGCAACTTCTGATGACGACATAATAGGCCAGCATATTATTAAATATATCCATAAGGATTATCATGAAATCGTTAAGGAAAGAATTGAACTGTTAGAACAGAATATACCTGTTGGAGTATTAGAACAAAAATACGTACTCTTTGATGGTTCTGTTATCGATGTCGAAGTAATTGCTACTCCGATTGTGTATATGGATAAGCCTGCTTTTCAAGTGATTATTCATGACATTACGAAAAGAAAAGAAATAGAGCGGAAGCTGAATCAATCCCAAGAACAATACCGTTCGGTCGTTGAAAATGTGAAAGAAGTCATCTTTCAAACAGATTCAGAGGGGCAATGGACATTCTTAAATCCAGCCTGGGAGAAAATCACAGGTTATACGATTGATGAAAGTATGGGACATTATTTTTATGATTATGTATATGAGGAAGATCGTGAACAATATATCGAGCAATTTCAGTCGCTAATACAGGGAAAACAAGAGTATTTTCGAGTAGAAGTTCGATATCTAACAAAAGAGAAAGGATACTGCTGGATTGAGGTGTATACTCGAATCGCTTTAAATAATCAGGGCGAGATTATAGGTACATTGGGTACATCGAATGACATAACCAAGCGTAAGGAATACGAAGAGGAATTAAAAGCAAGTGAAGAGAGATTTCGTCTGCTTGCTGAATACTCAAGCGATTTGATTACGCTGCACGATGTGAATAGTCATTTCATTTATATTTCCCCTGCATGCAAGGAAATTCTGCAATATGATGAGGCAGAATTAGTAGGGAAAGATGCGTCGCTCTTTGTACATCCAGATGATCAAAATATCGTGGCAGAAAAGCTTCAAACGTTATTTGATACAGGTTATACTGTCATCCCTTACCGTTTCCGGGGGAAGGACGGTGAATATATTTGGCTTGAGTGTGCATGTAAGCTATTAGATGAAAGTCATTCGGGTGAACAAAAGCTCATTGCCGTTTCGCGTAATATTAATGAAAGAAAGTTGTCTGAACAAAAGCTTCAAGAAGCAAATGAAATCTTACAGAGGCTGTCGACAATTGATGGACTGACTGGTGTGTCTAATCGTCGTGCATTTGACGAGAGAATGGAATTGGAATGGAATCGCGGACGCCGAAATTCTTCTTCCCTGTCATTGATTATGTTGGATATTGATTATTTCAAAGCGTATAACGATACGTATGGACATCAAGGCGGAGATGGCTGCTTACAACAGATTGCCTCAGTTATTAAAGAAACACTGGGGCGCTCTACAGACCTTCTTTGCCGCTACGGCGGGGAAGAGTTTTGTGTGATTTTACCAGATACAAAAGAAGTTGGAGCAAAGATAGTAGGAGAAAAAATTCGGTATTCAATTGAAAAATTGAAAATCCCCCACGCGGGTTCAAAAATTCTTCCTTGGGTCACTATTAGTGTAGGAACCGCAAGCATCATACCGACAGTATATACTTCTTATATGGATCTTGTTTCAAAGGCCGATAAGGCTTTATACAAGGCGAAAAACGAAGGAAGAAATTGCGTTCAATCTTACTAAATAAACAATTGATATTTGATATATAATCGACTAGATGTGAAGGGGCTGTTTCAACCCCTTTTTCTTTTTTTCTGAAACTATATTTGTTACAGATTTTGGGAATATTATTCTAAACAGGACAGATCGATAGGAGGTTGCTGTAATGAATGATAAAACTAATATTCGTTTAACTGCTGCAGAAATGTCTTTTTTATGGACCCAGTACATAAATGATACATTATCTTTTTGTGTAAATAGCTATTTTTTAGAAAAAGTAGAGGATGAAGAGGTACGACCTATTATTGAATGGACACTCGATACGTCAAAAGAGAATATGTCCATCATGCAGGAACTGTTTCAAAAAGAAGATTTTCCAGTGCCCATTGGATTTACGGAGCAAGACGTAAATCCGAAAGCTCCAAAACTTTTTTCAGACACATTTGTTTTAATGTATTTACGACAAATGTCTATTCTCGCTATGGCGGCTAGCAGTGGAGCTCTAGGATTGGTTACACGTCCAGATGTGGTTGATTTTCATAAGCGTGTGTTAAAGATAGGGGTTGAATTGCAAGATAAAACACGCGATTTAATGGTCAAACAAGGGACCTATGTAAGACCTCCTTTTATTTCGACTCCTGACAAGGTGGATTTTGTAGAAAAACAACAGTTTTTAGCTGGTTTTTTGGGGAAGAAGAGATCTGTTACATCAATAGAAGTCACTCATTTGTTTTTAAATGTTCAGACTAACTCGATTGGGAAAGCACTGATTACGGGGTTTGCTCAGATTGCTCAAAACGATGAAGTCAAACAATATATGGTAAGAGGGAAACAAATGGCCCAAAAACATGTAGATATATTTAGTGACCTTTTAATAAAGGAAGATTTGCCTGCCCCTATGAGCTGGGATTCAGCCATTACAGATACAACAGAAAAAGTCTTTTCGGATAAACTTATCATGTTTCATGTATCAGCGATGATTGCTGCAGGGATTGGAAATTATGGAATGGCAATGGCGGCAAGTCCAAGAAGAGATTTAGGAGTGAAATATGCTTCATTAATCCCTGAAATTTCACTCTATGCCGAAGATGGGGCCAATATTATGATTAAACACGGATGGCTGGAGGAACCTCCACAGGCAGATGATCGTGACCTATTAATAAAGAATTAATGCGGTGGACTTATCCATTTCACTATCATTTTTTTACGCGCAATTTGAGAATATGAATTGCGCTATTTTGCATGTATGAGCTATGGTGAAATTTTATTATAATTAGGATGGGTAGTGATGGAAATAGGAAATGATAGAAAGGAATTTATTCTGTATGAATATTTGTGTGTTGGATGGATATACATTAAATCCTGGTGATTTAAGCTGGAGTGAATTGATGAAGCTTGGAGAAACGGCTATCTACGATCGGACGTCTATGGAGCTTATCGTGGAAAGGGCTGTAAATGCTGAAATCATTTTAACGAATAAAACTCCGCTAAGCAGAGCTACGCTCAATCTTTTGCCTAAACTCAAGTATATTGGAGTACTGGCCACAGGTTTCGATGTGGTTGATATTCAAGCGGCAGAAGAGCGGGGAATCGTTGTCACTAATATTCCGGCTTACGGGACGGAGTCAGTGGCCCAAATGGTATTTGCGCTGCTCTTAGAACATTGCCATCGTGTTCAGCGCCACAGTGACGCGGTGATGGAAGGGCAGTGGGGAAAGAATTCTGATTGGTGTTTCTGGAATTATCCGCTTGTTGAATTGGCTGGAAAGACGATGGGTATCGTCGGTTTAGGGAGCATTGGGCTTCAAACCGCACGGATTGCTTCGGCGTTTGGTATGCGTATTTTGGCATATGGCAGGAATCCTCGTGAAATGGATTTACCCAATTTTCGGTGGTGTGATTTAAATGAATTAATGAGATTATCCGATGTAGTCAGCCTACACTGTCCATTGACGCGAGAAACGGAAGGGATGATTAATTCCGAAAACTTATCACTGATGAAACGGTCTGCTATTATTATCAACACATCGCGCGGCAAGTTAATCAACAATAAAGATTTAGCGGAAGCGCTCAATACAGGAGCGATAGGCGGTGCCGGTTTGGACGTATTAGCTGTAGAGCCTCCGGAGGATAGCAACCCGTTGCTTCAAGCGAAGAATTGTCTCATCACGCCGCATATATCCTGGGCTACGAAGGAAGCTCGCAGCCGTCTTTTGGATATGGCAGTTGACAATATAAAGGCATTTATAGCTAAAAAGCCAAAGAATGTTGTACGTTCTTAAACCTTGTATAAGCATTTATAAAAGAGGGAGGAAGATAATGACAGAAATCATTTTATTACTAGGTTTTGCTATCTTGCCTCTGGTCTTAAGTGTATTTTTACAAAAGAAGATTATACAATCAAACAAAGCCATTGTGTTAAAGAGTATCGGAAATTTCATCTTATTGGCTCTTGTCCAAACCATCCTTTTAGTTGGCTTTATTTTTATGCAGATTGCCATGTTTCCTGATGTTGCCGAAGCTACAGCAGGTTGGTTATTTGTTGCGTATGTCATTTATTCGCCTTTTGTGCTTATCTTCAATCTCATTGTCATCCTCGTAGCACATCGAATGCTGCGAAAGAGGATGTAATCCGTAAAAATAGTGTCAGGCACCATAGATGGACAAATGTAGATTATTTGTCCATCTATGGTGCCTGACACTATTATTCTATTAGAGATAACACAATCTCCCATTGACGATAGATTTACTTGAAATATATGATAGAGTTAGCGGGAGATTGGTACTTTTGTATCCTCTCCATGATTAGGGAGGCGTTTCAATTGAAATTGAGAAATAAGATTATTGCGATTGTAAGCATCGTGCTTGTGGCAATTGTTGCTTTTCTAGCAGTTGATTATAACAGTAAAGTAGAAGAGCAGAATACCATTGCAAAAAATGAGATGAAAGAGAAAAAGGCAAAGGAAGCTGAAGAGGAAAAAGAAGCGGAGGACGGGTCCGAAAAAAGTGATACTTCTTTGGCGGAGGGTAGTCAAGCGGAAGAGACTGCTGTTAATGGAGCGGCTCCATCCGTCGAAGGAAATGTTGAAACAGGGGAGGCTGTGAACACTCCAGCTCCAGCAACGGAAGCAGAAACACCTGCAACAGGCAATACGCCGGCAGAGAATGCTGCTCCTGCTCCATCGCAGCCGGCTGCAGGCGGTTTGCATTTTGCCACACGGGAAGAAGCTATAGCATTCGGTTTCAGCCGTTTTACCGCGGAGGAAATTGCTCTTTATAACCGTGCTTCTGCAAAAGGTTTAACACCTGAACAGGAAAAAATGGCAATCCAGATGGCCTATTCTCGTTTTTCACCAGAAGAAGTTGCTGCATTAGAAGCGGCTTTGGGAAGATAAAAATGTCAATAAAAGTGTCAGGCACCGTAAAAAGACAAATGTTCAAATTTGTCCATCTGCGGTGCCTGACACTTTTTTACTTTTAAACTTCAAATTTAACCAGGAAGGTTGTGCCTTCTGGGCCTGTTTGGATTTCAATTTTGGCTTTGTGCCGGGCTGCGATGCCGTAGCATACACCGAGCCCGAGACCGGTTCCGTTATCTTTTGTCGAGAAGAAAGGAGTCCCGATTTTTTCCAATACTTCGGGTTTAATTCCTCCGCCTTGATCGCTAACGGAAAGGACTACATAACTCTCTTCTTTGAATGTGGCGATGGTTATAACCTTTCCCGGACTCATGGCCTCTAAGCCATTTCGGTAAAGGTTCAGGATAAGCTGACGAATTTCATTCCGGTTGACCATTAGACTAGGAATGTCCGACAATTCCAGCTTAACCTGTTTATCCTGATTAGAAGCGTCCGCCTGAAGTAATGGAGCCATATCCTGAATGATTGAATTTAAATCCCATTGCAGTAAACCGGCTGACCTTGTATTTCCCATTGAGAGAAATTCGGTGATAATTAAATTGGCCCGGTCAAGCTCGTCAATCATCAAACTAAAATAATGATGAAATTTCGTACATTCCTCATTGCTGCTTAACAGTTGAAGAAACCCTCTTACAGTTGTCATGGGATTTCGAATTTCATGACTGATTCCTGCAGCCATTTGCCCGATTAAATCAAGCCCTGATAAACGTTTCATTTCATACTCATATTTTTTCTTTTCTGTTATATCCCTGAAAAAACTGCAGATTCCGTCATCGAACGGATAAACGGTGATTTCGTACCATGCATCATCATATGGAAAAATCGCTTCAAAATGAACGGGAACCCGTTCTTCCATTGCCCGGAGATATTCCTTGCCCCAATCGGAATCCTCTAGTTTCGGGAAAACATCCCATATTTTCTTACCAAGTAAATCACTTGCTGCTAACTTATCAGGAAAATAGGGGTGATTGTTCACATAAATGTATTTCCACTCTTTGTCTAACGCAACAAAGCCGTGCGTAATGCTTTCTACGATATTCATAATTCTTTTATTGGCAGCAGCTAGTTCTTTTGTACGCATTTCTACTGTATCTTCAAGCATATTCCTATGATAGATTAACTCCGACGTTAGCTGATCTTTTTCTTCTTCTAGTTGTTTTTGCACCTCTAAAGCTTTTTCGAGCTCTTGATTTTTCTTCGTAAGTTCGTCCTTGGAATGTTTGAGTGAAAGATGGGTTTTTACCCTTGAAATTAATTCTTTTCGGTGAAAGGGCTTCGTCATATAATCAACGGCCCCTAAGTCAAAGCCTTTGACAATGTCCTCAAGCTCGTTTTTTACTGTCAAAAAGATTACAGGGATATTCTGATATCGCGGGTCTGCTTTAATAGTTGCGCATACTTCATATCCATCGATATCAGGCATCTCTACATCTAACAAAATTAAATCTGGGGTATGTTCTTTAAGAAATTGATAGACCTCTTGTGCATTCTGGGCAATACCTAACTCATACCCATGATTCGCCATAATCGTCGCTAATACTTGTATGTTATTGGGGTTGTCATCGACAATTAGTACTAAATCTTTGTTTTTATTCTTCATCCGGTAGACCCTCTGTTAATATTTTTTCAATCTGTTTTAGTTTCCACTTAATTTTAACTATATCGTAGCAATCTACATAGTTCATTAGTTCTTTACCTTCGGTTATCCATAAATGAGAGTGATGTTTTTGACCAAATGTGATGAACTCATTTGCTAAGTTTTTTACATTGCTAATGATGATAGATGTTTCTAATTTTTTTACGGTTGGAAGCAGCTGATTTCTCATTTCTTCCAATACTTCAGGTGCAAGAGGAGTGTCTTTAATCTTATCTCCATTAATGAAGGAAGGTTCCGATAGATCCTTCTTATATAAAAATTGCACCAGCTTGCCCAGTAGCAGCTCTGAATGGACAGGCTTTAGCAAATAATCATCAAACCCACTTCCCTCTGGCACTCCTTCGGATGTGGATGCGCTTAAAGCAATAATGGGAATGTCTTTTGTTTCAGGCTGTGCTTTTAGTTTAGCAGAAGCTTCAAATCCATCCATGACTGGCATTACAAGGTCCGTAATAATCAAGTCGGGCTTTACCTTCGAACAGATTCTGATTGCCTCAAGTCCATTTTCAGCAAGCAGGACACGCAATCCTGCTTTCGAGAGCAACTCTTTTAACAAGAAACGGTTGGTCTCGATATCGTCTACAACCAGGATGGTTTCATTGGAAAATTGATATTTTAGCAGGTAAGTGGTATCTCGTTTTTCTGCAAGTGCTTCAGTGGCAGCAATTTGTACATTGGTAAAAGTCACAGTGAACACGCTGCCTTTGCCGACTTCGGTTTCAAGCGTAATTCTTCCATTCATCATCTCAACTAATTTCTTCGTAATGGCAAGTCCTAAGCCTGTACCGCCATATTTTTTGCTGCTTTGGCCTGAAACCTGTGTGAAGGATTCAAATATACTTTCTATTTGATTATCAGGAATGCCGATGCCTGTATCTTCAACAGAAATCTGGACATCGATACAACTAATATCGTCCGCTGTTGAAGGGCTTACTTGCATGGAAAGCCTCACATAGCCTTTTTCTGTAAACTTAACCGCATTACCAGCTAAATTTAAAAGAATCTGGCGGATTCTTACTTCGTCAAATAAGATAAGCTCAGGAATGTCTCCCTTCATGTTGATGAATAAATCAATTCCCTTTTCTTGTACATTCTGCCTGAAGATGTTTTCTATTTCATAAAAGATATTCGGTAGTTTAACTGGTTTTGTATGCAGTTCTATTTTTCCTGCTTCAATTTTAGAAAGGTCTAGAATATCATTAATAATCATAAGCAAACTATTTCCAGCTGTGTTAATGGTTTTAATATAGCTTTTATGTTTTTCATTCTCAACGGTATTTTGCAGGAGCTCGCTAAAACCGATAATGGCATTTAACGGCGTACGAATTTCATGACTCATATTGGCGAGAAACTCGCTTTTAGCCTCGTTGGCCTTGTCTGCTTCTAGTTTTGCAAGGTTTAATTCAAGATTGGTCTTTTCAATTTCTGCCGTTCTCTCTTTTACCTTTTCCTCTAAATGATAAATATGTTTATTTAATTCATCTGCCATATTATTAAAGGATTTTGCCAGCATGCCAATTTCATCATGTTTATAGACGTTGGCTCTTTGCTGTAAATTTCCTTTTGAATAATTTTCTGCAGCACCGATTAAGTGATGAATGGGTTTTAAGATATAATCGGTACTTTTCTTATAGATTGCGATAGATAATAGCAAAGCAACAATCGATAAGAGGATAGCCGTTTGGATGCTATTATAAATATCTGCTGTTAGTTGATAGTCAGGAATGGCCGTAATAATCAGCCAATTGATGCCGTCACGTTTATATTCTGTTAGTTTAATATGAAGACCGCCATTATCCGTTTTCTTGATCATTTTATCTTCGTTAGTTGTTATATAATGGTGATAAGCATCTGTTATGGATTTGTCTTTTATTGAATCAATTGAGATACGTTTATATGTTCCATCGGCCTGTTTTTCAAAATTAGGACCTTCTAATGAATTGGCTACCAAGTCCCCGTTGCTTTTCTCAACTACATAGGCCGTTGCCATTCGGTCTGACACGATATCCTTTAGAAATGTATTTAGACTTGAAAGTGTGATGTGTGTGCCAAGTACGCCTTGAAGCTGCCCGTCTTTCCGATAAATGGGGAAAGCTGAAGTCAGAACAAGATCATCCTTGACAAAATGCTTGTATAACGGAGAATAAATGGGTTTCCCAGATTGCTTGGCCATGGTATACCAAACCCTTGTCCGTGGATCAAACTGGCCAAAGTCCTCGACAAACACACCCTCTGTCAAGTTATTTGTAACAGTGTAATAGATAGAGTGATGATTTGTCTCAGCTGTACTTTTATAGAGCTCGATTTCATTATTGGCGTTTCGGCGGGCTCCGTAATAGTCTCCGTTTTCCAATCCATAGCTAAAACTGTAAATTTCTTCGCTGCTTGATTGGACAATATTAGAAAAAAAGGCTTCGCGTTTCGATTTATTGGAGAAATCGATGATGTTATCCGCGACAATATGCTGGTTTAATTCGTTCATTTCCGACGGAACGTCGATTAGTTCGTCAATTTCATTGAGGATGTTTTTACTCGTACTTTTTTCTATCTTTTCTATTATTCTTTCCGAAGACGCGTTCCAATTTGAGAAAATAATAAAGCCAATAGTAATTAAAGTACTAACCATCAGGAAGATAAAAGATATACTAATGATGCCTCGAATGGAAGGGGTTCGTCTCTCCATACACTTTTCCTCATTTCCGGTACCTTACATAAAGTGTGTTTTTGTATTTATCATAAGCGAATAGATAAGAACTATAAAATACTTCCTTTATATAATATGTGACTATATGATGAATTTTAATAATCAGGGATTTTGCGTACAAGCCGACCTAGCTCTTTTTTGTAAGTATGGCTCATTTATGGAGGAAATAGGAGAAATTTATCGAATATTTAAAATAATCATTTTCTATCAACATGGCTGTCATCGAATGATGAGTACTTTTGAGGGGTGAACAAGCATGAAAACAGTGAAAATGTTATTTCTTGTTTTGTTAGTTGCTTTACTCCCGTTTCAAATAGCGTTGGCAGAGGAGGAGAAAACAATCAATTTCTATGAATTTCATGATGAAGGAATCTATAAGCATTGGGCCTATGAGGAAATGGAGAATCTTCTTTATGCCGGTGTAATGGATGGTTTCGCGGATGCTGATGGCCGAATCCATGTGAAGCCGGACGAACCGATTACCCGCGCTCAATTTGTACAAATGATTGTCACTGCGTTAGGGTTATCAAATGAAGGTAGGACAAAGAATTTTTCAGATGTAAAACAGGATGAGTGGTACGCTGATGCAATCAGTATTGCGGCAAGTGCAGGGTTCATCGACGGGCATAACGGTCTTTTTTATCCTAATCATCCTATTACTCGTGCGGAAATTACTAAGATGCTTGTGTTGGCTTTTGAAAAAACAGTGCCTTTCCCAAGCACAAATGTAAAAGTGTTTGCAGATGTAGATCATGAAAACTGGGCAGAAGAATTTATTCGAAAGGCCTCTTCCGTAAATATTGTGAATGGGCATGGAATTACCTTTAGTCCATACAAATTTGCTACTAGAGCGGAAGCGTTTGTTATGCTGCATCGGGCATTTAAGCTCGAACAGTCGAGTGTGCCGGAGGATTCTGACCTTATAGCTGTTCTAAGAGAGTACATTACCCGTGAAAATAAGCTGGTAGAAACTAATCAATTTGCAGAGCTGTCTGCCTTAGGGGCAGAATACGGAACAGGGTTCTATCAAGCAGGCGGGGGAGACCCGAAGCCCTTTGACTGGTTTTATCCCGCAGTAGATGAAGCAGAGATTACCATCCAAATCGATGATGAGAACCTAGAATTTAAGATCTTGGAAAAATCTGACCGTTTTGCAAAAGTTCAAGCATCTGGCATCGCTGTCACCGTTCAAGCAAAGATTCCATCTCAGCCGGAACTTAATGAAGACTTTACTAGCCGAATGGACAATGGAGTATATCATCTGAAGAAAGACTCGTTAAGTGGTAAATGGAAGATTTATAATTATCAGGACCGATAATAACAGAGGAAACCAGTTTCTTTCATAAATCGTAAAATGGCCGGAGGTTTCTTGTACCTCCAGCCTTATTTGCTATTTGCGGCAAAAGTACGAATTTGTGTTTTTTGACGAACTTTTCTACACATTTCCACATATTTCAACATTTTTTTGGGCAAATATGTTATAAAAAGATAAGGGGGTATGTACCATGAAAAAAAATTGGAGATTTGTATTTCTTGCCTTGCTGATTATGGCTATTATGACAATGGCAGCTGCTTGTGCACCGGCTAAGGAGGAAACTGCGAATCCTGCTGATGAAGAATCAAGTGGTGAAGTTCAAGAGACAGGTGAAACGGAAGAGCCTGGTAAGGATGAACAAGATGATTCAGAGGAACCAACGGATACTGACGAGCAGGTAACGGACGAAGAACCGACAGAAGTGGAACCGGGTACTGATAATGAATCAGTTGGAGGAGACGATGAAGACGCAAACGTGCAGACTGTAAAGGGAACGTTTGGCGGTTTAGCTGACCCTCATACATTTGAGTTGAAGACGAATGAAGTACCTGAGGGAGTTATGGCCTTCCAATTTTATGATGAAGAAATGGGAGCAAAACTTGCAGATATGGAAGATGGACAAGAATTGACCGTTGTTTATACAACAAACGAACATGGTCAAAATCTTGCAGAGAGCATTAAGTGATAAGAAATTTATGGGAATTCAAAGGAGAGGAAGCCGGCAACGGTTTTCTCTCCTTTTGTTATGAGGAAAGAGCCTTTTAATAAAGGGATTGTAAATCAAATCGCATATCATAGAAAAAAGAATGCAAACTAAACAAGTGGGTGCTTATAACGGAACTGATATCCTACAATAGTGTATTTACTTTGTTGGCATCCTTGAATGAATAACGAAAAGGGGTGGTGGAAGTATGGCTAAAAATAAGAACAACAAAGCGAAACGGAATAATGCTCTTCCAAAAGTAGATGTAGAATTTGCTGAAGAAAGAGGAAATGGATTTGAAAAAGTGGCATTAAAAGGGCTGAATGAACAAAATAAGTAAATAAAAAAGGGGCAGCACTAAACTGTCCCTTTTTTGAAGCTTTAACATTCTTGGTCGACTATTTATTAGAGTAAAAATTGATTGGGAAGGAATAGAACTTGATTTTGAAGTTATTAGAAATGGGACTCCTTTCTAATAGAATTAGGCCGCTTGTTTCCAGATGAATGGTTCTAGGTATCAGCCAATAAAGGCAACAAGCGCTTTATTAAATTTGTCTTTTTCTTCCCAAACAGGGCCATGTCCGCTGTATTTGAAGGGGAGGACATGGGAATTTCGAATGGATTGGTGTAACAGCTGTGACTGAGAAAATGGGATAACCTGATCATGAATTCCATGAATGATGAGAGTGGGGACAGATATATGCGCTAGGTCCGGTGCTACATTTTCATCTTTTAGAGAGATAATGGTTTTCAGGGTAGACCAACTGGCTGCTTCTAAGCCCAAGTCGATAAACCATTCTGTGAAGGGACTTGTTGTGTTTTTATAGAAAAAAATATCTGCCACATCCTCGAGCATATTGGGACGATCATTGCTGGCCTTGGTAAAGAGCTGGGACGCTGTTTCTTCTGTAAAACCGGTCGGTGCCGCAGCATCTACAAGGACCAGTTTGAAAACACCAAATCCATTGTAGCGTGCCATGTATCGAATCGAGATAGCGCCTGCCATAGAATGGCCGACTAGCGTGATGTTCTGTAATTGCAGTGTTCGAATGACCATCCATATATCATCTGCCATCCGGTTGTAATCATACCCATGCCACGGCTTATCCGATTTTCCAAATCCCCTCAAGTCAATTCCGATGCACCTAAATCCCAATTCAGGGAGTACATTCAATTGATACTCAAACAGACGATGATTCAACGGCCACCCATGAACAAACACAATGGTCCTGCTTCCTTTCGGGTTCAAATCCTCCATATAAATATTCACATTACGCTCAACTTTCACATAATACCCCAACCCAAAGCCCCTCCCTGAAAAAACGATTTTATTTAAAATGTATGAAAGAATGGGAAAAGAATAGAAGCAATTTTTGAAGCGAAGGGAAGGTTCTCATCCTGCTTTCCTCATAGACTGGGGCTTAGATTCATTTAGAGTAAAAGATAAAAGTGCCCAACCGAGATCGATTGGGCACTTCATTGGAAAATACTATCAGTGTTAAAAAGTAAGCTTGAGATGAAAGGGAAGGTGACGGTTTCTAGCTGTTGTCGAAAGCTGGAAAACCGTCCCATAAACCTAAACCATTCTTATTCTATTTTCATCAGCTCTGCAATGGTTTCTCCGTCCTTGGTCGCTTTGATCAGCCCTGTCATCGGTGCAAAATAACGGACATATCCATCTGTTGTGGTTACTTCTACAACGTTTTCGAATGTCCCAGCAGGTGTTGTGATGGTGAGTGAGTCGGCTGTTATTTTATAATAATCCGGCATTTCCCCATAGCCGTCCCATGTATGTCCAACTTCAACCGGGTTAGCGACCTCTAATGAGTATTCAGAGAAGGGGTAGCCGAATTTATAGCCTTCGCTGTCCTGTCTTTCCACAATGGAATACGATGTTCCATCCTCCTGGTAGACATGCCATAGATTCCAGTTTTCATTGTCTTCATTCTGGAAGACAAAGCGAACATTGCCTCCATCTTTATAGTGGTAATGATAAACATGAAGTGGATCTTTTAGGAAAATAAGCGGCAAATCCACCTTGAAATCATCATTTAATGCACGGGCTATAAATGTCGAAAACTGGGCGCGGGTTACTTTTAACTGTGGCCGGAATGTGTTATCTGGATATCCTTGAGTGAGGTTTTCTGTAATCATTCTTTTAATATGTAAGTAACTTTCCATAGATGGTGAGATGTCTGTAAAAGGAATTTCCGATTCTTCTGTAAGGTTAAAGGTCCTTGAAATTAAAATAGCGGCTTGTTCGCGAGTGATGATGTGATGTGGACGAAAAGACCCGTCTGGAAAGCCTTTGATTACTCCTGCATCCGCGGCTGATGCAATATAACCGCTGGCTATTTGTTCGGCACTAACGTCGGAGAACATCGTGTTTCGCTGCTCGCCATTTAATTGCAGTGTTCGCCCAATAATGATTGCTGCTTCAGCCCGTGTAACCTCTGCTTCAGGCCGGAACGTGTTATCTGGAAAGCCGGTAATAATCTTATTATTTTCTAGATACATCATTTCTCCATAAAATCGGTGACTGACAGGTAAATCTGAAAACGTTGCAGCCATAGTACTTACACCCATACTACTAAATGAAAGGACTGATATAACGAACAGTAAAACCCATTTGCGCAAAATGATTTACTCACTCCTTTAAGTATTTTTCCTTATCTACTTCTATTATAATAGTAAAATTGCGAGATTATTAGGAATATTTTATTTGATGTTTAAAAAAATTAGAATATACCATTTATTTGAGGAAGAAATAATTAGAAAAGGTATAGGGCCGGTTCTTTTGCCTCCAGCTTTAGAAACAAAGGAACCGGCCCTATTTATGGTTGATTTAGTCATATATTAACTAGTCATTTTGGAAGGGGAAACCTTCTAATTAGGCTATTTTATCTTCTTTATCAAGTTCTGCGGGTACTTTTTTGTTGATTCCGAATGCGTAAAAGCTTGCTGTTATTAGGCCTAGGAAGACGAAGCCTGCAATTAGTGATATGCGTGTTTCGTCGTTGAACCACATGCCGATTAGTACCATGACAAGAAATGCAATCGTTAAATAGTTTGTAACAGGTGCGAATGGCATTTTGAATGGATGGCTGTCCATTGCAGCACCTTTTGATTTTCTGAAATTAATTTGGCTGATTAGAATAACAAACCATGGAACCATACCTGGCAGTACGCTGGCAGAGTACACATATACGAAAATATTTTCTGGAGCAATATAGCTTAAGAATACGCCGACTGCTAAACCGATTACGACACCCATTGTTCCAACTAGAGGTACACCATGTTTTGTTACTTTTGTAAAGAATTTAGGGGCCTGTCCGTTTACTCCTAATGTGTAAAGCATACGTCCTGCACTGTAGATACCGCTGTTGCAGCCTGACATGGCCGCTGTGATAACAACGAAATTAATAATTCCGGCTGCTGCTGTAATACCTACTTTTGCAAAAGTAGCCACGAACGGGCTGCCGATGGCTGTTAATTCATCCCAAGGATAAACCGTTACGATAACAAAGATGGCGCCAATATAGAAAATTAAAATACGTCCAATTAAGCTGTTAATCGCCTTTGTTAAAGTGGTTTGGGGGTTTTTTGCTTCACCAGCTGTAATACCGACTAATTCTACACCTTGATAGGCACCGATAACAAGCGCTAATGCGAAGAAGAAGCCTTTAAAGCCGCCAGCAAAGAAACCTCCGTGTGACCAAAGATTTGATAATCCAATTGCATTGCCTCCGTTGCCAAGTCCGAAGAAAATAAGTCCCAATCCAGCTACAATCATTAATACAATCGTTACAATTTTAATAAGAGCAAACCAAAATTCAAATTCACCAAATGATTTAACAGATACTAGGTTTGCGGCTGCAAGTATAACCATCGCAATTAAGCCTGGAATCCACGCAGGAAGATCCGGGAACCAATAGTTCATATATGTTCCGACTGCGATGATTTCTGCCATCCCTACAATTACCCACTGGAACCAGTTACTCCAAGCTGTTAAATATCCGGCTAGCGGATGAATATATTTATAGCCAAATGTTGCAAAGGAACCTGTACTTGGTTCAACATACAACATTTCTCCCATGGCACGCATAATGAAAAAGATAAAGATACCTGCTACTCCATAAGCCAACATGACAGATGGACCAGTCCATTTAATGGTGCTGGCTGAACCCATAAATAAACCAACACCAATTGTGCCGCCTAGTGCAATCATTTGAATATGACGACTCGACAACCCTCTGCTTAATTCTTGTTTTGCCATTTTTTGTTTCCTCCTGCTCTCCTGGTTAAAGGTAGGGCTATTCACATTCCTGAGGCAATTCCAATAATGAGGCAAAAATAAGAGCCTTTATGTAGAGTACTCCTCAAAAATACAATTGTTCTTTTTACAAATAAATTATAATCTTAATATAATATTTACGCTACAAAATTTTATCCTTTTCAGTCTTCTGAGTATTCTTGAAAAGGTATTTTTAAACAAGGACCTAACCTATTTTGTTAAGTTAGATCCATTTCTGCATAAGTGTCCATATCGTTATATTAGAAAATAATTTACCCTGCTTTTTTAGGATTTCTCATCTCGCCGGCAATATTCTTGATGTTCATGTCTTAGGCTAAAACCTATTTATTCGCATGGAATGAACTCCAAACTTTAGTAAACTGTGAAAGGATTGCTTCACTGGTTAGATAATGTTCAATTCTTTTCCTACTTTTTCATAAACGGCAAGAACTTCATCAAGCATTTCCTTTGTATGTGCTGCTGTAGGCATATTTCTTATTCTTCCTGTTCCTTTTGGTACAGTTGGGAAGGTAATGGATTTTGCATACACACCTTCCTCCATTAAGCGTCGGGAGAATTTCTGTGTTAAAGTTTCATCGCCAATCATACAAGGTGTAATAGGTGTTTCGGAATGTCCGATGTCAAAGCCTAAGTTTTTCAAGCCTTCTTTTAGGTAGTTGCCATTTTCCCAAAGTTTTTCAACCTTTTCTGTTGATTCCATCATGATGTCAATTGCCTCTATACAAGCAGCTGCATCGCCAGGGGGCATAGATGTTGAGAAAAGGAAAGGACGTGCACGAACTTTTAGCCAATCAATCAGCTTTTGTGTGCCGGCAACATATCCGCCGACAACACCAATTGCCTTTGAAAGGGTCCCGATTTGGAAATCAATGCGGTCGGATAGTCCGAAGTGCTTCACTGTACCTGCCCCTTCCCCCATGACGCCTGACCCATGTGCATCGTCTACATAGGTGATGAGTCCATATTCCTCAGCAATCTCAACAATTTCAGGAAGCTTTGCGACATCTCCGTCCATGGAGAATACACCATCTGTGATATACATGACTTTTTCATACGGTCCGCTTTCTGTTGCTTCTTTTGTTACCCGGCGCAAATCATCCATGTCTTGGTGCTTTACACGAAGAATGTTAGCTCCTGATAAACGGCAGCCATCAATGATGGAAGCATGGTTTAATTCATCTGAAATAATGGCATCCTTCTTTGTCATGACAGCTGAAATGGCGCCCATGTTGCAATTGAATCCTGACTGAAAGGCAATGGCCGCTTCTGTATGTTTTAATGCAGCGATTCTTTTTTCTAATTCATTGTGAATGGGCAGGGTTCCGTTAATCGTACGCACCGCACCGGCGCCAACACCATACCGATTAATGGCTTCCATCGCTTTTTTCTTCAATCTGTCATTGTCAGCAAGACCAAGGTAATTGTTCGAAGACATATTGATGACGGTTTTACCATTTATTTGTACTTTAGGACCATTTGGGCCTTCAACTGTATCGATGATATTGTACAGCCCTTTTTCGTGTAATTCATTTAACTGTGGTGTTAGAAAATCATCTAAAACTTTTTTCCCCAATTTCATTCCTCCTAAATAATAAAGATTCTTATTTTAATCAAATTTTATTTACCTAGCTGTTTTTTTATTCGGCCATTCATCTAATGAACCTATTTTCATTTGCAGTGAAATGGCTCTTCTTACACTATTATAAAAGTCTTTATTACTATTGAACCTAAATAATAGAATACCTTCACTTTCAATTCTTTTTTCTATAAGATACTTCATAACTGTCCAAGCAGTGTCAGTAGGATATGCATAGATTATGGTAGAGTTAATCATTTTGGTAGAGCACAGGTGAGATGAATGGACTTAAATATGTATATTAGGCCGGATGCATTTATTTTGGTTCCTGTTTTGTTTTTTCTTGGTCTATTCTTGCGTCAGACTCCTTATCTTCCTTTGTGGAGTCATGTTTGGATTCAGTTGTTTTTTGCGGTAATAGCTTGTTTGCTGCACTACGGATTTGAAATAGAGTCAGTGGTTCAAGGGATACTTGTGACGGGGGTTGCGGTGATTTCTCGAGACATCATTCATCATTCATTAAACAACTTTGGTCCTAGAAAGGATAAAGAGGACAAGGAGTAAAGCGATTACTCCTTGTCCTCTTTGTCGTTGTAATTACAGAATTCAATTTTAAAATAAAGCTTTGCTTATTAACATTGTTGATTTTTGACTCATCTAAAGCAACCTTTCAGCACAGCTGAAAGGCGTGAGAAATGGATATTTCTCACGGATGAGTCAAAAATCTGACTCATCAACATGATTCGTTAACATAGCCTAAAATAAAAAAGTATTTTCCGCAGAGCTTGTACATAATAATATCGTTACTATTTGAAAGGAGATGGAAAGGGATGTCAAAACAAGGTATGCAAAATAATAATCAAACAAGAGCACAAAAAGAAAGACAAGATAACCGAAATGATATTGAACTAGGAAATGAATTTCAAATTGGAAATTCAGGCTCGCAAAGCCAGAAAAAAAGCGGACGGCAAGTGAATAAAAAATAAATAAGCATGGATTAAGAGGTTGATCACTTTGAGGATCAACCTTTTATTTGAAGGAATGTTTTTTATCCAAATCGTTTAAATGCTTATGGCAGAGGATATTGCAGCAGGTGAATGGTAATCGTTTAGTTGCGAATAGCACCTACGCGTAAAAGGAAGGATAAATATGAATGTGTTAGAAAGAGGGACATAACTGGAAAGAAGCGATTATGATGAGTGTGAACAAAATAGAAACAACTGAATCTACAGCTGCTAAACCGCCATCTATTTTCAAACAGGCTTTAACAGTGAATCGAAAGCCGTTTCCTTGGGTAAAGGCTTTTAGCGCTGGGGTAGCTGCAGCCTTGCCCGTTTTGATTGGACTGTTGGTTGGAAATTTGGAATATGGATTGATTGCAGGGATGGGAGGCTTTACCTATCTCTATGTATTTAATATTCCCTATGCACAGCGGGCGAAAAAGCTGTTTTTTGTTGTGCTTGGAATGACTCTTGTTACAGCCTTAGGTACGATTGCGGCTCCTTATCCGCTAGTGGTTTCTATTTTAATGGGATTAATTGGAGCAGTTGCGATATTTATTTTCGGCGCATTGAAAATGATTGGTCCGTCGGCCATTTTTTTTGTCTTAGTATTTTCCATGACAACAGGGATGCAAGTTCAGCCAGAGCTGGTACTGCTGCGTGCGGGCCTTGTCTTTGTGGGTGGTGCACTTTCCTGGCTCATTGCGATGATGGGCTGGTTTATTGAGCCGCATGGTCCGGAAACAAGCGTTGTCAAAAGGGTCTTCCTTGGTCTTGCTGACTTCCTTGATTCAGTGGGGACGGAGGTTTTTCATGAGGAGAGACACCGGGTCATGTCCGTGCTAAAGGAAGCAGAAGAAACGCTTGCTGCTGGATATATTTCTTGGAGGGAAGACGACTTTTTCAAGCGATTGTATGTATTGAACGATCATGCCAATGTGATTTTTATATATATCCTGGAACACTTTTCAAAAAAAAGTGCCGCGCTGCCGCGTGAAGTAGGGGAAGCTGTAAGGGAAATCGCCTATTCAATGGATAGGAAGAAAAAGGAGGTAATACCTAAAAAAATCCTCCAACCGAATGACATAGATCAATCGGTTATCAATCTGTTTTCTGCTATTTTTGATGCGGATGCTGTCATGAATGAACCGAGCACGAAGATTGAGGAAGTGATTCAAATTTCAAAACCATCCCTAAGAACGATTCTATTGGGGGCGTTTGATAAAAATTCCATTGTGTTTATTTCTGCCATTCGGTTCGGTGTTATCACTATGATTGCAGCGATATTCGCTTATCAGGCTGAGCTCGCGCGTTCCTATTGGGTGCCGTTATCCTGTGTAGCCGTCATGTCAGGTGCGACCCTCGTTGCGACCTTCCACCGAGCCATTCAAAGGGGTCTTGGAACACTTTTAGGAATTGTGATTGCAAGTTTGATTCTTGCAACCAATCCGACTGGATACATGATCATCTTTTTTATTTTTCTATTAACGTTTATAACGGAGCTTTTTATTGTGAAAAATTACGGTCTGGCAGCTTTATTTTTTACACCGAATGCTTTGTTAATGGCGGAAAGCACCAGTCAGGGAAGCTTTAGCTTCTCCTATTTTGCTTCTGCTAGAATGATTGATGTAGGGATTGGGATTGCCATTGGTCTGATTGGAGTTTGGCTGGTAGGAAGAAAATCGGCATCAAGCCTTCTTCCGTATGTCATTACCAAAACGATCCGAAGCCAGGCACAATGCTTATTCGTTCTTTTTACGGACCAAGGAACTGGATTTCATGCTCCTGACAGCCGGGAACTTATGAAAATGAGAACCAATCTATTTCATGTACAAACTCTTTATAGTACTGCATCAGGAGAAATTCCTGTGAACCAACAAGTAGTTGCCTATTACTGGCCGGTCCTATTTTCAATTGAACAATTAGCCTTTTTATTAGAAAAATGCTCAAAAAATGCAAATCGCCCAATCCTTTCAGACCAACATTTAGCTCAGCTGCTATTTGTATTTGAAAACATGGCTAATGCCGCCAATCGAAAACGAGCCCCGTCTATAAAAATTATCCCTGAAATTCAACAATACCCAAGCATCCAAAAGGAAACCATCCGTCTGCAAAAATCACTCAATCAGAAGGCTGGTTTGGTTGCTTCTATATAGGTTACGAGTGCGGTTAAATGGGAAGAAATATTATCGGTTGAAAAGAAGAGCAAATACAAAAATAATCGGCTCTCTTCTTTTTATCGAAAATGCAAAAGACGCCTGTCAGGGACAGACGTCTTTTCTGCGTATTGCGGCAATGGACCGTATGACCACATTCATACGTTTAGCAAAAGCATGCCCATTGACTTATGCAAATTAGCTCATCGCTTTTTCAATATATCATTAGTTGAGTTGTATAGCAAGTTGAATTTTCTGGGTCCATTAAGTATATTAAGGATATTTATACACTTATGAAAATCATAAAGAACATAGAAGCTTGGGAATCGTTTCTCTGCTTCAATGAATGTCTTTTAAGGCTTTTAATGTTTTATCGCGGATTTGATTACGATTTATGTAGTCTTTGGCTACTAGTTCTGTATAGAGAAGATCAAAGAGTAAAAATAGCGGCAGGGAAGGGGAAATATTCTGCCCCATGTGCATATTACTTTTACTGGTTACAACGAGTGTTAAATTGGCTAAACGGGACAGCTCTGATTCTTTTTCGCTTGTGATGGCAAGAATGGCTGCTCCTTGCTGCTTAGCAATTTTAACGGCATCAATGACTTCTTTTGTGTTACCTGAAACAGAAATTCCAATGACTAAACTGTTTTCTGTACACAAGGCGGCATCCATCGCTGCCTGATGCGGGTCTGTGATGGATTCTACGTTTAGGCCTATCCGGAAAAACTTCCATTTGAATTCTTGTGAAGCAATCCCTGAATTGCCAATTCCATAGACATGAACCTTCTTTGCAGCATTTAAAAGGGTCACAGCCTCCTGGATATTATCATAAGTTATTTTCCGAAACGTATTTTCAATGAGGTCAATATGGTTTTGATACAACTTGGCAAAATAATCGATGTTTTTAATATCGCTATTCATCACAGGTTTGTTTCTTAAATCAATATATCGTTTCAGTTCATGCTTAAATTCATTAAAGCCTGAGAAAGAAAGCTTTTGACAGAAACGAGTGATTGTTGCTGGTGATATATGAATCTTCTTTGCAATTTGGCTAATAGACAGCTGACTGATTTCATCAGGATTATGTATGATATAATGTGCTAGTTCGGCCTCAGAGCTTGTAAAGTTCCCCATATTGCATAGGATTCCATTAAGTAGATTCTCACCAAGATACTCCATATCTTTTCTCCTCAGATGATTAATTTTTTAAAAAAAGACTGCTTAAGATGTATTTTGCTGAGTAGAAAGGACTCCTATACGAAAGAACAAAATCCATCCCGCAAAAAATAACCCAGGCAAGAGCCTGAGTTATTTATGCAAACATTTGCTTATTACCTTATTCGTTTTTCAGAGCATCAGCAAATCGTTTCGTGATAATCTGTGGTCTCGTAATTGCACCGCCTACGACAACGGCATGAACACCAATATCTAACACAGATCGGGCAATTTCTGGTGTCGATACATTTCCCTCTGCAATCACCTTTGCTTTTTTCACTTCTTTAACAATCTGTTTAATTACGGAATAATCATGGTCATTTATTTTCAAACCGTTTGTTTCTTCTGTATAGCCATATAAAGTCGGTGCTACAATATCAAATCCTAATTCTTCAGCAAAAATGGCTTCCTCCACAGTCGATACATCTGCCATTAAAACTAGATTAGGGTATTTTGCTTTTATATTTTTATAAAATGTTTCTAAATCACTTCCATCCGGACGAATTCGTGCGGTCGCGTCTGTTGCAATGATTTCAGCACCTGTGGCTGCTAAAGCATCAATTTCTTTCATGGTCGGTGTTATAAAAACAGGATTCTCGCCGTAGACCTGTTTAATGATTCCGATAACAGGGAGATCCACTTGTTTCTTGATTTCCACGATATCAGCAGCGGAATTAGCACGAATTCCAACTGCTCCACCTTCTTTTGCTGCTAATGCCATGCGACCCATAATAAATGAGCTGTGTAAGGGTTCACCTTCTAAAGCTTGGCAAGAAACGATCAATCCTTTTTCAATCTTTTCTAATATTTGTTGCATATTCACACGTCCTTATAGGAAATTACCTTCATTATTTATCTAGTAGCTCTTCTACTTCATTTTTAACAATCGTCACTTGTGGTCCGTAAATGACTTGGATACCAGTTCCTTTTTTCACAATTCCCTTTGAACCTGTTGTTTTAATAATATCATCATTTACCAAGTCTCCATCTTTAACGGTTACACGTAAACGAGTCGCACAGCAGTCAACGATATCAATGTTCTCAGCTCCACCCAATCCTTCTACGATTGTTTTCGCACGGTCTGTAGCGGTAACTTGTGCTCCACCAGCTGTTTGCTGCTCTTCATCTTCACGACCAATCACTTTCAGGTTTCGTTTTGTGATTAAAATCTTGAATGTAAAATAGTATAGGAAGAACCATGGAATTCCCACTAATAGTACATATGGCCAATTTGTTTTATCTACTCCTTGCAAAAGTCCAAATAAGATAAAGTCAATAAATCCGCCAGAGAAAGTTTGACCAACTGTAATATTGAAAATATCTGCCATCATAAACGCTAGTCCATCAAAGGCAGCATGTACGACATATAATATAGGAGCAACGAATAAGAAACTGAATTCAAGTGGTTCTGTAATACCTGTTAAGAAAGAAGTTAATGCTGCTGAAAGTAAGATACCCGCTACTACTTTTCTATTTTTAGGTTTAGCACAATGATAAATGGCTAATGCTGCACCTGGTAATCCAAACATCATCGTAATAAAACGACCTGACATGAATCTTGATACACCTTCATAATATTGTTCGGTTGTTGGATCAGCTAATTGAGCAAAGAAAATGTTTTGTGTACCGGCGATTAACTTTCCTCCAATTTCCATCGTACCGCCAAGAGCTGTTTGCCAGAATGGAAGATAGAAGATATGATGCAGTCCTAATGGTCCAAGCATACGTAAAATAAAACCATATAATAATGTCCCAATTTCACCTGTTGTCGTTACCAATGCTCCAAGTTGATTGATAAAAAGTTGGAAATAAGGCCAAATCACAAATAAGATGGCACCGACAATAATAGCAGTGAAAGACACAATGATTGGAATAAATCGTGATCCACCAAAGAATCCTAATACTTGTGGTAACTGTATTTTGTTATATTTATTGTGTAACGCGGCTGCCACAATTCCAATGATAATCCCGCCAAACACACCTGTTTCTAGTGTCTGAATCCCAACAGCCATTCCCTGACCTGCTCCTGCTAAATTTTCTGCAGCAAGCTCTCCTGTAAGAGCAAGTAAGGCGCTAATAGTAGCATTCATAACAAAATAACCAATCATAGCTGCTAATCCAGCCGTTCCTTTATCAGAACGAGCGAGTCCAACTGCTACACCAACAGCAAAAATAATTGGCAGGTTGGCAAACACAATACTACCTGCAGCACTCATAATTGTAAAAATAGCCTGAAGCCATGCAATATCGAGAAATGGATAAGCTGAAACGGTATTCGGGTTAGATAGCGCACCACCAATACCCAGTAATAAACCAGCCGCAGGTAAAACGGCAATCGGAAGCATGAACGATTTACCAAACTGCTGAGCTTTTTCAAAAGCTTTTTTCATTGATGAAACCTCCTTCATGTTTTAACAACGATTTAATTTACGTTACATGGTTATCATAGAGGCCTAACGAAGGATATTCAATGGAGTTGAATCCGTTTTCATCTGTTTTCAATAATCAGCTCTCATTTATGAAAATCTTTTCATCTATGTACATGAAGTATTCTATACATATCCCTTCTTTATTCATTTGTTTGGTCATAACAAAAAGACTGCTTGAATTGAGACTTCATCCCATTCAAACAGTCTTTTACGAAGAAATACTCGAACTAGCTGTACTCCTTGTTATTCAAAGGACAAGATATCACTTTCCCCTTGTTTTACTTTTCCGAGCTTTTTGACATGTATCTTTGTATTATCTGTAAATATGATAGGAACAACAGAAGAAGTGGCATTTTTCTTAATATAGTCTAAATCAAACTTCAATAGTTCCTGTCCCTTTTCAATACAATCTCCATCACTAACCAGTGCTGTAAAACCTTCACCCTTTAAGTTAACTGTTTCTAATCCAACATGGATAAGAAATTCAAATCCCTCCTTTGACCGAATTCCCATTGCGTGTTTTGTAGGGAAGACGTTGATAATTTCACCATCGACAGGTGAAATGACTAAGCCCGCTTCAGGAATAATGGCAAATCCGTCCCCCATCATTTTTTCAGAAAATACAGGATCTTCCACTTCCGTAATCGCTATTATCCTGCCTTCAATTGGCATAATAAAATCAAGAGCTTTTTCAGCCTTTTCTTCCTGTATCTTCGTCGTACTGGCTGCTTCTTTATTTTTACGTTTAAAAAGACCAAACATAAGAGTATCTCTCCTTTTGACTAAATGATTAGAAACAACTATATCACCAAGATAATATAGTTGTCTATACCACATTATAAAAGATAGGGATTAAAAGAATAAATATCCTTATGTAGCATGGTGTTCTAATTGAATTATTATTGTTGTTTAAATTATGTTGTTATAATTGGTATAGACAACTATATCTTTACATGCTAAGATTGGGTCGAAATCGGAAAGGATGGGTTTGCAATGAAACAGAAGGTTAAACCTATTTTGCTAAGAGGAATGCAAATATATGCTGAAGATCAAATGATTGAATCTGGATATATGCTTTTAAAGGACCAAAAAATCGTGGAGTACGGTCCAATAGAAAAGGTAAGTTCATCCGAAGAATATTGGGTCATTGATGTTCCATCTGGCTATAAAGCCATTCCAGGCTTGATTGATGTCCATATTCATGGAGTGAATGGGGCAGATGTCATGGATGCAACCTTTGATGCATTAGAAACCATGACTACGGCGCTTCCAAAGGAAGGCACAACTAGTTTTTTGGCAACGACAATGACACAGAGCCAGACAATCATTGAAAATGCATTAATGAATGCCGGAAATTATATACAGGACCATCAGCAGCCGGGTAAGGCTGAAATCCTTGGCATTCATCTTGAAGGGCCATTTGTTAACAAGGTGCGAGCTGGTGCACAGCCAGTCAATTTTATTGTGAATTCAAATATAGATGATTTTAAAAAGTGGAATGCATTAGCGAAACAATCAATTAAGCTTGTGACATTAGCACCTGAATTACCAGGTGGATTAGAAATGGTGCGATTTTTAAAAGAGAACGGCATAATTGCCTCTATTGGCCATTCTGATGCTACTTACGAAGAAGTAATCCAAGCCATTGAGGCAGGTGCAAATCATGTAACTCATTTATTTAATCAAATGAGGGGGCTTCATCATCGTGAACCAGGCGTGGTAGGTGCTGCCTTTTTACAAGAGGAACTAAAAGCAGAAATAATTGTAGATGGTGTGCATGTCCGGCCTGAAATGGTGAATCTTGCCTTCCAACAAAAAGGAAAACATGGATTAATTCTCATTACAGATGCAATGAGAGCAAAATGCTTGAAAAATGGCATTTATGATTTAGGCGGCCAGGCTGTAACTGTGGCAGATGGAAAAGCTCTGCTAAAGGATGGAACACTCGCCGGCAGCATTCTAAAACTGGGGCAGGCCCTGAAAAATATGCTGAATTTCGCCGGCTGTACTCTAGAGGATACGATTAAAATGGCCTCAACTAATCCTGCAAAACAATTAAATCTTTTTAACCGCAAAGGAAGTATTGCAACAGGAAAGGATGCAGATATTGTCATTTTGGATGAAAATCTTGAAGTTGCGATGACATTTTGCCGCGGAGAATGTGCCTTTATAAGAGGAGGAGAAACAAAATGAAAATATTAAAAGTTAGTGATTATGCAGAAATGAGCAGTAAAGCTGCTGAATTTATTATTGGAAAATTACAACATAACCCTAAGCTAAATCTTGGATTAGCGACAGGCGGTACTCCTGTTGGATTATATGAACAATTAGTGAAGAATCATAAACAAAATAACACTTCCTACCGCAATGTTACAACGTTTAATTTAGACGAATACATTGGCCTTTCCGGGGAGAATCCGAATAGCTACCGTTTTTACATGAACGAACAGTTATTTAACCATATTGATATTCAAAAATCGAATACATTTGTTCCGCTAGGTGATACTCAGAATCCTCAGCAATTCTGTGTAGAGTATGAAAAGCTGCTGGCAGCACATGGCGGAGTGGATTTGCAGATCCTTGGCATTGGCAGTAACGGACATATTGGTTTTAATGAGCCATATACTTCGTTTCAATCGGAAACCCATCTTGTCGAATTGGAGGCATCCACTAGAGAAGCGAATGCGAGATTTTTTAACAGCCTGGATGAGGTACCAACCCATGCGATTACAATGGGAATTGCCAGTATTATGAGAAGCAAAGAAATTCTATTGCTAGTTTCCGGAGAAAGCAAAAGGGATGCTTTAGTGCAACTTTTACAAGGAGATGTAAATGAAAATTTTCCAGCATCTATTTTAAGAACACATCCTTGTGTTACAATTATCGCAGACAAGGCCGCAATAGGGAAAATAGCTGTTTAATTTCGTGGAAGGTGTTATATCCCTTCCGCTGTCAGTCCAATCGAATAGCAGTCGTTTAGAAAGAAAAAAGGTGAATATAACATGATAGAAAAAAATTCTCCTATTCCTATTTATTATCAGTTAGCAGAACTCATTCAAGAAGAAATTGAAAGTGGGAACCTACAACCTGGAGATGCTCTCCCATCTGAGAGAGAATTTGCAGAAAAATATCAAATCAGTAGAATGACTGTTAGACAAGCCTTGAATTTACTTGAGAATAATGGAAAACTCTATAGAATTCAAGGGAAAGGTACTTTTGTTTCTGAGCAGAAAATTGAGAAGCACCTTCTTGGTTTAACAAGCTTTACAGAGGATATGACTGCTAGAGGGCTAAAACCAAGTAGTCGATTACTGCAATTTGAAATCATCCCGGCAACCCTTCATATCGCAAATCAATTGTATATAAAAGAATATGACCCCGTTTATGAAATTAAAAGAATTCGCTTAGCCGATGACGTTCCGATGGCCTTAGAAACGAATTATATTTCAGCTAACTTATTGAAGGGTCTTACGGAACAAATTATCAATCAATCACTTTATGCTTATATGGAGGCTCAAAGCATAATTATTGAGAGTGCGTCACAAACGATAGAATCTTCCCTTGCTGAAGAAATGGAGGCAAACTTTTTAAAAGTAAAGGTAGGAGCACCTGTCATGCTTATTCAAAGGAACACATTCCTCCAGAATGGTACACCTGTTGAATTGGTGAAATCCATCTATCGTGCAGATCGTTATAAATTTACGATTCAAATGGGGCGATAAAATGGATGAAGGCGGGAAACTTCAACCTGTCCAATCAAATAAAATCCCTCCGCTTGGAAGCAGAGGGATTTTCCTATTCAACTATCCTAGCAAAATCCTCCATGGTCGTTGAGTATTTGACATAGATTCTTGGTAAGAGATAGCGTTCGTTCTTTATGTTCTGCTCCTTATAGGGACCAGGTGTTGTAGTGAGACCAAATTGATAATATTTCTTTGTTTCTTCTACTACCCTAGGATTGAAATTTCCGTACGGATAGGATAGGGCAAGTACAGGTTTGCGGGTTATGTTTTCAATTTTTCCCTTTGCCTCCTTGAGTTCGTATTCTAGTTTCTCTCTTTTCGTCAAATCTGGGTGTGTTGCTGTATGGGATTGGATGGAAAATCCCGAATTCGCCAGCATTTTCAAATCGGCTGAAGTTAAGCGTCCGACACCGCCAATGAAATCTGAGATAACAAAAATCGTACCTGCTGGTTTAAAGCGCCTCGTTTGCAGTTTTTTTAATATGTCGAAGGCTTTTAAATTGTTTTTATACCCATCATCAAAGGTAATAAAGATGGGTTTATTCACTTTCTTTCGATCCTCCCATTGTTCAAAGGTTAATAACGTGTAGCCATGGTCACGCAAATACCTCATTTGCTCCTCGAAATTCTTCGGTGTGACATACAGTTCCTTTTGGCCGGTTCCTTTGTATTCATCAATCGAATGATAAACAAGAATCGGGATTCCTCGTTCTGCAAAAGCCTGTGAGGGGAAACACAAAAGAAATACCCATAGAAAAAGAATAGTTCCTTTTTTCATAAACGCACCACTTTTCATTACTTTTTGCTTATTATTCCTCAGTTGATGGAAAATATGAAGAAAAGATAGGGTTCCTTTTCGGCATATGCACAGCTTTCCTCCCCTGACAATTAGTGTTAATCTTTCTATCAGGCAATTTTACCAAGAGGATTTAGTCGGAATGGTCAAAGAAGTGTTAGCTGCGACACAGCTTGCGCCCAAATATTTAGATTTAGAAATTACGGAAAGTATAATGATGAATGCGGATTATGCGATGAAAAAGCTAAGGGATTTAAAGGAAATCGGGGTGCAGATTTCAATCGATGACTTTGGGACAGACTATTCATCCTTGTCCTACTTAAAGCATCTGCCTGTCGACCGTTTGAAAATTGATCAATCCTTTGTCCGTGACATCGTCTATAATCGGGAAGAAACAGATACAGCTATTGTCTCAATAATTATCTCACTCGCAAATAACCTGAACCTGAATGTAATAGCTGAAGGGGTTAACAACAGTTGACCGTTTTCGTATAAAAAGGTAGAAATATATAGAAATTAATAATGTGTTATTTTAGTATTTGAATATTTAAATGGTAAATATTACAATTGATTTAGGGTCAGTTAATGACAATGAAAGAAGCAAAAGAAGGAATAAGAGCGTCAACTAAAATAATTCAGAATATTCATAATGAAAAATGCAAAGAACGACAGAAAACAGTGAAGGAGTCGATTATGGATGTTCAAAACCTATCAAACGAAGTTGAAGAATGACCTAATCGTTCTCAAGAATACTAGCACCCTACCTGTTTATGAGTATTTCCATCAGATTGCCAAATACTTTGGCATGCTAGAAAGAAAGCTCTTTGTTGATTTATATGTGCGAAAGAAACCATCAGGTGATGTAAAGAAATTCTATTGTGCTACATACAACATAACGGCTCGTCAATATAACAGCATCAAAAAACAATTAGATGGCCGAATTTCATCAAAGTTGGAATTATCGAAGTTATATATGAAAGAATGGAATGAAAAAATCAAAAGCACGACTAAACGGATCAAATCAAAAGAAGAACAGAAAGCGAAACTTCAATCTACACTTCTCAAAATGAAGGGAAATGAAGCAAATTTCCTTAAAAAGGTGAAGCGATATCGGAATATAAAGAGATTTATTCACCAAAAGAAAAGAAAGCTATATTCTATGAACCTGAAACTAAAGAAAGTAGAGAGCGATTTTCATCATGGGATTGTAAGGATTTGTTTTGGCTCAAAAGAACTGTTCCAAAAACAATTTCATCTTGAGGAAAATGGCCTGACTTTTCAACAGTGGAAAAAAGAATGGGGAGAAAAAAGAGCAGCCCAATTCACCTTTATCGGTTCAAAAGACGAAACATTCGGGAATCAATCATGCACGTATGATTTAGAGAATCATCTGAGAATTCGTGTGTTTTCAAAAGATGAAGAAGTGTTTGGCAACTATGTCACCCTTAAAAATGTTCAGTTCGGTTATGGACAAGAAAATATAGATAAGGCCAAAATCTCCAGCCTAGGTTATACCAAAGGAAAAAGGAACCCAGTTAAATACTACAGAGCGTTAACGTGGAAGTTTGTTCGTAAGAGTGGCCATTGGTATGCATGCGTTTCGGTTGATGTGGATGTTCCGCCCATTATCACATTGAAAAACAACGGAGTTCTTTCGATTGATTTTAACTACGGTTTCTTAGCTGTATCCGATGTAGACGGATTTGGAAATCTCGTGTATTCCTTTCAAGTTCCCTATCAATCAACTCATTGCACAAGCGAACAAACAAAGCAAAGCCTCAGCGTAGCTTTAAAAGCGGTCGTCCAATATGCGGTAAAAAAAGCAAAACCAATTGGGTTTGAGAACTTAGATTTCAAAAGGAAAAAACAAAATTTGAAGCAGATGTCCTCAAAACAAGCAAAAATGTTAAGTGGCTTTGCTTATTCCACTTATCAATCGCTGTTGCAAAGCAAATGTGAAGCAGCTGGTATTGAATCGATTGCAGTAAATCCTGCCTATACGAGTCAAATTGGACAGCATAAGTTTATGAAAAAGTACGGGATTAGCTCACACGAAAGTGCAGCACTTGTCATTGGCAGAAGAGGTTTACACTTCAAAAGAATCGAAAAAATTCCTCCACACCACATTTTAAATCAGAAAAAGAAAGACTCTATCTTACAAATGGACAGACGGAGCCAGTGGAAAGAGATTGGTCAGCAATGGAAGAACTATAGTTTTAACAATAAACTGTATGTATTATATCGAATCTAGTTGCATGTACGGTGGCAATGCCATGTTGAACCTGTAAGGAAGAAAGCATGCCCATGAAATCGTAGATTTACGTGCAACACCGAAAGACTTAGCAGGTATTGGATTACCCATCAAGGCAGTGGTACTGGTCCTCAGATGTCCTCGGCTATCTGTGTGATGTAGCTTGACACCTTTGATGTGAGAGTGAAATTCTCTCATGCGAACCGTAAGGGGGTTATCGTTCTTGCCCTTGCGTTAAGTAGACTTATACTTATTTCTACTTATCTTCGAACGGTGGAAACTGACACACAAAAGGAATTTTTGAAAAGTCGCCGCTGTCAGCAAATCCAAGGCTATCTCTTCTGTCCGCCGCTATTTCCGGAGGAGTTTCATGAGAAATTTGAGAGTTTGAAACAAGGGAGTTTGAGATAAGTGAGTTTTGCTGAAAATGCAGTAGAAAGCTATTTAACAAAAATACGTGTTTTTCAAGCAAAAAAAGAAGCAGGACCACTGTCTTGCCTCTTTATTACATCAAAACCTATAAGTAACTAAGCGTCAAAATCACAATGATCGGTACGAGTATTATGATGTACCCGATTGGGTTGGCAAAGTTCAAGGTCCAGCCGACTCCGAATCTTTTTTCCACAAAGATGGAAGGGTCGCTTTTGTTGAAGTAAAAAAGGCCGCCTTTCCAATATTCATCTTCATCATAGTCCCCGATTCCTTCCGCTTGTACATCTGCAGACTTATTCCCAGCCGTTCCTACTTTTACTGCAAAAATAATCGTACCTGCCAGCACAATAAGCATGAATACCAGAGGCAAGGCAAACATAACGGCATCTCCTGCTAAGTTCTCATGTATCGTGGATAATTGAAAGAATGAAAATAACATGGTAAGCAACACGCTTATGATAAATGTAAACCAGCTTGAATACTTTCTTAATGCAAGCTGCCGAGTACGAGTTCCTTTTGGATTTGTAGCACTTACTTTAATACCTGAACGCTTCTGCGATAGATTTATAGCCATCATCATTGCTTGCATGACTAACAGAATTAACGGCATTTGAATGGCTGAAACAGGATTTTTAGCTGTAAAGGCATCTGGTTTACCATTGATTCCCCAGTGCGTTGGGATTTGTTCGGGAAGGACTGGATATTTCATAATGGTATAGATTAAGACACCGATTGTAATGAACATCGGCAGTAGGAAGACAGACCATGGAAGCATTTCATCCTGAACTCTTGCCGATAAGTCAGCGGTTTTGACCTGCTTTACATTTTCTCCCCATTTCTCAGCCTTTTTTCGTTGAACGGTTTTTCCATGGTAAAAAAAGTATAGCGCAAGGCTCAATATCATGATGCCAAATTGAATGGCTGTCCCGATTAAAACCATGAGTTCTTCGTTTGGGTTCGTTTGGCTATACCAAAAGAAGAAAAAGATGAGGGTTGTGGCAGAAACAGCAGCGACAATAATGGAATAGGTTTTTTTAAAACTTAGAAGCTTATCATCTGTTACATGTGATTCTGGAACAGATACGCCAAATATAACTGACCGTCTAACTAAATAGGGGATGGCAGACTCCATACAGGCCATAAACAGGATTAATATGAAAAAGACGATAAATGCCATATAGGTTTCTCCTTTCAATGTTTGTAAATAGTGGAAATAGAATGAGGACATTTGGATTATGTCTTGCCCTTGAAATCATCGATTACTCTGGAGACAAGTGCTTCAATTTGCTCTCTAGTCAATCCAGCAACCAATGCTTCCGCAATAACAGGTTTACATGCATCGATAAATCGTTCATCATAGAGATTTTCTTTTAATAGCTCATCTGTGGAGCGAATGATAGCACCGGACTTAGGTACGATTCGAATAATACCTTTTTTCTCTAATTGGTGATAGCTTTTGCTCACTGTATGCATATTCACACCTAAATCTGCGGCAAACGCTCTTACAGATGGCAGTGAATCCCCAGGAATCAGTTTCCCTCGAGCAATCCCCTCAATAATCTGATTCGACAACTGTGTATAAATCGGAATATCCGATTGGGGTTCGATATGAATAATCACCCTCCATCCCTCCTATCTGTTCTACTCTTATTATAACAAAATTGTTCTACTATTCATAGAACAGAAGAAACCAAAATGATTCTATTATTTCCAATAACTATTAATTTTTGTGCGCTTTGAATTCGGTCTTTTTTAATTTAACCAATCTGAATACTTAGAAATGAAAAGCTGGAAATGGTTTTTTATATATTTTCTGAATATTTTTACTTTATGAAGGGTCGTTATCATAGGAAAGTATCTTATTTATAAAAGGTGGTTCATACTAACAAGAGTTCTAAAGGAAGCAGGTATTTTTTCAGGGGATAACATGTAGGGTTGACTAAAAAGTTATACTGAAATATAGTGGGATTTTTGTAAATTGTTTTACTATTTTTTTACGTATTTTCATGTTACTAGTAATTATGATACGCTCGTATTGGAATTAAGATGATCCGCTCTTATGATACATCGAATGAATTTAATGGTTTAACTTCATTCAGCATTCATCCTCCACTTCTACAAGTGGGGGATGAATGCAAGTTGCTCTTCGATTCAGTGTGGGCCCAAACCTCGGCTGAATAAAGTTAAGCCTCCGGCGGATGTCTCGGATTTTTTAAGGGTAATTTATCGAGCGAGCTCAGGTAATCCGGACGCAAATTCGACGGGCGAATTTGATATAAGAGTCTTTACGGTTCAATATGTCATTCATTCCAAAATTTCTATTATGGAGAGGTGTATAATGATGGCAGTCACTGAACAACACATTCAAAACGACTATGTAATACTAAAACAAATTTTGAAACTTAGGAACAACCTAGGGGAACTATATACTCAAAGCGGGGGAAACAGCTCCAAATATATAAATCTATCACTTCAGTTAGGAGCATTAGAAAAACAATACATTGAAGAAAAAATAAAGCTACTGGAAGAACAGTAAGCAGAATATAGGTTCTTTTGCTTCCGATTGATATTCAGACGGAAGCAAAAGACCTTTTTTTATTGCAGGTTTTGATAGGTCATAACCACTTCTTGTGCGCGCTGCAGTTTTTCTTGTGCTTTTTGAACGTCATATTGTTCTTGTTTTACCTTCTGTTGGGCTTGTTTTAATTGCTGAAACTCCATTTCCTCCTGCTGCTTGGCCTTTAATAATTCATTTTCCTCTATTTGTAGTTCTGCATGTGCCTTTTGAACCTCATTTTGTGCATATTGTAACTGTTTTTCAGTGTTATGCTTCTGATTATTCTGTGTCATGAATAAGCCTCCAGAATCAGTATTTGGAACTTACATGCCCATTAGTTATAGTGCTCATCTTTGGATGTAATATGCTTTGATTCTGCAAGCGGAATATTTGTAATGTTATGAAGATTACGATATATTTCTGTTATAATACAACTTTTTAGTATCGGTATAGGAAAATGATTAATTAACAGCCTAGAATTTCTGATTATTAATTTATTAGAAATTAGGAGGGATAAAATTGAAAGCGCTTGATATCATGAACAAAAAGGTCATTAAAGTAAAGAAAGAGAACAGTGTAGGGTTGGTTATCGAAAAATTGATTGAACATGGTCTTAGTGGTCTCCCGGTTGTGAATGACAAAAATGAAATGGTTGCATACATAAGTGACGGTGATATCATGCGTTATATCGGGAGACAAAAGGACCAAGTCTTTGGCACGTTATTTTTTTCGCAGATTATGCAAGGTGACCATGATGATTTTGAGGGCAGGGCTAAACGATTAATGGACTTAAATGTGATGGAGATTGCCCAGACAAAGGTATACAAAATATCATCTGAGGTAGAGGTAGAGGATATCGCCGCTTTTCTAGGGGAAAAGGATATTCAAAAAATACCTGTGGTGCGAAACGGTGCACTCGTCGGTATGGTAAGCCGCGGTGACATCATTCGAAATACATTTATTCTGCAAGAAAAAAGAGCTGTTATGTAAAAAATGGGGACAGTTACATGGGCTGTCCCTATTTGTTTTTGTTTAAAGGGCAGGCTATTGAGGGATGTTCTGCTGCATTCAAAATAGGTTCTCTATTCCCAGCCATCCCACCACATTTTAAATCCACGTTCAGCAATAGGCTTAACAGGTTCATTGATTTCATCAGGAGCAAATAACGGGTTTTCCTCCAATGTGTTTTCTTCTTCTAAAAATTCTTCTTCTGGTTTCATGTTCATCACCTCCATTTCTAGTGTTGACGAATAGATGGTTATTATAATGGGATTACCAAAGTTTCACTAAATGTTCAAATTCTCTGCCATCCTGCTTTTTAAGATGGAAGCAGGAGAAAATATCCTGCTTATTTCTGGCCATAACCACGGTTGGAGCCTTTTGCTGAATGTTTTTGGCCTTTTACTTTATGGGAGCTGCCGTCAGGGGCAAAGATTTGATTGTCCTTTGTGTTGCTTGCACCTTCTGGAAATCTTTCCTTATTTGTCATATATATCACCTCCATATCTAGTTTGTGCTATTGTTTTGTAATATATGATGGAGGACCGTGTTTTCACCAAATGTTCAAAATTAATTTGAATTACATATGCTTAATTTAGACACTCTATAATGAGGAGGTGTCGAGATGGAAATGCCAAATAGCAAAGGTCAGCAAATGAATAATACATTGGAAAACAATCAGCAAAACAATCAGCAAAATGCAAACGAGGCAGCACTGGGCCTAGATATTGATGAGCAGGAAATGAACGGTTTATACGGAATGGTTGAAACTGCTGCAGAGGATAGGATGGAGCCCTATACTGAGAGAGATGGTCATTAATCACCATGAGGATTTTTGTAACAATATTATGAAAGAATGGTACGTATAGGCGTACCATTTTTTTTGATAGAAGTGACAGAACTTGTTTATATTCAAAAATATTGAAAAATTCAGTCGAAATAACTAGAATAGAGTTAACTCTATCAGGCTTCATTCTTTTATTATCATTTCACAACATCAAGGAGGTGCAGAATGCGGCCTGTATTATATGGCATTTGTGGTGCGTTCTTTTTTGCTTTTACTTTTATACTTAATCGTTCTATGGAAATATCAGGCGGCAGTTGGATTTGGAGTGCTTCCCTCCGATACTTTTGGACAGTATTATTCCTTTTGATTATTGTGCTGGTGAGAAAACAGCTGGTGCCGCTTTGGAAAATAATGAGGGAAGAGCCGTTAAAATGGCTTTGGTGGAGCTCTATCGGCTTTGGTTTATTTTATGCCCCTATGTGTTTTTCCACTGCTTATGCTCCAGGATGGCTGGTAGCGGCAACCTTTCAAATGACGATTGTGTTCGGATCTTTGCTTGCACCGCTATTCTACGTAAATATTGAAACAGCTGAAGGGATAAAAAGGGTTCGGAGTAAAATTCCGTTTCGAGGGCTTTCTTTTTCGCTCATTATTTTAGCTGGAATTATTCTTATGCAAATTGAACATGCAAAAGACATTACAGGAAAAGAGCTATTATTTGCCACGATTCCTATGGTGATTTCTGCCATTGCCTATCCGCTCGGGAATCGTAAAATGATGGAAGTCAGCGGTGGCCGGCTGCATACGTTTGAACGGGTTTTGGGAATGACCATTGCTAGTCTGCCATTCTGGCTGTTGCTTTCTCTGTATGGTCTTTTTACAGAAGGAATGCCAAGTTCGCAGCAAACGGTTCAATCCGGGATGGTCGCCCTTTTTGCCGGAGTCATTGCAACTGTTTTGTTCTTTAGGGCAACAGATTTGGTTAATGGGGAAATGACTAAATTGGCAGCAGTCGAAGCAACGCAGCCTGTAGCCGTCTTGTTTGCTTTGCTTGGGGAATTGTTCTTCTTATCTGCTGATATTCCATCCCTATTATCATGGGCCGGAGTGTTGACCGTTATTTTAGGTGTGATTCTGCATAGCTTTGCCTCTCGCAAAAAAGCAGCAAAGAGCTTTATGTTAAGCAAAAAAGCCGAGTCGGTACGGTAGTCAGATGCTATTTCTTATAGACAAAGTTTAAGTAGGTTCGATCGAAAACTCTGATGTCGATACTATTCAAAATATTGACAAAATTGAGGGGGTTTTAATCCGCTTTTCGCGCTTATAATAATAGCAAGAGGGAGGTACTTAAGAAAATCCCCTCAAAACAAGAAAGAAGGTGCCGATGATGTCATTCACTCATTTCGACGAAATTTATGAAATTTGTTGTGGAATGACGGCGGAGGAAGCAGTTTTGGTGAAGGCTGAGCCAGTGGAGGAAAAGCTAGACTTCATGAAGGATCTCATCCCAGATTCTAGTTTATGGTGGGAAGCAGAGTTCATGGACGTAAATGATAGAGAAGGCGAGTTACTTTATGTTTAATGTAAGTGTACGGCTCATAAGGCACCCCCATTATTTTCCTAGTGAAGGATAATGGGGGATTTTTTTTTATTATTAATCTTTCAAAAAAGAACCCTTCTTTTTAAAAGAAAGATTCTTTTCTATTCGTTTTATTGAGGAACAACTTCTCCGTCTTCAACAATTAGTTTTCCATATTTTCCAAAGTCTTTTCCAGGCTGTCCGCCCCACTCATCAAGCGTTAAGAGACTAGGCTCTAAGCGGCGAGGTTCGCGTGGGTTTTCTTCAGGGAATTCTTCCATTCCTTGGCTGTACTCCAATGTAAGACCATCTGGGTCAGCAAAGTATAGGAATACGCTTCCAGATGGATGATGGCGGCCAGGTCCTAAGTGGATTTTTACATCGTGATTCTTTAGAACGTTCACTTGTTTGCCGATATCATCGATTGATTTTACTTTATAAGCGATGTGGTTTAATTTATTTTCAGGTCCTTTTGTAATTGCGAATGAATGGTGGTAAGGGTTAGGCCACACGCGTAACCAGGCCCATGCCATTTCACGGCCTTGGATATCAGAGACAGCCATGTTCATTGTATTAACAAGGAAGTCATAAACTTCATCAAATTGATTTGTTTCATATACAACGTGCAGCAAGCACTCAATTTCCAGTCCGTTTGTTGGTTTGTAAGCAGTACCCATTTGCATCATTTCCACGTACATTTCATAGGTTACACCAAGGAGTGGGTCCTTAAAGCGCAGTGTTCTGCCTTGCGCTAATTCTTGCGTTTCTTTTGCACTTAATTCTCTTGGATTTAAGCCTTTTTCCTCTAAATAATTGAATACATCCTGGAATTGCGATGCTTTTTCAAGTTCAAAACCAACACGCTTTAGGCCAGCTTCAGGAGCTTGTTCAAGAATTAAGTTGTGGTGGTCATGGCTGGTACGAAGGTAAGCGGTTTCACCTACACGCTCAACGAACTGCATTCCCACAATATTTGTGTAGAAATCAATTGATTTATCAAGGTCTGTTACACATAAAACGGCATATCCCAATTTTTTATAACGTATCATTACTAGATCCTCCCCTTACTATAATAATCCGAATCCCCAATATTTTCTTTACACTTTAAATTTAATAGACTTGGCGAAAATTGTCTAATCACACTTTTTTTGTATAATATTGGATTTCATAAAATAATTTTTAGACTATTGAAAGCGTAATCATGTGTGAAAAATCACATACAAATTGGTTTTTTTGGGCTTAATAAATGGATTTTAGATTGCGAAGGGATTGCTTCTTTGCTTTTCAAATTTTGATATATTCTCTATAATCTAATTAAAATATGACTTTGGAAGAGGATAGGGTGAATTATGAGTAATGGTGTGAATGCAAAGGATGTTGCCAGGCTGGCAGGCGTTTCGCAATCTTCTGTTTCACGGGTATTTTTTGGAGGGGCATCTGTTTCGGAAAAGACGCGCCAAAAGGTGTTAGCAGCGGCAGAAGAGTTAGGTTATATACCGAATGAGTTTGCTCGAAGTTTAATCACAAATAAATCGAAAATCATCGGCCTTGTGATGAAGGGAATTAAAAATCCATTCTATCCACAAGTATTAAAGGAATTTACGGTTGCTTTTAAGAAATTAGGTTATAGCATATTATTCGTTCATACAAACCATGATGAAATACAAAAGGAAGATGTTAAAATGCTCTTACATTATAATGTTGCGGGTGTCATCATTACGGATGCAGCACTTTCTTTGAACTTATCTGAGGATTTTAAAAAATTTAAAATTCCACTTGTGCTCTTTAACCGGAAAGTGGAGAAACAAGAGTTCTTCTCCGTATGCACTAATAATCTTGAGGCGAGTCGTCAAATTGCAGAGTTTTTAATCCAAAAAGGGTGCACGGATATGGTGTATATCTCCGGGGACCGTAATACGTCAACCAGTTTGGAACGTGAAAAGGGCTTTTTTGAGGTGGTTGAAAAACATCAGCTGCCGTATGAAAGATATGATTCAGACTACTCGTATCAAGGAGGGTACGACACAACAAGGCTTATTTTAAAAAAAGGGCGTATTCCTTCAGCTTTTTTTGTTGCGAACGATATTATGTCTTTTGGTGTATTAGATGCCCTTCGTGAGCATTCCATTGAAGTTCCAGGACAGGTTAAAGTCGTGGGGTTTGACAATATTGATATGGCTTCCTGGCCAATCTATAATTTAACCACATGGGAGCAGCCAATCTCTGAAATGGTGGATGAAACAGTAGAATATATGCTGGCTGAAATCGAGGAATATACTGGTGCAACTGGTAATGTAGAAATAAGAGGAAAATTAATAAAAAGAAAGACAACATAGGGGTTGACTTATTCTTATTTTTAGAATAATCTTTATATATAAGTTATGAATACGTATTCATTAACAAAAATACATACGTATTCATATTTTAAATTAGTATTGAAAGCGTTTAATATTTTTTTTGATTATAATTGCATACGTATTCATAAATATTGATTTGTTTAATAATAATTTTTTTTATTACAATTTGAATACGTATGCAAAAAATAAGGAGGAACTAGAAATGGTCAAAGTTATTAAAGCAGGTAAGTCACAAGAGGAAGTATCACAAAATGATTTGCAAGTATCACAAATTGTAGCAAATGCTATTAAAGATATTGAAGCTCGTGGAGATGAAGCAGTACGCGAGTATTCTGCAAAATTCGATAAATGGTCTCCAGAATCTTTCCGTTTAACTGAAGAACAAATTAAGGAAATTGTTGCGAAGGTTCCACAAGAGGTTATTGAGGATATCAAATTTGCGCAAAAGAATATTCGTGAATTTGCTGAAGCACAGCTAGCTTCTCTTCATGATGTAGAGGTTGAAAATATACCAGGCGTTATTTTAGGTCATAAAAATATCCCAATGAACAGTGTTGGATGCTATATACCTGGCGGACGTTATCCAATGGTTGCATCTGCACACATGAGTGTTCTCACTGCGAAGGTTGCTGGTGTTAAACGTGTAATTGCATGCACACCGCCGATTAACGGAGAAGTTCCAAATGCTACGATTGCAGCTATGTATCTGGCAGGGGCTGATGAAATTTATTTACTTGGCGGTATTCAAGCAATGGCAGCAATGGCCATTGGAACGGAGACGATTCAAGCCGTTGATATGATTGTAGGACCTGGAAATGCTTTCGTTGCAGAAGCTAAGCGTCAATTATTCGGCCGCGTTGGAATTGATTTATTTGCAGGACCAACAGAAACATTGGTGGTTGCGGATGAAACAGCCGATGCCGAGATGATTGCAACTGACATATTAGGTCAAGGCGAGCATGGTCCTACATCACCAGGTGCACTAATTACAACTTCAGAAAAACTAGCTTATGAAACAATCGAAGAAATCGAAAGACAGCTTAAAGTTTTACCAACAGCAGATATTGCTAGAGTTTCATGGGAAGATTATGGTCAAATTTTAGTGGTTGATAGTTTAGAAGAGGCTGTAGTAGAAGCAGATCGCCTTGCATTTGAGCATGTTGAAATCCTAACAGAAAACCCAGATTACTTTTTAGAAAATATGACAAACTATGGCTGTCTATTCTTGGGGCCTGAAACAAATGTTGCTTATGGAGACAAGGTGATCGGTACGAACCATACATTACCTACAAAAGGAGCAGCTCGTTACACTGGCGGTCTTTGGGTAGGTAAATTTATTAAAACGGTTACTTATCAAAAAGTAACCCCTGAGGCGAGCGCTTACATCGGAGAATATGCTGCCCGTTTATGTATGATTGAAAACTTTGCAGGGCATGCAGAGCAAGCGCTATTACGTGTACGCAGATACGGAAATAAAAAGTAATTTTTATACAGGGGAGAGGGTTTTATGGTACTGGGGTTTATTGGTCTTATAGGTGGTTTGGGCTTGTTAATATACCTGACCATGCGGGGAATGAACTTGCTGATCGCAGCTCCTCTTTCTGCTTTATTTGTCACGTTATTAAATGGATTGCCGCTTTTTCCTCAGCTTGCTGAGGAAGGTGCGGCTAACTTTTTAACGAACTATATGGCGGGATTTTCAGGGTTTATTGCTTCATGGTATTTAATGTTCTTAACCGGAGCTATATTCGGAAAGGTCATGGAGGACAGCGGCGCAGCAGATAGTATATCGAAATGGATCGTTGGAAAAATCGGCATGAAACGCGCCGCTTTAGCGATTATTATTGCTTGTGCTGTTTTAACCTACGGCGGGGTAAGTTTATTTGTGGTTGCCTTTTCTGTCTATCCAATGGCGGTTAGCTTATTTAAAGAAGCTAATTTACCAAGACGGTTTATCCCGGCGGCACTGGCCTTTGGATCAACCACCTTCACGATGACTTCTGCGGGGTCTCCTGAAATCCAAAACTGGATCCCAATTGAATATTTAGGTACGAATGCTTATGCGGGGTGGGAAGTCAGTTTAATTGTAGCTGTATTTATGATGGTTTTTGGTTATTGGTGGTTAACGAAAGTAATCAAAAATGCGGTGAACAAAGGGGAAAAATTTATTGAGAGAGATACAGATAACTTAGAAGTTCGTGAACATTTACCGAATCCAATGTTAAGCTTAATTCCTTTATTAGTTGTATTAGTGATTTCATTTATTTTCCATGATTCACTTAAACAATCTGCTTTAATTATTGCGTTAACAAGCGGTATTATTGCTACTTATCTCATTAATCGAAAATATTTCAGGAATGTCGGGAAAGCGATTTCAGAGGGCACAATCGGAGCAATTATTGCGATTGCAAATACTTCCGCAGTCGTAGGCTTTGGCGGAGTGGTCAAAGCTACCGCATCCTTTGAGCAGGTCGTTGCGTATATGACGGAAATTCCAGGCAGCCCGCTGATTGGCGGCGCCCTAGCCGTATCAATCATTGCCGGTTTAACAGGCTCAGCATCTGGCGGTCAAGCGATTGCTCTACCATTACTAGCTCCACACTACTTAGATATCGGCGTTGATCCAGAAGCGCTGCACCGTGTTGTAGCGATTTCCTCAGGATCCTTAGACTCTTTGCCATCAGGGGGCTATGTAGTAACAACCATTCGCTCTATTGCAGGAGAAACACATAGAGATGCCTACCCAATGTTTGGTGCACTTACCGTTATTGTACCGGCCATCGGTGTAGTCTTGGCTGTCTTATTGTTCTCAATTGGACTATAATGCAGAGGGGCGGTTCTAATAGAACCGTCCTCTTTTATTAAGGCAGTATATTCCCAGCTGAACGGTAAATGCTGTACCATTCTTCACGGGTTAGGGTGGTATTGGCAGCCTGACAGCAGTCTTTTAGTCTATCGGTATTCATTGTGCCGATGATTGGCTGCATGTTTGCAGGATGGCGTAAGAGCCATGCAATGGCAATGGTTGTGTTTGAAACGTTGTATTTGGATGCCACTTCATCAAGCTTTTGATTCAGCTCTGGGAACCTATCGTTACCAAGGAACACTCCTTCGAAAAAGCCGTACTGAAAAGGGGACCATGGCTGGATCGTAATATCGTTAAGTCTGCAAAAATCAAGCACACTTCCATCTCGATTAACAGCGGCGTCATTTTCCATGTTGACATTGAGTCCGCTTGTAATCATGGTGGAGTTGGTAATGCTTAATTGCAACTGGTTTGCCACAAGAGGCTGCTTAACGAATTTTTGAAGCAGCTGAATTTGCATCGAATTATGGTTCGAAACACCGAAATGACGAACCTTTCCAGAGCTTTCGAGAATATCAAAGGTTTCCGCAACTTCTTCAGGCTCTGCGAGAGCATCCGGCCGGTGTAGAAGCAAAACGTCAAGATAATCAGTTCTTAGTCGTTTCAAAATCCTATCAACTGATTCTAAAATATGTTCTTTTGAAAAGTCGAACAATCCCTTTCGTATGCCGCATTTCGATTGCAAAATAATTTTCTCACGGATATCATCATTCATATGTATCACATCAGCGAAAATTTTCTCGCATTCTCCATGACCGTATATATCGGCATGATCAAAAAAGTTGGCTCCTTCTTCTAGTGCGGTTTGAACAAAACGCTCAGCTTTAGACTTGTCTATCTTATTTATCCGCATGCAGCCAACAGCCAACACCGGCACTTCTAAGTTGCTGCTGCCTAATTTCATTGTTCTTAACATTCATTTCCCTCCAACTATTAGAAAGGTACACTATACAACAATCCTTACAATAACAGTCAGTCCCTGCTTTTTCAATTCTCTTCTCTTTCTAAAATAAATCGTTCACAAGTGAGTAACAATAAATAGGAAAAATAAAAATGGATATCATGCTATACTCGGTTTATAGTCTTTTAGTGAACAGTAAAATTTATGCTTTATATAGGAGATTTCCATGTTAGGTTCAAAACGATTTTCAACACGAACACTTAGCAGAAAAAATGGGCTTGTCATGTTTTTGACGGCAATCCTGACGACAATTGCCAGCGAAATCAAGGTGGTTCCTTTCGAAGGAGAGGATTTCCGATTTGGGCTGGGAAGTGCTGCGTTTTTCCTATTAATCTTGATTTGGCCGCAGGTATCTTTCATCCGGACAGGGATTGTGACAGGGCTGGTTGTTGTTTGCATTCGTACAATCGAAGACATTATTTTGCAAGAAGCCCTTTGGTCAGCGAGCTTTATCAGCCATTCACCAGCTTTTTTATTTTATTTTCTTTTTGCGATAGGTTTTCATCTGATTAAAATCAATCGTTACAAAACCCTTCCGCTTCAATTAGGAGGCTGGGCGTTCTTGTTTGAATTAATAGCAAATGGTGCAGAGCAGCTCACACGAAACGTCCTGCTCCATGAGGGAAGCTTTGACGTGAAAGCGCTGGGAATGATAATCGGCGTTGCTCTTGTCCGCAGTTATTTTGTCGTAGGTTTGTACAGCTCTATTACGATTTCGGAACAGAAGAAGCGCATGCAGGAAATGCTTCAGGTAGGATCGGAGCTTTATGCCGAAAGTCTTTATTTGCAGAAATCGATGAATCATATTGAACAAATCACTGCTTCCAGTCATGATTTATACCGTAAATTGAAAAAGAAGGAGCTGCATTTGTTAAGTGTTCAAGCGCTGCAGATTGCCCAAGAAATTCATGAAGTCAAAAAAGATTCCCAGCGGATTCTTTCGGGACTGACGAAATTAAGTGTTGAAAAAATACAAAAGAAACTTCACCTTTCTGATGTATTAAACCTTGTCGTGATTGCCAATGAACGATATAGTTTGCTGTTAAAGAAACGGATTCTTTTTCATAAGAAAATAGAAGTTGATTTCGAAACCCATCAGCAAATACCGCTGCTGGCGCTGTTAAATAATCTTGCTGCCAATGCAGTTGAATCGATCTCAGATAAAGGTGAAATTCATATCAACATCTATGAGGAATCGGGAAACATTGTATTTGTCATGAAGGATACGGGTAAAGGAATTCCGGAAGAGGATGTACCTGTTATCTTTGAGCCAGGCTATACAACAAAGTACAATGAGCATGGTGTGGCCGCAACCGGTATTGGTCTCTCCCACGTGCAGGAGATTGTAAATACATTAAAAGGAAAAATATACATAGAAAGACCAGAAAAAGGGACTGTTTTTATCATCCATATTCCAATAAAGTCCATACGAAAGTGAGGGGGATTAAAGCTGCGCTATTATATTGTAGATGATGACAAGGCAAGCAGGTCCATGCTAAAAAATATCATCATCGATGGTGATCTTGGTATGGTGATTGGGGAGGCGGAAAACGGTGTAGAAAGTCTCTCGCCCATTCTTGCTAGAAATCCTGATGTTGTGTTAATTGATTTACTCATGCCTGAACTTGACGGAATTGAAACGATGGAACGCCTTCGGTCAGACGGATTCCAAGGACAATTTATCATGATTTCCCAAGTTATCACGAAGGAAATGGTTGGGGAAGCGTACGAGAAGGGCGTTGAATTTTTTATTCATAAACCGATCAATCGTGTAGAAGTGCAAAGTATTTTAAAGAAAACAGCTGAGCAGTTCTTGTTAAAAAACTCTTTACGTACCATTCAAGAAACGCTGGCGCATATTGGCTTGGATACATCTAAAACGAAAGAGAAGAGTGTGAAAGAAATTGTCATGTCTATCTTGAATGATATGGGCATAATCGGGGGGGCTGGCAGTGATGACATTGTTTTGATTATCGAACATATGATGAATTCCAGTGAAAGAGCTGCCCAGCTTCCGCCCTTGAAGGATTTATACGAAGCAGTGGCAGAGAAGGGCGAATGGACTAATGTGGATGTGAAAAAAGAAAGTAAAGCCATTGAGCAGCGTATTCGCCGCACGATTCTAACGGCATTTAATAACTTAGTTTCGTTAGGGTCAATCGATTATACCAACCCTGAGTTTGAATACTATGCGCCGCGTTATTTTGATTTTCAGGAGATTAGAAAGCATATGGTGTCTATTCAAGAAGAAAAGGATGATGAAGTAAGAGTCAAAATTAATATTAAGAAATTTTTGCAGGTGCTATATTTGGAAACGTTGGAAAAATATCAACAGGGTTAATGGATAGAAAAAGAAATGTCGGATTCTGTCGGATTCAATAGGGGCTCCTTATTATTGGAATTAGCTCACTTTTAGCATGAAAAATAATTTCAATAAAGGGGTGACTTTTTGATGAAGAAAAGATTTAAATTTTCATTAGCCTATCAAATTCTGGCTGGTTTAATCTTAGGTATCATTGTCGGTGCGGTATTTTACGGGAATCCTGGTGTAGAGAAGTATTTACAGCCGCTTGGTACCATCTTTTTAAATATGATTAAAATGATTGTCGTTCCAATTATTGTTTCGACCTTAATTATTGGGGTTGCTGGGACAGGGAATATCAAACAATTAGGAAAGCTTGGCGGGAAAACGCTCATTTACTTTGAGATTGTCACAACGATTGCCATTATTGTTGGTTTAATGTCGGCTAACCTTTTCAAGCCTGGTGAAGGAATTGATATGTCTTCACTATCAAAAACTTCCATTGATCAATACGTGGAAACAACGGAGAGCGTTCAAAACTCAAGTCATGGTCTTTTGGACATTATTGTTGATATTGTTCCAAGTAACGTCGTTTCAGCGATGGCAGGCGGCGATATGCTGGCAATCATCTTCTTCTCGGTTATCTTTGGTTTAGGGGTAGCAGCAATTGGGGAAAAAGGAAAGCCAGTGCTTGCTTTCTTCGAAGGTGTTGCAGAAGCTATGTTCTGGGTGACAAACCTAATCATGCGATTTGCACCGATTGGTGTTTTTGGTTTAATCGGGGTAACGGTTTCCAAATTTGGTCTAGCATCATTACTGCCGCTAGGAAAATTAATGATTCTTGTTTATGCAACAATGCTCTTCTTTATTGTTGTTGTTCTAGGTGGAATTGCAAAGCTTGTGGGCGTCAACATTTTTCACTTAATGAAGACATTAAAAGACGAACTTCTATTAGCCTATTCAACTTCTAGTTCTGAAACAGTACTGCCAAAGGTAATTGAAAAAATGCAGAAGTTTGGCTGTCCAAAGGATATCGTTTCCTTTGTGGTTCCGACAGGTTACTCTTTTAACCTAGATGGCTCTACATTATATCAGGCACTTGCAGCTATTTTTATCGCGCAAATGTACGGTATTGATCTAAGCATCATGGAACAAGTAACATTAGTATTAGTTCTAATGGTTACATCAAAAGGAATCGCTGGTGTACCTGGAGTATCTTTCGTTGTTTTACTAGCAACATTAGGTACAGTAGGGATTCCGCTTGAAGGACTTGCCTTTATTGCAGGTATTGATAGACTTCTAGATATGGCCCGTACAGTCGTTAACGTAGTAGGAAACGCACTGGCAACGGTTGTTATGTCAAAATGGGAAGGCCGCTTTAACCCAGAAGGTGTCAAGGATCTTCCAATTGAAGATAAAGCTTCTCTTGAAAAATTAGCATAAGATAAAATAACCGGTTCTCCATTTGGAGGCCGGTTTTTTGTATTTTGGGGGAACGGTATTTTATTTTAATAGAAGGCTATGTTAGCGAATCATGTTAATCAGTCAGATTTTTGACTCATCTGTGAGAAATGTCCCTTCCTAACCATGCAAGCTTTAGACAAGTTAAAAATCAACCATGTGAATAAATAAAGCTTAATAGAAAGTAAAAGCCCTTTTTGCTAGAAAAGAGGACAAGCGTTGATACAAGTCTTCTAGTATTTCATAGTATGTACTAAAAACAAAAAATGGAGTTGATAGAAAATTGTTTGGTTATTCAATGGTTCAAATGGTACGAGCTCATGCCGATAAGCTGGAACGGCCATTAAGAGAATTAATTTTGAACCTTTACAGACCTTTTAAATGGACCCCGTGCTTCTTGCATAAATTTTTTGAGGGGACGATTAAAAGGGGGAAAAAGTTTTCCGTCATTGTGGAGTTCCAGGACGGCTGCTATGAAGAGGGCTGCAAACAGATTAGGGGAATTATGGATAGTCACATGAGAAATAATGTCAGGCACTATTTTCCACGGGTATCCTGCTGCAGTGTGGATATGACGCCTTCTGGATTGGAAGAGGTTCTGAATAGCTGTCCGCATATTAAAAAGGTGTATTTAAACAGCGAGGTGAAGGCGCTGCTTAACGTAGCTGTGCCAGCAGCCGGTGCAAAAGGAGTGAATCGGAGAGGAATCAACTTAACAGGTGAGGGTGTAAAAATTGCCGTCATCGATACAGGGATTCATCCGCATCAAGATTTGTCTAATCGAATTACAGACTTTGTTGATTTTGTTAACGACCGTACGGATGCATATGACGATAATGGACATGGCACACATTGTGCAGGCGATGCGGCATCTGCTTCTGCAACCTATGCAGGGCCGGCACCGAATGCCCGTCTTGTTGGTGTAAAGGTGTTGGACAAACTGGGGTCCGGCTCGCTAGAAACCGTTATGCAAGGAGTGGAATGGTGTATTCAGTATAATAATGATCATCCGTTAGACCGAATTGATATTATCTCGATGTCATTAGGAAGCACTGCGCAAAACTATGGTTCCGAAGATGCTGATCCAATGGTGAAAATAGTTGAAAAAGCTTGGGAATCCGGGATTGTCGTCGTCGTCGCAGCTGGAAATGAGGGTCCGAACAGCGGAACAATTGCCAGCCCTGGCATTAGCGATAAGGTAATTACAGTCGGAGCGCTTGATGACAGTGATTCTATTGAAAGAACAGACGATGATGTTGCCAGCTTCTCCAGCCGCGGGCCAACGAGATACGGGTTAAAGAAACCGGATATTTTAGCACCAGGTGTGAATATTGTTTCATTGCGAGCACCAAATTCCTATTTAGATAAACTGCAAAAAACGGCCAGAGTGGAGAATGATTATTTTGTACTTTCAGGAACGTCTATGGCCACTCCGATATGCGCTGGAATTATCGCCCTCATGTTAGAGCGTAATCCTTCCCTAACACCTGATCAAGTAAAAACAGCACTGATGACGAATGCAGATTTGTGGAAAGGAAGAGATCCTAATATCTATGGTGCTGGTTATATCAACGCAGAAAAGTCCATTCCTGAATAATCTCCTTACTCCTCTAAAAGATATCCCCCATTAAAATATTCTTTTCCCCATAAACAACCCCAAATTCTCTTGAAAACCCTAAGACCAAGCTTCTGGACTTAGGGTTTTTTTAGGTAAGGGAGATAAGGTAAGGGGAGATAAAAACAGATTCCAAGTAATTTGGCTCCTCCTGTGATTTATATCATTCTTAGGCAGAATGGAATAATGCTATAATAATAAATGATTTTGTGTTTCCATTTCTTAAATCATCCATCTATTTTCTTTTTTGAGCATGGGCAGACTGCCTGTGCTTTTTTTCTTTTTTTACCGGCTCTGTTAAACTAATCAAAAAATGCATGTTTAACAGAAAATCAATTTAACTGTCCTATCGGAGGGAAACAAATGAATCAATACAAGAATTTTAAACAGGCTGCAATGGCTGCCGCAATATTACAAGATTGCGAAAGTATGGCAGCTTTAAATGATAAAGTATATCCAAAAGAGTGGCATGTCTCTCCAGACCTGCTGAAAGAAATCCTGCAGGTCAATCCGGAAATTTATCGTATTCTCAAAACTCCTGAGGGTGTGAAGGGAATGTATAGTCTGATTCCCCTGAACCAAGAGGCTTATTCAGCAGTTCTAGAAGGAAGGCTCAGTGAATATGAGATTGGGGAACATCTTCTGACCTACAATCAGCCAAAAGAAGTTTATCTTTACTTTATTACGCTTATCGTTGATATACATGATGACCGCTGTAAAGAATATGCAAGTATGGTGATTAAAGATATCCCAAATGAATTAGTGAGACTTCGTGAAAAAGGGATTGAAATAAAAGAAATTGGAGGTTTTGCTGTTAGCTCGGAGGGAGCAAAGGTCCTTCCTAAAATGGGATTTACCAATGAGGGAGAAACCGTTATTCAGAATGGTCAGGAGTATCCTGTATTCCGCGCAAAGCCTGAACAGGTAATTAAATCAATAGTATAAAACAATAATTACAAACCCACGCCAACATTTTTCTAAATATAAAATTTAAAAACACTTCGCCTGCTTTAAACGTGTATTCCTCCAACGTTGAAGCAGGCGTTTTTCATTTATTTCAACCGTTTTCACTTTTGTGTGAAAAACATTGTATTAATCAATGGAGCGAAAGTTTTTATACTGAGTACATCAGATGAAAACGTTTCAAGAGGAGGAAAGAACATGAGCAATTCATGGCTTGAATTAGAAGGAAAAGTAGCAATTGTAACAGGCGGTGCCTCCGGGATTGGCTTGCATATTGCAAAGGAGCTATTAAATAACGGTGCAACAGTAGTTGTTTCAGATTTAAATGTAGAAGAAGGAAAACAGGCTGACGGCATTTATTTTATAAAATGTGATGTAACGAAAAAAGAAAGCGTAGACAATATGGTAGCCCGAACGGTTGAATTATTTGGCTCTGTGGACATCCTAGTAAATAATGCCGGGGTTAATCTTCCACGCTTGTTAGTCGATATTCAAGGTGAAAAACCTGAATACGAACTAAGCGAAAAAGATTTTGACTTTATGGTGGCGGTAAACCAAAAAGGACCATTCCTATGTGCGCAGGCTGCTGCTAAGCAAATGTTAAAGCAGGACAAGGGTGTCATTGTGAACGTGGCGTCTGAAGCAGGTCAGGAAGGATCAGCAGGACAAAGCTGTTATTCAGCCACAAAAGGTGCTGTGATTTCTTTCACTCGTGCCTGGGCGAAGGAGTTAGGAAAATACAATATTCGCGTTGTAGCGATTGCTCCTGGAATTATGGAAGCAACGGGCTTAAGAACGGATGCATATAACGAAGCACTTGCTTATACACGCGGCGTAACAGTTGATGGTTTAAATACAGATTACAGTAAATCTATTCCTCTAGGCCGAGAAGGACAATTAAAGGAAATTGGCGATTTAGTTTCATACCTTGCATCAGACCGTTCAAGCTATGTAACGGGTACAACGGTTAACATCTCAGGCGGTAAATCCCGCGGTTAAGAGGTGTGTTCAAGGTGAAAAGCCAACCTTTCTGTTAAAAATGAATGTTAGCTGAGGTCGGATTTGAGGAATTGAAACGTAAATAAACCAAAGATAACATTCATTTTAAAGTAAGGTGGTGAATTACATGTCTGATTTCATGATGGATGAGCGGATTGTACAAATTATTGAACTGACTAGAAAGAAAACGTACTGCACGTTGGACGAGCTGGCAGAATCCATTGGAGTTAGTACTCGAACAATCCGAAATGATATCAAGCGGTTCAATAGTGACCTTAAGGGAATAGCGGTTCTAGAGAATGAGCGTGGAAAAGGATTCAGGCTGACAATTGAAAATCAGCCAGTGTTTGAGGAACTCCTGCAAAAAGTCCATGAGGAGAAAACGGAACAAGATTCACCGATACGCCGAATTGCCTTTATTATCAACCGCTTACTTAACAGTGAGGAGAATAATACGCTTGATGAGTGGGCATACGAGATGAATCTCAGCCGTTCAACCCTCGTGAATGAATTAAAAAGGGCTGCTGTTGTTCTTGAGACGTATCATTTATCGATTCAAGGGAAGCCGAACAGCGGAATGTTTTTAAAAGGCAATGAGTTAGATTTACGCTTCTTTATCCTCGATAACGTGTATGACTATCTATACAATGAAAATCCATTAGATAACGATATTGAAGTAGAGATAAGATCGATTGCTAATAGACATGATTTTGAAACCACTACGCAAAAAAAATTGCTACAGTCGGTGATTGTCATGTTGGACCGTCTGTTAAAGAATCATCCGCTTGAAAAAATGGATGACAAACACGAAAAGCTCCTTGATACCCATGATTATCAAATTGCAAAGGAAATCACTGCAGTTATCGAAAGAAAGTTGCCAATTCACATACCGAAGCCGGAAATCTTGTTTATCACACTGCCGATTGCAGGTAGACGGACACCGACTAACAACCGAACAATGGCCGATGTTCAAATTACAGATGATGTGAACAGGCTGCTGGAGCAAATCATCGAGCAGGTCGGTTTTAAAAAGGAAATCATCTCTGAAAATGAATCCTTTTTCGAAGATTTAAAATTCCATCTGACCTTTATGTTGAATCGGATTACGTTTGACATTCGGATCAAGAATCCACTGCTTTCAGATGTAAAGGAAAAATATCCGGTTGCGTTTAAAATGGCGGAAATTGCCGGCCATGTAATTGAAAAGGAATACGGATTGAAGGTTTCCGAAGATGAGTTGGGCTATATTGCCTTTTATTTCGGCGTGTTTATCACCCAAAGTGAGGTAAAAACAAAACGCTTGCAGCGGGTTGCAGTTATTTGCGGAACGGGACGAGGAACGGCTAGGTTACTCGCTATTCAATTACAGCGTATATTGAATCATAATACGCAGATTGACCTTTTTTCAGAAGCGGAAGTAACAAAAGAGCGAATGAACCAATTCGATATTGTTTTTTCAACGGTTAAACTGGTCTATGAAATCGATGTACCATTAATCATGATTAATGAGATTTTTGATGAAAAGCGGGTTTCACAGCAGATTGAAAAAGTGACCTACTTACAGAAATTTAAGCTAAAGGACGAAGGCAATCATCATTCGATTATCAGATTGTTAACAAACGAGGATATGTTTTTCTTATTAGACAGCACAAAAAGCTATCCCGAGAACGTCATGGGAATGACAGAGGAAATGACGAGAAAAGGCTACTTCGATGAAGGTTTTAAAGAGCGGCTGTTAGAAAGGGCAGAAAAGGGCTCGATGGTGTTTGATCAATATATTGCTTTGCCGCATACGATTCAAACTGCATCCGAGCAAATTCGTCTGGCAGTAGGTGTGTTTCCGAAACCGGTACAAGCTGAAGGAAAAGAAGTTAAACTGGTCTTTCTTTTAGGAATACCGAGGGAAACGGACGATGATGCCGGTCTTTTAGTCAAGATTTATGATGAAATTATTAAAATCTCAGCTGATGAACAGCTGATTGAACAATTAGCTGATTCTAATAGCTGTGAAGAGTTTTCAAAATACCTAGATAGGGCCAGCAGGTCATAAAGGAAACAAAAAGTAAGGAAGTGAAACGTATGAATATGATTGTAATCATGGTCTTTATAGCAGGTGCATTCCTTGTTCAAATGGGCCTTGGTTTTTTCCAACTCAAGCATTTTTCGAAAGCGTATGCAGAGCTCCGAAGAATCGGAAAAGTGGCGATTGGGAAGAAGCCCGGAAAAATTCGCTCCGGAACTATTGTTCTCTTTGCGGTCTCTAAAAGCGGGAGAATATTAAAGGCCAAGAAAATGCAAGGGGTTACAGTTATGGCAACCTTCAAGGATCTGCAAGGCTTTGAAGATAAAAACATCCGCCATCTTACAGATGAGGATATGGCCCACTGTAATAAGCTTTTAAAAGCAGCCATTCAGGATGCCGTAAGTAATTACAAGATCATCATGAGCGGAGGTGTAATTCCAGAGAAGAGCAGCTTATTTAGGAACATGATGATGAAAGCAGAGAGAATGGTTGCAGTAAAAAAATAATAAGAGGTGAAACTTCATGGATTTTATCATTAAATTTGCCGAAGGCTTTATGAAATTATTCCAAACGGGTGCAGATGTCTTTATTTCATGGATGACAGGTATCGTTCCGGTTGTATTACTATTAATCGTGGCTATGAATACATTGATTCAAATTCTCGGGGAGCAAAGAATTAACAAGTTGGCGAAAGCTTCTGGGAAAAATCCGCTTCTAAGGTATATGGTCTTACCGTTTGTTGGATCATTTATGCTAGGTAACCCAATGGCATTATCATTAGGTCGATTTTTACCAGAAAAATATAAGCCAAGCTATTATGCATCAGGCGCTTATTTCTGTCACACAAGTAACGGTTTATTCCCTCATATAAACCCAGGTGAATTATTTATCTTCCTTGGAATCGCAGCAGGAATTGAACAACTTGGTTTTAGTACTGCAGAATTAGCTGTTCGTTATCTTCTAGTTGGTTTAGTGATGAACTTCTTTGCTGGCTGGATTACTGACTTTACAACAAAAATGGTTGAAAAACAGCAAGGCATCAAATTAAAGACTGAAGTACAAACATTACATCACTAGAATGTAGGAGGTTTCTACGATGACTGAATATCGTTCAATAAAAGTTGAGAGAGGAAGCGGCGGTTTCGGAGGTCCGTTAACGATTACACCGACTGCTGAAAAAAATAAAATTGTGTACATTACTGGTGGTGGTTCAAAGCCTGCCATCGTTGATAAAATTGCCGAGTTAACAGGTGCTGAGCCGGTAAACGGATTCCAAACATCAGTGCCGGATGAAACGATTATGGTGGCGATTATTGATTGTGGCGGGACATTACGTTGCGGTATTTACCCGCAAAAACGAATTCCGACGATTAATATCATGCCGACTGGGTGCGTCCGTAAGGGCGATATAAAGATCGGGTCCTTGGCAAGA
>NZ_VYKL01000070.1 GCF_008710145.1 Niallia endozanthoxylica
ATATTGAGGGGGTCATTTGAGGTCCACGGGGACAGGCCCACTGTCACCAATTTTTTATTTAATAAAAATAACCCTATCTCTCTAATCTATGGGATAGGGCTTACTTCGAATTCTCTTCAATTATTTACCTTTGGGACAACGGACCTGTCCCTCTTGTCCCATACCTTATTATTTTAAACTTTCTTAATTACTGATAAACTATTCATATGCTCTTATATTAATACACTATCATAGAAAGAAGTTGAAAAAGTAATGAACAAAACGCTACAAGATATTGCGTATTCAATCCTAGACTTGGTTCCAATTACTGAAGGAAGTGATGCAAACACTTCTTTTAAACATTCGGCAGATTTAGCTCAACATGCAGAGAATTGGGGCTATAAAAGATATTGGTTAGCGGAGCATCACAATAAGCCAGGAATTGCAAGCTCTGCAACTTCCATTTTAATTGGCCATATCGCTGCGAATACATCAAAAATCCGAGTGGGTTCAGGGGGAATTATGCTGCCTAATCATGCACCACTCGTAGTGGCCGAGCAATTTGGAACATTAGAAACGCTATTTCCTGGTCGAATCGACTTAGGTCTTGGCCGTGCTCCTGGAACGGATCAGCTTACGGCATATGCGCTACGTCGCAATGTGACAAGTGATGGACATGATTTTCCAGAACAAGTAGCAGAACTTAGAGCTTATTTTAGCCCTGAGAATATGAAAGTGAATGCCATCCCTGGCAGAGGTCTTCAAATACCAACTTGGCTTCTTGGCTCAAGCGGTTATAGCGCTCAATTGGCTGCACAACTGGGTCTTCCCTTTGCCTTTGCGAATCATTTTTCACCAGAAAACACATTGCCCGCTCTTGCCTTATATCGCAATAACTTTAAACCATCGTCAATCTTGCAAGAGCCGTATGTCATGATTGGTACCAATATTATTGCTGCAGATACGGATGAAGAAGCAGAAAAACGATCAACTTCCTTGCTGCAACATCATCTTGGACTTATTCGTAATCAGCAAGTCCCTCTTCAGCCTCCAGTTGATGATATGGATGCCCTATGCAGCAGTTATGAAAAGTCGATGTTACAGCAAAAATTAGCAGGCTCAATCATAGGCAGCCGAGAGACAGTCAAAACAAAACTCGAAAAATTTGTGGAAGAAACACAAACAGATGAAATTATTATAAACAGCCAAATTTTTGACCATCAAGCTCGCTTACAATCCTACAAGATCGTAGCGGATATCATTCGAAACGCTTAAATGAACAAAAAAATGGGCGTGTAAACTAAACTGTGTAAGTAGGAAAGCGTACCGTTCCTACTTACATAGTTTAGTTTTTTTATAAGGTAATACATCCAAACATTCACTATTCAGTTTCTACATACTCACAATAATGATTAGTTCGGGTGGTCACAGTGACTTAACTATTTAAATGACTTTCTGCCTTCTCATCCATTGAGTAGCTATCCACTTTTCTCCTTTTACTACAGGAGCTCCTGCGTGTAGTGTTAACTCGTTTAATATTGGGTCATTATAAAAATATTCAAAGTAAACTGCTATGCCCTTTTGCGGACAAACAGTTAAATTAAGTTTCGGGAAAAAGGTTGTGCCTCCCTCTTCTACATCATTTAAGTATAATACAAGCGTACTGATACGATTGTTCTTCGCCACTTTGCTTGTAGGAGTGAAATAATCTAAATGTTCTTTGTACTCTTGACCAGGTTTGTAGTTCAGAATATGTAGTCCTTCCCCATGCTCTATAGGAATTCCCATAATGGCCGACACCCTTTTTTCTACCCTCGCAAGAATATTACTTTTGACGTCTGTTAAAAATGCGCCGCTACTTGTTCGTATATCACTGACTTCTTTTGTACTTCCGATTTTTGAACGCTGAAGGAGGTCTTTTGACAACTGAATAAGCGTCTCACATTCCTCATCATCCAGTACTGAGCCTAAAACTACAACTAGCGGTTCTTCAAATCTAGCAATGATATTAATTTCTCGATCTTCTGTTTTAATTTTATTACCATTATGGCTAAATATAGTTACTTCCCTTACTTGTGCATCTTTAACAAGCATCTTCCATTCATCAACCCCTGTTTTTATTGAAATACTTTTTCATTATTCTACCAACAGGTTTTTAATTCCTTTCGATTTTTCGCTAATCGAAAAAAATTTTTTTATTGATTTTTTATGAAGTTCTTAATTTGCCTTTTCTACATTTCTACATTTCTACATTTCTACATATATATCCGTGATACACAGACCCGTTTTCTTTACTTGTTCCTCAACAATCTGTCCCGTTTGCGGAGGACTGATCTTATTGAAAATCAATCAAATTTGTATAACAACTTAACATTTGTAACCGTCAAGTAGAATTAAACAGTTTTCCAAAAATAAGTTAGGTTCTTACGCACTTTTGGTGAAGAGCTGTAAGGGATGTTATAGTGAGATAAAGAGGAGTATTACATCTTATGCATATTTTAATACCATTAATTATGATACTTTCATTTTCCTTCCGCTTGCTAGAGAGTACAGCATGAAAACATTTCGAAATGACACACATACTCCCTTACTTCATGATGCGAGTTTTTTATTTTCACCTTCATGTGATGCAGAATTATGAACTTCCAAAAGGAGGCAACAGAACCGGCCCCATGCTTCCGATATACTTTTCTCTCTTTTCTTTACTAGTTCCAATGTAGTAATCAAGGATATGATGAACATCCATAAAACTAGGCGCAATAGAATATTCACTTTTAAAATATTGATAACTGCTCCATGGATAGTACTCGGGTTTTTTGACCATTTTGGCTTCTACTGGATTTAGATGAATATACCTGCTCACCTCGAGCATGCCTTCTTTATCTTCTATCAATTTGTCGTAGTAGCGTTTTTCAAACACATGGCCAGTTAGGCGGTAGCGGGTATTGTAATAATTGGCATACCTCTTATTGACAAGGGACATGACTTTGGAAAGAGGAGCCTCTTTGGAACGGATTTGCAGATGGAAGTGGTTTGTCATCAAGCAATAGGAGGCCAGTTCGAATGGGATTTTCTGATGGAGCTGTTCGAGTATATGAAAAAAGGCTAGAAAATCAGTATGGCAGCGAAACAGCGGATCGCGCCGGTTGCCGCGACAGACTACATGATAAAAACGGTTTGGTATGTAAACTCTCTTCTTGTACGGCATTATCTTTTCCCCGCCTTTATCTGTTCTTTGAGAATATTGCCTCGTCGCAGTGTGATTGCCTGCCAAATTGCTTCATCCGTGATGTCCTTGCTGCCTGCTAAATCGGATATCGTTCTGGCCAGCCTAATCACTTTAATTTGCACGCGGTTGCTCCAATGCTGTTTAGACGCCACCTGTCGGATCATGTTCATCTGATGTTCCTGCAAAGGACTTATCTCTAGTAACTTCTCAAACGAAACCTTTGCGTTACATACCTGCTCCTGATACCGCTCATACTGCCTTTCTCGTGCCTTTTCTACTCTTTTTCGGATAACAGCAGAGCTCATTCGTTCAGTTGCAGGCTGATCTAAATGAACAGATTGCAAAAAAAGCAGAATATCCATCCGATCGGTTACAGGGCCGGAGATTTTATTTTGATAGGATTGGACTTGCTTGGGAGTACAGGTGCAATAATGTGAACGTGAACCAAGATATCCACAAGGGCATGGGTTCATAGCAGCAAGGAGTATGAAGGAACACGGATACGTAACCGTTGACTGCGCCCGGCTGATTGTTACCTTTCCGGATTCCAGCGGCTGGCGTAACATATCTAATGTTTTCTTTTGGAACTCAGCCATTTCGTCAAGAAACAGTACACCGCGATGAGCAAGAGATATCTCTCCAGGCTTCGGATTCGTACCGCCTCCGACAATGGCAACCGATGAGGAAGAATGGTGGGGATTTCGGTAAGGTGCGATTTGGGGTGATGCTAGTGTTTCTTTTGCAAGCTGGTATAAGCTAATCACTTCAAGCTGTGCTTCCTTTGTCAAAGGGGGCAAGATTGACGGAAACGCTTCTGCAAAGAGACTTTTCCCGCAGCCTGGCGGACCGCTCATTAATACATTATGCTCACCGGCAGCAGCAATCTCAAATGCTTCCTTTGCCTGCTCATGGCCGATAATGTCACGAAAATCCTTAGCATAGATAAAAGAAGGTTCCGCCACTTCGATTGCTTTTGGTGCTAGATGAATGGGAAGCAATTCTTGTCCGGACAAATGCATCAATACGTCATCAACATGCTGAATCACGATACACTCCATCCCTTCGAGCATGTCCAACGGAATCAATGGGTCATAGGGCATATAGACCCTCTTACACTCCAACGACTTGGCTGCGATGATAGCCGGCAGCATCCCTTCTACCTTTTCAACCGTCCCATCTAGCGACAACGCGCCAATAAAAACAGAGTCTTCAGGAATCTTCTCTTTAAACTCCCCCATCTCTTTCATTAACCCTATTGCCATCGCAAGGTCAAAAAAAGAACCGTTTTTCTTCTGCTCAGCTGGAGATAGGTTCACAACAATCTTGTAATCAGTCACATCACAATGCATCGTCCGCACCGCTGACAACACTCGTTCCTTTGACTCCTTTACACAGGCATCCGGCAGTCCCACAATCACCATTGACTCCTTTCCTTTTGAAGCTTGTACTTGCACTTGGACACGATAGCCCTCAAGTCCTTTTAGGCCAATACTTGAAATTTTCACGGTCATTTGGGTAGACCTCCCTGAATGAAAATAGTTTTGAAAAGATTAAAGGTTCATGATAGTAATAAAGTATTAAATGAAAGAAAAGGGTGGGAAATACATTGATACGAGGATTAATGTTCTAGAGATTATTATATTAATATTCCATCTCCTGAGCTAAATTCCTGCAACTTTTAAAAAGTTTTTAAAATAAATGGATTAGAGCAACTTACAACCACTTTCCACTCAGAATCAACAAATGACGCTGAGCAAGGTAGCTTTTCGCTTCAGAAGTAAATAAACTTACAAATCAAGAACCGTTGCCACTCTTAAAGCATTAGAATTGAAATTTATTACTATAGGAGGATAAGGAATAATCGCATCCTCCTATTCTATAAATTTCGACAAAATTCCGGTGGTCACAGTGACCGCACTGTCATTGGATCGCAATGCACAGTGACCGGGACTATTTCACTTTAGAAGTAAATAAACTTACAGATTAAGAATTATTGCCACTCTTAGGGCATTGGAATTAAATTTTATTACTATAGGAGGATAAGGAATAATCGCACCCTCCTATTCTATAAATTTCGACAAAATTCGAGTGGTCACAGTGACGGAACTTCATTCTCCTTCTTTAGTAAGGGATA
>NZ_VYKL01000071.1 GCF_008710145.1 Niallia endozanthoxylica
GTCATGCGTACCGGAAAGGTGCGCATTTTTATATTTCGGGCTTACGCTTTTTCTATAGTAATATTATCTTTGCTTCTGTTCCATTTCCTTTCGATGTCCATGCAATAATATTTTCAGAGGATGCACCGGCTTTAGAAAATGCACTTCATAAAATATTTCACAACAAAAGAGTTAATAAAGTTAATAATCGCAAAGAATTTTTCCGTGTTTCTTTAAAAGAAAATGAGCACGTTGTTCGTGAAAGTTACAATAAACCTGTTGAATTTTTAAAACTTGGGACAGCACAAGAATACAGAGAAACAATGATGATTGAAAAAGAGGAGTCTAAAATATATTCTTCGTCACTTTTAACTGTAAGTTAAATAAGTATTCCTGTTTGTTGTAGCTTTAAAATTTAAGACCTAATTCATAAAAAATCATATAAATAGAGGTTGATAAATATTAGTCATGGCTAATATTTATCAACCTTTTACTTTATTCAATAATCGCGCCCGATCGTTGAATAAGCAGTTCAAAAAAAGCGTTAATCCTTTTTGGATTAACTCACCATGTAATTTTTTTATAATACACAATGACAGCTATACTTGAGCTTCAAAATCTTTAATCTTAGCATTCGGGCTTAGTATCTTTTCCGACTTGAAATCAGCTATAGGTTCCCCAGCTTTCACCTTGTTTACCCAGTCATGGTTGGCTAACGCCCCCTTTCCTAAGGAAACCACGTCCGCCTCTCCTTTTCCAATCATTTCTGTAGCTGTTCCCGGATTCTCAAGGTGCCCATTCGCAATAACAGGTAAGTTGCTGTATTTTTTTGCTAACCTTGCAAGTGAAGCTCCACCATCTCCAAAAGCTGAATCGGTTGCGGTCGTGCCTTCTCCTTGTGGAAATGCTGGCTGCCATGCTTCATATTCCGTTACATGGATAAAATCAAGACCAGCCTGGCCTAGCTGACTAAAGATAACCTCAGCATCTCTTTCTTTTCCCTGCCACTTGTGTGAGTAATCATTGACTTTCCCTTGTGAAATTCGGATCCCAACGGTGTATTCCTGTCCAACAGCTTCCCGAACAGCTTTCGAAACTTCCACCAGTAAACGCAAACGATTTTCTGTAGAACCACCATATTCATCCTTACGCTGATTGGTATAATCCGTTAGGAACTGGTCTAATATATAGCCATTTGCCCCATGAATTTCAACTCCATCAAATCCAGCTGCTTTGGCATGTTTAGCCGCATTCACAAATCCGTTTATTACGTCTGTGATTTCTTCCTTTGTCGCTTCTCTTGGTGTTGGAAAAGCTCCTTTTCCTCCGTAAAACTCCATTTGTTCACCCTTTGGCGGAACAGCAGAAGGAGCAATCGTTTCATTCACAAAACGATTTCCTTGTGACAGTGCTCCTGCGTGCATGAGCTGTGCAAATATTTTAGCTCCAGCTTGATGAACAGAATCTACTACTTTCTTCCAAGCTTGTACTTGTTCATCATAAACAATGCCTGGTTGATTCAAATATCCTTGACTATACTTATCATCCGGATAAATTCCTTCTGTAATAATCAGTCCAAATCCACCACGGGCAAATGACGTATAGTATGAAAGCATTTGATCGGTTGCACACCCTTCTGGTGTAGCACTTGTCCGTGTCATTGGGGCAACTCCTACCCGGTTATCTATTGTTGTACTACCTAATGTCACTTTTTCAAACAACAAATCTTTATTTGCCATGAATTTAACTCCTTCCAAATTAAAAGCATATATAGTATTTTCCATTTCATTGAATGAATCAACATCCGTCAATGCCGCAAGTCATACCTTCTGTTAATATTTGAGGCTTTTGTTTATCCAACTCATTCTTAATGATTTGTTCAAGAGTTTCTTTAGAACGCACCCCAGCAATTTTAGTATCACCAATAATAAACGTCGGAACGGCAGTAATATTTGCTTCTTCATAAGCATGTTTCAATGCTTTTTTATGTGCATCTTTGTACCTTCTTGTTGTTAAAGCCTCCTTATATTCTTTTTCATTCAACCCTATTTCACCAGCTAACTTTGTTAGAACATTGATGTTGCTAATATCTTGTTCTTCTTGAAAAAAGGCACGAAGCATTCTGTCATTGTACTCATTCCCTTTACCTGTTTCCTTTGCATATTGATAACCCTCAAAGGCTAGGTGAGTATAGGGTTGAGGAGAAATTTTTGGAAGAACAATATCAATCCTCATTCGGTCAGCCATTGGATAAACTGATTGCTTCCAAGTATTTTGTAAGTAATTACCTTCCGGCTTTAATGTTTCATTTGGATATGGACGTAGCTCATACGGCATCCATTCTACTTCCACGTCTTTTCCTTCTATTGCTTCTTCCAGAGGATTTTCTGCCAAAAAACAAAAAGGACATACATAGTCTGAATACACCTTTATCTTTACCGTCATGCTTATTACCTCTTATTTATTATTTAAGCCGTGTTGCATGTATAACATATCCTCCCTTTTAAGGTGGAAACTAATTACATTAAACAGACTTTTGTATTTGTGTACCGTCCTAGTGTAAATCACCAGCTTAGTTTAGTAAAATAGATATAAATGAACATTTAATTCAGCAAAATCGATAATTAATGGAGGATGTAATTTCATGGAGCTTCGTCATTTAATAACTCTAAAGACAATTGTGGAGAAAGGAGGATTTAAAAAAGCAGCTGAACATCTTGGATACGCCCAGTCCTCTGTAACAGCTCATATTAAAGAACTGGAGGAAGAGGTAGGAAAACCATTATTTGATCGTTTAGGGAAAAAAGTTATTTTAACTCAATATGGTCATCATTTCCTTCCTTATGCTGTGAAGATAATAGAACTATATTCTCAAGCATTAAATACAAGTGATGAACCAACAGGTGATTTGACCATAGGGATATCGGAATCACTTACTATCGGTCGGATTCCATCTATTCTTCTCGAATATAGAATGTCTTACCCAAAAGTTAACCTTTCACTCAAATCAATAGAAAATTATCAGGTTACATCAACTCTTCAAAATGGGGACATTGATTTAGCTCTAATATTAGAAAAAGATGATTGGTCTCTTCCCGAGCTTAACTGTGAAATTTTAAAAAGAGAAAGAATGGTTTTAATAAGCCCTCCAAAGCAAGAAAACTCAAGAACTGTTTTATATACGGAAAGATCATGTAGTTATAAGTCTGTTTTTGATTACTATATAAAATTTAAACAAATGGATGTGAAAGGAAGTTTAGATTTCCAGAGTATTGAAGCAATTAAACAATGTGTTAAAAGTGGATTAGGGATTTCATTGGTACCCTATTTTTCAGTGAAAGAAGAATTAGAAAGTCAGAAATTACATGGAGAGGAAGTAGAACCAGAACATCCGGCTATTTCTACGTTCCTTGCATACCATAAGGACAAGTGGCTCTCTCCATCAATCAATAGTATGATTGCTTTAATAAAGAAACATTCTAAAAACTGGGATTAATTATAATAAAAAAGAGAAAAGTTCACCTGATGGTGTGCTTTTTGACTTCCTTCTTTTTTAAATAAACTACCTATTACCTGTGTACAGTCGCAGAAAAACAGAGTTGTCATTTTAATGGCTCTTTCTTATTTTGAACTACTGTACCACATATTTTAGACATATATATAATGTATGGTACATACAGTGTCAATCACTCAACCTAACTAACCTAAATTTAACACTGGATTACTCGTTATTGGCATACTAAAACCTGCTGCTTTTGCTTCTTTAATTGTCACTTGTCCATTACCGTTTGTATTTAGACTAATTAAATTTGTATATGAACTAGTTGAATCAGAAGACTAGCGGCCTGTTAAAACGAGTGATGCGTTTACTTCATCAAGGTTCACATTGAATGTATCAACAATCTCGATTACAATTAAATCATATCACTCCAAGGGCCATTTTCAAGCTAACGATGTCCGTTAGAACATTAAAAACAAAAATTTATAAAGACCTCGGGAATAATACTGAAGTCTTTATAAATTCTGAATGGATTTTAAAAATTTTAATATGTCTTAAATGCTAAATACTTCATCAGCTGCCAAAAAGTCATTAGCATTAATCACTCGATTAGAGAACTTCTGAACTGTTTGAACATCAGCTTCCCTGCCAATTAAAACGGAAAGACATTCAAACTTTTTCTTATCCTTTGTACGCCTGAATTCTTCAATGAATTCATCTGGAAGATTGGCTTGCCCATCTGTCACAAACACAATATCAGCTTTTTTAAATTGACTTTCCTTAATAAGTAACAATGATTGTCTCAAAGGGGCGTAGAAGTTTGTTCCACCGCCTAAAAAACTTTCAGCTAATTGAATAAGATCTTTAGTGGTATTATTCCCCTTGTGAAATATTTGTGTTGTCGCACCTATAGAAAACGTGATTAATGCAAAATCTCTTTTTTGTTTTTTTGCAATACTCATCAAAGCAAGAGCAAACCCTTTACTTTGAGTATCTAACTTTCTCATAGATCCAGATTGATCCAAGCATAAAATAATCGGCCCTTTCCCTAGTTTGTCCTTCCCTTTTTTATCAAACATCATAGTCTGTCCCTCTGCAAAACGCCTAATAAAATCAACCTTCGCCTGTGGCATAACCAGATTAGAAAGCTCAATTGGGAGTAAACGATCTACTTCATTTCCGATCGTTACGCCACTACGTTCAATAGAATCTCGATGTAAATGCTTCTGTTTAGCACGAGCAATCTTCGTAAACCGGTCGGCCCAATCAGCAATCTCTTTCATATTTGGACTTTTTTGTAGCATTTCAGCTAATTCAAATCGTTCCTTAAGTGGGACTCTTTCCATTTCACTTTTACCATCGCCTTGCCCCATTCCACTAATAAGCTTTTCCATCTTATCTTTACTGTCCTTTGCTTCAGCCACCGAACTTTTCAACATAGACTGAAGTTGATGGCCCGAACCATTCAGTTTTTCTTGAAGTTTTTCAGTTAACTGCTGCATGCTTTGTCTCAATTGCTGTTCAGCGTTTTCCTGCTCCTTTTTTTGTTGGTCTGACTGATTCCTTTCAGACTGTTGTTCTATTTGTTTCTGTTGTTGTTGAGCCTTCAAAGCCTGATGAATAGCTTGGTTAAAGTTTTTATCTTCAAGTTGTGGGTTTTGAATCCATTCCAATACCTTATTACCAAAAGAAATCGTTGAAAGGGCTGAAGAAACTTCATCAAACTTTGTATTTTTCCTGCACTCCTCAAATTCTTCATTTTTCATGATTGTTTGTATATAGGCTTGATTTGATGTTAATTCTTCTGGTATTTCTTCTAACAATTGTGGTTGGTGTTTATAAAAGGTGCTCCAAATATCTCCCATTAATTGAGAATACAACGGAAACACCATATCCCCCTTACTTTTCAATTCCTGTAGTCCTTTAGATTTACTTAGCAAACTATTAAACTGCCTTTTATCGAATGAATCAGCATTGACCGTCGGATTGTTATATACTCTCTCTCTTCGATTTAAATTCTTAATATTCATAAGGTCCATTTATTATCTTTCCTTTCTAAATTTATTTAAAAAACAGCCAGAGAAAATCTAATCTCTGGCTGTTTTTTGTTTTTTCACACATTCAGAATATTATTAGCTATTTCATCTGCAAATCCTCGGATGTTCGCACTTAGTTCTGGAATCATCGGATGTTGCTGCTGCTTATAGACTTCATCCAATTCATTTTGAATGGCTAAAAGTTTATTTCGAACCTCTATCCTCTCTTCTACTGAAGAATCTCTATTTATAGAAGTTTGTAATTCATTTACTTCTTGTTTTCTGTCCTCAATTAACTTTTGAAACTTGTCCTGTGCATTCTCTTTCACGATTTGTACGGTTACGTCTTTTTGTTCAATGGTTTCCCATAACGTGTTTTGTAACAGCATAATATCACTGCGCTCAACCTGCTGTCTTCCCTCCATAAATGCCTTTGCTTTCAAGAGTGACAAACTCTGTTTGAATCTCCGGTCAGATGGTCGAATCCCTTCATCTAAAAGGTCCAAACGGATTTCAACCAAAATCTGATACACTTCATATGGTATGTTCATCATATCGGTCATAAATTGATACTCCAACAATTCATTCATGGTCATAGAAGGAATCTCTATATGATCGGTGTTCCCCTGTAGCATAGAAATGAAATTTTGGGTGTCATTCACATACTTCACTTCAAAACGCAACAAGAATCGATCAAACAATGCTTCCAATCCTTCTCCCTCATCGGGATATTCATTTGAAGAGCCGATAACAGACATCAAAGGTGATTTTATAGGTATTTCACCGTTATAGAATAAACGCTCGTTTATTAACGTTAGTAAACTATTCAAAATGGCTGAATTCGCTTTAAAAATTTCATCTAAAAAGACAAAGTGAGCCTCAGGCAGTTTACTAGTTGTATTACGTTTATATATACCTTTTTCTAACTCGGTCAGGCTCAGTACACCGAACAATTCCTCTGGGGTAGAAAAGCGAGTGAGAAGCCACTGAAAATAGTTACAGTCCTTTATAATTTTGGAAAGCTCGGCTGAAAGGGCTGACTTACCTGTTCCAGCTGGACCGATTAAAAGCACATGCTGCCGCGCAAGAATAGCTGTCAACATGGCTTCAATTTCGTTTTCTCTTTCATAATATTTTTTGTTCAATGCTTTCTTAATTTTTTGGATTTTGTTCATCTATATCTCTCCCTTTTTATTTAAAATGAATTTCTTCCAAATAAAAAAGGAAAGAAACCACATTGGCACATAAAATATCCAAGTGTTTTCTTTCCTTTGGTTTTTCATTAAAAACAACTTTCCCTTTTTCATTTTGCCCTCTGCATAAGCGCTATCGATAAGTTTTTTAATTCACCTAAACTATCACTCAATAATTCAAGATCAAGATTAACCACGCTTTGATACTCATTAAATGTTTTTACTACCCGACGAGCTTCATTGAGGGTATCGGTGATTTGAGCTTTTCTAGGATCAGAAAAATGGATGATCGATTTACACTTAGAGATAGCAGAAATCATATCATCACGGAGCTTTTTATTTACCATTCCCCTATTGCTTTTCGTATCAAATAAAGGAACAGAAAAAGCTTCTGAACTATCCAGACGATTTACCAAGTCCACCACCGCATCTAAGCTGTCCTGGTGATTTCGTGGAACAAAGTAATACCGATAGGTAAGGCTTTGATGCTATCTCTACCTTTTCCCCC
>NZ_VYKL01000072.1 GCF_008710145.1 Niallia endozanthoxylica
AAACTCTCCAAAAGAATCGTTTGACTGCTCATAAATAATGTTGCTATACAGCAACTTGAATTAACGTTGACTTTTTTGTTGTTCAGTTTTCAAGGATCAATCAGCGTCACTCATAAGCGACCTTTATAATATATCATTGTAAAAAAGTTGTGTCAACTAATTTTTTAAATATTTTTTAACAACTAATTAACAGTTAGTCCTTTAATAAAGACTTGAATTATTATATCTAACAAGGATAGAAGAGTCAACGATTTTTCACAAAAAAAAAAAACAGAAAGGCCCTTTTGAATGAACATGGCCTTTCTGTTTATATAATCCACATATCTATTGCTACGAGTGCAAACATACCAGGAATACCTAAAAATCCAGATACTGCAGATGTGATCAAATTAATTGGAATATGGATGCCAAATTGGTTCCCCAGCATATTAAGAAAAAACAAAAAAAAGGCTCCTATTACCAGTTTTGCTGCTCCCTGGCTGATTAAACGTAAAGGCTTTAAAGGTGAACCATTGAAAAAAAGCAGTAAAACAAGGATTCCCAAAATAGCAACAATTACAATTGGCTCCAACTGCACTCTCCCTTTCTATCTTTGTACTACTATTCTTATGAACAGCCTGTACAAAATAGAACATGGTGAATAATGTCAGATTAAAAATATAGTCGCGTTATTTCAGAAGGGATATATTTCTTTTTTTAGCTTCACGTAATAATAAAAGATATTTTGCCCTAGCTAGTTTTGTTTGCAGTTCCATTTCGCCAAAAGGATCAAAACTTTTCTCAGCCAGTGTACTTTGGTGATCCCACTCTTGTTTTAGCCGCTTTAATTGCAGCAGCAACTGTTGATCAAATTCAGCCCGCAGCCTGCCTTTTCTACGAAAAAACATCTGTTTTCTCCTCCATAGAATAAAATTCCTCTACTGTAATAAAGCTATACTTCTCTTCTGCCTTCCATCGCCTTCGATAAAGTCACTTCATCCGCATATTCCAAATCTCCACCTACCGGTAAGCCGTGAGCAATTCTGGTCGTTCGAATACCTGATGGCTTTAATAGTCTGGAAATATACATGGCTGTTGCTTCGCCTTCAATGTTAGGATTCGTTGCTAAGATAACCTCTTTTACCGTTTCATCCTGCAGCCGTTTTAATAACGTGGGAATATTAATGTCCTCAGGCCCAATCCCATCCATTGGAGAAATTGACCCGTGTAAAACATGGTAAAGGCCATTAAATTCCTTCATTTTCTCCATTGCAATGACATCCTTCGGGTCCTGAACAACACAAATAATCGTACGGTCCCTTCTTTGATCCTCACAAATATAGCATGGATCCTGGTCCGTAATATGTCCACATACAGAACAATAGGTTAAGTTCCTCTTTGCATTGACAAGCGCCTTCGCAAAATCTAATACAGTGTCTTCCTTCATCGTTAGGACAAAAAAAGCCAGACGAGCAGCCGTTTTAGGGCCGATACCTGGCAATTTCATAAAACTGTCAATTAATTTAGATATGGGTTCCGGATAATGCATCCCACCTTACCTCCTAGAACATTCCAGGAAGATTCATTCCTTGAGTGAATTTCCCCATTTTTTGATTAGTCAGTTCATCAACCTTTTTCAAAGCATCGTTTGTAGCCGCAAGTACTAAATCCTGAAGCATTTCTACATCTTCTGGATCAACAACCTCTTCTTTAATGTTCACATCGACAACCTCTTTATGGCCAGTCATGATAACTGTTACCATCCCGCCGCCAGCTGTACCTTCAATTCTTTGTTCTCCTAATTCTTCTTGAGCCTTCGCCATTTCCTTTTGCATTTTTTGCATTTGTTTCATCATTTTTTGCATGTTGCCCATACCGCCGCCACGCATCATATTCATTACCTCCAATTAGTAGATATTTTTGTCAATATTTATAAAAGGATTAATCCTTTACTTCAATCAGGTCAGCACCAAATAATTTTTTTGCTTCCGCGATAATTGGCTCTTCCTCAGACGTACCAAACTCTGTTGTTTCTTCGCCGCTTTCATCCTGACGCTGATTTTTCACAAAAGACTCTCGGATCGATAACCACTGTTCTTCTGGAACACCTGTTACGGTCATTCTTTTACCGGTTAGTTTTTGCAAAATAGAAGAGATTGTCTCTACAAATTTATCATTATCCATTGCCATTTGACAGTGAATTTCGTATTTAAATTTAATAATTAACGCCTGGTTTGATGCTGCTGCCGGTTCTGCTTCTTTTAATAATGCAGCCTGCGAGCGCATTTGATTAGCTGTTAATGCTTCAATCAACTCTGCCCAACGGCTTTTGACAGCCTGAAGGTCCTGTTTTGTTGCAGACTTTAGAATCTCATTAATTCTTCCTGCCGGTGCCTGGAATCCTCTTCTTGCTGTTCTTTGCGGTCGTTTCTGAACAGCCGGCTGATGCTCCTCTTCCGTCATTTTGATGCCATGCTGCTTTAATTCACTAATTTCAGTCTCAAGCTGGTTAATTCTTTGCATCAGCTGTTCAACAGCCGGTGAATCCACTGCACTAGAGACAGATGTCTCAAGCTGACACAACTTGACTACTGCTACTTCAAGAAAGATCTTCGGATGGTTTGTGAAGCGCATTTCCTGCTGTGTTTTGCTTAACATATTTATAAGCTGATAAATCTCATCAGGATTTATATCTTCGGCAAGCGTCTTAAACTCCTCATCAAGCATCACCCGTTCCAGTGATTCCTCCAAATTTGGAGCAGCTTTATACAACAGCATATCACGGTAAAAAAGAATAAGGTCCTCAATAAATCTTGTTGGGTCTTTACCTTGGAAAAGCAATTCTTCTAATGATTCTAGTCCGCTGACCACATCATGATCCTTAATTGCCTTAGCAAGGTTCAATAGAAAGACTTGCGAAACTGCACCCGTAACCGTTAATGCATCATCGACTGTCACCTTTTCACTGCCAAAGGATATTGCCTGATCTAATAGACTTAATGCATCACGCATACCGCCTTCTGCTGCTCTTGCGATTACATATAGTGCATTATCCTCATAATTTACTCCTGTTTCACGGGCAATGAGAGCCATCCTGCCTACAATCGCCTGAGCTGTAATTCGTTTAAAATCAAATCGCTGACATCTAGAGATGATTGTGAGGGGAATTTTATGCGGCTCAGTTGTGGCTAGGATAAAAATTACGTGCTTTGGCGGCTCTTCTAATGTCTTTAGTAAAGCATTGAAGGCACCAATGGACAGCATATGAACCTCATCAACGATATAGACTTTATATTTCACAGATGTAGGTGCATATTTCACTTTATCTCGTATATCACGGATCTCTTCAACCCCATTGTTGGAAGCTGCGTCAATTTCAATAACATCAGGGATTGAACCATCAGTGATGCCCCGGCATGCCGGACACTCATTACAAGGTTCCTCAATCGGGGCCCTTTCACAGTTAACTGCCTTCGCTAATATTTTAGCCGCACTCGTTTTTCCCGTTCCACGAGGCCCTGAGAATAAATAGGCATGTGATATCTTATCTTGAAGCAGGGCGTTCTGCAATGTTTTCGTTACGTGTTCTTGACCAACCACATCAATAAAGCTTTGTGGACGCCACACACGATATAATGCTTGATAGCTCACCTCAACGCCCCCTTCCAATTCATGTCCTAAATCATTATAACTTATATATTTTCTATTATACAAAAAAATTAAGAAGAAAACCTTCCCTTGTTTTCCTCAATGGTGTTTTTTGCACAATAAAAAACCCATCCAATTAAGGATGGGTTTTAATAGTATAATTTAAACTGCCGTGCACCTTCCGTCGACTGATTCCCATAAGCGTTACTTGAGCAGTTAGCTCGGCCCAGGCAACCCTGCGGCACATGAGATGATCCACTTAATGCTGCTTCCTTCCGGACCTGACATGGTTCATGGGTTCCCATTGCGCAGGACCCGGACGTCAACACCACTTACTCAAGGCAGACCCTACAGGAGATCAGCCTCGGGAAAGGAGTTCGGCCTCGCTAGAGCGGATTGCGAGTACAGGGCACCGCTACCTCCCCGCTTAGCACGGCAAAATTGATACCATATTGTTAGGCGTCTTTATCGACGCATGATTAGTATACTAATATTCAACTTAAAATGCAACGTTTAATCACTTCCAAATTCTGTTTCTAAAGATAATGCCTGTTTTTTCTTCAGCTTCTCTACCTTTTTCCGCTCTCTTACTGAACGGAAGAAATCAGTTAGCAACTGCCCGCATGACTGTTCCAAGACCCCTGTTACAACCTCACTTTGATGATTAAACCGCTCATCCTGTAAAAGATTCATAAATGTACCGGCACAACCGCCCTTAGGATCTGCTGCACCATATATAACCCGTTTGATTCGAGCGAGAATAATGGCACCCGCACACATCGCGCATGGCTCGAGCGTTACATACAGCTCCGCTTCTTCAAGCCGCCATGACCCAACGACCTCACATGCCTGCTCAATTGCCAGTAATTCTGCATGTGAGACAGCACTCTGATTCGTTTCCCTTAAATTATGTGCTCTCGCAATAATTTCTCCGCCAAGAACAATAACTGCACCAATTGGAACCTCTTCCAGCTTTTCTGCCTTCTTCGCCTCTTCAATTGCTTCCAGCATATAATATTCATCTGAATGTTTTTCAAACATAGATTACAATCCTTCCTAAAAATTGCTTGTGGCCCAGAGTATGATTAAAAAATTATATCATGATTCATCATTTCAAACATAAATTGATAATGGCGTTTATTCACAAACATGTCTATATACCATTTTGGATAAAAGTAAACAGATGGCTGTTAGGAGGGAATTGCATGCAAATTCATGTAATAAGACCAAATCAATCACTCACATCTATTGCAAGAGCATTTGGAACAACTGTTAATGATATAGTTGAAGCGAATGAATTACAGAATCCAAATAATCTTGTTGTGGGTCAGACATTAGTTATCCCTATTGTCGGAAGCTTTTATTGGGTTCAGCCGGGTGACAGTCTATGGTCCATTGCAAGCCGCTTTCGAATGTCCTATCAGGAACTGGCAACAATAAACAGAATCTCTGTTAATCAGCCCCTTGTAGTAGGTTCAAGATTATATATTCCTCCCCGCCCAAAAAGCAGTGGCGAATTTAATGCCTATGTAGAGCCAAGGGGGTCTTCTGTTGCACCTGTGTTAGAGACAAGTGCCCGCGAAGCCGCTCCATACTTAACCTATTTAGCGCCATTTAGCTTTCAAGCTCTTAGAGATGGATCGCTAAAAGAACCGCTATTAAACAACTTCCCTGCTATAGCGGAAGCAAACAACAATGTGTTAATGATGGTTATAACCAATCAAGAAAATGATCAGTTTAGTGATGAATTAGGCCGGATTCTCTTAAATGACATGACCATCCAGGACCGGTTCTTGAATAACATTGTTGCAACGGCGAAGAAATACGGCTTTAGAGATATCCATTTTGATTTTGAATTTTTGCGGCCCGCTGACCGTGAGGCCTATAATCAATTTTTACGAAAAGCCAAGGCCCGGTTTAACCGAGAGGGCTGGCTACTATCCACAGCTTTAGCACCAAAAACGAGCGCCGAACAAAAGGGCGAGTGGTATGAGGCACATGATTACAAAGCCCATGGACAAATTGTAGACTTTGTCGTCATTATGACATATGAATGGGGGTACAGCGGAGGGCCTGCCATGGCTGTTTCTCCAATTGGACCCGTGCGTGACGTACTGGAGTATGCAATCACAGAAATGCCCGCCTCAAAAATATTAATGGGCCAAAACTTATACGGCTATGATTGGACATTACCATTTGTTCAAGGAACGATTGCTAAAGCATTAAGTCCGCAGCAAGCCATTGCCTTAGCTGCTCAAAGAAATGTTCCGATTCAGTATAGTACTGAGTCGCAAGCGCCTTTTTTCAGATATACAGACGATGAAGGTAAACAGCATGAGGTTTGGTTTGAGGATGCCCGTTCCATCCAGGCAAAGTTTGATTTAATTAAGGAGCTAGGACTCCGAGGCATGAGCTATTGGAAACTCGGATTGTCCTTCCCGCAAAATTGGCTGTTAATAACCGAAAACTTTAATGTGAGGAAGATTGGAAGATAAAAACCGGAAGCGGAAGCGCCTTGGTCTACCCCAGCAAGCATAAGCCAAGTCGAGGGTGAGGTTCGCCCTTTAACCTCATCATCGACTTGGCTTATGACCTCGAGGGGCTAGGCGCTGGAGCTGGACGCAATCCATTAAGTTACTTTTAATATACAAAAAACCGCTACCCAGTAGGATAGCGATTATATCTCCAATTTTATGCGCGTTTGTTTTTTATATTATGGCGGAGGAAGAGGGATTCGAACCCCCGCGCGGTTTAACCCGCCTGTCGGTTTTCAAGACCGATCCCTTCAGCCGGACTTGGGTATTCCTCC
>NZ_VYKL01000073.1 GCF_008710145.1 Niallia endozanthoxylica
TTTAGTTCCTTCAACTAACTTTCTGAACTTTTGGCTTTTTAATGCAATGTAGTCGACTAATAAAGTAATAACAGCAAAAATCACAATCGCAAGTACTCCATGACCGATGTTTCTTTCCAAACCCATGATAACCTCACCGGCAATACTACCAATCGTAATCCCTGAAACATATTCAAAAAAGCTGATTTCAGATATTTGTTTTTTCCCTAAAAGTCTTGTCATAAAGATTAACACAACAATAAAAATCACAGAACGAATAATAATATGTGCCCACTCAGACATGGTTTCACCCCGATTACGATTGTTTATATTGTGGTTCTTCCCTTTCTATTTCAACCTGCCTCTTGTGAAGATCTTTTTGCACATCTTCTATTGTAAGCATCGATTCATGAAAGGCTTTTTGTGCACTTTCGTCTTGAGATTGTAAAGCGAGAGTGGATAACTGGGCTTCAATTCCTTTTAGTGTGGCGATACACATTGCTTTACGTTTGAAATAACAGTCATTTTTTCATCATCCTTGTATACTGGTTAAATGATAAATTCTAATTTATGATTTACTTTACATGCAAAATAAACCGATTAACACAATGTAATCGGTTTAAATATCATTATTGATTATATTGTGGTTCTTCCTGTTGAATTTGTTGCAAACGTGGCTCAATACTATCAATAATGGCTTGCGCTTGTTTAGCAGCATCTGCGTATAACTGTTTTGCTTCTTGGTTATCTGTGCCCAAGGAAAAAGTTTCTAAGCTTGCTTGAGCGCTTTTTAGTCCAGCAATGGTTTGTTTCACTTGTGTAATTACGGTCATGTTAGATTCCAACTTTCTTTAAAGATTCAAATACAAACATATTCTTTACTTTGTGCTTAAATGTATGTATGAATTAATATAACTTATTCAAAGTATTTTTATCGTTTTCCGACATTCATCTCCCACCTCCTCATTGGCTACGCCCTTCACATTCCTTGAGGATGGGAGACTTCTTTCGGAAATCCGTTAAAGTATAGCATTCTTCAATTCTACTCTAATAAAGTAACGAATAATAAAATTTTAATGTTTCTTTATCCAATCACATGTATATTTACCATTTTTCAGGATTTATAAAAACATACTTTTTGACAGTAGCCACAACAAGAAAAAATCCTGCATATCGATACAGGATTTCTGCTCAAACTTTTATAAATGATCGAACTTTCTCAAAGTTGTCCAGAAAGTCATGGAGAATAGACATCAAGATTAATAGATTTTTCTTTTTTCGTGTAAAAAAAGTAAATGAAATCCTATCTAGTTCCTAATAATTTCTCGTTTATTTATAGGTTGAACGGGACGATGGTTGTCAGGGGAAATTTCTTGGAATGCTTGAATTTGTATTTTTGACATTTCAATTGGTTGCTCAAAAATAATCCATTTTACTTCTTCTGTACAAGGAGGTGTCGTTAACGAACCGTTATAATGGAAAGAAGTTTGATCGTGGGGTAATAAATCTTGTAAATCAATCGGTTCTTTTACGGAAATCTCATTTTTTGTTTCTTCCTTCGGTAATACTTCCCAAACAGATGCTAGATTTCCATTTTCTCTTCCTTCTTTAATCATCAATCCAAGGACGGCAAGTTTTCCATTTGCATCTTTATGTACGAGGTGCAGCTCCATATCATAATTTTGGCCATTATATTGATGTTCACTCGGAGTATGGAAATGAAATTGGGAGAGCTTGTACTCATTCCCTTCAATGACAATGCTGTTGCTTTCTGTTGCAGCATTAGCTTGAACTGTATGACCGTTGTTTAAGAGTGAAAAAGTTGCTGGCTCATATTGAATCTGAATTCCTTCCAGTTTTTTATTCGCTTTTACTTGGGAAAATTCAATATTAATGGGAGATTGTTCACTTCCATTGACACAGGCTAAGTTTGCATTGTCTAGTTTTCCCCAGTGTTCAGGCCCTGTATCTCCATTATAAGACCACTGAGCAGCGTGTGTAATATGAGTTTCCTCTGCTTCATTTCCTTTCATAGCAGTGGATTGATCCTCTTTCACGTCATTAGTCTTTTCTTCTTTTAGTACAGCTGTTTCTGGAGCTTGTTCCGAGCAAGCACCTAATAAAAAGCTTAAAGATACAACTAAAAATAAATAAATGAGTTTCTTCTTCATACTTGATATGGTTCTCCCTTTTCTGATTTTCTCTTATTCCTCCAATAAGATACTAAAGATTCAAAAAATAATAAAGAGTTATTTTCCAAAAACTATTTAAATTCCAACTTTTGATAAAAATGGACTGCCATTCCATAAGCAAAAAGATTAGTATATGAAATATTCCTCCTACTAAATAATTAGTTATTGACTTGTATTTTAGTAAAAACCCCCTATGCAGGTAGAACGAGTGATCACAAACAACCTTTTATGATAGTTTGATTTTGGCATAAGTTTGAAAAAAGCACTTGTATATTAGGAATAGCCACGTTTTTAAGAACGTAGCCCACCATCCACTTAAAAAAAATGCTATTCATATTAAAGGACCATTTAGTGAAAGAAGAAATTTAAAAGCAACAGAAAAAATATAAGAAAGTAAAGGTCTTATTGAAATATATAGGGAGCGATAACCGAGGAATAACGTAAAACTATATTGAATAGAAAAGTCAGCGAGCAATTACTAAATATGTAATCGCTTATTTTGGTTAAACTAAGATATCAGTTTGCTTGAAAAAGCACAATATCTTTGAAATGCTGTCCGTACTCAATATAAGAGGTGACAGTCGATGGTACACCGTGATAATCGTTTAAGATGTATACCTGATGCTATTAACATTAGAGTATTTTACAGCTTTGAAAAAGCTCTTCTTCATTGTCACGTAACTTTACTAAGCATTCTTATTTTATAAACAAGGACATGAATGTATGCTTTTTTTCATACTATATTTTGGAGGTGGATAAATGACAAGAGTAGCTTACCGAAATGCAGACGTTGATTTAATGGCAAGGATGATGAGAGCAGAAGCTGAAGGCGAAGGAAAACAAGGAATGCTATATGTTGGAAATGTAATTGTTAACCGTGTTGTAGCAGATTGTACTGATTTTAATGAATTAAGAACAATTAGAGATGTCATTTTTCACGTACAAGGAGGAAATTACTCTTTTGAAGCTGTTCAAAAAGGTAATGTATTTTATCAAAGAGCAAGAGACTCTGAAAGAAGATTAGCAAGAATGAATTTAGAATATTGGAGAGAGCACCCGGCGAAATATGCTCTTTGGTACTTTAATCCATATGGTCCGTGTCCTTCAACATGGTACAGCCAACCTTTTACTGGTCAATTTAAACAACATTGTTTTTATGAACCAGCGCCTGGAACATGTGACAGTGTTTATGGCTATCGATAACTATCGTATTTACCTAAGAAAGATTTAAAATATTACACTTACATGCTAAATGGATTCTTATCTTCAATAAGATCTTCCACAAAACCAGCCAATAGTTGTCAACATTTTTCAATAAAAATATTAGAAATATCATGTTATACTAAATTTGTGCATACCAAATAACCGTCCAAATACTATATTTGGAAAGTTCTGGTTCACTTGGTTAAATTGTTAAATCAAGCCAAATCTAGGAAAGAAGTTTTGTTTTTTAAAAGTGCATAAATCCAGTGTAAGAGTTTGTTTGCACAAGCTATCACAGCTACTCTAAAAGGTTTTCCTTCTTCCCGTTTTTTATCATAAAACGCTCGTAATCTCTTATTACGAGGAAGGATTTCATCCGTTGTTTTCTGCTTACGACAGTCACGAATAGCACATTTAACAGCCATAAACAAAGCTTGCCGTAGTCTGCTAGAGCCTCTTTTGGTAATTCGATTGTAAGTACCTTTAAATGTGCCAGATTCAAAGACACTTGGATCAAGACCGGCAAATGCGACTAGTTTCTTAGGGTGATTAAACCTTTCAATTTCCCCAATTTCAGAAATAATCGTGGCTGCGATTTTTTCTCCGATACCCGGAATTGATTGGATAATCTTAGATTCTTCAATACTTTTTGCTAAAGCATCTATCTCATTTTCAAGCATGGATAGATGTTTTTTGTATTCAAAGAGCATATTAATATACATATCTAAGCTTAGGGAAAGACTAGAGTATAGAGCCTTCTGAAAAGGGTTTTGAGCTGCGGCAGTAATTAGCTTTTCAGCCTGTTTATTTGCCCATTGTAGTGAACGAGTGTTACAGAATTCTTTTATTTTAGTTGCTAATATTTCAGTATCAGCTTTCAAGACATCCTCTGAAGTAGGAAATGCTTGTAATGTTTTTAAAGAAACATCCGAATATAAGCCCCCAAAAACCTTACTATATTCAGGAAAAACTTGATCCAAAACTGCCTGGAATTGTAGTTTGGTTTGTACAAACATGCCTGTAATATTATCGTGCTGTCTCGTAAGATGACGTAAGTTCATAAGTTGGATACCACGCTTTTTATAAGGCTCTAAATCCTCTTTATAATACAGCTCGCAGAGGTGATGGGCATCAATGATATCTGTTTTTACCTTTCGCAAACTAGAACTTTTTGCTTTATAAGAGATGAGTGGATTTACGATAATGATCAAATAGCCTTTGTCCTCAAAATATTGAAAAACAGGTGTGTGATAATGACCTGTTGATTCCATAACAAGAGGGGGACGTTCTCCCGAAATATCTTCTATCTCTTTAATAAAATCTAATAAACTAGCTAATCCATCAAGATCATGTTTTACTTTGAAACTTTTCTTGTAAGGCTTCTTTCTTTCTAAGTATGCTTGAACCTGACTTTCACCTTTTGCTACATCCAGACCAATGACTGGATTCATTCAAATTCCTCCTTCAAAGATAATTGCCGGTAACCCCTAAATCCTCCTCATAGTGTCATAGCTTCGCTTGTTATACGAGATCAGTGTCCCAACCAGCCTCAAACATGTTTCTACAAGTAGGGGGCGAACTGTTTTGCGGACGGGGTCTTAGCCCCACGGGCGCTTACGTTCTACCCCGGCTACCGTTATCATATATCGATATAAAAAACGGTCAACCAGAAATATTTTCTGGCTGACCTTATAATACGATCGGGCGCTTTAATATTGAAATTTACTTAACGTTGTAAATCCGCATTTTCCTGACGCTACCAGTGACTGTCCCCCTATTAGAATTAATGATGAGTGTATCCCTCACAATGGGTCTACTGGCTATAGCCGTGTAAATACCCCATTGTGAATGGGTATACTAACCATGGTTGTCTGTGCAGTTTGCTAAGTTGATTTCTCCTTAATTTTTTAAAAATGACAAATACACGTATGATTCAATTCCTGAAGTCATATAAAGACTAAATGGGTTTTAAAAATTTCTATTATGTTTAAATGTCAAATGCCTCATCAGCTGTCATGAAGTCATCTGCACTGATTACCCAATCAGAGAGCTTTTGTACTGTTTGAAAATCAGTTTCTCCTCCAATTAAAACCGAAAGACATTCAAACTTCTTCTTATCCTTTGTACGCCTAAATTCTTCAATGAATTCAGGCGGAAGATTGGCTTGGCCATCCGCCACAAACACTATATCAGCTTGTTTAAAACGACTTTCATTAATAAGTGACAAAGTTTTTTTCAACGGATCTTAAAAGTTTGTTCCGGAACCTAAAAAACTTTCAGCTAATTGGATTAAGTCATCTGTGGTACTTCTCCCTAAAAATTTGGACTTTTACACTTGTAGAAAATGTGATAAACGCAAAATTCCTTTTTTTGCTTTTTAGCAATACTCATCATAGCTAGAGCGAACCCTTTACTTTGAGTATCTAATTTTCTCATAGAGCTTGATTGATCTAAACTAAAATAATTGGCCCCTTTCCCCAATGTATCCTTCCCTTTTTTATCAAACATCATAGTCTGACCCTCTGCAAAACGCCTGATAAAATCAACTTTCCCCTGTTGTATTGCTAGATTGAAAAGCACTTCATCAAACTTTGTATTTTTCCTGCATTCCTCAAATTCTTCATTTTTTATGATTGTTTGTATATAGCCTTGATTTGTTGTCAATTCTTCTGGTATTTCTTCTAACAATTGTAGTTGGTTTTTATAAAAATACAGCATTCTGCAGATCTAATCTAGAAACAATCATATTGCTATGTGTTGCAATAAATGCTTGTTTTTTTGGTCTGTAGTTATAATTTTATTAATTAATTTATGCATATTAAGATAAATTAAATGATTTTCCGGTTCTTCAATAAGAATAATATTTGAATCCTCAGAAGAATTAGCAAGTAAAAATTCAATATTAATAAAAATTTTCTCGCCTTGTCCTAAATTTTCGATAAGTATACCTGCTTTTTCGTAAGCCCGTAATCAAATAACGCATATAAACAACCAGGCACCTCCG
>NZ_VYKL01000074.1 GCF_008710145.1 Niallia endozanthoxylica
TAAACGATTAGCAAAAGAACAACAAAAGCCAGTTGAACATCGAAAAGAAGTGAAGTGTCATTTATTTTCGTTACCTGATCCTTCCCATCCCTATGTCTCATACACCTTTCTAGATGCGTTGTTTAAGTCCATGAAACAAAACGATTACCAATCGCTGCCTATTCAAAGTAGCCAAATAACTATGAAAACGGTCTTTCAAAATTGGAAATCCTTTTTTGCTAGTTTGAAAGATTGGAAAGCGAATCCATCAAAATATACCGGGAAACCAAACATTCCAAGATATAGTCGCGCTACTATGAAAGCAGTTGAATTTACCAATCAGGATTGTGTGGTCAAAGAAAATAAATGGTTAAAGTTCCCTAAAACCAAAGAGAAGTTGAATATTGGGAGGTTAGGGTCTACTTCTAATAAGTTAAAATCGGTTCGTGTGATACCAAAGTACAATCAATTTGTGGTGGAGCTGGTATTTGAAAAAACTGAATTAGAGGAAAGAGCAGGACACGTTTCTTCACGCTTAATAAGTATTGATTTGGGGATTGATAACTTAGCAACTATTACAACAAACACAGGAATGGAACCTGTTTTGTTGAAGGGCCAAACGATCAAATCGATCAATCAATACTACAACAAAATGAAAGCTCATTATTATGGGATTCTGCGGCAAGGAAAAGGTCCGAAAGAAGGATTGTTTTCTTCTAAACGATTGGTTCATCTCGAAGCCGTTCGGTATCGAAAGATAAAGGATTGGTTTCATAAAGGCAGTTTTTTTATTAAAGAATTAGCTGCGTTAGAAAACATTGATACCATTATTATCGGTCAAAACAAAGGATGGAAACAACACTCAAATATGGGGAAAGAGAACAATCAAAAGTTTGTTCAAATTCCGTACCATCTTTTGATTTCGATGATTCAGTATAAAGCAAAAGAAATAGGCATGAAGGTGATTGTAACAGAAGAATCTTATACTTCTAAGGCTAGTTTTCTAGATGGTGATGATTTTCCTAGATATGGTAAAAAAAGAGAGACAATCTTTTCAGGCCGTAGAATTTCCAGAAGCTTATATCGCACAAAAAACAGCAACATCCTCCATACAGATGTCAACGGTTCTGCGAATATCATGCGAAAATATGCGAATAAAGAGGCCATCTCTTTCCAGATAGAAGATGTGGCCGTTCATCACCCTTTAACCTATAAAATGGTTTAAAAGCAGTTCCGAAGCAAGAGCAACGGAATAGAGGGCCTGGTGGTCACTAGAGCCACAATGTCGCAGGTCCCGTAACGTTAAGCGTTCAGCCTGTAGGTTCGATACGTTACAAACCCCCTCCTCAAGGAATGAAGTGAGGTGGGAGAAATTGATCAACAAAAGTTATTCATCATCTCACTACTATCGTTTTTACTAGGACGAAAATGAAAACCAATAGACAACTCTATATAAAAAGAAAGAATGATTAGTTAGACTAATCATTTCTCTAAACAAAGTATTTGACTGCTCCCACAGCTAAAGCAGTGGGCTTTCACGTTCGGGAAATTCTGTAATTATTTCTCCTATTCTACTATTCATTAATAATAGTCCATTCCCATTTGTTCAGTAATCAGTCTGCTGCATTGTCTGAGTTCCCTCACGTATTGATCAATCTGATTTAAAGTAAAAGTTGCTCTAGAACCAGTAATGCTGATTGCGCCTACTACTTTTCCTAAATCATTTTTTACAGGGACTGCTACAGAAGAAATTCCCTCCCTCAACTCTTCCATTGTTAAGGCGTAATCCTTCTTTCTAACTTCGATTAGATTTTTTTTCAAATCGTTTCCGGTAACAATTGTTTTATTTGTATACCGAGGCAAACCACCTTCGATTACCCGTGCAACCTCTTCGTCACTTTGGTGTGCTAACAGCATTTTACCAATTGCAGTACAGTGTGTAGGAATTCGGTCACCAATCTTCGATTTTGTTCCATTATCTCCATTTGGACTTCGCTTAACAAGGTATACTACCCCACCCTTATCATATACACCAAGCCGTATAACGCGATTAATAGTCTTTGTAAGCTTATCAAGGACAGGAACTGAAACTCTGCGCAGCTCCATTGAATGATAGACGGTAAATCCGAGTTCGAAAGCGGCAATCCCTAATTGATATTTTTGGGTTTCTTGGTTTTTTTCGACTAAATTTGATTCATTTAATGTTTTCATAAGTCGGAAAACAGTACTCTTTGCCAACCCTAATCGCATACTCAATTCCGTTATTCCTAATTCTGTCTCTGTCTTCGAAAAGGTCTGCAAAATTCTAATCGCATTATGTACTGAAGACAACACATTACGTCCCCCGCTCTCTACTTTTTGTAGAATATTTTTATTATTGTAAATTTAACAAAAAGTTGTTTTGTTTTCAATAATTTTGTTACGTAGTGTGCCGTATGAAAGAACAGACTATTTTCAGCATCTGCATCCATAGGACATTATGAATATATAACTATTATTAAAAGATTTTGAGAGGAAGTGGCTATATGTCTAAACTATCATTAAGCTTTGCCTGCTGGGATTACGATCGGATCCATGCTCTAACAAACGGTTCTGTTCAAGTAGATGGAATTGATCTTAATTGGCTAAATATGCCGGTTGAGGAAACATTTTGGAGAATGATGCGTCATCAAGAATTTGATGTAGCAGAATTATCCTTATCATCGTATTTAGTTGCAAAGGATCGCGGTTATCCAAATTTCACAGCAATTCCCGTTTTTATGTCTCGGTTCTTCCGCCATTCCGGCATTTATATCAATAAGAATTCTGGTATAAATAAACCTGAAGACCTTAAAGGGAAACGAGTTGGGATTCCAGAATATCAGTTAACTGCCTGTCTTTGGATTCGTGGAATACTCCAGCATGATTATGGTGTTCATCCAGCCGATATGAATTGGTATATTGGCGGTCAAGAAACAGCCGGTCGGATCGAGAAAATAAAGCTTGATCTTCCTTGGAATATTAACATCAGACAAATTGATAATAATCAAACCTTAAATCAAATGCTCGAATCTGGAGAAATAGATGCCTTTATCGCACCGCGTGCACCATCTTGTTTTCTTGAAGGATCGCCAAATGTTCAGCGTCTTTTCCCTGATTATCCATCTGTTGAAAAGGAATATTTTAAGCGTACGGGAATTTTTCCAATTATGCATGTAGTAGCAATTAAAGATGAAATTTTAGAAGAGCATCCATGGGTTGCACAAAATTTATACAAAGCCTTTGAGCAGGCAAAACAAAAAGTATATGAAGGTTTTAAGCAAACAGCAGCATTAAAAGTAACCCTTCCTTGGTTCACTTCAGAATGGGAAAATACGAGAGAATTAATGGGTGAGGATTTCTGGCCCTACGGATTAGAAAATAACCGCAAAACCTTAGAAGCAGCGGTAACCTATTCCTATGAGCAAGGAATGATCAAGAACCAATTAAAGATAGAAGATTTGTTTGCCAAATCTACTTTAGAAAAATACACGTTATAAAGAGGAGGCAAATGAATGGGTAAAAAAGTTCTGGCAGCAGTCGCAGTAGGTGAAAAGGAAACAGCTCTACGTGAATTTGAATTACCTGATATCTCTTCGGAGGAAGGAATTCTCCGCGTCGAAATTGTGGGAATCTGTGGAACTGATGTTTCTTATTATCGTCACTTTCAGGAGCCTAAAATTTTAGGGCATCATGTTATAGGTTATATTGAAAAGATTGGAGAAATAGCATCAAAAAAATGGGGATTAAAAGAGGGTGATCGGGTAGCGATGGAGGAATACATTCCATGTGGCCAGTGTAAAGCCTGTCGGACGGGCGCCTATCGATCATGCACCTTTACCGATCCCCGTTCTGGCGGAATCCGCTATGGAACAGTTCCTATCTCTATGAGTCCATCATTATGGGGCGGATTTAGTCAATATATGTATCTCCATCCAAATTCCGTTCTTCATAAGATGGCAGAACATGTACCTGCTGTCGAAGCCGCGCTGACGTTACCATTAGCTAACGGGTTTGAATGGATGAGTATAGAAGGAAAAGTAACAACCGGTCAAGTGGTGGCCATTTATGGGCCTGGACAGCAAGGATTAGCCTGCGGGCTGGCTGCTAAAGCCGCCGGAGCAACGGTCATTATGATTGGACGAAGTTCTAGTCTGCGCCGCTTAACATTAGCCCAAGAATTAGGAATGGATTACATCATTAATACGACTACAGATGATTTATATTCCAGTATTGAACAAATAACAAACGGCCGAATGGCAGACGTGGTGCTCGATGTTACATCTGGCGGTACAGCTCCGATTACAGACTCTATCAATATTGCAAAAAAAGGTGGAACGGTACTGCTTGGAGCCTACAAATATCAAGCTATTCCAGATTGGGATATCGATACAGTTATCAAAAAAACACTAACTCTTAAAGGTGTTAGAGGACATAGCTTCGAATCAGTTCAAATGGCTACTGAACTCATCGCAGCAGGCAGGTTCCCGCTCAGCCTGCTGAATTCTCATAATTATGGGTTAGATCAGGTAGACTTAGCATTAAAAACAGCCGGAGGCGAAGGTGAACCTGCACCTTTGTTGGTTACTGTTACGCCATAAATAATACACGGAGAAGGTTCTTCTGCTCCCATCGTAGCAGAAGAACCTTCTCCGTGTTTTTTATAATGAGAATTTATTGATTCAACAAGGTGTCAGGCACCACAAATGGACATTTTCTTGCATATTGTCTTTTTGTAGTGCCTCCCCCCCTTCGTTTCGAAATGGAAGACTATCTGCTATTTTGTTTTATTATTAATCTCTATTGGCGGCTGGTTTTTATCAAAGGACAAAACAGAAGGAACGAATCAAGTTTCGGAATATTGATAGATGCATGGGAACGGTTCTCCTGCATCCATGAAGCAGAAGTTCTCTTGCAGCGGTTCTACGGACCAGATTCGTATTGCTTAATTTAAAGTGATGGGCTTTGCTCCTTCTTGGAATAGTACTCCCTTTGGAAGTAAAACAGAAGCGGAACGAACATGATGTGAGCTAGGCTCAAGAGCGGGCAATTCTTCTTCGTTTTCCGGCAATTTTACTGCTTTTAATAAACATTGTCTTGCTTTTATAATAGCCGTGTCACTTGTTCCCAACTTTTCTGTTGAACGATCCACAATCGGCCCTGCACTCGTTTGAACGGCGTGATCTTCCATTCTGATTCCAAAGATACCGGCGAATGATTCCCCTCTTTCCTGCATGTCACGATCGATTAAGAAATCATTGCTAGGATTGGCTTGTGTATTGAACTACTCACCGCTTAATTCCTGACGGAATTTGAAGCGGGAGATTCCTGCGAACACCGACGTATCCGTCAGTTATTGAGCAGGCTCTACCCGTCGTCCCGACGGTGATTGCTTAACTATCCTGTACGTTGGACTCGCCACACGCCCTACTCTGCTTGGTTTTCGCTACT
>NZ_VYKL01000075.1 GCF_008710145.1 Niallia endozanthoxylica
TGATAGAGCCCGTGCGTGGATGTGAAACCAGTGCATGGGAACAATCGAGGGTGGATAGTGCCTATGCAGTGATTAGCAAACGGTCTTTGGGAACAACCAGTTGTTAGAATAGGAGTTTCATTCTGACAAAAATAAGGTAAAAAATGAAAACCTGTCAGTATAAGAGCCTCATTTATTCTAAAAAGCATGCCCCATCAAAATTTTCCCAGTGGGACATGCTATAAACAGGATGTTTAGATTTGTAAGGGGGGCATTCTCCGAAAAAAAGTCCCTTTCCCCGGCGTCCTGGACTTATAACTGCAGCCCTGTCCACTGCCAATAGGTAAAATAAAATAGCATCATGATTACTATATAAAGCGGCATTAATAGGAGACTAATTTTTAATAGACTGCTTGCATCATATGAAATATTTCCCTCCTCATAAAAGAGAAGCAGTGCTTTGGAGCTCACGGGAAAGGTCACACAGTAGTTCATTCCTATTAAACTTAAAAAAACAACGGTTGAAGGATTCGCACCTATTGTTTCACTAAACAATAATAAGCCTGGAATAAAGACAATGGCACGTGTGGTATGTGATGTAATATATAAATGGCTTGTCACTGTTACGAGTAAGATGACGAAAACAATCAGCGATTCCGGAGCGTCTGAAAACAGATGGAGAACGTTTAGCATTTCATGTTCCATCCATTTCACTACACCTGTATCCACTAAAACTTTTCCAAGTGCAGCGGCTGCAGCAACAAATACAATCAAATTCCATGAAACGGACTTCATTCCTTGTTTCCAGCTAATGATCCCATAATTCGGCATCATGGCTAAACTCGCACCAATCATCGTAATAAAAGCAATATCATAGCCATGTATACCCTCTGATACCCAGCCTGCTATTAACAGGATAATCAAGATTAACGTCTTTTTTTCTGTTTGATTCATGCTTTTTTTCAACATGGATTTGTCTATCGGTGGATTAACTTTTTGTACCTGTAATCCATGCTTCGGCCAAAGGATCCATTTTACGGCAAAAAAAGAAAGAAGCGTCATGACGATAGCAAAGGGTAAGCCCCATATAAACCACTGAATAAAAGAAATCGATTGATGAGCGGTAGTCTCCAGTAACCCAATTCCAATTAAATGGGAACCTGCTCCTATAAGAGTAGCGGACGTGCTTGTTAAAATGATAATAGGTGCTAAAATACTCAATACCCGTTGCTCTTTATTTGTAAAAATGTCACGTAACTGATTAATGATTGGGATGGACAGCGCTGCCCGACCAGAAGTAGACGGAATAAAAAAGACGGATAAAAATAAAACGGAACTAACTCCAGCGAGCACATGGCTTTTTTTCCTCGATTGACTCAATATGGTTAAGGTTAACCTTTCTGCTAACCCGGATTCTTTTACTGCTTCACCGATGATAAAGGAACCAATCATCAGCCAAACTACTTCCTCGGATAGTGAATGGTATAATAAATCAGGTTCTGCCCCATTCATGAGGATGATAAACAAGATAAGAGAAATGGCTGTAAGTCCCGCTGGTATTTTTGTTGTTATCCACAGTGTCATCGCGGATAAAAAGGAAAACAAAGCAATCTTTGAGCGATAGTCCAGGCCATCAATGAATAGAATGCCCGCCAACATGAAAACATGCATCATAATGATGACAGATGGTTTTGACAATGGAAGAATCGACGTTTTTAAAGGGTGATGCTTTTCGATTCTTCTCTCCATTCTTGTTAACATATTAGATAGACACTTTCTTTATCGATTTTCTTTGTGCTATTGCCCAGCCAATCGCAACTTGCCGTAATACGGACTCCGTACTTTCTTCTATCCATTTTGGTGCTTTTTTCATGGCCTGTTCCAATGACGTTGGTTTTTGAATAATACTGATATAAGCGTCTATACCTGCTTGATAGTTTAAAGCGGCTCCTTTTCCGATTGTTCCAGTAATGGCAATGACCGGGATATGATTCTTTTTCGCAATACGTGCAACCTCCGCTGGAATTTTTCCATTTGGAGTCTGAAAATCTAAACTACCTTCCGCCGTAAGAACGATATCTGCTGCTGAAATTTTTTCTTCTATATTAATAAAGTTCATAATGATATCGAATCGGGGATGTAAGGTGGCATTCGTGAATGCAAGCAGTCCGGCACCTAGCCCGCCAGATGCTCCGCTGCCTGGCAATGAACGAACATCTAGCCCTGTTGCAGCTTGAATTAAATCGGCATAATGTTCTAACGCTGATGATAAGATTTCCACTTGTTTTGAAGTGGCTCCTTTTTGAGGTCCAAATACTCGTGCAACGCCTTTTTCCCCGCATAATATGTTCTTCCAATTACACGCAACATCAATAGGTACATTCTCTAATCGTCTATCCAAATGGTTTGTACGGAGAGAATCAACTTTTAATAAATCTTTGCCACCCTCGATATGTACGATTTGGTGTTTTTTATCAAAAAATTGAATGCCTAATGCTTGGGCCATTCCTGCTCCGCCATCTGAAGTACCAGAGTCGCCGCAGCCAATGAGGATTCGATCTACTCCTAAATCCAGGGCGGATAGAATCAACTCTCCTACCCCGTAGGTAGTGGTTTTTAAAGGATTTCTTCTATCGCGAGGCACAAGCTTCAACCCAGATACCGCTGCCATTTCTATAACAGCAATCCGTTCTCCATTTTCTTCAAAGAGTCCAAAGTAACTATTGATTTTCTTACCGACCGGTCCTGTTACCTTTTTAAAAATGAGGTCACCGCCTTTAAGGTTAATAATCGTTTTGGCAAATCCTTCACCTCCGTCAATCATAGGTATTACTTCCGTATCAATGGACTGATCAAAACGTCTCACGCCCCGATCCATTGCTAGGGCTACTTCCTCCGCATCCAGACATTCCTTAAAACCTGAGGGAACGATTACAATTTTCATTTACAAACTCCTCCTAAAAAACTTTGATACTCTGTAATGTACTATCGAAAGATTAGAAGATTATGAGAGATTCATTAGAAATTGGGTAGGATAGGGAGGAGGGGCAGCAATGACAATCTTAATGGAAACAGGACCGTACAAGAAAAGGAAATATAAGGGGAGGGAAAGTAAGCGGAATCTTCGTCCTTATGGTGAAGAAAAGACGTATAGATGAGGAACCTGCCACCTTGTTCGCCTTTGGTACATATCGGATTCCTACCAAGCCGATAAGGGACAATGGCATGGGGGACAGATGGAGCCTTTAGTCATTTTTCTAGTAAAATTATCCTAGTTTAGAAGCAATCTAAATGATAAAATAGTACTCGTAATATAATGATAATACATAAAGTCATCGAGAGAAGGGTACAAATGAAGATAAAAACAAAACTTATTTTACTAGTTGCATTATTCGTTTTTGGTATTCTCATTTCTGGCAGTTTGGCCATTTTTCAAATGAGTGCATTAGAAAAAGCTTCTCGCGAAATAGAAGAATATCGTTCGCTGCAATTAACATTAAAATCGATAGAATACCGTTTTACGGGCGTTTCTAACGACGAAAGAGCTTTCCTGTTAACGGGTAATGAAGAATTGGTAACAGGAACGGAAGAGAAAGTAAAAGAACTAGAGCAATATTTTACACAAGCAAAACAGGTGCAGATGGACAGTGAAGGAACACAACAGCTAGGAGAAATACAACAAAACCTGAAAGTTTACTTTGAATCACATAATAAGATGGTGGATGCTTATAGAAATGGAGAAGAGGAAGAGGCATTAGCCATTCATATGGAAGAACAAAGACAAATTCGAAAAGATTTAGTCGACCCGAGTGTGGAGAAATTGATTGCTGAAGTAACAGAAACCATTGAAGAGAAAGCAAAATCGCTAGAAAGAATTCAAGGTATTAGTTCCTTTATTCTGTTTGCAACGATGATTATTAGTGTTATCAGCGGAATATTTATTTCATATTTAATTATAAAATCTATCACCAAACCAATTATGATTATGAATGCACGATTAAAGGAAATTGCAGAGGGTGAGGGTGACCTTACGCAAGAGATAAGCATTAAGACACGGGATGAATTAGGTGAAATGGCTTCTTCGTTTAACCTGATGGTTGGGAAATTAAGAGAATTAATTAGACAGGTGGCTGTTAATGCGGAGCAGGTCGCAGCAGCATCAGAGCAGCTGTCAGCCAGTTCAGAGGAAACGACCAAAGCAACTGAGCTCATTACTTCAACAGTCCAAGAGGTGGCTGTAGAAACAGACAGACAGATTCAAAGTTTGGATGAGTGTGATCAAACGATTCAAGAATTATATTCTTTAGTAAACGATGTGGCTAGAAGTTCAGCAATCGTTTCTCATTCATCCATCCAAGCATCGGAGAAGGCTGTTGACGGCAACCATTCTGTCATCCAAATTATTGACCATATGGACGATATTAGTAAGACCGTGAATTATCTGTCTCAAAAGGTAATTAAACTGGGAGAACGCTCCGGCGAAATTAATGAAATCATTCGAGTGATCAGAGGGATTGCAGATCAAACAAACCTATTAGCCTTAAATGCGGCCATTGAGGCAGCGAGAGCGGGTGAACAGGGACGAGGCTTTGCGGTTGTAGCTGATGAAGTGAGAAAGTTAGCTGAGCAATCTTCAGAGTCTGCGGGGCAGATTTCTTCACTAATTTCAGTCATAACAACAGATACAAACGAAACAGTTGAATCGATGAATGAAACGACCATTAAAGTTTCAGATGGAATCCAATTTATCCAGAATGTCGGAGGTTCATTCAAACAAATTGAACAGGCCGTACAAGAGGTTTCATCTCAAATAAAAGAAGTAACAGCCATGGTTCAGCAGCTGTCAGCAGGAACAGAACAGATAGTAGGCAGCATAGGGGTTGTGGCTGAGGTATCTGCAGCTGTAACAGGCGGGACTCAAAATGTATCTGCATCCACTGAGGAGCAATTAGCTGCAATGGAAGAAATAACAGCCTCCTCAACATCCTTAACCACCATGGCAGAACAATTACAAGAATTGATTAAGAAGTTCAAGATATAGAAACAAAGAGACTGTTCGACTCTGGCCTAGAAAGATAGATGATAGCGGCCAAATGAGACAAAGGCACCTCGTCCTGGGACGAGGTGCCTTTTCTATAGGTTACTTAGTATTTAAACTGTGAAACCACTCCATATAATTCTTCTGCCATTTTGGAAAGAGATTTTGATGAAGTTGAAATTTCATCCATTGATGATAATTGTTCTTCTGTGGAGGCCGCTACCTCTTCAGACGTTGCAGCATTTTCTTCAGCTATGGCTGAAAGCTCATTCGCAATAGCGGTCACTTCCTCAATGGAGGCTGCCATTTGTTGAACTGCTGCTGAAACCTCCTCCATTTGCGGAGTGATTTCATTGGTTGATTGGATAATATTATTAAATTTAACGATGGCATCCTGTGAAATCTGAACACCTGTCTGAACATCCTTCATCACCCGTGTCATAACGGCAGCAGATTTTTCGGTATCGTGCTGAATTCTTTCAACAATATGATAGATTTCCTTTGCATAATGCTGGGATTGTTCTGCTAATTTACGAACTTCTTCTGCGACAACGGAAAATCCCTTTCCATGTTCACCGGCACGGGCGGCCTCAATGGCTGCATTAAGTGCAAGCAAATTCGTTTGATCTGAAATACCTGTAATCACATCCACAATAGAATTAACTTCCTTTGAACGTTCGTTAAGAGTTTTGATAATGAGGTTGGATTCTGTTACCGTTGTATAGATGGATTGCATTTGTGCCACGGTATCCTGTACTGCTTGTCCCCCATCCTCTGCATATTGTGAAGCATGCTGGGAAAGTTCTGCTACCTTTGAGGAATTCTCTGCAATCTTCATGACACCTTGTGAAATTTCCTGTAAGGACTGCGTATTCTCTTCCATCTTATGCGTTTGTACTTCTGCGCAGGCTGAAACCTCCTGAATCGCTGTCGCCACTTGTTCAGTAACTAAGCTGGTTTGACTGGAGCTAGCAGATAATTCTTCAGATGCATCTGTTACTTGCTTTGCGCTTGTTTCTATTTTTTGAACTAAATTTCGCAGGTTATTCTGCATTTCATTAAAGGCCAAGCCTAATTGTCCAATTTCATCATTCGTTTTAATTTCAATGGCTTCTGTTAGATTTCCCTGACTGATGGTTATAGCCTTTTCCTTAATTTTATTGAGAGGCCGTACAATCGATCGAATAATAAAGTAGACAGCGAAAGAACCAATTAAAACGGAGAGCAGCATAACGATGACAGTTGTTTTGAGAATAGTTGACGCACGTTCACTAATCTCAGAGGAGACAAGATTGCCAGCAAGCTTCCAGCCTGTTAATTCATTGGTCATAAAACTCATGATTTTCTGTTCACCATTAAGGGTATATTCAAATGTGCCTTTTTCTTTTTCATAAAACTGATTGTAAAAGTCCTCAGATGTGTCACTTCCCCCTGCCTGTTCCGGATGAGAAATGAATTTCTTGTTTCCATCTAATAGCATGGCGTAGCCGCCTTCACCGACCTTCACCTGGTTGGTCAAGTCTTGTAAGAAAGCTAAGTCGATATCGACTGCAATGACAGATGACCCTCCTTTGGTGGTTTGTGAAATAGTGACGACCATCCCGTTTGTACTGGCCGAAATATAAGGGGGCGAAATCACTACTTTGTCCGTTTGAGCCATTGACTCCTGATACCAAGGTCTTTCTCTTGGATCATAATTCGGGTCCATTGCGACGTCCGGTTCTTGGATGAATGCCCCGTCTTCAGTACCTACATAGATATTAGTTACTTCTGGATGGAACTTAATATATTGATCAAATTTTTCATGAAGGTCTGTTATATTGCTCTCCTCATTTAGCTCTGCCGGAATGGTTTGGGCAAAGTGCTCGACGTTTTGAATCTTGGATTCTATTTCATTATTAATCGTTTTATTTAATAGATTTAAATTTTCATTGATTCCTGCTACTACTTCATGTTCGACTGTTTCCTTAGCCGTTACAAAAGAAAATCCTCCTACAACAATGATGGGAATAATTAAAATAAGGGCAAAGGCGGTAATTAGTTTTGTTCTAATATGTTTGAATTTAAAAGGATTGCTTTTAAAGCGGCTTGTTTTCATATGCTTAACCTCTTTTTTAATATTTTTACAGAAATACGATGGAACTTAGTGGAGAGTGTTTATATATTTTTCACAAAACAGGCCAAAGTGACAATCATTACCCCGATGAAAAAATAAATACATAAAATATACTACATTATATCTATATAATTATCTATAAAATTTATAGGAGATAAGTAGTATAATCTGCAGTAACAATGATTCCTGAGAAGGTATCTAAATATATCCAGCCTATTAAATCGACATAGGAATTTTTTTCTATCATGTACGGGTAGTAAACATGGTTCTTCCGCTAGATATTTGACTCATCCGTGTGAAAAGTCCTTTTCACACGCCTTTCAGCTCTGCTGAAAGGTTGCGATATGGTCAAATATCCACTAGTATATGTCGAAATATTAAAAAGGACATATTTAAATAACCATGCCTAGTATATCGCTAAAGTCTTCAGCTTTCCTTATGTTAATATGGTAAATATTATATTTATAAAAAAATTATCTTTACAGGACTGGAGGGGGATCGCATGACTGAGAATATTTTTTGGAATGAAAAAGGACTTCAGGATCGGGAGTTTCTAAGGGTGAGCAATTGGATGACGCCGGATCCTCATTTTGTGGTAAGTGGAGAGTCGATTGAACGTGTTGTAGAGAAGATGGATTCGTTGAAGGTGGATTGTTTACCTGTAGTGAATGCTAATCATCGGTTTATTGGAATAGTTACTTTAAAACAATTATTTTCTTATCTTCTATATGGAAAAAACCGTGAGAGCGTTGTCGATGAGATATTGTTGAAAAAGGTTGACCGTGTGCAGCCGACTGATCTAGTTATCGATGTTTTTTCTGTTCGTTTCGAACAGATACCTGTCCTTGATCGCAGCGGAATCTTAGTAGGTATATTAAATCGCAGGGATATCCTTGATGGCTTATCAAAATATATCTATCGCTTAGAACAAAGACAAAACGCTGCCGAGGTTCTTCATGAAATTTTGGAAAGCGCGTATGAAGGCATTGTTGTGGTGGACGGAAACGGAATCATTCAGGAAATGAACGGTCGGTATTGCCGCTTTATTGGACTGAAAAAGGAAGAAGCGATTGGTCGGCATGTTTCGGAAATCATTGAAAACACAGGCTTACATGTCACTGTGACAACCGGAATTCCGGAACGGGGGGTGCTGCAGAATATTCAAGGCCAGGATATGATCGTTCATCGGATTCCGATTTGGAAGGATGGAAAAGTTGCTGGGGCCATCGGGATGCTAATCTTTGAAGGAGTGACTGAGGTTTATAAAATTTATGAAAGTTTGCAGGAGAGCCATCAGAAGAAAAAGGTGAAGAAAGAGCTGCTAAGCTTTCAAAAAGAAAAGGACAGCCGCATTACGCTTGATGATATTATCGGGACAAGCACTGAAATCCAGAATGTTAAACGGATTACGAGAAAAGCGGCAAGAACCTCTGCTACGGTGTTGATTTCAGGGGAGAGCGGGACAGGGAAGGAAATGTTTGCGAAGAGCATTCATCATTTAAGTCCTTTTTCAAATGGTCCATTTATAAGTGTCAACTGCGGTGCGATTCCTGAGCATTTATTTGAATCGGAGCTCTTCGGTTATGAAGAAGGTGCTTTTACCGGAGCGAAAAAAGGCGGGAAGCCGGGGAAGTTTGAGTTGGCAAACAATGGAACGATTTTTCTCGATGAGCTGGGAGAAATGCCGTCGCTCATGCAAACGAAACTATTACGAGTTCTACAGGAAAAAGAAGTCGAGCGTGTTGGTGGTGTGAAAAAATATTCAATTAATGTCCGAATTATTGCGGCCACGAACCGCAACCTATTGCAAATGGTATACGAAGGAGGATTTCGTGAGGATCTATACTATCGTTTAAACATTATTCAAATTCATATTCCTCCGCTGCGCGAACGGAGGAAGGATATTCCCATCTTAATGGCCCATTATTTAAAGGTATTATGCGATAAATACCAAATCACAAGGAAATCCTTCACATCTGAAGCGGTGTCTGCTTTTATGGAATATTCTTGGAGAGGAAATATACGTGAATTGGTGAATACGATTGAACGATTAGTGACCCTGACAGATGAAAATTCAATCGATATCTCTCATTTGCCTAGCTATATTATTGAGGAAACAACTGCACAGATAGAAGGTCCAAAAGGCGGAATCATTACGGAGGTGTTTGAAAGTGACCTCCCTAAAGATAGGAGAGCAGGGGCGTTCGAAAGCAATCTTTATGATGATAGCCGAGCAGAGCTCCATCAGCCGATTCTGGCTGCTGCGACAGTGCTTGAGGAAGCAAAACAAATCGGAGACCAAAAAGAGAAAGAGTTGATTATTAAAGCTATCAAATCCGCAGGCGGGAATAAATCGCAGGCTGCGAAAATCTTAGGTATCCATCGAACCACCCTCTATCAAAAGGTGAAAAAATACGGAATTCACTAAATTCCGTATTTTTTGTTGTTTTTATGTAGTTGAATAACTACATAAAAACAACAATTGTAGTGTTGTAACTACACATTTCTAACTATAAAACTTTAATTTTAGTGGTTTTTAAAGTTGGCACGGTACTTGCATATAGAAATAGTGAAAAGTAAAAAAATATAAAAAATTTGAAAAGTGGAGGAACTGTCTATGCAAAGCGTTGCCGTTTTACGATCACCAAAATCTATTTTTTATGGTAGAGAGGCTTTCAAACAGGTAGGAAAGGAAGCTGCCCTAAGAGGAACGAAGGCACTTATTGTAAGTGATCAGATCATGAATTCACTGGGTTATGTGAAGGAGTGCCAAACCTTGCTCGAAAAAGAAGGCGTTTCCAGCGTTACATATCTTGGTGTTGTCTCTGAGCCAACCGATCAGTATGTTGATCACTCATTAGATCTTTTTAAAAAAGAAAATTGTGATGTGATCATTTCTGTCGGTGGGGGAAGCTGCATTGACACTGCCAAGGCGGTCGCTGTTCTTGCGACAAACGGGGGATATATCGGCGATTATATGGGCGGAAAGAAAATAGCAAATCAGGCTCCTGTTCCACACATTGCTATTCCTACAACCGCTGGTACCGGCTCTGAAGCTACAGATGTAACCGTTATTACGAATATCAAGGAAGACATCAAAATGATGGTCAAGCAGCCTGCATTTATGCCGGAAGTAGCTATTGTTGATGCGCTGCTGACGCTTTCATCACCGAAAAATGTAACAGCCGCAACAGGAGTGGATGCCCTGTGTCATGCGATTGAGGCGTATATCTCAAAGAAGGCTCAGCCAATGACTGATACATTTGCATTATCTGCCATTAAATTAATTGTTGGAAATCTGTTAACCGCTTACAATGAGGGTGAAAATGTGGATGCCCGCGAAGCGATGTCACTTGGTTCCCTTCAGGCAGGAATGGCTTTCTCAAATGCCTCTGTTTGTTTAGTACACGGTATGTCAAGACCAATCGGAGCTCTATTCCATGTTCCGCATGGCATTTCCAACGCGATGCTGCTTCCGGCCGTTCTTGAGTATAGCAAAGAAGCGTGCATTGACCGTTTAGCGGATATCGGAAGGATTTTTCAGCCGAATGCAGAGGTTTCTAATGAGGAGGCAGCAGAAATTGCCGTTTCTTCTATTAAAGAGCTATGCTTGCAGTTAAATATCCCGAATTTAAGAGGCTGGGGAATTGATCAGAACGTCTTTGAAGAAGTTCTTGATAAAATGGCTGTTGATGCGATTGACAGTGGAAGTCCTGGTAATAACCCGCGAGTTCCAAGTCATCAAGAATTAATCGAGCTTTATCGAATTTGCTTCGATTACCAGCTCGCATTACAAGAAAATACATTATAAATAATAGTAATGTGAATTTGGGGACAGGGGAGAGATAACATGTTAGAAATGCTGGGGTTGATTGCATCACTTATACTTTTAATGTACTTAACGATGAAAGGCATCAACATTATCGTTGCCGCTATTATTAGTACCATCCTTGTTGCAATAACAGGCGGTCTGAATTTAGGAACCGCACTGTCAGAGCATTATATGACAGGATTTACAGGGTATTTTAAGTCTTGGTTTTTAATTTTCCTACTAGGGGCAATTTTTGGGAAAATCATGCAAGAAACACTTGCTGCAGATAGTATTGCGAATTGGGTTAAAAACACGCTAGGACCATCGCGCGCCGTTTTTGCGGTTGTTGCTGCAGCGGCGATGATGACATACGGCGGAGTTAGTTTATTCGTAGTTGGATTTGCGGTGTATCCGATCGCTGTTTCCTTGTTCAGGGTAGCGAATCTGCCGCACCGTTTTATACCGGCTGCACTAGTATTTGGTTCAATCTCCTTTACAATGACGGCACCGGGCTCACCGGAGATTCAGAACTTAATTCCGACTGAGTTCTTTGGTACAAAGCCAACGGCAGGCGGAATTATTGGGGTGTTAATGGCATTCTTAATCATGATAGTCGGCGGCATCATGCTTGGCAGAATGGTCAAAAAAGCGGTTCAAAATGGAGAAACCTTCTCCTTGCCGAATGAAAGTGGACATAACGAGACAGCAGCGGCACTGGCTGATGAAGAATTAGAGGCACAAAAGCCTTCGCATTCAACAGAGCCGAAGGAGCTGCCAAATATCATATTTGCCTTTTTACCATTAGTAAGTGTGATTGCACTTCTAAATATTGTTTCGAATTTTACGACACCGACAACAGCGGCGCTAATTTCATTAACAAGTGGAATTGCAATTGCCTGCCTGTTAATGTTTAAATTCCTGAGAGGTTTTTGGAATGCGTTAGCTAAAGGTTCACAAGATGCTCTTGTGGCGGTTGCTAATACATGTGCCGTAGTTGGATTCGGTAGTGTGGCTGCGCAAGTATCTGCCTTCCAATCACTTGTCGATGCATTATTGAATATTCCAGGACCTCCGTTAATGGGCTTAGCGATTGCTGTAACGTTAATCTGTGGAATTACTGGCTCAGCTTCAGGCGGTTTGGGAATTGCCCTGCCAATCCTAGCACCAGTGTATATGGCGCAAGGTATGGACCCAGGTGCGATGCACCGTATTTCAGCGCTTGCTTCAGGCGGACTTGATTCATTACCACATAACGGATATGTTGTTACTACTATTCGAGCTATTTGTGGTGAAACCCATCAACGTTCTTATTGGCCGATCTTCATGCTAAGCGTTGTACTACCGACTATTGTCTTAATATTAGCTACATTCTTATATACCATTTTCTAAGAGTTTGACTTAGTATACAACAAAACCTGTGGGGACGAATTCTAGGGTAATAGCAACCGTCTATTGTTCCAGAATTCGTACTTAACAGGTGGCAGGCGGGCGGGAAGTGAAACAAGGAAGTTCCACTTTTTAGTGAGTGGAACTCAAGGATGACATTCGTTTGTTATGAGGGAAACCTCACCAGGCGAAGAAGCTATTTTTAAAATAATCATTTAACTTTAATAAAAGGGAGAGTAATAGATTATGACTACAACAACTGTAAAAACGTTAAAGAATTTCGTGGGCGGCCAATGGGTAGAAGCTAAGACTGATAAATATGAAATCGTTGTGAATCCAGCTACAGGTGAAGAAATTGCACAGGTTCCACTATCTACTCGTGAGGATTTAGACGCTGCGGCTGCAGTGGCAAAGGAAGCATTCAAGACATGGAGTAAAACGCCGGTTCCAAAGCGTGCCCGCATTCTGTTCAAATACCAGCAGTTATTAATAGAGAATTGGGAAGAACTTGCTAAGTTAGTAACAATCGAAAACGGGAAAAGCTATAAGGAAGCTTACGGCGAAGTACAGCGCGGCATTGAGTGTGTGGAGTTTGCTGCAGGCGCTCCGTCTCTCATGATGGGTAAACAGCTTCCGGATATTGCTTCTAATATGGAATCTGGAATGTACCGTTATCCTGTTGGAGTTGTTGGCGGTATCACTCCATTTAACTTCCCGATGATGGTGCCTTGCTGGATGTTCCCGCTTGCCATTGCGTGCGGAAATACATTTGTCTTAAAGCCATCTGAAAGAACACCATTGCTTGCGAACCGTTTAGCCGAGTTATTTACAGAGGCAGGACTTCCAGAGGGTGTATTAAATATTGTTCACGGAGCACATGATGTAGTAAATGGCCTGTTAGAAAATAAAGATATCCCAGCGATTTCCTTTGTTGGTTCTCAACCGGTTGCGGAATATGTATACAAAACAGCTGCTAACAATGGCAAGCGCGTACAAGCTCTAGCAGGAGCAAAAAACCACTCCATCGTTATGCCTGATGCCAACCTTGATTTAGCTGTAAAAGAAATCATCGCTGCAGCTTATGGTTCTGCCGGTGAAAGATGCATGGCTTGTTCTGTTGTTGTAGCTGTCGGCGATGCAGCTGATACATTGATTCAGACGCTGAAGGAAAAGGCTGATGAAATCAAAATCGGAAACGGCATGGAAGAGGATGTATTCTTAGGACCTGTTATCCGTCAGCAAAATAAAGAAAGAACAGTACAATACATTGAAATTGGCGAGCAGGAAGGTGCTACATTAGTTCGCGACGGCCGCTTGGATGCTGCTTATAGTGAAGATGGCTACTTCGTTGGACCAACTATTTTTGATAATGTAAATCCATCCATGAGAATCTGGAAAGAGGAAATTTTCGCACCAGTACTATCTGTTGTTCGTGTAGAAACTCTTGATGAAGCAATTGAATTAGCTAACCAATCTGACTTCGGAAATGGTGCATGCTTATTCACACAGGATGGAAGCAACGTTCGTAACTTCAGAGAAAATATTCAAGCAGGTATGCTTGGTGTTAACGTAGGAGTACCAGCACCAATGGCCTTCTTCCCATTCTCTGGTTGGAAGAATTCATTCTACGGTGATCTTCACGCTAACGGTTCTGATGGCGTTGAGTTCTATACAAAGAGAAAAATGCTTACTGCACGCTGGTAAGATAGGTTTTGAGGGGATTTAGAGCGGCAGCCTGCTTATCTGAATGAAAAAGAGGATGCTCACTTATGGGCATCCTCTTTGCGTTGTCGTGGAAAAGCTTATGTTTGTTTCTTCCTGGTCATCCTTCTAGAATATAGGTGTCTCTTGACGTTTTCTAAACATTCTTGCTATGCTATCACCATTGTGAATGAGCGGATGCTGCTTGATAAAAACGAAATGAAATCCGCCCGATGGAGGGGGTTTAGTGAAGGTCATACGAAATCAATTAACCAATCTAACGCGTAAACAAATCGTGCTGTACACTCTTCTGATTCTGTTTTTTATATCTTCTATTATATTTGTTAACTATAATTATTCTTTTTACAAGACACCTATCGCTAAGATCATTGAAACGGACCTGCAGGAGACTACAGAAACAGTAGACCATTTTCAGAATAAGGATCAGGTAATCACACAGCATCTTACAGCACAGTTGAAAAATAGGAAAGAGAAGGGGAGACTAATCCATTTAACTAATGAATACTCCGCTTCCGGTGCTTATGACCATGCATTCCAGGCTGGTGATGAAGTGTTTGTGACTATCGATTCGAACAGTAAAGAGCTGACTGGAACGATTAAAGAGGTAAAAAGGGATAAATATCTGTTGATGATGATATGGGTGTTTGTTTTTACTTTATTAATGGTTGGTCAAAAGCAAGGCTTGTTCGCGATTATCAGCTTGGCCGTTAACGCGGTATTATTATCCTTTGCATTGGATGTATATATCCAGACATCGGGGACTAGTTTATTGTTAATCTGCAGTATTAGTGCAGTTTTATTCACCGTTATATCACTGTTTCTCGTGAGTGGGTTTAATGAAAAAACATATGCGGCAATTATTGCTACGCTTCTTGGAACGTTTCTGTCACTGCTCATTACTTATTTGGTCATGGAGGTCACGTCAGAAAAAGGCCTTAAATATGAGGAAATTCAATTTATCACGAGGCCCTATCAGATGGTGTTTATGGCTGGGTTATTCATCGGTTCACTAGGAGCTGTCATGGATGTTGCCATTACCATGTCATCTTCGATTTTTGGTGTGTACGAAGAGAATCCCAGGATTTCAGCGAAAGCTCTGAGAAAGTCAGGATTGGATATTGGAAAAGACATCATGGGAACGATGACTAATATTTTATTTTTTGCTTATATTAGCGGCTCCATTCCGATACTGATTTTATATTTGAAAAATGCCAATCCACTAGGGTTTACGCTCTCAATAAATCTTTCCTTGGAATTGGCACGGGCATTGGCAGGAGGGATTGGCATTGTGTTAACCATTCCAATCGGTCTTTATACGGCCATTTTTTTCGTTAATCGAAAGAGGGCAAGAGGATGAATGTATTAGTCGTATTGGCAGTTATTTTATTTATATTAATGACGCTTATTGGAGGGAAAAAGGGAGCAAAGTCATTTTTGGCGATATTCTTTAACTTTGCTGTTCTCCTTCTGATTATTTTGTTGATGAACGACCCTAATCTTGATCCAATCATTTTAACGTTCATTGCCTGTATTCTGATTAGCTGTATTACGCTCTTCTTTATTAATGAGGTCAATAGCAAAACAACCATTGCCTTTCTCTCAACGCTTATTACGATTGTGATTTTGCTCTTTTTTATTGTCGTTGTGAACAAAATGGCCATGATTCAGGGTTTTGGAGAAGAAGAAATCGAGGAGCTTAGCAGTTATTCTCTTTATATTGGAATTGATTTTGTTAAAATTGGCGCTTCCGTCATTATCATGAGTACCATTGGTGCGATTGTGGATGTGGCGATTTCTATTGCTTCGCCTATGAGGGAAATCTATCTTCATAATCCGTCCATCAGCCGGAAAGCCTTGTTTAAAGCAGGCATCAGCATCGGGAAGGATATTCTTGGAACAAGTGCGAATACGTTATTCTTTGCTTTCTTTGGCAGCTATTTGGGATTGTTGATTTGGTTCAAGGATTTATCCTACTCGTTAGGGGAAATCGTCAATTCTAAAATCTTTAACGCTGAAATGATTACCATCCTTTGGGCAGGAATAGGTGTGGCCATGAATATCCCTATCACTGCTTGGATTACGGCTGCTTTCTTAGTGAAGAAAAAAGAGGAGAAAACAGGCTGACCATTTGAACTCCGCTTTTAGTAGAATAAGGGAGGATAATGTATTTTATTATTAAGCACTTGCTTAGGCGAGTGTTTTTAATTTTTATAAAAAATTAAAAATTTTGGGACAGGGGATCTGTCCTTGTATTCCACCGGACATTATTTTATATTACAATAAGATTTAGAGTTTTCGAATAGTTGGTGTTAATTTTTATAAAAATATATGTCGAGGTGATTGTTGTATGAAACTAACATACACAGGTAAAACAAAGGATGTCTATGCATTAGAGGATGGAAATTATTTATTGAAGTTTAAAGACGACGTGACGGGTGTGGACGGAGTATTTGATCCAGGAGCTAACACAGTCGGACTAACTTTAGAAGGTGCGGGCCGTGCGGGTTTACGCTTAACAAAACACTTTTTTGAAATTTTAAAAGAAAAAGGGATTCCTACGCATTATATTGATGCTAATATTGAAGAAGCAACAATGACCGTCAAGCCTGCTGAAGTGTTTGGAAAAGGATTAGAAGTTATTTGCCGCTTTAGAGCCGTTGGCAGCTTCCTGCGCAGATATGGTTTATACGCAGAAGAAGGGCAAGCACTTGACGCATTTGTAGAAGTGACACTCAAGGACGATGGTCGTGAAGATCCTCCAATCAGCGAAGATGCGTTAGATATGCTTGGCATTCTTTCTAAGGATGAATATCAAGTATTAAAGTCACTGACTCAGCAAATCGCACATGTTGTGAAGGACGAGCTTGCAAAGAAAGAGATTGAGTTATACGATATTAAATTTGAATTCGGCCGTGTTGGCGAGAGTAAAGAAATTGTTTTAATCGACGAAATCTCCGGCGGCAATATGCGCGCGTATAAAAACGGAGAGTATATTGAACCGCTTGAGTTAGAAAAAATGTTTTTGTAAAAAATAGTGCCTGCGCCTAGTGCTGTATTGAGCTCGCTAGGGGCAGGCATTTTTCATTGTGTACGGTCTGAGGGTAGGCCTGATTTTGACAAAGAAAGCGAGAAAAGCCGAAGCAGAGTCTGAATCCTAGCTTCCTTCGGA
>NZ_VYKL01000076.1 GCF_008710145.1 Niallia endozanthoxylica
ATTTGGCTTTGTATTCAATCATCGTTTGAAATTGTGACCACGAGACTTCACTAATGGCTTTGGCAAGATGATGATTTTTCAGCATATTACTTACAGACAAATCTTCCATTCCAATAATGTCGTGGTTTTTGACAATCTCGGTTGAGATTTTGTCTAAGTAATCTTTACGTGCATTGACAATTTTCTCATGAATTCGGGCGACTTTTCTTTTGGCTTTGTACCAATTGGCACCCCCAATAGTTCGTCTACTCATCATCTGTTGTGCTTTAGCTAACCTTTCTTCTAGAGTACGGAAAAACCTTGGATTGGAGTAGATGATTCCATTAGAAAGAATGGCAAAATCTTTGACGCCAACATCGACCCCAATAGCTAAATGGGTTTTGGGTAACTCTGATATTTCGGTTTCCGTTCCTATTGATACAAAATATTTCCCAGAAGGATTACGCCGAATGGTAGCATTCAAAATACGTCCTTCTACCTCACGGCTTTTCACAAAACGAACAAGTCCCAATTTTGGAAGTTTAATATAGTTGTCTATCACAGCGATATTTCCATTCGTTTGCTTAGTCGTATAGGATTGAACAGGGTTCTTTTTCGACTTAAATTTGGGGTACTTATTCTGCTTTTTATAGTACCTATCGTAAGAATCGGCTAAGTTTTCAACGGACTTCTGCAAAGCAATACTATCCACTTCCTTTAAAAAGGAATATTGCTTTTTAAGTTCTGGAATGGCTTTCACTGTTTCGTGCTTATTTAGACATTTACCCTTCCAATTATTTGCTAGAAGCTGACCATTTTGAACCATTTCTTCAACCATGTACCAATAGGTATCTTTGTCTTTCTGTTTTCCTAAAAAGAAGTTAAAGACAAACCTAGAACATCCTATTGTTTTATTGATCAGTTCCATTTGCTTTTTATTCGGAAAAATACGAAACTTAAAAGCTTTGTTGACTAGCACTATATTGCACCTCCCTATCAGGAACGTTTGTTCTAATTATACCACAGGAGGAAGGTTTTGGCTATTGCCAACCGACATTCATCTCCCACCTCCCTCTTTAAATCTTGATTTATCAACATTTTGAGCCGTTGGTGGGGTGCCAAAAAAATAATTTTCGACACAATCTCTAACAGTATTTTGATATTGTGTAAAAATCCTCCATTCCATGGGTACGCTACGCGGTCACTACTGGATAATAGTGGTGAGTAGTGCTAATGAAATATACGATGCACAATGGATCTCTGCGTAGCTTATGATGACGTACCCTCCCATGTCTCTGGGCATCTGTGTGCCTACATTCCTTCGTTCGGTCTAGTCATAAGGCAGAGGCTAGCGAAGCTACTCAAGGGACTCTAGGTCGAATGGTGGGATTTAATGCCAGCTTCTCCGTGTCATCCTGTTATCTAGGTCTGTTAAGGTGATGTAGAACTTTACATAGCCCCTCGGAGACTAGGAATATCTTTCATCATTCGCTGTGCGTCAAACGCTTTGTGCTTGGTACTGATTCCATGTAACACTTTTAATAGTTTTCCACATAGAACTACGATAGATTGTTTCTTTCGTAAAGGATTAACCTTACGGTTTGTGTAATATTCATGTAGTTTTCTAAAGGCTTCATTATAGCGAACCAGCGGCATCATTACTCGGAAAAGGATGGCGCGTAGCTTTTTTCTTCCCCGTTTGGAGATACTTTTTTGTCCTTTGTGCTTACCGGAGGAATTTTCACGTAACGTTAATCCCGCGAGTTTGATTAATTGGCGTGGATCTTCGTAATGCGAAAAGCTTCCGATTTCAGCTAATAGCTCAACGACGGTTGTATCTCCAAGCCCTGGAATCGTTGATAGCCATTCATATTCTACAGATGTTTTTACAAGCTCAACTAAGTGATGAGTAATACTTTCAATATCGCTTTCTAGCTGATGGTAACATCGAACGAGAGTGGTGATTTCAATACGGGCCATCTCTCGCCCTTCTGTTACTCCGATGGAGTTAGCTGCGACTTCAATTAGACGCACTGCTTTCGGTCGTTGGGGGGACCTGAACCCCTCGACCTTTCGATAAAGGGATAATGCTTCATCAGGTTGTTTCTGGTGAAGATCACTTGGAAATGGGGTACATTCTAGTACCGCCATTGCCATCTTTCCAAATGTCGGAAAGACTTGAGTAAACTCAGGAAAATAGCGATCTAACCAGCGTATAATCATGTTTTTGACAGCCCCAAGTTCCTCTGTCAACTTCCCCCTAAACGTTGATCCAACACGGAGTTCAGCCTCTATGTCTTTCAAGATACGTGGATAACTGAAACGTCCATCTTTAATCAGACGAGCGATCACCAGCGCATCTTTACGGTCATGTTTGGTTGGTAAATTGTCATCCAATTCCTTTGACCGTTTAACGTGCATAGGGTTGGTCATAACCAAGGGAATCCCCCGTTCCTCTAGGAAATAGGCTAAATTCAACCAGTAATGTCCTGTTGGGTCAATTCTGCAGATTTGACACCCCGTATCATACCAAGAGGGCTCTTTTTTGTTCAAGTCCCAGCAAATCCTCTTAACAGGAATGCTACTCATTGGGCTGTAGCCCTTCTCATTCCTTGAGGTGGGAGTCTTCTGTCGAAAAACGATAAATCAGGTTAGGAATTTCACCTCATTTATAATATATATTCACCTTTTGCCTATCATACTTTAAAACTTGTCCTGTTAGTAATAAAATACTAACTATTTAAATAAGATTCTCATAATCTATATTAAACTAACCTAAAGGAGATTCAATTCATTAATATTGGCGGTACGCCCTTATACAAGGATTACACCCGATAATTGAACAAGAAGAGCCATGTTTACTGCAAATTATTGCATATAATGTTTGAATTGTGCGCTAAGAATTAAATTTTTTAAAAAATAGATGTTTTAATCAGAACAATTTTCACTTTCTTACATAATCTATTGTTAGGGAATGTTGGTGATTTAAGTCCATTTTTCGTGAAACACAATATGATCTGAGTTTCATTATTTATTTATTACTCCTTAACTCGTAATTAAATTCAGCCCGATTAAGAGTGCCAAATTGGCGCTCGTCTTTTTTTGATTCATTTCCTCTTTTATAAAAAACGGTTGTATTTAAGACGTTATAGAAATAGCCCATAAAACCACGCGGGTTTGCCCCGTAGAGTAATTCAGAAATTATACCCTGTATCACACAACAAAAAGAATGAAATCTCCTCTCCATTCATTGTAAGGTCTAAAATGATTCAAAAAAGCCCTATACCATACGAGAGTCTATTGCGGTTACTCTTTATAATCAATGATATAAGGCTCAGTTCCTTTAACTTTGTAAATGTGCATAATCCAATCTTAACCCTATAATTAAATTAAAATTAAGGGAGAAGAATTATGGACCTAAACAGTTTAATAACAACCATCATAAGTTCAAGCGCTGCTTTGGTAGCAATTATTGGAGGATTCTTAGTCAGCAGAGTTATAGCATTATCGAGTGAGCAAACCGGAATTAGCGGATAATCCCTCCATAATTGGCCAGATTTGTGTAATTGAAATAAATAGAAAAATTATAGGAATAACCTCACTGTTAAATAATTTAATACTATAAAAGAATGGGGGTTACGATATGGCACCACCAAAACATATTGTTACAGCAGCTTCTTTAGTATTAAACGAACGTAAAGAAGTTTTATTAGTTAAAGGACCTCGCAGAGGTTGGGAAATACCTGGTGGACAGGTTGAAGAAAGAGAATCTTTGAAGGATGCTGCAATTAGGGAGACAAAAGAAGAATCGGGTATAGATATTAAGGTAACAAAATTTTGTGGAATATTTCAAAATGTAAGTGAGTCTACATGTAATACATTGTTTTTGGGAGTACCAATCGGAGGAAAATTAACCACTAGTTCTGAGAGTTTGGAAGTTGGTTTCTTTCCAGTTGAAAAAGCATTGAACATGCTAACTTGGAATAATTATAGGCAAAGAATTGAGTACTGTTTAAACGAAAAACTTCATCCTTTTTATATTGAATTTTGATATTAGGTTTATTGAACAGTGCTTTAATTCAATAAGTGCGTTTAAAGCTGATTGCAAAATTAAAAGTCAGCTTTTTTGACTTTTTTAAGGCCGAACAGTATCATAACTTATAATTTACTATTTTACACAAGCCGAATATATTAAAAATAAGAAAAAAGGTCGGTACTTCTCATTGTTTTCATTAAACAATGAGAAGTACCGACCTTTTTTATGTAAACCGTGCATCCTATTCTCGACAGGAACAACCAAGCGCTCCCTGCTTTCTTATATACTGATCCTACTTTTTTCTGTGACTTTCCGATTATAATAACGATCAAGAAATGAAGCGTAAATAGACGCGACTGTCACCTGAAAGAGCATCCCTGTAACTACTGGTAAAATAACTTGAGGAGGGAAATAAGCAATGGCTATAACAGAACCTGCGCTAATATTTCTCATTCCACCGATAAAGGTAAAAGCGACAAGTGTTTCACTGTCATATTTCAACAGTTTCGCTAACAAAAATACAAAGATATAGCCCGTAAAAGTAATAGCTGTTACAACTAGGATAATAAAAAGGAGTTTCACATTAATTTCTTTTAAATAAGGTGCAATGAGTGCTCCATTTAGCATCACGACAAATCCAAGGAATATTTTTGAAAATGGTGATAATCTCGGCTTCCATACATGAATTACTTTTCCTTTCGTTATTCCATTTAAAAGCATTCCAGCAATGGACGGAAGGACAATCATATAAAGTAGACTCATCACCATATTCATAAAATCAATTGATACTTTTTGATCAATAAATAATGACAAACTGAATGGGACGATAAAGGGTGATAGCAAGGAATCAATTAATATAATAGCTAGGGCTAAAGCCGTATTTCCTTTTTTCATGGAGACCCAAATAAAACTGGTTACCCCTGTTGGAATGGCCATACCAAGAACAAGCCCCGTAATCGTGAAGGCATCTCCGTTAAAAGCAATATGACCAACTGCTCATGCCCAAAGCGGCATACCGATATGGAGGAACCCTAAGACAATAAAGATAGGAAGCGGTTGGTTTACTGCACCCTTTAAGGATTTTAAATTCATACTTAAACTGCCTTCAAAAGTCATAAAAGCAAAAAACCACGGAACTAAAAAGGAGAAATCTTTCAAATAGAATGAAAAAATAATACCTAAAATAATATAAATCGGTATCATCCAATACATCAATTTTTCCAGTCTTCGATTGATTTGTTGCTGCATAATACTCTCTCCCTCTACTACTCTTTCCCAACTATATTAATAGGGGAAATTTTATCCATTCTACTCTCTTCACTCAAATAAGGACAATTGTGTTGCTTCTAGTGCAAGAGCTTCATGACTAAATAGATTATGATTTTTTTCATGTACTCAAAACGATCATTTGCCAGAACTTATATATTGATTTTTAGCTGAACCTAGACCCACTATCAAGAGCAGGACGGATACACCAGCCAATATCAGAAGTGGAATATTCCAGCTATTGGTCAGATCATGTAGATAGCCGAAAAACGTTGGCCCCATAGCAGCTAGTAAATAGCCAACTGAGTGAGCCATTCCGGACAATTCGGACGCTTGCCTCGCATTCTCTGTACGTAAGACGAAAAAAATCATTGATAAACCAAAGGACAATCCTACTCCAATTGCTAGCATCACAATCCATAAAATAATCAAATTCAAACTGCCATAAAGTAATCCAACGTTTCCAATGAAAAGACATATAGCTATAATGGTCACTAATAAACGCTGATTGGCCATACGCCCGGCAATGATCGGAGCAATAAATGTAAAAGGAAGCGAGGTTAACTGCATGATAGAAAGTAACCAGCCCGATTGATTCGAACTGACTCCTTGTTGCTTTAAGATTTCAGGTAGCCATGTGACAAGCACATAAAACACCGTAGATTGCAGTCCCATAAACAACGTAACTTGCCAAGCAAGTGGAGAACGCCATAAATTCAAAGGAGCGTTATCCTCTTGATGAGAAATAGTAGGTGTTTTCCTACTATAGCGTTTCATTTGTGGTAACCAGAATAAAATAGAAATGAAGCTTAAAATCCCCCAAACCCCTAATGCACCCTGCCATCCATACCCTAATCCAATAGCAATGGGAACACTTATACCCGAAGCAATGGCGCCAAATAAGCTCATAGAAATGGAATAAACACCTGTCATCACGCCCATTTGCGCAGGAAATTCTCGTTTAATCAGACTTGGCAACAATACATTACAAACAGCAATGGCCAACCCAAGAACAGCAGTTCCCAAATATAACGTAGTTATTCCTGATAGAGAGCGTAAAATAATCCCAATAGTTAAAAAGATGATCGAAATCAGAAGGATGACTTCAACTTCAAACTTTCTCCCTAATTTAGGCACAAAAGGAGAAAAAAAGGCAAAAGCGAGTAAGGGGAGTGTCGTAATCAGCCCAGCCAATGTGTTCGATAAATGCATCTGATTCCGAATGAGATCTACTAAAGGCCCAACTGACGTTAAAGGTGCACGTAGATTAACGGCAATTAAAATAATACCTAAAAGAATAATCCAAGACGCTGATCTCTTGTGAACTTTTGAATCGGACTCTATTTTCTGTTCTCTATTAAGTTGGTTTGATTCATCCATAAGGCTACCTCTTTTTATTATTTATGGGTAAATATCCGATTTAATATATTCCACGTATATAAACGTTATAAAATTTCAAAAAAGGCACTAAAAAATAAGAGAGCCGTCTTGCCCCCTTGCTTAAGCCTTGTATCTTTCAAACATCGAGAAGGATTCTATTATTTTAGTAAGGTTATTCAAATACTTAGCTATGTATATTCCTTTTACTTTCTAACACCTTGTTTCTTCCGACCGTTTCATTTTGTATTGGTTTTTTATTTTAAAACCAATACTTGATTCCTATCCTTTTGCTTCGCTTAGTATAATGGCTTTATCTGTCTTATCGATAAACGCTTCTATTTCCACTCCAAAAGGGATTAGAAATAATATCCCTAATCCCTTTTAATAAAGAAATTACACTATTGATTAGTTGAAAACTAAAGCTAGTTTCCTAGACTAAGAAAGAACCGGTTCATAGCCTTTTACCTAGCTATTACTTTTGAATTCTCTAATTTATCAATAACTTCTTTTGTTGAAGCTATTTCGGCAATGCACATAGACAAACTCGTAAGTGTAGATTTTTGGATTTCTTCCGCTTTCATTGATCCAGCACCCAGATCAGGATGATCCATCGTACCTGTCGCATCTGATACAAAAATCACATTATAATCTCTAAATTGAGCGTCTCTAGCAGTTGAATCACAACACATATTTGTAACAGTTCCAGTAATAATTAACGTTTCAATTCCTCTATTACGTAACTGTGTTTCTAAATCAGTGTTATAAAACGCACTGTAGCGATGTTTTTTAATGACTAGCTCCCCTTCATTTGGAGCAAGGTCTTTGTAAATCTCTATTCCATCTGTATGATCTACTAAAGCAGTCTGGTTTCCAATCGGTGCCCAAAAATCTCCCATTAGCCCCATGTCCCCTCGATCTTTTCCATGTACATGAGTTGTATAAATGACTGTCGCACCTCTTTCTCTACAAACATTAAGCAGCATTTTTACATTAGGAATCATTTCATATGCCATAGGAACTTGCATAGGAGCACCTGGTTTTACAAAATCATTTTCCATGTCGATTACAAGTAAGGCTACTTTTTTGGGATCATCTATTACAAATTTCATATTCTTCCTCCTAGTATATATTCGATTTTAGCGTATTTTATTTAGCCCAAACGTTTTCTCTTCCCTAAATATTCAAAAAATTGAATCTCTATCACTGTGATTGACTAGTACACCAACCTCCTTTAATTTATATAAACCTAACCAAACTTAACCAAAAATTATCATAATTATATAAAAGTGTCAATATATTACTTTTTGATTTATTTCAAATAATCATTTATATTATTTAATAAAGTAAGGTAAAGATTAGTAGATTGACATAAAATAAAGGAGAGGAATATTATCTTAGTTCCGATACACGATGCAGCAAGATTATTAGGAATTTCACCTACTACGTTAAGAAGACTAGAAAAAGATAAAGAAGTAAAAGGTTACGGCTTAAGGGTGTACTATACCCCAGGAGGACAAAGACGTTATTCCACTTCTGAAATAGAACAGTTTTTTCTAAATAGAGGGTTTTCAGGAAAGATCGGTTTTGGCAAAAAGCCCGTATTACTAGTGATTGACTGTAATACATTATTTACCACAAAAAAAGAGTCTCCCCTGTACGGAGAATGGAATAAAGAAGTAGAACAGATTGCACTACTTGTCAATACAGCACACCAAACAAATTGTCCTGTTGTGTTTGCACACTCATGCTATCAAGAGAATGACCTTGGATTAGAGATTTATACAAAAAAAATACCTGCTATGCTTTCACTTAAAAGAACAATAAAGGATGTAAAATTAGATGATCGTATCAAAGAGAAGAAATCGGATATACATTTAATGTATAAATATTTGTCTGTCTATTACCAGACAGAATTACTTGAACTCTTAAAAAAACATTCTTGTGATACACTTATTATTTGCGGATTTTCAACTAGCGGTGCTATAAGAACAGTTGTCACCGAAACCATTCAGTATGGGATTCGTCCAATCGTACCAGCAGAAGCTGTTGGAGATCGCGATGATTACGTTCATCGTAGTAATTTAGCGGATATTAACACTAAATTTGGAGATGTTGTTTCCGTCCACGATACCATTCGTTACTTAATGAGGAGAGACTAAATGGCTATTTTCTCAAATAAAAGAGCTTTGCAACCTAATTGTTGTAGGGCCTTTTTTATTGTCTCTGAAGACAAAAAAAATCTAAAAACGTTGTTGTATTATCATCATTTGTGAGAGTAGTACACTCAAATCCTTAGGCTAGTTCCTAAGGATTTAAAAAGGAGAGAGTTTTTTGGAACATGCTCGTTTTGATTTTTCACCCATTGTGAATCGAAGACCATTAAAGCTACCCAATGGAGCCCGCGTAGCGCTATGGGTAATCCCGAATTTAGAACATTTTCATTTTGATCAGCCTTCCATATCGATCTATGAAAGTACTGCTGGATTTAAGCCCGATATCTTAAATTATTCATGGCGTGACTATGGAGTACGTGTTGGCATTTGGAGACTAATAGATATGATGAAAAAATACAACATCAAAGGTACTGCCGCGCTCAACTCAGACGTGTGTAAAGAGTATCCGGAAATAATAGAAGCCGGGAAACAACTTGGTTGGGAATGGATGGGTCATGGGATCACAAATTCAAAACTTATGGCGAATTTAGAAAAAGAAGAGGAACATCAAATAATCAAGGATGTACTTGGAACAATTGAAAAGAGTACTGGAAGCAAACCTAAAGGTTGGCTTGGACCAGCCCTCACGGAAACCTTTAACACACTAGATTTATTGAAAGAAGAAGGCATAGAGTACGTTGCGGATTGGGTAAACGACGATCAACCATACGCAATGAAGGTTAAGAACCGAAGTCTCTTATACTCGATTCCTTACTCAATTGAAATTAATGATATTACAGCATTCCTACGTTTTGGATATACACCTGAACAGTTTTATCAAATGATCGTTGATCAATTTGACGTCCTTTATGCCGAAGGTGAGTCAAATGCTAGAGTCATGTCAATCTGCTTGCATCCATTCCTGATTGGGCAACCGTTTAGAAGCAAATATTTAGAAAAAGCATTTGCCTATATTACAAATCATAAAGACGTTTGGATTGCAACGGGTAGTGAGATTATTGATTACTTTAAAACGACCGAAAAAGAAGCAAATTAAGATGTCTAACAACTTACACTCTGATGGTGATTTCTTCATATAGACACATAAAATTAATATGTATTCTCTATGCTTGTCGAGAAAGAGGTATTTTTTCTTGGCAGTTTTTTTATTTTGGATTCTAGAACCAAACAATAGTATTAGTCAAGGATCAGCTTGGGTTGTTTAATACTTGGATTAGTTCAGAATCATTAATTGGATGAGTACAAAAGCATTTTAAGTATTATTATAGTAAAAAACACAAAATCATTTTTATCGAAGTGTGGAGGATAAATGGTTATGCAAGAAAATCATTTTTGGACAAACTTTAAAGATTTATGACAGAATCCAAATGCGAATACGACCACCGCTGGCATAGAAGCAGCTCTATTTGGGTGTATCAGCCCATCATTAATTATTATTAATGGCTGTACAAACGGCGGGTTGACTTATGCTGAAACTTCAGCTGTCATTTTTTCTGCGTTTACAGCCATTAAGACGCCCCGCTTTCCCTAAATTATTTAATTCTACTTAAATATAAGTAGTTTAATTAACCTTACCATGATAATTGTATTGTGCTACGGAGTTCATTACCACACTTTCAGATGTCCCAGTTCTCCAATTGAATGATAGCTCGCTGTCCCTTCTAAATAACGTTGAACCGCCACTAATTTATCCCCCTGCAGTTCATTGCGTTAAGAATAACGATTGGGGACGACTCACTTCGCGGTCTACCTACTGAATACTGTTTAGATCGTTTTTTCTGGCATTTTCATCCCTCATTTAAATGGATATAGGTAAAAGTTCAAATTACGTATACTATAATTTGAATCAATATAAATTCAATGAAAAATAAATATTATAAACATTGAAAAAACTATTTCGTTTTATATATAATATAAAACGAAACGTATCGTTTTCAAAATAAAATTTGCTTCATAATCCTTATTGTTATGGTTGCAGGTTCCGTTTCTCCTGTTCTATTTAACAATTTATAACTGAACTTAAAACGCATTAGTATCTCTAAATACGGAAAATAGTATTAATTTTATTTACTTCGAAATTCAAAACAAAATGAGGTGTAGGGGGAATTTATGGCTATGAGAGACAAACATTTACGTACAAATTTTACAGATTTACATCAGAATCTAAATGTAAATACGATTAGTGCTGGTTTGGTTGCATCTATTTTTGGATGTACAGGCCCTGTGTTAAATATTATTGGTGGAGCTATAAATGGTGGCTTGACGTATGCTCAGACAATAAGCTGGTTATTTGCTATTTATTTTTTTAGTGGATTACTTGGTATATTTTTGGCATTAAAGTACCGGCAGCCCATTTCAGGAGCTGGTACCCTTCCAGGAGCTGTATTAGTTGCAGGTTCTTTAACGCATTTTTCATTAAACGAAGCAATAGGCGCATATCTAGCAGCAAATATTCTTGTCCTTATTCTTGGAGCATCAGGCTTAATTGACAAGGTGATGAAATGGATACCAATTCCAATTGTGATGGGAATGATTGTTGGCGTGATGATCCGTTTTGCGACGGATATGATCACATCTATTACCATTTCTCCAGTATTAGCAGGTTCGGCTATTCTGGTATTTTTGCTTTCATCACGCTTTCTAAAAAAGGTTCCTCCTGTTTTAACTGCATTAATCGTAGCAGTTTTATTGGCCGTCTTCACGAATTCATTTGAAATTCAGAATGTTCAATACTCATTTATGATTCCCCAATTAACCATGCCAACGTTTAGTCTTGAAGCCATTGTATCTATTGGTATTCCCCTTGCATTACTCATCATTTGTAGTGAAAATGCCCAAGCAACAGGGGTGCTAATGGCTCAAGGATACAAGCCGCCGAACAGTGCAATGGCCATTTGCGGTTCCATCGTCGGCCTTATAGCTTCATTCTTCGGTGGTCATGCGACGAATATCGCTGGAACGATGACGGCTATTTGTTCTGCAAAAGAAGTAGGAAAAAAAGAAAGTCGGTATGCAGCATCGGTTGCGAATGGCGTGTTCTTCTCGATTTTTGGACTATTTGCGTCAATCGTCGTTCCCTTTGTTGTGGCCATGCCAAGTGTGATCGTTACAGTAATCGCTGGACTAGCCATGCTAGGTGTTCTCATCAATTCACTAAAAACAGCTTTTTCCAATAGTAGGTTTCAAATGGGTGCCTTTTTTGCCTTAATTATTGGGATGTCAGGTGTGAACTTTTTCAATATTAGCGCTCCATTGTGGGCAATTCTTGGAAGTTTACTAGTTTCATCTCTTATTGAAAAGGAACATTTTTCTTCGAATTCGAAGGTAGCAAAAGCGAAGGATTCAAAAGAAGAAACAATTGCTTGAAATGATCTAACTAGTAGATCAAACTCTTAAAGATTATTTATATCATCATTATATACTAGTCATCATGTTATTCTATTTTTCTTATTGGCAGTGGACAAAGATGCAGTTATAAATCGTGAGATGAAATGATTCCTGTTGAAGAAGAGAATGTATATTTATTAAGTAAGCGTAAAATAGGCCCTACCTGTTTATCAGATGGAGCCTATTTTACGCTTGCTTTATTATTACTCATCAATTTGTTGTGAATTTTTGCGAATCACTCCAATCCCCCAAAGGAGCAAGGGAATACCTATCATATTTATGGGGAGAACAAATGGAAGCCAATATTTTTCAAGATAAGAAACAGACGCTACGTTATTATTAGGATAAATCAAAGAAAGTACTATTGAAGCTATTGCTACAAACCAAATAACCTTTCGCCAATCCTTTATATTTAGCCACTGAGCTATCCCATAACTAGATACGAATAGATAAATGGACAATTTTATAAATACGCTGAAGATCCATATAACAGTCACAACTATTTCCAAATTTTGCAGGAATTGCATAAGCGATATGTATCTTGCCATCTCAAAATATGGATACCATAGTCTTGAAGACAAATTTGCTCCAAATACCATTAGAATTTCTAGCGTTGAAATAGTCACTAAAATAGTTACAACTCCTACACCCCATACAGCCCAAGTTACTCCTTTTTTAGGTTCTTCTGTAAAAGAGAGTAGCATCATCATTAAAACCGACTCACCATAAAACGATACAGGCGTTAAACCTCCTTGTAAAATAGATTTTAATCCTGAATCAGTATAAACGGGTAGAATTTTATCCCATTCTATATTATTAAAATTAAGGAACAAAGTAATAATAACCATTAACAATATCAACGGGCCCATGATTTCACTACACCGCCCAATGCCTTCAATCCCCCCTATGTAATTCACATAAATTACTAAAAGTAATAAAAGTACAATTAAAATAAACAATGGGGTGCTTGTAAATAAAGTCATTTGGATTACTTCTGATGATTGACGAAAAATAACTCCGATCACAGAAAGCCAATGGATAAAATATGGAATCACTATTATTCTTCCTAACCATTTCCCTAATATGCTTTGACTATACTGGATGAATGTTTGGTTAGGATAGAGAAGACTTAGTTTTCCTGCAGCAAAGGAAATTCCTATTCCTGCCAACCCAGCAAAAATAAATGAGATCCAGGCGTCCTGCTTTGCTTCCTCAATAGCAGGTGATTGTGTCAATAACAAAACCATTCCAATTTCTAGAGATACAATCATCCAAAATATTTGATACTTGGAAATTTTCATTTCTGGATCTCACTTTCCTTCAAATGTAATGGAGAACCAGTTATTCCAGTACGCTCAATATGTATATCCACTTTAACAGTAATATCTGCATCTGAGAATTTCTTACTCCAATCTTTTTTCCACATTTTCCATTTTCGGGGATATTTCTTATGAACGGATTGTCCAAAACCCAAAATATCTGTTTTATATTCTTTTTGGACTTTTGTAATGGTACTTATCATATGATCTTGCAAATTCTTATTAAATGCACGTTCTATTCTTTGAAAATTCTTCAGCTGCTTTAGGTCTAATGCTGTATTATTTTCACGAACCACCCCTTTTCCGGAAAGCGTTATATGAAATTCCACTTGATCATTTTGTATAATAGGTTCGATCTTACTTTTAAAATTCATACCCAGAATACCTACATTTCCTTCTTCCCCTAATAAATTTGTGGTTAAATTATGAGTATTTAACTTGTTAATAATCCACAATCTATCAACTGCCTCCCGATAGGATAAAAATCCAACCAACTCAAGATCCTGATTGAAAATAGCTCTTCCACCAAGCCGGAAGGTCTCTGTATCCTTTTCTTTCTCTTGGTTCCCTTCTTTTTTAGAACTAATAATTTCAAAAATCGGTAATGTCGGACTAATTCCCTCTGAACTCGCCCCTTCCAAAAAATCCTTAAACGTAGTGCTTTCTGGTCCTGATGTACTTTGGAACATTTTCATTGCAGCAGTAGAAGGCATATCTTCCATCCTGTACGGTACCTCCAGAAAATCCAATGCATCACCGTTTTTTAAAACAAAAACATTCGTTCGTATGGGAAGTTCAGGTTGTCGACTGTATACATCAAGGATGTTCGATATCCCATTTCTGGCTAAGCGTTCCCCAATTACAATGACCTTCTGATGACTTAGAAAAACTTTCCTTGAGAGCTTTCTTTGCAAATTCTGAGTTACATCCAAAAGACTTTTCCCTGTCGCTGTTTCAACTATGTATCCTTTGCCTTGACCACTACTTCTCTCGCCAACTTCCCCGGGAACAACAATCTGAGCACTGCCAATATAATCTCCATCTTCATTTTGGTCGAAACCCCACCCCAATATGATCGCCCGATCGTTTATTTCTTTTTCATCCCAGCATCCGGTAGTTAAAAACATACAAACTAGTATAAAAAGACATGTTTTTAATCTTTTGATCATTTCATCATTAGTTCCTTCCTTTAGGTTTTCGTCCGCTGCCCTTCAGGAATACGGGTTTTATCTTGACCAGCTATCCTTATAGGTCGACGATGCATGCTCCATCTAGGTGCGCGTACCAAAACATCCTTTAGATATTTTGGACTTTGCGGGGCAATCGGACTTAAATAGGGAACCCCAAAGGATTGAAGATGAACAAGATGAATAAGGATGGCAATCGTTCCCAGAATAACTCCATAGAGACCAAACAGTCCTGCTAGAATAAGCATAGGAAAGCGAAGGAGCCTGTATGCAGTGCCTAAATTATATCGCGGTACCGCGAATGATGCTATTCCTGTGGCTGCTACCACAATAACCATGGGAGCAGAGATAATACCAGCTTGTACAGCAGCTTCCCCTATAACAAGCGCTCCTACAATACTAACAGCTGAACCAATTGTCTTTGGAAGCCGTATCCCAGCTTCACGTAAAGCTTCGAACATCAGCTCCATCATAAAAGCTTCAAACAACACTGGAAATGGGACATCCTCTCGTGCAGCTGCTATACTTATTAACAAATTTGTTGGAATTAACTGTGTGTGATAAGTTGTTACTGCAACATATATAGAGGGAAGCAGTAATGAAATATTAAATAAAATATAGCGAATCCAGCGAATAAAGGTTACATAAATAAACCGTTCATAGTAGTCTTCAGCGGCCTGCAACCCCGACCAAAAGGTCATGGGAACAATCAGAACAGATGGAGTATTGTCTACAAATATGGATACTTTCCCTTCCAGTAAACTGCCGCAAACGATATCAGGGCGTTCCGTGTTTTGAACTTGCGGAAATGGAGAAAAAGGAAAATCTTCAACAAACTCTTCAATATAACCAGTCTCGATAACTCCATCAATTTCAATCGACTCGAGTCTCTTTCGTACTTCCTCAATAACAGAATCACTTGCAATTTTTTCAATATATACAACTGCTACATCTGTTTTTGAAAGTTTACCAATTGTAAATGACTCTATCTTCAATCTAGGACTCCTAATTCGTCTTCGGATTAAGCTTGTATTCACACGTAATATTTCTGTAAACCCGTCTCTTGGACCACGTATGACGGGTTCGGCTGAAGGCTCTTCAATTGACCGTTTTTCAAAACCTTTTAAATCTGCAAGTAAAGCAGTTGTTTCTCCCTCGACTAGAACGGCGACATTTGCCGTTAATATACCATTAACTAATTCATTTACATTCTGGGTTGATTTTATTTGAGCAACCGCACGAAGCTGATTTGCAACAAATTCTTCAAATATAAATACTTCACATTTTTTTTCAGATGCCCTACCAAGATTTAACACCATCTCATCAAGAGGTTTTGTGTCACACAAACCATCAATATAAACAAAAAGTAATTTTGTTTTATCATTTATAGGTACAACACGAAACACAACATCAGAACATTGTTGAAAAATATCTCGCAAAAAATGTTCATTGGCTGAAAGGTCTGATTTTATTGATTGATCTGGTTCTTCAATAGAAAAGGAATCAATCATTTCTGAAAGCTTAAATGTTTTTCTTTTTCTTAAGTTTTGAAGTAATCTCATGACCAGTCATCTCCTCTCGTGGTATAGTTTTCCAGAAAAGAGATAAATTATACTGGTTTGATTTTGTTCAGCTAAAATATGGATAATTGAGAGTAAGCGGATCCGTATTTTCTGAAGAAGAACTTTTTATTTAACCGTTTGATGGTAAACGGCAAATAATCCCCACCTGTATGTCAGATGGGGATTGAGTTATTATTTAGATAACTGGTTAAAAGTCTAATTTATTAATTTCATAACAAATGAATAAGCATTGGGAGTTTTTCTGTTTGCTTTTAATGGCGTTATATTGCCTTCCTGCATATTCTTTTCCTAACTAGCTATAATATAGTTTGATTCATTATGTTTCTTCCTATTGACAAGTTTTTATTGGTAACCTAACTTCAACCGTAGTACCTTCATTTTCTTTACTTTTTACTTTTATTGACCCGTTATGTTCCCGAACAATTCTAAAACATATCATTAAACCTAAACCAGTACCTTTTTCTTTATTACTGTAGAACGGCTCACCTAATTTCTGAACTCGCTCCTCACTTATCCCAATTCCATTATCGATTATTTTTATTAGGACATTTTCTCCTTCTATACTGCCTTGGATTTTTACAAGCCCATTTTTAGGAATGGCTTCAATGCTATTTTTAATTATATTAATAAAAACTTGTTTTATTTGGTTTGTATCACACATAATCTGAGGAAGATTTTGTGTATACTCTTGGAAAATTTCTACACTTTTCAAATTTGCTTCTGGTTTTAATAATGTCTCCACTTCTTTAAGTATAGTTTTAATATTAACCCTGTTTAATTGAATTTCTTTTGGTTTGGCAAGATTAATAAATTCTTCGAGAATTTCCTCAACTTGTTTAAATTCTTTGGAAATTACCTCAAAAAATTCTTTCTTTATGAATCCTTCCTCTATAAGTTGAATGAATCCCTTTATTGAAGTTATAGGGTTTCTAATTTCATGTGCAACACCTGCAGCAAGTTGACCCACAACTGATAATTTCTCTGATTTTGAGAGCTGTTCTTCCATTTCCCTTTTTTCAGTAATATCTCTCCCCACTACAAGAAAATGTTCTGGATCGCCATTTTCTCCAAGGACTGGGGTACCTAATCCTTCAAATAATAACGATTTGCCATCAACGTTCACAAAACGAGCTTCCGTCCTTAATGGATTCAAAGTATCTAGTACTTTTTCAAATCCCATTATTACGCTGTGCCTGTCTTCAGGATGTATTAAATCAAAAGAGCTTTTACCTATATATGATTTTAATGGGTTACCCATTACTTTTCCAAGGGAAGGTGATGCATACTGTATCGTTCCATTTATATCCAATAACATGATTATGTCCGTCATGTTTTCAGAAATCAGTCGATATTTAGCTTCACTTTCTTGTAAAGCTTTCTCCGCTTTTTTGCGTTTCGTTATATCTATACATGAACCTATGACTTGTACTACTTCTCCCGCTTTTTTAATAGGACGTAAAGTTGTAAGATAATTAATTCCATTTAGCTCTGCCTCGTAAGTAACAGATTCCTCTCCTTCCCATGCCATCTTATAGTAGGTAGTTTTATGGAGGGCAGTTCTATAAGGTAGAAAATCATCTAATTCTTTTCCTATCACTTGAGAAGGAATCATTCCAAGACGGTATAATAATTCCCCGTCACATTGTGTATGAATAAACCGTTCATTAATTTTCTTATACTTAAATATCATCCCTTGCTGCAAACGAATCGTATCGTGTAACTCTCTTTGGGCCGATTCCAATAATTCTTTCAATAACAATTGTTGGTTGATATCTTTAGGGATTCCATGTTCTTCAACTATTTTTTCGATTTCAAATCGTTTTTCTTGTAATTGGGATGCTGTTAAGGGCTTACTTAAAAAATATCCTTGTCCTTCATCACATAAATGTTGTTGTAGAAAAACTAGTTGTTCCTTTGTTTCTATTCCCTCTGCCACTACAATCAAATTCAAATTATGAGCCATTGAGATAATGGTTTTAGCTATGGTTTCATCATTTGGGTTGTTTCGAAGTTCTTTAACAAAAGACTGATCGATTTTTAAGGTATCAACAGGAAAGTTTTTTAAGTAGCTTAATGAACTGAAACCTGTACCAAAATCATCGATACTAACACGGACTCCAATCTTTTTAAGCTGTTGTAACATTAAAATTGTACGGTCAATATCAGCTGTCATACTTTCAGTAATCTCAATTTCTAAAAAGTGTGGTTCTAATCCTGTTTTTTGAAGAATAGATTCAATAGTATCAATTATATTAGTCTGATTAAATTGAATAGCTGATAAATTGACAGAAACAACTGTTGAAAAACCTTGTTGCTGCCATGTTTTATTTTGTTTACAAGCAGCATTCAAAGCCCATTCCCCAATAGGTAAAATTAATCCTGTCTCTTCAGCAATAGGGATAAATGTTCTTGGTGATACCATTCCCCATTCTGGGTGATTCCAACGAAGTAATGCCTCAACACCCACAATTTTCCCCGTATTTAAATTGATTTTAGGTTGATAGTGAAGTAATAATTGATTATTTTCTATCGCTTTGTGGAGCTCTATCTCTAATTTTAAAGCGTCTACTCTCTCTTCATTCTCATCAAGGGCGTAGAACTTATAGGTATTTCTCCCCTCTTTTTTTGCCTGATACATTGCATTTTCTGCATGTTTTATTAATAATTCTTCACTTTGTCCATCCTTAGGAAACTGACTAACCCCAACGCAGATTGAAATTTTTATGTCATACCCATTTATACAAAATGGACTTGAAAATGATTCAATTATTCGTTCAATCACAGATGAAACTTCATTCTCATCAAGGTTTTCCAACGTTAGAAGAAATTCATCTCCAGAATATCGAGCTATGAAACCAAATTGATTTATTTTTTTCTCAATTTGTCTTGAAATTTGCTTTAATACCAAATCACCTACTTCATGACCATATGTATCATTAACATTTTTGAAATTATTAATATCTATAAATAAAATAGCAAATGAACCACCAATAGATTGTGATTGTAACTTACGTTTTAAGTATTTATTAAAGTAAAAACGGTTTGGTATTTCTGTTATAACATCGTAATTAGCTAGAAAATTAATGTTTTGAAACTCTTTCTTTTGTTCTGTAATATCTCTAAAAAGTACAGACAAGCCTTCCTTAGAAGGAAATGCCCTTATTTCATACCATCTATTATTAAAAAACTCTTCAAATTCTACAGGTACTTGTTCCGACAATGCCCTTTTATATCGTGAGACAAATTTATGTAAGTCACTGTGTGGTAATACATCATAAATATATTGGCCAATCGCATTTTCTCGTTTGATTTGTAAAAGTTTTTCTGTAACATTATTTATATATTCAAATTTTAATTCATTATTTAACGAATAAAATGCATCGGATACTCGCTCCAAAATATCCTTAGTATTGGTTATAGCGCTCAACGGTGATCTCCTTTCGTTAGGACCTAAAAAAGGAACTAAATTATTCACTAATATATTATACTTCCATTGCAACGACAAATTCGACAAATTTAATCTAACCCATCGATATTCTTAAAACACCTTGAGCTTTCATCCATTATTAATCCCTTTTTGAATAGTGTACCTAGCATCGTGGTATTTTTCGCTCTATAACTAAATATTCTGCCACGATAGTTATCATGAACGAAACTAGCCCCTCACTCGTAACATCGTAGGTTAATTTGGTTAAGCTGAGTTACTAGTAAAGAAAACTCAAACCAAACAAATCAGAGCTACATTACGAAAGGAGCTAGTTATTATGAATACTATCACAAAATATGTAGGTTTAGACGTATCGAAGAAAAAAATCGCAGTAGCAATTGCAGATGAGGGACGTGACCAACCAAGGTATTTTGGAATGATTCCCTATACGATTGAAAGTATTAAGAAATTAGTAAAACAGTTAGGGGATCCAAAACAACTTCGTGTGTGTTATGAAGCTGGTCCAACAGGATATGGGTTATATCGCCTATTTGTCAGTTTGGGTATTGAATGCGAGGTCATTGCACCAGCATTAATTCCTAAAAAGCCTGGAGACCGTGTAAAGACAGATCGTAGAGATGCCATTAATCTGGCAAAACTTTTTCGTGCTGGTGAATTAACCTCTGTATATGTACCTAGAGAAGAAGATGAAGCGCTTCGCGATTTGGTTCGTGCTCGAGAAGATACTAAAGAAGATGAATTAAGAGCAAAACATCGCTTAACTAAGTTCCTTTTACGTCACGATATTCGTTCTCCGAAAGGTGTAAAAAAGTGGACTACAAGATATTGTGAGTGGTTAAATGCGTTAAAGTTTGACCATTCTGCATCAAAAATTGTTTATGAAGAGTATATGCATCAATTAACTGAAATTCAACAACGATTATACCGTTTGGAAGAAGAAATCCAAAGGCAAGCTACAGAAGGTGTGCACGCACCAATGATTCAAGCCCTTCAGACACTAAGAGGAGTAGCAGTGGTTACGGCAACTAGTTTAGTAGCAGAAGTCGGATCATTCCAACGATTTTCTTCTCCTAAGCAACTAATGGCATATGCAGGACTTATTCCAAGCGAAAGTTCAAGTGGAGAACTTCGACGTCAAGGAAAGATAACAAAAGCAGGAAACCGTCATGTCCGGAGATTGTTAATTGAATCTGCGTGGAGTTATCGATATCCACCGGCTGTGAAAGGAAAGTTAAAAAAGAGACAAGAAGGACAACCACCAGAGTTACTTCAGATTTCATGGAAAGCCCAAACTCGTTTGAACAAAAGATATTTTCGTCTACTATCCTCTGGAAAAGTTGCCGGAAAAGCAATAACAGCAGTAGCCAGAGAATTAACTGGATTCATATGGGCAATTGCACAAGAAGCTGAGAAAGAACAAAAAGGTAAAGCAGCATAAACTTATTACCCAACTTTCAGTAACTTATAACAATAACAAAAAATTAATTCTTTTAATAAAAGTGAGATAAGAATAGGGCTCGGAGGCAAAGGTTAAAATCGGAAAGGAGAACCCACGACTTAAGCTTGTGCCATGTCTAAATAGGCTAACGCACGTCGTTAGTTAGTGGAAGCTCCTTTGTACGGAAAGATAAAATGTGAGAACCCACGAATATCAGAGTGCTAACCGTTGTAGAGATCTTTTGCCTTCGTGCCGTGCGCTTACCTCTTCCTCTCATCTTGATGACGAGGAAATAGTTTAACCAATATTAGTTGATCCCTGAAAAAGAAGCAATATAAGCTTCTGTATTTAGGTTGCCCAAAAACCAAAAAAATGACAGAAATTCGGTGGGCTATTGACAGTTTCGTTCATATCAGCTTAAGTGTATTTCTTCACAATTTTAACAGTAATCCCATTGGAAGCATTCTCACCCTTCTGAATAAAAAACAACTTCGACCTTATATGTAGCGCTAATGCTACATGGTTTTTGTGAAAAAAGGTTCCGAATGATAGAAAGTAAGGTTTCGTAACCTATGTTTTAACTTTTAAGTTTTCACTCACCTGAAAAATCCTACATTCTTTGTTTCTAAAGAATAATAGCTAACTTTAAAGCTAGCTGATTAATTCGAAATGAGAGATGTAAAGTATTTAATTTTTGAGGCAGAAAAATAAAAAACCACTTAAAGTGGTTTCAGATTGTAGAGAAAGTACCTTTTTGGATAGGCCACACTTAGTTGGAGAGAATTTTTAAAATCAAGTAGACTACAGATAATACATTTGGGGAGAATCTACATGGCCAAAAGAGAACGCCGAACATTTACTAAATATTTTAAACAACAGATGGTGCAGCTGTACCAAAATGGGAAATCAAGAAAAGAGATTATTCGTGAGTATGACTTGACACCTTCTTCTTTCGATAAGTGGGTGAGTCAGAGCTCTGGTTCTTTTAAGGAAAAGACAATCTAACAGAGGAACAAAAGGAACTGATTGAACTCTGAAAGAGAAATAAACAACTAAAAATGAAAAATAACATTTTTGGTTATAGGAGTCCGATTGATTACAAACTTAAACACCTTAAAAAGTTGTCTAGTTTAGTGTTGACATACCAGTCATATATTTTTCTATGTTTGAGAGTTATAGAATAGGATAAACATGAGAGGTGATGATTTCATTTGCTGAATAATGGTGTAACCTACGTGTTTGTCTCAAAGGGTATAATGACACTTAAAAATACACAAAAGAGTTAATAATCATCTCAAAGATAATTATTAACTCCATAATGTGATTTCTTATATAATAAAAGTCCCCTTATTATTTGAGTTTACTAAGATGATAATCCCAAACCTTTTGGATATTTTTCTCCTGCCAGATGAATTTTGATATACTGACGATTTCCTCATCCTCTACGGAATGGGCATAGCCTAATTGACTTGCCATATATTGGCGCTGTGCATTCTCTTCTAAAAACACACTGCGGACAAATGTTTCGATAATGGAAGGACCGGTGATGACGGCACCATGTGCCTTTAATAGTGCAATATGATGATCTTCTAGTCTTTCTGCCAATTCATCAGCAATTTCAATGTTACTAATTGAATGAGATTTAGCGAAAACGGGTATCGTTCCAAGCACTGCTCCTTGTGTAATGACTGGACGGATCGGTATCTTTGCTATTGTAAACAATGTTGACCATCTTGGATGGGTATGGCTAATTGCAAGTACATCTGATCTACGCTTGTATATTCGTGTGTGGAGCGGAAATTCATTTGGTGGCCTCCCCGTTCCTTCAATAAGATTCCCCATCATATCAATGGTAATAATATTTTCTACTGTTAAAGAGCTTCTGCTCGCTTCTGCTGAGTTTATCAAAATAAATTCAGTTTCAGGAATCCGTACACTGAAATGACCATTAAAGTCGATATGTCCGATATACTCAAGCATCCGAATTCCATCCACCAGCTGCTGTTTTAACTCTTCAAGATTATGAATGCTCAAAAACTAACCTCCCACCACGCAAATAATCCTCTAACCAATCACAATAAAACCTGCTCCGAACATAGCAACTATAGCTGCCAAATAAACGGTTTTCGTTGTCCCTTCATGGGTTTTGAAGATAAAAGCTGACAATATGAGTGTAAAAATAACGTCAGTTGACGTGATAATCGCTACTCTTGATACATCACTGAACATTAATGCTGAAAAATATAAAATTTGTCCTAATGAAGTGGCTATTCCAGCGGCAAATAACCATGGTTGAAAATGAGTAAAGGTCGAAACTATCGATTGTTGGAATGACTTTTTTAGCAAAGAGATAATGAGGAATATCAGGATCCCTACAAGTGCCCCGATCATCGTACCAAAAAATGGATCAGGAATTTCGGACAACCCCTCTTTTCTCACCACATAACCGATCGAATAGGCTAAGGCAGATCCCACACCATACATATATCCTAAACTAGTTATGAATTTAAATCGTTTGATCCAAGAGTTCCTTTTGCTAACCTTTTCTTTTTCAGATTTTATTACGGTGGTTTCATTCGCTACAGCGGTCTCATGTTTTTGTAATCTTCTATTAGAGATAATGGTTTCATACATTAAGAACGATGAACTGGCAAAGATCATAATCATTCCTATAAAAACCATAAGATTCATTGATTCATGCAGGAACAACACACCGATTAGGACAGTAAAAAGTGAATTTAAACGTTTAAGAGTAGAGGCCCGAACTGAACCTAAATGCTGGATAGATGTAAATAATAAACTTCTCCCGATGTATGCGGTTAAGAAACCAGCTAAAACAAACCAACCTATCCCTTTGGTTGTATACGGCGGCCAATCCTGAAATAGGCCTTTGGCCAGGGTAATAATCCCGGCCAGTCCGAAGGTTATCAGGACAGAGAGAAAAGCACCGTTATTCTTTGAATTAGGACTTACCCCCTTTTTCACCATTACATTGGCACAACCAAAAGAAAAGGCAGCCACTAAAGCTAAAGATTCCCCTATCATTTCACAGCTACCAGACTTGAATGATATCTGCTGATTCTACTGCATCCCAAAGATTTTTCACAAGAAACCCATCACGTTCTGCTTCTGTCCATAAATCATCAATAGGCCTTAGTCCAATAACAACAGAGATTTCATGTTCCCGTAACATCTTTGCAAATTCACGGCCCTCTTTGCTGTATCCGAGAATTGCAATGGATTTACCATAAAAATAATTTGGTAAAACCAATTGTTCTGCTAATGGCATACGATTCACCCCTTAAAGTTAAAACCTGTACGATAGAAAGATTAACATTTTTTCTATCGTACAAGAATCTTGTCTATATTTGAACGTCTAGTAAACAGATTCTTAATTCGTCTTAATAAGCTGATATTTAGCTGTCATATTTTCCTTTAATCCTTCTCTCCAATCGATTCCTTTTGGAAGGAAGGCATCACAAGCCCTTACATTACGGTATGTTTCTGGATGAATCCCTTTTGGAGCCTTGCCATTTTCAACATCTCTTGTTGCTTCCAACAATAGCTGTCTTGCTGAAATAATGGCTAAATCAGAAGTTCCAAGACGTTCTTTTGTACGATCAGCAAATGGTTTTTCCATTGTTTCCTGTAAAGCGTAATCCTGAGTGTTGATTCCCTCTATTCCCGTAAATGTCTTTGTCCGCTGCACTTCTCGGTCAATCAAATAATCATTGGAAGGATTCCTTTTCAAACGATACCCTGGCAATACGTCATCAGGACCTCTACCAAATGCAATTTCTTGCTGTAACGAGAATTCCGGATCTAGAGGAATGGATGGTTCAGACGTATATTTGAAATTCCAGACCCATACACTTTCATCATCAATTGGTACCCATATATGACCGCGAATAGTTGGATATTCCTCTGGACTCCCATCTTGCCACTTCAACATCTGTCCCCGCATTTGCTGGGACGGCATGATAAACTGATAGGCACGAACATAGTTACCATTCTCATGTAAATCACGGATCCCTGCATAACGAAAACCGTATTCTGTTTTATCTACTTCAAGCTTTGGATTTGTTGCACGGTTACGTAGGGAATTCTTATCTTGAATATTGTTATTGTGAGCAAACGATGAATGGGATGTATCAATTCCGCCTTCCAGAGCTTGTAGCCAGTTACAGCCTTCATAGGTTTTCGATACTTGGAAATGAGTTTCAGGCGCTCTCAGCCATTCATAATCAGGGAGGCTTGGCTGTTCTTCCTTCGGTCCCATATAAGTCCATACGATCCCATTTTTCTCCCAAGTCGGATAGGATGTTAGACGAACTTTATGTTTAAAATTGCTCTCGCTTGATTCATTAGGCATATCTACACATTCACCGTCTCGATTAAATTTCCAACCGTGATACGTGCATCTTATCCCGCATTGTTCATTCCTACCCCAGAATAAATGCGCCCGGCGGTGAGGACAATAGGCATCTAGAATAGCTACCTTTCCTTCTGAATCGCGAAAAGCAACCAGATCCTCACCTAATAATCTCAATCTAATTTGAGGACTATCCGGCTCAGGAACTTCTTCCGAAAGAATGGCCGGAATCCAGTATCTTCTGAATACTTCCCCCATTGGAGTTCCTTTACTTGTCCGACATAATTTTTCATTATCCTCTTTTTTTAACATAAGACCCTCTCCTTTTTATGGCTATTTTGAATTTATTGATTACTTATAAAAAATTATACGTTCTCAATAAGGCTTAAAATAGGGAGGGTTCTTTCATATGGAACAAAATAAAAAAATACCATCATTCTTTAGAGTATTTGTCCCTTAATCAAGAAAGATAGTAGCAACCTACATTTTTTCCCTGATTATGGGATTTATTTCAAAAAGCCAAATACTTTTAGGTATTTTATTTGACCACCTGATGAAAAATACTGAAATATCAATAACTTACAATAAGCGGGTAAGTCCTGGTATATCATTCTAATAGGAACGCCTGTTTTTCTTGTGTTTAACTCCTTTGATAGTCATTTTATCTATTTTTTATTGCAAAAAAAAAGCCATTCATCTCCCACCTAAAATTCTATCGAATTTTTGAGGAAGGAGAATTCTGGCTATGTCTGTTAAAATAGAGAAAGCCCAAGAATAGTATGACTAGGGGAAAAAAGAAAGCACGAACCCGTCAACAGTATAATGCAACTAACTGCTAGGAAAAGAAAAAAAGAGACTGGGACAGAACTAAATTGTCCATTGTTAAAGCCGAATTATTTCTAGTTTAAAAAGGAATAAAAATAAAAAAACCGAACTATTACGAAATTCTAAATTAGAATTCCGCATGATAGTTCGGTTTTTTCTTTAGCTAAAATACTTTTGTCCCAGCCTCTTTTTTATAAAACTATTTAAAAATGAAAAGATTTGAATCACAGAACAACCGACTTCCTATAAATTCCTCCATGGTGCAATTTTCTTCTCAAATAACTTTAACAGCTCTGTTAGTAATACTGATAAGACCATTAATACCGCAACATAGGCCAAATATTGGGCTGTTTGAAACAGCTCTGATGCATGTCTAATTGCATATCCAATCCCCTTATTTCCTGCCAGCATTTCCGCAACAACTACTGCAATTAATGCTCTTCCAATCGCTAAGCGTATACCTGTAATAATAAATGGGATCGCTGAAGGCAAAATAACCTCTTTAAACATTTGTCCTCTGCTTGCCCCATAGGAACGGGCTGCCTTGATTAAAGATGGATCTGTCATTTTTACACCTGACATTGTGTTAATCAAGATTGGGAAAATGGATAGCGCGAATACCATCATAACCTTGGATAGAGTATCTAGCCCAAACCATAACACAAATAATGGCGTCAAAGCAATCATTGGTGTTGTATAGAGTGCTGTTACAAAGGGATCAAAAGCCAATTCTAGGTTTTTCCAATACCCCATTGCTAATCCGATTGGAATCCCAATTAGCGCCATTGCAAAACCAATGCCAACCTCCATCCCGCTGACAGCAAGATGTGTAAAAACTTCTGTGGAGATGAAAAAGGCTACCGCTTCGGTAAAAATTTTACTTGGCCAGCTAAACATAAACGGATCAATGAGGTTTAAACGGCCGCAGATTTCCCAAATAATTAGAATAATGAGCAGGGTCATAGATGGATAGAGAATACTTTTAGGTATTGTCCATTTACTCTTCTTCATTGTAGATGTAAGACTTTTCGTAACTTCTACTTCTTGCATTATGCTTCCCCCTTCTTATATTGTCTTCTTACTTCCCCTTTTAGATGATCCCAAATTGTTTGCTTATATTCCTGGTATTTCGGTAAAGCCTTCGTTTCAAGCGTTCTTGGATAAGGGATATCTATTTTAATTTCATCTACTATTTGTCCAGGCCGCACGGACATTAAAATTATCTTGCTGGAGAGAAAAACCGCCTCATCAATCGAGTGAGTGATGAAAATGACTGTTTTCTTCTCATTCAACATAATTTTTAATACTTCTTCCTGCATGATTTCCCGAGTTTGTTCATCTATCGCAGAGAATGGCTCGTCCATAAGTAAAACCTTTGGCTCAACAGCAAAACCACGGGCAATTCCAACCCTTTGCTTCATTCCTCCTGACAGCTGATGGGGATATTTATGTTCAAACCCCTCCAAGCCTACCATCTTGATATAATGCAGGACTTTATCGCGTATATTCTTGTCCTTCTTTCCTGCCAGCCGTAATCCAAAAGCGACATTATCATAGACTGTTTGCCATGGCATTAACGCAAAATCCTGGAATACCATTGCTCTATTTTCATCAGGTCCGTGAACTTCTGAACCATTTATTGAAATCGTACCAGAAGTAGGTTTAAGCAGCCCATCTAAGGTATGAAGAAGAGTGCTTTTTCCACATCCGCTCGGTCCAATTATCGAAATGAACTCCCCCTCATGTATTTCCCCGGATACATTTTTTAGAGCATGTACTTGATTTGGCTGACCTTCATTATAAATAACATTCAGATTATCAAATTTTAAAATAGGAGTCTTTGTTTTTACCATTGTCATAGACTTCACCTCTTACAAATTAGTATGTTCTCAATTAATCTGCAATAAAAGAATCATCATATAATTGCTTGACCGTAACATCACCTGTTAACATTCCAGCTTCTTTGGTTGTGTCAATTGCCCATTTTAATCCTTCAATGTTGATTTTTCCTTTATCTGCTAATGCAGGCAGAACAAATTCAAACGATTTTTGAGCGTCTTCCTGATTCATTTCTAATTTTTCCATAATGATTTGAATCATTTCGTCTTTATTTTCTGGCTTCTTCGCATACTCAGTTGCTTCAGCGATCGCGGCCATAAAGCCTTTTGCTGCTTCCGGATTGTTCTTTAAAAACTCGCCGTTAGCAATTAACATGTTGTGATTATACGTTTTCAAGTCATCCCTCATAAGAGATAGTTGATGCATTCCGGCAGCTTCTGCTTTTAAATCTGTTGGCTGACTAAGAATGGTTAACTTCGCTTGACCGGTCACTAATGCTTGAAGACGAGTTGAGTTTTCCCCTGCTTCTACAATACGGACATCCTTGTCAGGCTCTAATCCATTGTTCTGTAACCACCAGCGAAGCTGAATGTCAGTTCCATTTCCTGTACGGTTCGTTGCAACAACTTGACCTTTTAGATCCTCAGGCTTCTTTATATCAGATGTTGCGTAAATACTATACATGGATTGATCGTCGAATGTTCCAATCATTTTGATATTTGCACCAGATGCGATGCCGTTAATTACTGATTCTGGCAAACTGGAAATAATCTGAAACTCATTCGTCTGAAGTCCTCTAAGTGCAATGACCCCGCCTTGTACTTTTGTGAAAGAAACGTTTAGATTGTGTTTTTCAAATAACTTATGCTTTTCAGCTACGAATGCTGGCAAATAGCTGGCATTATAAGAAGGGAATGCCATACTTAAGCTAGTTTTCCCATCTTTACTTGTACCGCTGGTAGCTTTTGCATCAGATTGTGTTTTCTCCGTTTTTCCACAGGCACTAAGGATTAAAGCTAGTATTAGTAATGGCACAATGAATAGTTTTGTTGAAAATCCATTTACTAATTTTTTCATCATTTAGACCCCCCTAGATTTGTTTTTAAGAATTAGAAATACGATTGACAGTCTCATTAAACCATTCCTTATACCACTATCTCCCCTCTTTCAGGAAACGCTTTCACTCCGTTATAAAATAACAATACGGAATTCATTCGCATTTTTTTAATATTCTAAATATTACAGTGACTATATTCTCATAAAATATCTGCATGTAATTTGCTTTGTTCCTGTATACGGAACACACATTAAAAAAATTTCACTATTGTTAACTTGTAAATTCTATCATTTATGCCCAGAGGACTCCCGCTTCAAATTTTCGTTAGAAAATTAAGCGGTGAGGTGAATGGGCGGTTTTAAGAAAAAATTTAATTTTATTTTTTTACATAATAGGACTTACCCACTTTGTGGAATCATATTCCCATTCCGATTATAA
>NZ_VYKL01000077.1 GCF_008710145.1 Niallia endozanthoxylica
CATACCTTCAGTTTTCAAAGAACAACTTACAAGTATAGTGTAGCACGTTTGTTCGCATATCTCAACCGTTTTGGCTAAAGCCAACCGACATTCATCTCCAATTTATTTCTGGGCTCCGCCCTGCACAAAATTGAAGAGGGAGTCTTCTGTCGGGAAATGATAAAACCACCCATTACATTAAACCTTGTATTTTACTATGGATAACAAAGAGAGGTAGCATTATGAATTTATTAAACCAACTTGATAAAAAACAGAAAATAGAATCCCCTTCAAAGAGTCACAAGCAATCAGCATCTTGGATAATTATTCTTGGCATTATTTTTATTGCCGTTAATTTACGTGCTCCTCTAATCTCTGTAGGACCTCTAGTAGATCTCATTCGGGATAATCTGCAGATATCGAACACATTAGCTGGGATGATCACCACACTACCCCTACTCGCTTTTGCCTTTTTTTCTCCTTTTGCCCCTAAATTAGGACAAAAGTTTGGAGTTGAATTAATACTTCTGATTGCTATCATCTTTCTAACCCTTGGAATTATTATACGCTCCCTGTCGGGAATTGCTAATTTATATATTGGTACGGCTGTCCTTGGCTTGGCTATTGCTGTTTGTAATGTATTGTTGCCAAGCCTTATTAAACGAGAATTTCCCGAACGAATTGGCATGATGACAGGTGTTTATGCCATTTCTATGAACCTATTTGGTGCAATAGCTGCTGGTATCAGTGTTCCCATTGCCATTAGATTAGGCTATGGATGGCAGGGTGCATTAGGAATTTGGGGGATTCTGAGTTTCGTATCCATTTTATTCTGGTTACCTAAACTGAAACATCGTGATATGAAAACATCTACCGCTAATCATCAAACAACTTACAATAATGTGAATTTATGGCGTTCCAAACTTGCTTGGCAAGTAACTTTGTTTATGGGGCTGCAATCTACAGTGTTTTATGTGCTTGTCGCATGGCTACCTGAAATCTTAAAGCAACAAGGAGTCAGTTCGGATCAATCGGGCTGGTTACTCTCTATTATGCAGGTAGTCGTACTTCCATTTACTTTTATCGTTCCGATCATCGCGGGACGTATGTCCAATCAACGTCTATTAGTGACCATTACGTCTATTTCTCTTTTAATTGGAAACGTTGGGTTAATTTATGGAAGTTTGAATTTTATTGTTTTATGGATTGTTATGCTAGGAATAGGGGGAGGCTTTTCCTTTAGTCTAGCGATGATGTTTTTCAGCTTACGCACAAAGAATGCCGGGCAAGCAGCAGAATTGTCCGGCATGGCTCAATCGGTCGGATATTTACTTGCTGCCATTGGTCCAATGTTCTTTGGCTATCTACATGATCTAACCAATAGCTGGACGATTCCACTTTTGATATTGGTTGGTGCATCGGTAATGCTCTTTATAGTTGGTCTCGGTGCAGCTAAAAATCAATATGTATGTTCTCGCAAGTAGGTAAAATGGACAACCCTGTCAAGTAGTCAGCCTTAAAAGACTATGTAGTTATCACTAGGGTTTGATGGTTCAGTTGTTTCTAATATTTAAACAAAAATAAGCGATGCAGTCTCCCTCTAAAACAAGGCTGTTCTAAGTAAATCTTTCACTTAGGGCAGCCTTGCTACTTTATATAATTTCTGACTGCCAATTGTTTTATAAGCGATATACATTCAATTAGAAATCGGGTCATATAATGCAGAGATATCTGCAAAAGGACTAAAAAAATTGGTCTAAAAGGTTAAAGTATTCACCATAGTTCCATCAAAACTTACTTCCTTTAAAGGTGTTATTTAGAAATATCTCCTTTTAATGGAGGCATTCTTTAATATCTTTATTGTATTTAAACTTCTTAATATTCAACCATAAAAAAGGGCAATAACTAATTTTCCTTTAAAAAAGATTACAGAATTTCCCGAACAGGAAAGCCTACTGCTTCAGCTGTTGGAGCAGTCAAAAAGCACATGTACCAGTCCCCTATAGATGAATTAAGTAAGGAGTTTAACCATAACTATATCGACAGCATCCATACCACTGGAAACGTGATTTTCAAGCATGCTATCCGTCAAGACTTGTTACGGACAAATCCCACTAATGGTTTTGTAATGCCGAAAAAGCAGGTGACTGTTGAAGCTATGGATGTAGTCAAGCATATTCCCCCCACAGCTTTAGACATACTCATACATCATTTCTAATTAAAGATAGTGCAGGGATGAAAGAGATTCAGGAAGGTTAGTTGACTTCTTCACTTAAAAAGAATCCTTATTTATGATTATAGCTATGAAATTGCGCTGTTTCAGTACTTTCAATCTCAAGATAGTACAGCTGCTAGGGTGATGAAAGATGAGGCGTTAATTTCGGGGATTTATCTTCCATACGATCAAAAATGGGTAGATTATAATGAAGGAATTGAAAAATATGGGTTAGAACCTTGTTATGAAATCCATGAAGATACACTAGATTATAAAGGGTACATTCAGATGATCATCAATTATTTAGAGAAGGGGTGAAGCGTATTATGGAATTAGAAAACACCCTTCATATTGTCGCTGAAGGAGGTGACGGTAGTGTAGTGGTGGTGAAAAGTGGAAAAATACAATCCTGATGTTGTGTGAATAAACATTAATATGCCTAATATTAATGGTATTGTAGCTACAAGGAAATTAATTGAAAAATATCCAGATGCAAAAGTGATTATTTTATCTATACATGATGATGAGAACTATGTAACACATGCTTTACAAACAGGTGCAAACGGGCACTTTCTAAAAAATGGAAGCCGATACATTGATTGAGGCCATCAAGTCGTTGCTGATGGCATATCTTATTTACATATGAAAGTGACACACAATTGCCGCTTGGCTTCTCAAGAGATAAAAGAAAATCAGGTCTTTACCCAAATAGAAGTTCGCCATCCTCTTCATTTATTAATACGACGTGAAGGTGAAGTCCTTCGTTAATGGCAGATGGTAATAGTAATCGTACAATCGGGAAGGCATTATTTATTAGCGATAAAACAATTAAAAACCAGGTAAGTAATATCCTGCAAAAAATGCATGTAAACGATAGGACCCAGGCAGTTGTAGAAGCTATTAAAAGAGGTTGGGTTCAAGTAAGATGATCTTGAATTTCAACTAAGATTCTCTAGGAGCCCAATTTTTGATGTATGATAACTTTTGTCATGTGTATTCCAATTTTATAGAGTTTTTTGCACAATATTACTTGTATACCAATTTTTTCAGGTGGATGTTAAAAGTAACGAATAATAAAGTTGAAAAGGATACAAGATTGGCTGGTTATTAGATGCTAAAGTAAATTCACGAACATGTTTGTAAGGATAGTTTGCTATTCATTTCTTGGTATGCCAATATATATACATCTAGTTCCTGACTTGCTATTAGTGTATTCTCATGGTCAAAGCCATATGTTAGCCCCAAGTTAATTAACCTCTTTCTTAAGTATTCAATATGGGATAATAGCTGATTAGCGGTTAATATAAGAGATTGAGAAGATTCCATTATACGCACTCCCTCTTTATAAATAAACTGTTTATGGATTTGGTAGAAGGGATTGATCTTATTCAACCCAGGTTCATCAAAATAGGAATATCCAAACCATTTAATAAGGAGTGACACCTTCAAGATAATCCAAAGATGTCACTCTTTTTAATGGGGACAAAACGGTATGTTCTTGTTTAAAAATACTCACATGTAAGAGAGGTGTTCGTTCTCTTAAAGGCTATTAGAGCATTCCAACTACCGGATGATTGTCCATCTGCTAAGTAGATTGGTGTCCATTCTTGATTGATAATTCCTAACAGCATAGCTAGGTGGCGGCCTCCTGATTCTACTTTTGCCATATTCGCATATTGCGGAAGCATTTGATAAGCAGCTTGATAATCTTTATTCATCAACAAATTGACAAATTCTTTATCGAGGCTATGCTCAGCAATAGTTGGCATATTATGTCTTCCACGGACTAAATGATGTGACAGTGCCCCGCTTGAGATAAAAATGACCCTTTTATTAGATTCATGTAATACTTTGGCAATGACTTTTCCCCATTGATACGTTTCTTCTAGATTCGCAGCTAATGTTACAGATAAATTAATTACTGGGATATCTTCATTTGGCACAAGATAGCGAAGTGGAACCACGGTTCCATAATCCCAGACAAAATATTTGTCTTGAACTTCTTTTACCGTAATACCTGCGTCAACACCTGCTTTCACAAGTTGAAGCCCTAATTCTTCATCACCTGGATAATGGTATGGAACATCTTTAATCAATTCGGGTGCTTCTATAGCAGTCAGTAGGCCTTTATGAACTGGATAACAATCTACATAGTGGGCAAAAGTCGACGGCCAGTGACAGGAAACTAATACGACAGCGTCCGGTTTAATATTAGCAATATCCTTTTCGACTTGTTTCATCGCGTCGACCATATTTTGTTGAAAGTCAGGTACTTGATCCTCGTGGCAAATACTTGGAACATGTGCTGCAAGTATGCTTAATTCAATAGTCATTAATAATTCCTCCTATTAATCTTTGTCTCATGTTTCTATTATTCTTTCTTTGGAAAACGTTCAATTGGTTACTTTACGACATAATCTAGTAAAGTGTGAGCACCTTTCTCACTGATTTCTTTTGGAGGCCATACACATAAGTCAAATGGATAATCTGATCCTGCTACAACTCGATCCTCTCCAACTGTCTTCACGAGAAGGTCAATACTTTCTTGATTCCAAAGAACCGTATCATACCAAAAACGCTTTAAATACTCAGAAGGCGGGGCTTGTAAATTAGAAGAAACAAGATTCCATTGCTCGTAGCCTTTATCCAACCTACCTATTTGATAGGGAAGAAATCCGCCTCCATGAGCAAATAATATTTTGACATCTGGATATCGATCGATCATCCCACTTAATAGCACATCTGTTGCACAAACGGTTGTTTCCCATGGAACTCCGATTAAATTAGGCATCATTCTTCTTTTTAAGCGAGAATCTTCACATAATAATGGATGAATAAAAATAACCGCTTTTAACCTGTTAGCTTCTTCGAAAAATGGTTGAAAAAAGCTGTCTGACAGCATATGTTGTCCAAATCCAGGCCCTATGATGGCTCCCTTTAACCCAATGTTCATGGCTTCATTTAACACTTCAGCAGCTTGATTAGGATGTGCCAATGGTACCGTTCCAACGGCTGATAACTTACCTGGGTTTGCAGCTATTAACTGTGCGAGTGATTGGTTATAGATTCTCGACATCTCTTTTGTAATATCTAATGGAAAATCATATAAAAAGAGTTGTGGAATCGCAGAAATCATGGAATGTGTAACATTCGCTTTTTCTTGGTCGTGCATATATAAATCAAAATCAGTAAAGGCTTTCTTTAATTCAAACCCCCACTTTTGATTGATGAAGAGAAAATCCTCTTTATTGTTCTCTTTTTTAATCCACTCGGCATTGACTGCCTGTTTATTTTCCTTAAGCCAGTTCAGTACATCATTTGGGATGAAATGAGTATGAAAGTCATGCATAAATCCCTTCACTCCTTGTTATGAATAATTCAACATCTTTGTTTCTAGCGTGAATAATAGATGAATTAAAAGTAATAAGTTAATTTAGTACTCGAATAGTTATAAAAAAACCTATTAAGATTGATTTACTTGGTTATTAACTATAATTTTCTGTTTTTCCCTCATTTTATCGGTGAGCCAACATGATTTTCTGCAATCACTCGTAGACCTGCTTCAGATGAAGTAGAGTAATCAAGATCAGCCAACTCAATGTCACGTTCAAATGAATCAAGGTTTGGATTTGTATGAAGTAGCTTTGTCATGAAAGAAGAGAAGTGTTCTGCTTTTCAAACACGACGAAGACATATTTCTGTGAACAGGGTTTTATGACGTTAATGGTAATAAAAATGTCCTTTTCCTCATGAAACGTATCTTGTTCAGAAAAGGGACGGTTACGTAATAAATCGTTCTTTTTTAACATAGCCACATTTGCAATGGAAGCATAATCTTTCCGAACAATTCACATTATTATATATCTATATAATTTTCAGATAATTTAGTCCGTTATTTACCAAGGAGTTCCAATCACCACAAATAAGAGCCATGCTAATCCTGGACCAAAGGCAATGAATATGCCGGTAGTAATCAAGAGTTGCCTAAAAAATACCCTCTCTTTTATCCCTTGCACATTCGCAAGTAAAAGTGCACCTGCTGAAGAAAGAGGACTTAAGTCAACGATACTGGATGAAGCAGAAATCGCAGATATAACATTGATAGAAGAAAGGCTAGGATCCATCAAGACTGGTTCTGCAATAGGAATAACAGAAGCTAGGAATCCGGTTGTTGAAGCAAAAGCGGACACAAATCCACCCACATAAGAAACAACAAGAGTCGCCAAGACAGGATTCCCCAAATTCGCGATCATAGCTGTAACATAATCCATTACCCCTATTTTTTCCATTATCCCAACATAGGTCACAATTCCCGTGACTAAAAAGATAACTCCCCAAGGCATCACTTTGAGCACTCCATCTTGTTTACTAGGAGAGATTAAGGCAAGTACTAACCCCACTAAAATGGCCGCAAAACCAAGATTCATATCAAATCCAATCGATAAGATACCTAAGACTCCGATCCCCGCAAGACAAATTCCTTTATATACTGTAAATCCGTCTTTTTGTTTTTCTGTTGATATATTTCCATTTGTAACTTCTATAGACGCAGCGACGAATTCCATTGCAGTTGATTGCTGCTTTACTAAGCGAAGTCCACCAAGTAGAAAGAACGTTATTAACGCAACAAGACCAAAATAGATAAAACAATTTAGTAGCAGTAACGCTGGCGAATGTTCCAGACCTCTCGTTTGCATACCTCCGTTAACAATGACACCAAAAATATTTAATGGTGAGAAAGAGCCTGCCTGCATCCCCATAATAATCATTATGCTTATCATTAGCGGACTAATATTGGATTTATGCGCTATTTTCAATGCAATTGGAGCTAACAAAGTAACAACTGCGATGCCATATGTTCCTGCACTTGCCAAAATCGAGCTCAATGCGAACATGAGCCAAGGTATGACGACGACGTTCCCCTTTACCAATCGTAGGCCCCCGTCTGCAATCAAATCAATAACCCCGCTCTTTTGTATAATGGCAAACATATACGTGATTCCTACTATAAAAATAAACAGTTCCACAGGAAATGCACTATAAACCTCTTCCTTGCTAAGACCACTAATTTGGATACCAACAATAAAAGCCGCAGCGAGTCCTAAAACGCCAATATTTATTGGCAAGATTGCCCCTATAATGAAAATAATCAGAAGTATAAGAATGGCAATTACTTCTATGCTCACAAAATTTTCCTCCCTTTTCTGGAATGTGTTGTAGATCATGATTTATTATTTTAAGCCATCCTTTTATCAACGCTTACATTTCAGTGTTGCCTGTATTACGTCTTTAAGGTGGTTAGCCTAGTTATTCTAGTATTAGTCCCTATAGACAGATAAGCCTACCACAGGTAAAGAGAGAATCATTCATCCTTATTTGAGTTCTTCTGTTTGATAGGTTATAAAGCTATTCTCATAGAATAAATGATGCCTTGTTCATTTACAATATAATAAGACAAAGCCCCGACATAACTAAAACAATCCCTATAATAGTCTTATATGTAATGCCTTCCTGATTTTTAAAAAGGAAATAGCTTACAGGTGTTACAATAATCGGTGTTGACAATGTGATGAGATTAGCAATAGAAATTGGGATATATCTCATCGAGGCAATCACTGCGATTTGTGCCGAAATCGTAATAGCTCCGCTAATCATGTAGAAAGTAACTCCTGTACGATCTGATTTTTTGATTTCACTCCAAAAATGACGAGTACTTTTATTCGTGATGACATGTAATAAAAACCCAAGCAAAGCGCCAAGCAATCCCCCTAAAATAGGCTGATTCCAGCTCTGAATGGCTACTCCCCTAACGATATTTCCAATCGCATAGAAAAAAGAACTGAGAAAAGCTAGTAAAATTCCTGTTTGAATAAGCTGGCCTACAACAAATTGCTTAAACGTTCGTGATTTTATCATTTCCTGGGTTGCCGCAACTTCCTCGTCTCCCGCTCTTTTGGAAATATAGGATACTAGGAATAAGCCCAACAACATAAGGAAAATAGCAGATAAATCTGTTGAATCTAACTTTTCCTCCAGAAACCCCCAGGCAATAATGGTTGTAAATAATGGATTACTTACTTGAAAGGCACTTGCTCTTGTTGGACCTAATTTTGCAATTGTTTCAAAGAAAAACCAACGGCCTAAGTATGTACTAAAAAATCCAGCTGCCAAAAAAAGAAAAAAACCTTTCGTGTCCCAGCCTATTGTACCTAGATCAAAAAAAATGAATTGAATTAGAAGCAAAAGTGCAGCGAATAATACGTTTACACTGACAGAAATAAGAAACCCAAGATTGCTATTTACTCGAGCAGTTGCTACTTTGGTTAAGATGATATTCGTCGAAAATAAAATTAATGCAAGAAGGGCTAGCGCTTCACCAATCATGTACCTCTCCTTTCAATTCTTGATATTAACAGATGCGGATCTGGTACAAGCACTACAAGTTCAATGGTCATAATCATCCTTCTCTCTTGATCTATGAATCTTTTTATTCCTTTTATGAGAAAATCATACAATAACCGATAAGTATATGAAAACACAGCCAATCTCTACATGGCCTGGCTGTGTTTGATTTTAAAATATCCTTTCACTTAAATGGAATGACCGACCTTGCTTTGTACTGGTACCTGATGATCTAAATACAATTCTTTTCTTTCTTTTGAGGATTGAATAGCTTTGATGCACACTTCTAGGTTAGCTTTTGCCCATCGTCCATCGTGTACAGGTTTTTCCCCTTCCACCACTGCTCGATATAGCTCATCAATAACATTCAATCGACCTGTTTCTTCTTTTAAGATCGGAACCACGTACTTTTCATCTTCTCCATACACAATTAAGCCGTCTGGATGTTGCCGAATGTCTCCCTTTTCACAACTGACAATTGTCAATCCAAAGAAAGGGTGACTTTTTTCGGCTTCTTTATAGTTTTTCGATCGTTCCCCGCCAAAACCAGAAGCAACCTTTAAAGCCACTTCATCTGTTTGTGATTTTGTGTCTTTGATTAATCGACGGGATTGCCCATAAACATTTGAGTTTGTTAATGGACCTCCTTCTCCAATACCAAAGGTAAGGTCCGTTGTATGAAAATGATCATAACCATTATAAACAGCCGTTGCGGCAATACCATTTTCAAACTCTAAGAAAACAGAATGGTTCCCTTCAGTAGAGCGAGAAGCATCTGCTATTCCAGTTACTGCCCGAATACTTCTCACTTCCCCCCCACCCAGCAATCGGATAATATCAAATTGGTGGGATCCTTGACGGTACGTAACCCCGCCTCCAAGTTCTGTTTTTAATTCTTCTGGTGTCCTTGGACGGTATAACCAATCATTATAATACCAATTGTGGATCATCAAAACTTTCCCAAGCTCTCCACTCTCTATGATTTCCCGCATTTTTTGGATCGGTGGCTCAAAACTATGGGAATGTCCGACAATGAGCTGGACTCCATTTCTTTCAGCTATTTCTATCATGTCTTCTGCATCTTCTAATGTGACGGATAAAGGTTTTTCTACTATAATATGTTTTTTTGCTTCAGCAGCAATTCGGACATGTTCTGTATGGAATTCTGTAGGTGTAGCAATGTATACAGCATCGATAGTCGAACTTTCACACAATTCCTCTATCGTAAAATATGTTTCTCCATTATAGTCTTTTGCAAATTTCTCCAGCCTTTCTTTGTTTCTTGTAGATGCTGCCGCTAATCTAACCCCTGGATGATCTATTATAGCAGGAATCATAGAGGCTCCGGCAATCCCAAGCCCGACAATTCCAATATTTAATATTCGCTTATGAGTTGGCATATTATGTCTCCTTTCAGTCCCTTACTTTTCTGCTTCTTGAAGTTTTTTAACATAATAACGCCAAACCCATTTGGCATTAAACTTTGTGCCTAAATCAGGCAACTCAGCAATATCCTCTTCCGATATCGCGGCTACTTCTCGTCCTGTTTTAGCTACTTCTAATGTCACTTTCGCCAATGTATTAAAGTTCAGCGCATTAATCGTTGCTTCCTCAATCGTTGCACCTGTTGCTGTAATACCGTGTCCTTTCATTAAACAAATATCCTTATTCCCCATTTCCTCGATCATGGGTGCTGCCAATTCCGGTCGGGTTACTAAATACGACCTTTGGAAAACGGGAACTCCTTCTAATGCCATTCTCATGGCTGGTATATTAAAAGCACCAAAAATTGGCCTTAACGGTAACTCAGAAATCCCGCATATCAAAGCCGCTGGAGGATGGGCATGAATCACACAGCCTACTTCAGGTCTTGATTTGAATATTTCCCCATGGATGGATAACTCTTTTGGAACTTGATAGATTCCCTGAAGATCATCCCCATTTCCATCAAAATCAACCCTTCTGATTGCCTCGGCTGACGTGTACCTTACGCCAGTTTCCATGTCTCCCCTACAGCGAATAAGCATCTCTTCTGTACCTTCTATTCGAGCACTGACATGGCCTAACGTTTCATCCACGAGTCCTTCCATAGCTAATATCCTGCAAGAAAGGGCTACCTTCTCTCTCAGTTCATTTAATGAATCGCTCATCTTTCTCTCCTTCTTTCCTTATGAACTTGCTAGCTCAGGTGCCGTTACACGTTTCATTTCTAGAATTTCTCCCCTCCATGAACATTCGCTACACCAACAAAAATAAACGGTATCGTTAGCCACCCAATATTCATTAAAAAGGCTATATGGTTTAAAAAGTGATTCTCCGCAGTTCGGACAATACTTTACCTGCATTTCACTGTTTCTCTTTTCAATCACTCGATAACACTCCCTTTTACAGATAGAGCAGAGGCTGTCTCATAAGGTATCTGGCATCCTCAGAATAACGATATTTAGTAACTTTTATCATTGGCTGTTACTAAATATTGTATATTGGTGCCTGACACCTTTTCTTTTGAGACAGCCTCTTATTTGTTATAAAACAGAAGAAACCGTTCCACCTTTACAAAGATCAATAATTTCATCTAGATTTGGTGCATATCTCGTATTCCAATCTTTCGCCACTCCTGATAACAAGCCACCTTCGCTGAATTTATCTTCTTCTTGCGGTAACTCGATATATTGGTTTTGTTCTGGATCACGAATCACACACTTTGGATCTTCTCCATTTTCTACTCTCTTTAATTCTCTCTTTAACATTTGGCGAAACATAATGATTCCTTTATCCGATGTTCCAAGCCTTTCCGTTGTTCGATCCGCAATCGGTCCTTGAGTGATCCATGCCATCATGTCCTGACCATCGATATAATCAATGATGAATTTATCATTTTCATCTTTAATCGGACATTCGTACAATGAAATAGGATAATCTTCTGGTACCTCAACCCCCTCTTTCGGTACAAAACACGTGTACCAAAAATGTAAGGTATGAGTATCATCCATCGGTACCCGTATTTGGAACGAATGTGCTCCACTATCCCCGACTCGAAGCATGTTAGGGAATACAATCGGATGACCAATTGCCCAATCTTCATTTTCTTCCGTTTGTCCTTCTAATACACGACGTTTAATGATGCCCCAGTCGAATTCATCAAAGCCGATTTTAAGATGGTGCTTGGTTATTTTCCACTCATCCTGCTGACGACCTTGCTGTTCAAATACATGCTCGAAGTAATGTCCATGAAGCCATTCAAGGTGTGTTGGATCTAGGGAGTTTTCCATGATTTGCATCCAATTACATGGAATGACGGCATATCCAATCGTACGAATGACATTTTTCTGAACAAAAAGATCCCATTTCGGTAATTCAGGAGCAGGTGATGGTCCCATATAGGCAAAAACAAATCCACCTAGTTCTTCTACTGGATATCCAGAAAGTTTAATCCGATTTTTAAATGTACTGTTTTCAGGTTCATTCGGTTGTTCGATACACTGCCCATCTCTGTCATACAGCCAGCCATGATATTGACAACGTAGTCCACATTGTTCCGGTATAGCATATTCGAGAGATACGCCTCTATGAGCACATTTATCGGCTACAAGACCAAGAGTATTCGATTTATCGCGGAATAAAACAAGTTCTTCTCCTAGGATTTTCACTTTTTTAATCGTTCCGACTTTTTCAACTTCTGAACTTGCAGCAATTGGATACCAATATCTTCTTAAGAGTTCACCCATTGGTTTTCCAGGTCCAACTTGAGTTAATGTTTCATTTTGTTCTTGACTTAACATATAAATCCTCCTTCATAACTTGTGAATACGCTTTCCTATTGATTGATTAATATTAATTATGTGAATATAAAGATTAATCTTTAAATTTATTATAAGTTAGATAAAGTTATAAATCCAATTTGAAAATATTGATATAGTTATATATATAATCTTATAACCAACTTGAAGAGTAAGAATTAAGCACACCTTTTTGTAGAGGGATTCATTCTTATAGTCAGAATAAAACTCAAAAGGACCCCTAACAGAGTTAGGAGCCTAAGGGGAGTTATCTGGATTCCCTTTTAATTTGTTGAATCCTTTAGAAGTGATTGCCATATAACCAGTTAAGACACCATGAAATGGACAAGGTTTCTTAGCTAGATTTATATAACGTTTAACAACGAAGGGGAAGAGTTTTTCCTTCACTGTATAAATCGTAACTGTACGAGTTCCTTTTTTCTAAGCAAGCTCGAAAAATAGAGTTGCCATTTTTCCTCAATTGATCACCTATTTTCATATACAGGTTTATTCCTCCATCATTTTCACTGCGCTTCCTATACATTATTTGAATATTATGATAGTTATTCTAGAATTCCTTTACTGCATCATCCAGGCTATTCTATAATACAAATAACAATTCTTTGCGCTTTCTATATATAATCATTTATAACTAAGGTCCTTATAAGACATTCTACTTTAGATAAATACTCGAATTAATTCCCACTACTGTACAATCCTGAAAGGAGAAACACCATGGATCTTCCTATCAATCTTTATCAATTACAATTGTTTTGTGCCGTTGTCGAGCATGGGAGTTACAGCCAAGCTGCGAAAAGTATGCTTATGACCCAACCTGCATTAAGTTTACAAATCAAATCATTGGAAAAAAAATTAGGAGCAAAGCTTTTTATACGGAAGGGAAATAAAATGGAACTTACAGACGTAGGTGTACTAACGAATCAATATGCCGCTAGTTTGCTTAGTCTTGAAAAACAGTTGCGTTCCTCAGTTAAAGAAATCATTTCTGGTGAAGCAGGACGCATTGCCATTGGAAGCAATCGGCCTATAGGACGCTATCTCTTACCTAATTACATATTGAACTTCATGCAACAGTTTCCAACAGTAGAAATGACAACGATCTATGATAATACGGATCAAATTTATCGTTATGTATTGGATGAGAAAGTAAATGTTGGATTTGTAACATGGTCAACAGAACAAACAAGCCCTCCCAAAATGGTAAAACATTTAATTCACAAAGATTACTGGACGCTTGTTTGTTCAACAAGCTCTCCTTGGGCAACTTGGCAAGGTAGTATACAAGATATTTTACGAAAGGCTCCTTTGATTGGTTCATTACCAGGGACCACTCATGGAGAAATGATTCATTTAGAATTACAGCGACTCGGTTTAGATATAAATGATTATCACATTACTTTAAGACTTGATGATATTGAATCAATCAAAATGGCGGTAATATCTCATTTAGGTATTGCATTCCTTCCTCGAATGTCCATTGAAAGAGAATTAGCGAACAAGGAATTAGTTGAAGTCCCCTTAACAACGGAGTACAACCCGTCTCTTGACTGCTATTTAATTGTAAAAGAAGGTGCATATATTACACCTACATTGGAAAAATTTATTAACTTTACTTTAGAAACAAGTGGTAGTGAATTTCTAAATACGTGATATCCTATCTGACTACTCCCACCGCTAAAGCAGTGGGGTTCTCTTGTACGTGAAAGTGATTCTAAGATGACAGGTAGAGGCGTTACGAAGCTCTCCACAGGTCGTTGAACTAATGGAAAGGAGAAATTCCTTTCCGTTATTATCGAGGTCAATGGAATCTAAAAAAGCTGCCGCCTATAAAATACAGACAGCAGCTTCAACAAGTTGCCTAGGCCTTTTTTAAATGCCCTTTACAAAAGGTACAGTTTAAATAAACCCATAGTTTTTTCCATTCATACTATTCTTCTGTGAAATATAGATATCAAGTTTTTTCCTTTATACACTTAAACTATTTGAAATAGTAAACTTTTGTAGATATTCAGAACTAAGACGATAAGAAGCCACTTTCTTCTTCCACTGCTTGACCACATCAACGTGATCATCGTAACTATAAACATAGAATGTCATTTCTTTTTTTCTACTTTTTACGTTTATGACAAATGGAATAACACTCGTTTCTGGATTTAGAAACAAGTCTTCATTCCCTTGGAATATATTGTACCTTTTTAAAAATAGAGCTTCATTAAAAAATTCGGTAAATCTATTTTTTTCTTCCTCCTCTAATCGCTTTCCGTTAAATGTTATAGTAATATCTTTTGAATTTAGTTTTGGATGAAGTGCAAAATTACTTACAAACCATCCTACAAGTGCACTTGGGGGACTAGTTAACATTTTTAACAGTGCAAAAATCACCACAATAATAACCGTCCATGACATTTCATATCAACTCCTTAATTAATAATAAGTTTGATAGTAAAGCAGAATTTATTCGAGAATAGATTTATTCTTCTCCCACTCAATACTCTCCTGTTTCGCGCTGTTTACTTCAGCTTAAATACATCAGGTCTTGCATAATCCCCAGTAAGATGCATATTCCTTCCATTGCAATATGACGGATTGTCGACTGCCAAGTCTCTCTTGAATCTGCGGTTGGAGCAATATAAAGTTGAACTCCTTGAGCATACATAGCTGCCATAGTCAGTGACATGTTATTTTCCCGTAAGGAGTATCAAATACAGGTAGTGTACTGCCATCACCTTCTCCTCAAACAATGCGTTCTGCGACAGTCAGTTTTATCATATTTATAGAGTTCATACCTCTTTCCTTCCAATCCTTATACATTCATTTCTAAACTGTATTATAAATAGACAATTGTGAATTAATCCACATACTTAACCACAAATTATTATTAAGAAGTGGATGTTTAATCATCCACTTCTTAATAATAAAGGATTTATAAGTTTTATAACCATCCAATTAGATCTTTTTTTGACCATCCATTTGTCTTTAAAAGGAAAAAATCATGATTAATATCATGATTCCCCCTAAAAATGTTAGAGAAAATGAAGTGCTTCAGAAAATCTTTTAATTCCTTCATCAATGGATACCTCATCTTCTCTTGCAAAAGTAAAACGAACAAAACCTTTTTTTGATCCAATTGTTGAACCAGGGACATAAATAACTCCTCTTCTGATTGATTCTTCTAGTAATTGAATTTCATTAAAATCTTTTTTTATCTTGCACCATATATGTATTCCTCCTTGAGGAACAGAAAAATCAACCTGATCTTTCAAATAAAACTTAAGGCTAGTAACAATTTGATCCCTGCGTTTTTCTAATTCTTTCACTAATCTTTTGATATGAGCATGAAAATTTTTTGATTCTAAAAAATCATTTGCTATCCATTGATTAAAAATTGCGTGACCAAAGTCTATTTGTTGTTTGGCATCCGATAACCTCTCAATAACAGGTTTCGGCCCAATAAGCCATCCAATTCTTAACCCAGAAGCAACAATCTTTGACAAAGAGCTAATATATAAAACATTTCCATGACCATCCATCGATTTAAGCGTAGGAACATGTTCCCCTGTAAAAGACGTTAAGCTATATGGATCATCTTCCACGACAGGAATCCCATGTTCTGAAGATATTTCTAGAAGCGCCTTTCGCTGATTTTCGTTAAGTAAGTAACCTGTAGGATTTTGATAAGCCGGATTCAAAAATATCATTCTGATTCGATGCTTTTTATGTAATGACAGTAATTCCTCTGGGTTTATTCCGTTCTTATCTACTGATAAAAAATATGGCTTGATTCCTGCAGATTTAAATATTGGAAGATTATAACTATAAGACGGGTCTTCTAAAGCCACCGCATCTCCTGGCTTCAGAAGACATTGAACGACTAAGTGTAACGCTTGTTGCGCGCCAGATGTGATTAATATGGAAGAAGGGGACGTTTCAATTTGCCGAAATTGTCTAACATGCTTTGTAATAGTATTTCTCAATATTTCATTTCCCTGCGGATGGTCATAGCCTAAGCTCCCAATAAACGACCTAGTCGAAGTAATTTCTCTTAAGTATTCCATTGGAAAAAGGTCTTCTGACAATTCTCCGCTAGCTAGATTAATTAATTTATGTTCAACAGCTTCTTTTCGTATCCGTTGAGTAACGGGTAAGTTAGGTAAGAAGGAACCTGCCTCAATATATCTATTCCAGCTGGGAATACGTTTCTTAGTAATTCCCCATATATCCTTGCTTACAGTCGTCCCGCTTCCTCTAATTCTCTGAATAAGCCCATTTGATTCCAACTCACCATATGCAGCAACTACCGTGCTTCTATTTATATTTAGTTCCTTAGCTAAGTACCTTTCAGAAGGTAAGGGTTTGTCAGGTGGAAAGGTACCATCCGCTATTCCATTTTCAAGATATTCAGCAAGTTGTTTATAAATTGCTTTTTTTGCTTTTCGATCTGGTTTCCAATCCATATTAACCATCCTTATCTTTTATTCAGTATCTTTAACCAAATTATAATTTTCTTATTTGTATTCTTTACCCAACCCTACTATATCCATAAATACATACAAAAACTACTCATAAAAAATAACCTATTATCACTACTAAAATAATAGGTTTAAAAAACATATCATTTGTTTTAAGAAAAAAATCTAATATATATACCAAGGCCTATTAAACCTAAAATAATAATGATTACATAGATTAAACTTAAATTTGTAAAGTTTCTTTTGGTTGAACTGCTATAATTATCGTCACCTTTCCCTGCAATTGATATTGTTGAAATAATAGCTATTATAAAAATAATAATTACCAAAGCAAACATGATCTTCATGTTGCCACCCCTTAGAACATTCTATGTTTATACAATAAAATCAAATAAAACTCCTAAAATATATTATTGAATTTAGCAAGTGGATATCTACTGTAAGACATTATTTAAATATTAAATAGGCCTATTATAAGAAAGTAACAGCAATTAGTCACCATCCATTTCTCTATAAATTTACCCATCCAGTTAACGTTATAGATTGTCAACAAATCGCTTCATTCTTTTCATTGCCTCTTGAATTTTTTCCAATGAAGTTGCATAGGAGCACCGAATATGCCCTTCACCACATTCCCCGAATGCATTTCCGGGTACGACCGCTACCTTATGCTGAATAAGGAGTTTTTCCGCGAACTCTTCTGATGTAAGTCCGGTTTTACGAATTGATGGAAATACATAAAACGCTCCTTCAGGTAAATGACAATCCAGCCCCATTTCACGCAAATGTTTTACGATAAAATTGCGCCGTTTACGATACGAATTTCTCATCTCAACGATATACTTTTGTCCATTTTTTAAAGCTTCAAGTGCTCCATACTGTGATAGCGTAGGAGCACTTATCGTTGTAAATTGACTAATCTTCAATATTTGTTGAATTAAATACTCTGGAGCACATATAAATCCTAATCTCCAACCTGTCATAGCAAAGCCTTTTGAAAAGCCTGATACAAGAATCGTTCGCTCTCTCATAACCTTTAAAGAGGCTATTGAACAAAAGGTGTCTTCTTTATACGTTAATTCAGCATATATTTCATCGGTAATCACTAATAAATCATGCTCTATGTATTTCTTCTTTAGGAGAGTAGGAAACTTGGAAACTGCTATTTAAATAGGTAGATATAAGATTTCGCAGTTCTATATGCCCTTCCATTTCTGAATAGGATATACTCCCTTGGTTAATTAATTGGATAGAAGCCTGACGTATAGACCATGGAGTAATAAAGTCTGGTTCTCCAACTCCTAAAGAGATAACTCCTTCCATGGTATTAGCTAAATCAAAGAACTTGCGAATGCCAGAAGGCTTTAATTGTTTCACCCTTGAAGAAAGATACGATTTCATAAATGCCCTACCACCTATTTACATTATTAAAACGATATTAATTTAATTTTTTTACTAGTCATCATAACTGTTATTTCTGAAATAAAGCTATCTTAATTACCCATAGCTCACAGTCTCTCATTTGCAAGAACCAGCAACTGCTTTACAGCTGTTTCTTTATAGATTCCACAGTCATTTTTTTCGATAACATCAACAAATGTATTCAATTTAATTGAATGCCTATTCATTTTTTTATCAGTAAAATTATTAAAAGAAGACAATCACTATGATTACTTTTTTACCTATATTAAAGAATTCACAGCAAAAGTAACCATCCAAATCTATTTTTTTAACCATCCACTTCGCTTAACGACATTTAAGAATAAAGATTTTTTCAATGCCTAATAATGGGCAACCAATACTAAGGATACAACTGACTTATACAGATACTAATATATAAATGTATATCAATTATTCGTAATCTTACTCAAGATGAATCAGTTTGAATAATGTAATTAGAAATTACCCCATCCATCTTTTCGATAATGCGTCTATGTATTATGTAAAAAACTAAGAAATATTGCTGGAAAGACCATCAGACAAAATATTGCTTGTTTAAATCAGGCATCCAGATAACCAATGTATCGTTCATTGAAGAGATTATAAGGACTTTAAAAGCAAAAAAGGTAGTGCAAAAGAAAAAAGTTATTAAATGTTGTCAATACGAAAATGCAATAAGAGAATTCTCCCCCCTTAAAATTATCCCCATAAAAACTTGACCCAATCGGCACTATCTGTCAGTTGCCTCTTACCAGTTGCTCTACGCATTCGGGGCTTGTATCCTATAGCACATGTGCTGCCACGCGCAAAAAAGGCATTGCAAAACCCACAATGCTTTTACCCTACTAGGATTCTTCCATCTTTATAGCTTGATGAATTGCTCGCTCTACCCACTGGCTCATTGTCATATTTCCTTGTTCGGCCAATTGCTTAACAGTATCCAACATATTGATTGGCAACTCTAAATTTGTTTTGCGATAAGCACTCCGAACAATAAATAACCCTTCAGCAATCTCAATCGTTCCCTCTTTTATAAAAGGAATAAGCTGGTCCAAGTTAAAAGGAATCGAATGTTGAAGAGATATTTCCCCTACCTTCATCGAGATATAGACACCCTGCTCCTGTTCCCGAATCTCTACGTTTTCAATTCCCCAAGACTCATATATGAAATCAATAAACGGATATAAAATATCCTCCCCTTTAGGAATCTGGATATGAACGTAGCCTTTATAATCTAGTGCATCTTTATGAATTTCATAACAAGGTTCCAACCCATATTTTTCAATTCCTTCATTATATTCCACCCATTTTTGATAGTACGGAAGATAAAATCCCCAATTTAGCTCCTCATCCTTCATCACCCTAGCAGCTGTACTATCTGGAGATTGAAAGTACTGAAAAAGCGCAATGTCATAGCTAGAATCATAATATTCATTTTTTCGAACACGCTCAAATTCTAGGGACTGAAACAATTCCTTTGCTTCTAAGAACGATTCTTCCGAAATAACATAATTCGTTCGTTCATCACCAAAAGGTACTTCTACAACTTTAATAATCCCATCTTTGATATATTTATAGACACTTTGAACAGATAACTCCAACTGTTTGGACTAGTTGTATAAGACTAGAGGCACTGGAAATCTTTTGCTTTGTACCAGATCCGTAAAATCTCAATATGACGTTCGAGATAATTATTTTCTAAAAAAAATTCCTGATATCAAAGAACTTTTCATTTATTATTTTGTAGTAACTTTATTTACTTGTTTCTATTTTTCCTTTTGGCTCGAAAATGAAAAACAACCAAAGGGCCTATCCAAATCAAAAATAAGACAAAGGCAATGCCCATTTCCGTTCCTCTATTAATCCAAAAGGGATTAATCAAATTAGAAAGGGCAAAGTTTAATGACTTTCCCATGATTAAATCCACGATTACATAAAAAAACATACTGGCTAAATAGAGCAGAAGAAATATAGCGAAAATTTTCATGCAAATACATACCTCATCTTTTTTAAGATTATCGGTCTTTCAATTAAATGAGCTCCCGGTTTGCGGAAACTTCACAGCGTTCGGAGATAAGTTCCAAAGTTCAGCGGCAATTCCCCCATTGAACGTTGATCATCCAATTCTTTTACGAGTCAGAGCCACAATCAGAAGCAAGAGGGGAATGACTACTGAGAAAAATACAAAAATCGATCGCAGGGCGAATTTCCCTTCTTCCAGATGATCTGAAAAATCGCTGGCAATCATCATTGAAGAAAAAAGAATAACCATCCCAATCGGCCAACTCAACTTCTGTTGATTTTGTACTTGAAATAAGTCGGCAACCCCAACCAATGCAGCATACGAAAAGACCACAACCTTAAAAAAAACCCCGATAATCACTGTCAGAACGGCGATAGCATCTAAACGCTGCAAAAAATTTGCTATATTGACTAAACTAATCGCAGATAACAAGGGAAATGTTGATCGACTGGCCATATCTACGCCAAGAACAGCAATCTCAACCAAAATGGTGTAGCTTAAAGCAATGCCGCCGAAGGCCATGGCTGCCATCCCCATCTTGATCGCTTCTTTTTGATTCCTAAGCAATGGAAGAATCATGGTAAAGCAAATCGTTTCCCCGAAAGGAAACATGAAGGTCTGCGAGTATACCGTATTAAAAACGGGTTTCCAACCTCTCCCTAGGACCGGCAATACATTCTTGACATCGACGACGCCGGAAGTCAGGACAAAGAGGTTCCCCAACATACCGACCAACAGGATAATCATAAAGTAGAGCCATGATAATCTTGCCAGCACTTCAATTCCTTGATGAAGAACATAAACAACGGCAACAATCATTAAGGCATTAATCGCAAATAGTGGGGTTTGATCATAGGCGGATGCAACCAGCAAATCCCCTCCATCCCGCAAGTCTCTTGCAGCCCCATAAATAAAAAAAAGAATATAGAAGAAACTTAACGGCCACCCAATATATTTTCCTAGTATTTCCCTTATATACCCGGTTAAAGAGATGCTTGGATAGAGGTGAAAAAGAGTACCATAAACAAGAAATAAGAGCAGACCGCCGGCCAGCCCAAGAAGAATCGCAATCCATGCATCCTGTTTGGCATCCATCCCTAATGGAACAACTAAGCTTGTTCCCAAATTAAACAAGGTAATCAATGAAAATAGTTGGCCTGGCGAAATTCTTGCTTTTTTCATGAAGTAATGGATCCTCCCTTCCATCCTATGATTACTTCGTTTCTAACAAATACGGTCTCATCCGCGCCCCCGGACGGCGAATATAGCTTTCCACGAATACGTCTACTTGGCTTTCCGAAAACGTTTCGTTCCATTCTTCCTTCAGGTTCTCCCATGTTTTGGGGTATTTTCGGGCAAGAGTCTCCCCCAGACCAAATATATCCCTTTTCTCGTCCTGGGCCACCTTGATCGCTGCCGTCACTTCTTTCTTGGTTTCCTCTTCTAATTCTTTTATTAGTTTTTCAAGTTCTTCAGGTTTACTTAGATCAATACCGCATTTTACCTCGCCAATGGTTCCTTCATCCCATATTCGGATCGAGAAGGCTGGTTTTCCATTCCGGATTTCCGCTTTCACTTTGGTAACGGAACGAATAATTTCAATTGCAAGGGCCTCTTTTTTCTCCTGACAATCCAGATTCACAATCGTACTTTTCATTTTATTCTGTATCCAAACCGTTCCGCGTGCTTCACTGCCATCTAACCAGCGTATAGGCTTACCTTCTCTGAAGAGGGCCATCCCATCAATTTGAGTATAGGTTGGTACCTTGCTCTGTTCTTTGTTGGATGTCTTCATTCCTTCCTGCGGGTTCCCAACAATTTTCACCCCGCTGATGGTGGATACTCCTCCTTCACTGACAAAGGATCTAATCACCTCATCCAATTTATATTCAATATTTTCTGATAACACTTTATCTGCAAACCTCGTTTTTCCAATCAAACTATTGGACGGAATTTTTTCCATGGGCGTCAAAATGCTGATGACCGACTCAGCCGTGCTCTCCCTAGCCACAAGGACGATCGAAGTCATGCGGACTTCATTCGAACGTTCGAAGAAATCGAATAAATCCTGGATACTTTCCCTAGCTAATGTTTCACCAACTACAATGACACTCATATGCCCAAAGAATAATTGACGCGGTGCTTTTTGAGCTGTTTTCCGTATCGCTTCAAAAAAGGTACTTCCCGTTTCACTATAAACGGTCACCGGTATACCTCCGCCTCCTTTGCCCCCTGCCGCGACTTCACCCGGGTTAACAATTTGAAAAGAGACCCGATACTCCTTCGTTTCCGGTATTCTATCAATCCCCATCCCCATCACGATTGCCAGATCTCCAAGATCCCGGCTGTTCCAACATCCTGAAAGCCACACAATGCATAAAAGCATTCCCATAAGGATGGATCCTTTCGTTTTCATCTCAATCACCTTGGTCCTGATTCTGGTCTTGTTTTGAAGGAGTAGGCTGGAGACCTCCCTCCATCCTCGTCATTTTATTCTGACTGATCAACCGGGGACGTGTAAGAAACGACCACCAAGGCAGACGCAGTATCGTATCCTTTTGATCCTCGAGAATAAATGGGGTAATGGGAGCCATATAAGGTACACCAAAAGAGCGCAGGTTACACAGGTGGGCCAAGACCATAATGTTGCTGATGGCAATTCCATAAAAACCAAATGTCCCTGCAAAAAGGATAATCACAAAGCGGAGCAAGCGTATCGATATTCCGAGACTGTAGGATGCGATTGCAAAGTTGGCGATACCGGTGATGGAGACAACTATCACCATCGAAGCTGAAACAATTCCTGCCTCAACGGCTGCCTGTCCCAATACAAGAGCCCCGACAATCGATACGGCTTGTCCGACCGCCCTTGGCATCCGAATCCCTGCCTCGCGTAGGAATTCAAGTGTAGCTTCCATCAATATCGCTTCGACAAACGGAGGAAAAGGAACACCTTCTCGCTGCTCTGCCAAGCTGATTAGAAGAGGGGTTGGAATCATTTCTTGATGAAACGTAATCGCTGCGACGTAGACTGAAGGTCCTAACAAACCAATGAGTAAAGCGGCATATCGCAATAGTCGAATAGCAATCGTGATATCAAAACGATGATAGTAATCTTCAGAGGTCTGAAAAAACTGAAAAAAGGTAGTAGGTGCAATCAAAACAAAGGGTGTTCCGTCCACAAAAATTGCTACCCTCCCCTCGAGCAAATTCCCTGCCACGACATCCGGACGTTCCGTATTAAATAGTGTAGGAAAGAGAGTAAATGTTTGATCTTGAATCAATTCTTCAATATAACCAGATTCCAGAATTCCGTCTATTTCAATGTCATCAAGCCTTCGCCTTACTTCCTGTACAAGTTTATCATTGGCAATTCCCTTGATATACATCACGGCAACGTCCGTTTGCGTAACATTTCCAATTTGCTTCGTCTCCAGCCATAGGTTAGGACTTTTAATCCTGCGGCGAACAAGGGATATATTGGTCCCCAAGGACTCACTAAAGCTATCCTTTGGTCCGCGGATTACAACTTGTGTTGACGGCTCCGTTACGGACCTGGATTCTCCCCCACTAGTACTCCCGCTTATGGCTTCTGTAAAGCGATCAATCAGGATGACTGTATTACCAGACAAAACTGACAGAATCAGTTCATTCCAATCTTTGATAATTTTTACTTCACCCAGAGTTAAAGCATTATTTTTAACGAAATGAAACACATTTTGAGCTGAAATGATATTATGAGTTTTAGCCTCTCCATGATCAATCATCAAGGAGCGCATCACAAAATCACTGACCATCTTCTTGTCAGCCAGTCCATCTATATAAACTGCTGCAATAGGAATCTGCGGATTACTACCAATCTCGAATTCACGGATAATCACATCTGGACTATTCCCGACTTCTTGTTTGATTTTTTCAAGATTCGTTTTCAAATCTCGGTGCAGTGGAAGCTTACCTGTATCCCTTGCTGTTTCTTCGCGGGTTATGACCGGTGTTCCCCTTTTCCTTTTATTACGAAATGCTTCCCACAAGGACCTGTTTCCTCCCTTTCTCATGATTAAATTTTTCTACATTCGTTTAGAAGTCTTATGTTGAGCTTCATTGACGTTTGAGGGTTTCAATTCTATCTTTTATAGACCGTTCGGTAATAGGTTTTATCTCATTGTTTTGGATAACGCTAATCACCATTCGAGCGAATACTTTCATCCATTTCACTTTCTACGTTTAGCATTTGTATATATACACTAATTTTCCCAATAATTACATGATTATTCTATGGTTTAATATATGGCTTGCGTAAAGTTTGCTAAATGGATTAATCTTCCCGAGAGGTAAATAAACCCCATCTCAAAATCGAAAGACTTTTGTTCAGTAACTCACAATTTCTGATTAAGTAAAAATTAAAATAGTTTTCTAGCTGTGACTTTAAAAGATAAATTGCATATGAAAATAATTAAAGTGCATGAAATTATTAAACCTCTTCTATTAGTTTAGAAACCGCAGAATTCTATTTTGCGGATTCCTTTTTTTATAATCCGTTAGCAAAAGAGCTGCCAATCCGTTTATTGATCTTCAGTTCTTGTACCCGTTTTTAAGTGTTATATTTAACAATTTTTATATATTAGTTCAATTTATTTTTCTTATTTATCTTAATAAACTTATGGGGTTCTGGTGCAAAAACTTCAACACAATTGCAATTAATCTCTAAATCTTGGGCATACTGATACTATTACTCTAAAAAGGTGCGTTACCAATATGAAAAAGCAAAATATATTCAAGTAGAAGCGTTATTAGCCTGACATTAATTTGTTAATGGTAGATGGTACCTACGGTATAATCTCAGTTTCCGTGATTTAGTAGAAATGATGCAAGAACAGAGCCTATTCATTGCTTATACAACAATCATGCATTGGGTTCATCAGTATGATCCCGAATTAAGATGAAAGAATACGACGTCATCCTAAGCCAACAATGATTCTTGGGGAGTCGATGAAACTTATATCAAGGTAAAAGGTCAATAGATTTATCTATATCGTGCCGTTGATTCAGAAAGAAATACGACTGATTTTTATTTAAGCAAAACAAGAGATCATCAGGCTGCAAAGCATTTTTTCAAGAAAGCTTTATGGTCTGTTCATATTTCAAAGCCTCGTGTAATCACAGTGGATAAGAATCCAGCCTATCCTATCGCAATTGAAGAGTTGAAGAAAGAGAAAAAGATGCCCGTAGGCATCCAAATAAGGCAGGTAAAATATCCTAATAATATCGTTGAACAGGATCATCGTTTTATTAAAAAGAGAGTTTGTGCGATGTTAGGATTAAAATCTTTTCGTACAGCCAAATCTATTCTTTCGAGAATAAAAGCGATGCATATCATTAAAAAAAGGACAACTGCGGATGCCACTACCATTGCTGAAAAAGCAGTAAATGGAAGAATGATAGAGATTAGCAAAGATGAAGACGATGAGTTTATCAAATACGAAGTAGAATTAAAAACAGATCGTGGAGAAGCAGACGTTGAAATCGATGCGTCCACTAGAAAAGTACTTGAAGTTAAGTGGGATGATTAATTAAGTGAGCGTAGTAAAAATGATATTATACATGAAGAAACAAGAGCCTTATGTCAATAAAAGGACTCTTGTTTTTTGCTTTATT
>NZ_VYKL01000078.1 GCF_008710145.1 Niallia endozanthoxylica
TAGGACTTACCCACTTTGTGGAATCATATTCCCATTCCGATTATAATCCATGTCAAACCAAGCCATCCGTAGTTGCGGAGGCCAAAATTCTCTAAAAAAAGTTGCGAAGGGCTTAGCGGTTGTGTCAAAATATACTTGGATTGAGTCTTTGCTTTTCGCATGGACTTCGCAGCGGATATGAAAGAGAAGATCAACTACTTGGCCGTGGGTGATTTCTTCTTTCCTATCCGTTTTTTGATTATATTTCCACTGCGCAAATCGAACGAGGACTTCCGCTGTAAAAAGAATACTTAAATGGGCATGGATATGATTTTCATTTGTGGAATGACAGTTGTTTAACCCTAATTCTTGTTTGGCGTTTCTAAAAAAGACCTCAATCGACCATCTTCTTTTGTAATTTTGTACGACTTCTACAGCTGTCAAGTCTGTATTATTAGATAGAAGTAACGCAAATGTCCCTTTGGCATTGCCTTGTTCAAGATCTTCTTGTAAGTTTGCCGTTACAACAGCTGAAACAGGTTTTAGAATAGGCTTTTTAAGATAGCCCTGTCCATTATGGATTTCATCTATTTTAATGTATATATCTTTAAAGGCCATACACACAGATTTCTTTCTTCTCCAGAAAGCAAAAAGGGGTTTCGCTTCTTTAAATAGCGCTTCGGGAAGGATTTCAACAAAACGTTCTTTCCCTCGAATCATCACTTTCCGATAGAGTAGAGTATTTTTTCTTGCTTTCGTTACCCAATCAAATTCAAGTTTTTCAATTTCAAGATAAAGGCTCTTCACAAAATACCAACTATCCATCGCTACACATAAACGGACGGGACGAGGGAGTTGTTCTTTTAAGGCTTGTAACATCTGAAGAGCTAAATCCAGTTTGGTTAAATGAATCTCGTTCTCCTTTTCTTTATTCCATATGGAATAAAATAAGGGATACTGGAGTCCGTTTGCCTTTCTAGCATGAATGACAACTAGATTCATAGCCTTTACATAGGTATTCGTACAGTGATCAAATAAACGATACAAAAAAGGCATTTTTGTGGCGTGTTCATGAACCACCAAGGTGTCATCTAAGGCGACAACATCCCCGTCAACTAGTTTGGTCTCTTCATCTAGTTGAAATTGTCGCACCCGTTTTAAATGAAAGAGATCCCAGTGAAAAGCAGACACCATAAAGCGACTGAGAACGGATTGAGTCACTCTTTTTTGGGAAAACATCGCCTGTAAAAGACGTTCTTTTGAATAGAACTCTACTGTTTTTGAACAAGAAGAGCACTGCGCTAATAAACCAATCACCAATAAGAAAGCTAATTGCCAGGTAGGTACACCACTTTTCTTGTGCATACCACTTTGAGCCATCAATAAGGATAAATCAAATCGATCCCACAAGGACTTTACTAAAGGGGCTCCTCCAAAAGAGCTATAAGCAAGTTTTTTAAACTTTGGTTTGTTTAAAGTTGACATCATTCCAACACCCTTAATCAAGAAAGATAGTAGCAATCTACATTTTTACCCTGATTATGGGATTTATTTCAAAAAGTCAGGTACTTTTAGGAGTTTTATTTGATCATCCGATGAAAAGTACTAAAATACCATTAATTTACAACAAGTGGGTAAGTCCTG
>NZ_VYKL01000079.1 GCF_008710145.1 Niallia endozanthoxylica
AGGCGTGTGAAATGTTCATTTCACACGAATGAGTCAAAAATCTGGCTTATCAACACAGTACTTTAATAAAGCCATTATTTTAAAAGTATTGACACCTAGCTCGTAAACTAACCTTCCCCTGTTACAAATTATCGCCAACACCACAGAAATTAAAAGGTAAAATTTGGCGCTAGTATTTCAGGAGTAATTTTTTGTAATATAACATTAGTACTGTTATAATCTATCCTAATCGAGTGAACTAATTTTTTGGAATTTTTTACATTATTTTAGGAAAATAAAGTAATTGACGTTTTTTGGAATTGTTGCTATGATGAAAAAGTAAGAAAATTGTCGAATTTTGGCGAAAAAAATAAAAAATAGATAGATATATTATTAGATTGGAGTGGAGAGTGAAAATGAAATCTACTGGTATTGTTCGTAAAGTTGATGAACTTGGACGTGTAGTCATTCCTATAGAATTAAGACGCACACTTGGTATTGCCGAAAAAGATGCTTTAGAAATTTATGTGGATGATGATCGTATTATCCTAAAAAAGTATAAGCCAAATATGACTTGTCAAGTTACTGGTGAAGTATCAGACAACAATCTGCAATTAGCTGGAGGCAAGTTGATTCTAAGCCGTGAGGGTGCCGAAAAGCTTATTAAGGAAATCCAAGAAAATTTTGACCTATCTAATCAATAATATTCCCTACTAAAAAAGCTTCTCAAATCGAGAAGCTTTTTTAGTAGGGAGGATGCAGTAAGTTTTGTTGGATTCTACAATAATTTGCTTTCCTCTACTCTCCTCCAATATGGTACAACTGATATACTTCCCTCTTATTCATATTTCGATCCTTTGCTGTCTGTTTAATGGCATCTTTCGAGCTTAACTCTTTTACTGCCATATAATGCTTCACATGGTCTTCAATAGATAGTTCTTCCCACCATAGTGCTTTCTCCTGGTCTGATAGCGGTTCTCCCGCTTCAAGAATTAAACAAAATTCACCGCGAATTTCTCCTTTTGCTGCCCACTCCATTAATTCTGATACTGTACCGCGAATAAATTCTTCATATCTTTTAGTTAACTCACGGCACAAGGCTATTTTTCTATTCCCTAACACTTCATGAATCATAGTAAGTGTTTCCTTTAATCGGTGCGGTGCCTCATAAAGGATGGTAGTTGCCGGAATATTTCTCAGTTCCTCAAGCTGCTTCCGTTTTTCTTTCTTCTGCCGGTCCAAAAAACCGAAAAAATAAAAGGACTTCGTTGAAAGACCCGATGCAATGAGTGCTGTCAAGGCAGCATTTGCTCCTGGAAGAGGAACAACTGTTAACTGCTCTTCTACAGCCTCAACAACTAACTCATACCCTGGGTCCGATATCGTCGGTAAACCAGCATCGCTAATTAAGGCAACCTTCGCGCCTTCCTTAAGCAGTTGAATGATTTTTCGTCCTCCCGCCTCTTTGTTGTGCTCATGATAACTCATGAGAGGCGTATCAATCTCAAAATAATGACAAAGCTTTTTTGAATTACGTGTATCCTCAGCGGCGATATAATCCGCTTCTTTTAATATCCTGATTGCTCGATAGCTCATATCCTCTAAATTACCAATTGGCGTCGGGACAAGATATAAAATCCCTTTCGTATCTTCTTGATCAAAGCTTTTCTGCTGCCACATAAGTACCCTCTTTTATTAAATGTTGTAATTTCTTCTTGCGGTCTAACCGCTTGAAAGCATATTCAGCCTTCATAGCCTCACTTTTCGTATCAAAACGTTTGGAGTGAATCAACACCACCGGCGCTCTTCCTCTAGTGTATTTAGCTCCTTTTCCCTCATTATGAAGCTTAATTCTTCGCTTTAAATCATTTGTATATCCTGCATAAAGGCTGCCATCTTTACAGGATAATACATAAAAATAATGCTCCTTACTCTCCATATAGAATCGACCTCATCTCAGGCGTATATTCATTATCATCCTGATAAACCATTAATGGAGGTAAAATTTTAAGATCCGGCTTTCCATTCTTAATCGCTTCAATTAATAAAGTATTTGCTTCCTTACCAGCCTTGGGATAAACGAATTGCAGCCGCTTTGGCTCTAGCTTATATTTTCTCATAAGTGTAATCATATCAATCAAACGGCCTGACCTGTGAACAAAGGAAACCTTCCCTCCTTGCCTCACAAGCTGACTTGACGCACTGACAGCATCCTCTAGTGTACAAAGAATTTCATGGCGGGCTATCGCTAAATGCTCGTTTTCATTTATCTCCTCTTGTGATGGGGTAATAAAATACGGCGGATTACATGTCACAACGTCAAACTTGCCATATCCAAGCTGTTTCGGCATTTCTTTAATATCACCGAGAATCATACGTAACCGGTCACTCAGCCCGTTATATTCGATACTGCGAACAGCCATATTATAGAGACGTTCTTGGATTTCAACTCCTGTAATGTTCCCCTTTGTTCTTAAACTAAGAAATAATGGAATTACACCGTTACCGCTGCATAGATCGAGAAGATTCCCTTTTTGAATAGGAACATATGCAAATTTAGCTAACAGAACCGCATCTAGAGAAAAGGAAAATACAGAAGGACTTTGAATAATTTTCATTTTTTCCGCTAATAAGTAGTCAAGCCTTTCATCCCCTATCAATTCAACCAAAAGCGACTCCCCCTTATGTATTCTTAAAAAATAGCCTTCCCAAAAAAGTTAGGAAGGCTGTCCATTATTTTTTATTTAAAAAGGATAAGCAGAAGATACAATCTCCCTCCGTCCGAGGACTTCCAAATTGAAGATTACAAATATGAAATCCCTCCTGATAAAGGCGGGCGAGGTTATCGTATCCTTCTCCAATATCCACAATTCCATGATTCGTGGACTCGAGTCTTTTCTCATCCTTTTTACTGCTCTTTTTTGACTCGGTATTTTCTGTAATTTCTTCTAGACGGCGTCTAATATGTTCATTTTCCAGCTTCAAAGAGTTATTTTCTTCGAGGATTTCTGCTAAGTGCTGCTTTAACTCACCAAGCTGTTGGTACAAGTGACCAATTTGCATTTCCATATTACTAACTGAATCAAATATTTCCTTTTTATCCACTGGTTCCACCTCATCAGTCTGTGGATTGTACCGGTACAGCACCTTCTTTAATAATTTCATCCAACGTATATTCTAGCACGCGCTCAAGCTTTGGAATTTCAACTTGAACCACTCTTTCAAGGATGTTGAGTCCTACTACTTTCCCTGAACCCCCAGGAGTCTCAATCCACTGTCCAAGGTCAGGTAATAATTCTTTTGCTGATTCGTATTCATCATTTTCATATTTTAAACAGCACATAAGTCTTCCGCATAATCCAGATATTTTCGTTGGGTTAAGCGATAGATTCTGATCTTTTGCCATTTTAATAGAAACAGGCTCAAAATCACCTAAAAAAGTAGAACAGCATAGCATCCTGCCGCATGGCCCAATTCCGCCAAGCATCTTAGCTTCATCTCTGACACCAATTTGGCGAAGTTCAATCCTTGTCCGGAAGATAGCCGCCAAATCCTTTACAAGCTCACGGAAATCTACCCTGCCATCTGCTGTAAAATAAAAAATGATTTTATTACGATCAAAGGTATATTCAACATCAACCAGCTTCATATCTAATTGATGGATAGTTACTTTTTCACTGCAAACATCATAGGCTTCTTTTGCAGCTGTCCGATTTTCCTCTACAATCATACGATCCTTTTGATCCGCAATTCGCAATACCTTTTTTAAAGGAAGAACAACGTCATTTTCATCCACTTGTTTTGGGCCAATGACTACCTGTCCGTATTCAACGCCCCTTACAGTTTCCACGATAACGAAATTATTCTTAAGAATTGGTAAATCGCCGGGATCAAAATAATATATCTTACCCGCTTTTTTAAAGCGTACGCCAACTACATCATACAACTGAAGATCCCTCCTGCAATTTAAGCACAAGCTCTTCCATTAATAACTGTGGATTCATATTTGCCTGCAGCTTTTTCTTCGCCTCCAATATTATCGACATTTGATTAGCTAAACGACGTCCTGAAGTTTGTAAGGCATATTGTTCTAAAACTTTCGCCTCACTCACAAAAACAGCTTGCCCCTGCTTCCCAAATTGTATATATAATAAATCCTTAAAAATAAGAAGTAAAAGATCTAATCCACGATCCATTTGTTCTTTATCTTTAAAATGTAAGATCCATTCCTCTTGAAGATAGACCATTGCTTCAAGGGAACTTTTCTTAAGCACTTCATATAATTTTACCACTATCTTTTGTGCTTGTGCAAACCATTCATCATTGTTTAGCTCTAAAGCTTCATCCAAATTATTGGTAAGCTGGGCAAGTATAGGCGCCCGGTGTTCCTTAACACCCATCTCAATAAGTTTCTGAATCATATGTTCACTGGATAATGGCTTAAAAGATAGGGTTTGGCAACGGGATAAAATGGTTGGCAGTATTCTTTGTACCTGCTCTGTCATTAAGATAGCATAGGTTTGCTGATAAGGCTCTTCTAAAAATTTCAGCAAACTATTTGCAGCATTCACCGTCATCCGGTCAGCATGAATAATCATATACAGCTTTTGCTTTGATTCGACGCCTGTTTTTGAGAATTCCTCCTGCAACTGGTGAATCTGCTGCTTTTTAATAGACAGTCCGTCAGGCCCCACTATATGAATATCAGGATGATTGCCATGATTTATTCGTTTACAATTATTGCATTCCTCACAAGGAATGACCTCATCCACTGGTGACAAGCAGAATAAGCTTTTTGCCAGCAACAATCCTGTTTCTTTTTTTCCTGTTCCTTTCATGCCTTCAAATAAATAAGCATGGGCAAGCCGCTTTTTCTCTATACTTCTTTTTATCATTTTTAAAACAACTGGCTGGATTTCCTCAAGCTCTTGCCATGTTTTTGCCAAATATATCACTCACTTACATAGAGATATTAATGAAAACTGCAGTTTATTGTATGACACGGAATAATTCGTCAACTGCAGATTCAAACACAGCCTCCACTGATTGAGAGGCATCAATTTTTACAATACGGTTCGGGAATCTCTTACATAATAAATGATAGCCCTCTCGAACCTTGTGATGGAAGTCAATGCCCTCGAGATCCAAACGGTTAACTTCTCTTCCATTATCGCGATTAATTCGGTCTAAGCCAATCGCGGGATCAATATCAAAGTAAAGGGTTGCATCCGGCATCATTTCCTCAATTGCAAATTGATTAATGGCAAAGATTTCATCAATCCCTAGACCTCTTGCATAACCCTGATAGGCTAAAGAACTGTCAATAAACCGATCACATATAACAATATATCCGCTTTCGATTGCGGGTAATACCTTTTCAACGAGATGCTGTCTCCGGGCAGCCGCATATAAAAGTGCTTCCGTTCTCGCATCCATCGCTTTATTTTCTTTATCTAAAATAACATGTCTGATTTTTTCTGCAATCTCTATTCCACCTGGTTCCCTCGTGCTTATGGCAGGATAACCCTCCAATTTTAACTTTTCCATCAACATTTCCATTATGGTCGTTTTGCCGGCTCCCTCTGGACCCTCTATTGTAATAAATACACCTTTTTTCACAATAATCCTCCAACTTATTACTATTTCTTTGTAAAAATTGTAATGTAATGCTCATATATATAATTTGCACCCTGGAATCTTGCCCCAGAGTCAATTAATCCTTCTATCTGTCTAATCATTCCCGCAGTAATGAGTTCACCGGGAAGTAATAGAGGAATACCCGGAGGATACGGAATAATCTTTTCTGCACAGATTTCATCGACAGCATCCAAAAGAGGTACTTTTCTAATCTCAAACTGACCCATTTCTTGACTAGTAAGGACAGGTGCAGTGATTAACGGCGTATAGTTAACCATCTTTTTCTCTCTGTCAATTAACTGTACATCCCTCAATGAGTGATGTATACCATCTGCTATTCGCATAAAAGGAAATTGACTATCCTGCTTTAACAGTGGCAATACAAGCAGAACATTATATGGATCTGCCAGCTCTGTATAAATTCCTTCCCTTTCAAAAGCGGCCTGCAATTCGAACCCATTGTACTGATTAGCTGTTTGCAGTGTAACCTTTAATAGATCTCCGCCATCATCATATTCCATAACCCTTATCCCATCTAGTTGCTTTAGTCTCTCTTTAAATGCAGAAATTTGCTCGTTAAGGTAATGATGGTCTTCTTTTGAATAAGTCCCTAGGTAGCTTCTTGCTAGGTCAAGGGACGCCATAATTGGATAGGATGGACTGCTCGACTGCAGGATATTAAGGTATTTTTCTATGGATGCTCTTGCAACTCTGTTGCCATTCATATGAAGAAAGGAGCCCATTGTCATGGCTGGCAGAGTTTTATGTGCTGACTGCACAACAATATCTGCCCCTAACTGTACCGCAGACTTTGGAAAGCTGCCTCCGCTTATGAAATGGGCTCCATGTGCTTCATCGACAAGTACGGGGATATTTCTGCTATGCGCCAGTTGGATGATTTTCTCCAGTTCATTTACCATCCCATAATAGTTTGGATAGGTTAGGATAACCGCCTTTGCATTCGAATAAACATCTAATGCCTTTTTCACAATTTCTACAGATACTCCACCTGAAACTGCCCAATCCTGATGGTAATCAGGGCTCAGAAATACTGCCTTTGCACCTACTAATTCAATGCCATTCATAACTGATTTATGGCAGTTCCTCTGGACAAGCACGGTATCATGTTCAGTTAAGACTGCCATAATCATGGCCAAATTTCCAACCGTTGAACCATTCACTAAAAAAAAACTTTTTTCAACACCATATAATTGTGAGAGAAGTGTTTCAGCCTCTAGAATAACTCCTTCCGGTGAATGGAGATCATCAAGGTCTGATAGTTCAGTAGCATCTAATTTTAATAGCGCTTGAAAATGAGTTTTTGCAGTTTTTGGAAAAGTTTCGCCATATTTATGACCAGGAACATGAAGAGATATAGGATGTTTTTCACTATGTAAAAAAAGTTGATTATATAAAGGAGTTTTTGATTGGTTCATTATTACACCATACTCTCAAATATAGATATTTTTTTCTTAGTATATTATGCATATATTCACTTAAATTTAGCATTTCCTATCTATTGTACCAAACCGCCTCTCCCATCTAAAGGGGAACTTCACTTAACTCCTTTTTCAACTATGGAACTTTTTAACGTATTTGATTTGATTTGAAAAGATCTAATGAGACATACAAACAATTACTAAGGTTTACATACAATATTAATCAGCTAAACTATATGAGGGAATTTTCATAATTTTGTATACAACCAATTCAAACTGGGCAGTATAGTTTTATGGAGGTGAGTGTATTGGATTCATTAGCAAAAGGGCAAATGGAAGAGAAATGTGTGATTTGTGATGAACAAAAGAACAAGGGTATACATTTATACACTTCATTTATTTGCATGGATTGTGAGAGGGATATTATCATCACCGATACGAGCGACCCCAAGTATAAATATTACTTAACAAAGCTAAAAAAAATTACCACTCCAGAGATTTTCTCATAATAAAAAAGGGCACCTAATTTAGATGCTCTTTTTTATATGGTGGATAGATGATAATATATAGCTTTTGTTTCTGCAGTTTTCTACATAGGATAAAAAAAAGTATCCAATGATGGATACTTTTTAGCTTTGCTTGGCGACGTCCTACTCTCACAGGGGTAAGACCCCAACTAC
>NZ_VYKL01000008.1 GCF_008710145.1 Niallia endozanthoxylica
TTTAGCTGCATAAAAATATTTGTCTAACTTTTTGGGTTCAGTTCATTCTGCCGTTTCATTTCAGGAAAAAGAGTTCCCCTATGAAACGCGAAACCCTGCGTTTCACTAATTCATTATTTGGGTACACTACCTATGTCTCTTGGATACAAGTACAGCAGGAAATGTGACTTTATTTTTGAGAAAGGGGGCAAATAGAAGATGAGTAAAATGGTGCTTCGTATGTTTCTCTTACTTGGATTATCCGCTTTACCAGTCGCTTTTAAAAAGAAACCCATTAAAGATTGGCTAATCGTTTATTTAATAACAGCACTCTCTTCTGTTTTACTTGATATTATTTTGGTGGAAAAGAAATTACTTTCCTATCCTATACGATTTTTCCCTAAAACGTTTAAGTTTCATATCGTTTTCGATTTATTCCTCTGTCCCGTTGTTAGTGTTTTTTACAATCAATTAACCTACAAAGAGACATCCATTATCCATCTGGTTGGGAAGTTATTTTTATTTACCATCCCACAACTTCTGATTGAAGTTTTGACAAGTAGATATTTAAAACTGGTTAAATGGCACAAAGGTTGGAAGTGGTATCATACATTCATTTCTATGAATATTAAATATCTAAGTATTCGACTATTCATTAAATTAGTTAGGCAAAATTCGATAAATGAAAATAACAAATTGTGAAACGCGGAGACGGTTCCTGCCGCTTCATTTCAAGGAAAATATTTTCCAGATGAAACAGTAGAACCGTCCGAGACCACTGATAAAGTTGTCAAAACAGGAGCTCCTTTCTGACCGATTACCCCCCCCCAAAAAATAATAGGCTTATCCTATCAATATGATGCAAGGATATAAAATACTAATTGAAATTCATTTTTATACTTTTTCAGCAGTCTCGAACCGTCCCTATGTTTCACAAGTAAATTAGAAATTTTTGTTATATTTTGGGTTGTTTTGTCGTATCTATTGTAATATTTGTCATTCAAAATATACTCTTATTTAAGAGAATCTATTTTGAATGACGAGATTTTTTTTACTCATGTTGTTCATTATAAAGAACAAACTATTCTTTTTAAAGTTTAAAAGGCAGGGTAGACGAATGAAAATGGATCAGAAAGAATCTACAAGATTTATATTTTTTGAGAAGTCCGGAAAAAGGTGGAAATATTCAAAGATTAGTTTTAGTCTCCTTTCACTGATGACCATTATTTTCATATTCTTCATTGTAAAAGGATTGTTTACTATCCCCACCTTGGCTCATCTAGATATGAATAATAGTAGTATTGAACCAATCAATCATTCTGTTTCCAATCCAGTTCCCGCTGATGGAAATGAGATTTCACTTGATTCCATCCATATAACGGAACAAGAAACAAAACCAAAGGTTTTTACTTTTTATCAATCGAAACACCATTCAAATAAGGAGAATCAGGTTTCTCTCAAGAAAAACATTCATTCCATTGATGTTCTTATCCCTGATTGGTTTTATTTCAACAAAGAAGGCAGGATTATAGAAAAATCAGATCCGAAAATTGATTACTTAGCAAAGAAAAACGGTGTACAAATAATCCCATCTATTACACTGGATGCAAATAGTACGGCCGATGATGTTCACAACTGGCTTTCCAATCCTCAAACCCAAAATCAAATAATCCAAAACCTGTTAAGTGTGATTCAAACAAAAGGCTACCAAGGCGTCCATTTAAACTTCGAGAGTGTTCACTGGGAGGATAAAGAACTTTATTATCAGTTTGTTGCCGATTTATATCACTCTTTTCATCATTCCGGATTACTGCTTACAGTATTTGTTCGCCTAGGTGATGATACATACGATACAAAGCTGCTTTCTGATGTATCCGATCATATGATTGTCAGAGCATTTGATCAACAAACTGAACAATCGGAGCCTGGTCCATTAGCATCCTTTCAATGGACACAGGAACTTGTTAATCAATATAAAGGGTCTATAGAAAAATTAGTACTATGTTTGGCAAACTATGGATATGACTGGAATGTAACGACAGGTGAACCTGCTACACCATACTATTTCTCCACACTGATAGAGATGATAAATAGGGAAAATCTCACAATACAGTGGAATCAGCATTTCTTAGCTCCGTATGTTCGTTATAAAGAACATAATGAAGAACATTTTATTTGGTTTTTAGATGCTGCTACTTTTTATAATCAATTGAAAATAGCACAAAGTTATCACATTCCATCTATAGGAATTTGGAACATCGGTTCAGAAGATCCAACCATTTGGAGATTATTATCAAATCATAAGGCCAATCCGCTAGATTTAGAAACCATTCCAAACTCTGTATCGACAGCAATAGAGGGAAAAGGAGATTTTTTGAAAGTGACTAAAGTAGAAGCAGAAGGAAAGCGAAGATTCGAGCTTGACCATCATTTCATAAAAAAGGAAATGTATGAAAAGTACCCAACTCCCTATCTACTAGAACGATATGGGGTAGATGAAAAAAAGGTAGCGATTTCTTTTGATGATGGACCGAATCCAGAATATACAGGGAAAATTCTAGAGGTTTTAAATCATTATAAAGTGAAAGCAGCATTTTTTCTAATTGGCCGAAATGCCTCCCTGTATCCTGAACTGACAAAAAGAATCCATAAAGAGGGGCATGAAGTTGGCAGTCATACGTTTACTCATACCGATGTTATGTCTATTTCAGATAAAAAATTAGAGTTGGAACTAAATTCTACCCAACGTGTCATACAAGGTATTACAGGGCATTCAGTGATTATGTTTCGTCCGCCACTCCTTTCATTCAATAAAAGACCTAATGAGCCACCAACGAAGGAATTTTTTGATAGAATGGTTAAAATTCAGAATTTAGGATACACAGTCGTTGATTCCACTATAGACCCTAAGGATTGGAATGGAAAATCGGCGGAGGAAATAGTTAAAGAAACTATAGCCCATGTTCAAAACGGTCAAATTATTCTTTTACATGATTCAGGTGGAGATCGAACTCCGACAATTGAGGCACTTCCGAAAATAATTGAGTGGTTACAAACTAATGGATATTCGATTGTACCTGTTAGTGAATTGGTTGGGATGAAACGAAGCACAGTTATGCCCCCTGTTCAAGAAACAGAGGAATCCATTACGCCATTTTATTTATATGGTTCATTCTTTCAAGCCGCATTGATCAAATCAGTCAAGTTTTTCCTATACCTATTAATTACGATTGGACTGCTCCGTCTGGCTATGCTGCTCTTTTTCAGCCTAAAACAAAAAAGGAAAAGCAAGCATCTTGTGTATAAAGATTCCTACCAGCCTTTTGTTAGTGTTCTTATCGCTGCTTACAATGAAGAAACAGTCATCGAAAAAACCATTCATTCGATCATGAATAGCCGCTATCGTCGATTTGAGCTTATCATTGTTGATGATGGTTCAAAGGATCAGACGGTAAACATCGTAGAAACGGAATGTAAGAAGTATTCAAACATACGTTTACTTAGAAAAGAAAACGGGGGGAAATCCTCTGCACTAAATCTTGGTATTGAGCATGCTTCAGCAGAAATCATTGTGACCTTAGATGCAGATACGGTCATTGCTGAAGATACGATTTCTATGATCATTAGACATTTTATAGATCCAAATGTCGGCGCTGTCTCAGGCAATGTCAAGATTGGTAATCGTAAAAACCTTCTTACTTGGTGGCAGCATATTGAGTATGTAACGGGATTTAACTTAGAGAAACGAGCGTTTGATGAGTTAGATAGTATTACAGTTGTTCCAGGGGCCATTGGAGCTTGGAAAAAAAGCGCCATAAAGGAGGTTGATTTATTCGAGGAAGATACATTAGCGGAAGATACGGACGTAACAATGAAGTTATTACGTAAAGGTTACAAGATTAGAAGTGAGGTAGATGCCATTGCCTATACGGAAGCACCGGAAGATATTAGAAGTTTTATTAAACAGCGGTATCGCTGGACTTTTGGCATTTTGCAATGCTTGTGGAAGCATAAGGGAGCAGTATTCGATAAGAAAAATAAAAAACTTGGCTTGATTGCCATACCAAACATGTTATTCCAATATGTCCTGCTGGCCTCTGCCCCACTCGCAGATATCATTCTCATCATTGCGCTTATTTATGGTCATATGCTTGTCGTTTATTTTTATTTGATATTTTTATTGATGGATGCCCTAGCTTCTATCTATGCCTTTAGTTTAGAAAAGGAAAAGAAAAAACCATTATTGACCTTGTTTATTCAGCGTATGGTCTACCGCCAATTCTTTACCTATGTGGTATGGAAATCACTTTTATTTGCCATCAAAGGCCAGCTGATGGGTTGGAACAAACTGCAGCGAACAGGCAATGTAGTGCAAACAGATTTTGAAAAGCACCAGGAAAAGAATGTAGACTTTAGTGTGTGATAGAGGGAAATAAAAAAGTATGTTAGGTGATTATTTGAGGGTGAGAAAAATGTTAATCATCTTGGTACCGATAGCGATAATTTTAATATGGTTTCTGTTAAAAAATATTCAACCATCTTCTTTAGTCCCACCTGATTACTCCGCGAAACAAAGGAAAAGTGATATTAGGTATGCTTATGAACTTTGGAAAGCACAGTATGTGAAACAGATTGAGGGAAATCAATATTATGTGTCATATGATAACCGCCATAATACGGTTTCCGAAGCGCATGGTTATGGAATGTTCATTATGGTGTTGATGGAGGAACAGTTTGACATTCAAACGAGAGCAATCTTTGATGGGATGTTTCGATATGCTAAAAGTCACCCTTCCGATCGTAACCATTCTTTTATGGTTTGGAGACAATTTCGACAAAAAGATGGGACCATGAAGGATGACAAAAATGGACAGTTTACTGGATCCGCTACAGATGGTGATATGGATATCGCCTATGCCTTGCTGCTCGCTGACCAACTTTGGGGAAGCGACGGGAACATTCATTATAAGCAAGAGGCAATCTGGATTATTAACGCGTTGATGGATTCCGTTGTCAACCATGATGAATGGACATTAAAGCTTGGAGACTGGGTAAAAGATGATGATCCGAAATATGGTACAGCCTCTCGAACATCTGACTGGATGGTTGGCCATATAGCTGTATTTTATGAGGTAACAGGTGATGAAAGGTGGAAAAAGGTTTTAGATAAGATGATTGAACTGACTACGAAGATTCAAAATCAGTTCAGTTCTGAAACAGGATTAATGCCTGACTTTATTTGGAAAAAAGAAGGAGAATGGGTTCCTGTAGATCCATACTTTCTTGAAGGGAAAAATGACCCTTATTATTCATATAATGCATGCCGGGTACCATGGAGATTAGCTGCTGGGTACGTCCTTACAACGGATAAGGACGTAAAACATCAATTAGAAAAAATAAATACATGGATGATCAAAGCGACACAAAATAATCCATCTTCTATTAAAGCTGGTTATGATTTGGATGGACATACACTAGTATCCTACTCAGATATCGCTTTTATCGCTCCTTTTGCAGCAAGCGCTTCAATAGATACAAAAAATCAAGAGTGGATGAATCACTTGTGGGGGAAAATGACAGAGGAATTGGGTCCGAATAAAACAAGTAACTACTACAGTGATACGATTCGGCTGTTGGTTATGCTATTTATAGAAGAAGCAGCAGGAGAAAAGGAAAAGTTTAGAAACACCAGGACGGTTCGAAGCCACTGAAAAACTCCATTGAAAGAAAAAGGGACACTGATTACCTACTATATGTAGATCAGTGTCCTTTTTTCACTGTATATTGATGACACTTCTAATCAATTGTTCAAAGTGAACACTTTTCAGCGGTCCCTGTGACAAATGATTAAGCAGTGATTTAAAAAAACTGTCAGCCTTTTAATTTTATACTTCTACTTTAAACCGCAGCTGCTTGGTCAGCCTTCACACAATCAATGGCAACAACGAGTGCAATAATAATGGTTTCCATCTCTTCATCTATTATTTGAATCTTGTAGCTATCTCCCCAAGTGAACCACTCCTTGCCCACCTTACCTACAATTTTACCATGCTGTAAAACTTGAAAATCCATATCCCACCAATTACCATGTACTTCAATGGCTGCCGCATCAATGGTATATCGTGCTTTTAAGAAGGAAAATTCCTTCTTTATTGTTAATACCTCTCGACCATTCACCTCAACCAAAAACTGGGGTAAAAAACTGAACATCTTTTTCGTAATGAGTGCTACTTCATCTCTTGCTGTATTCATAATGGTGAAAGTCTTTGGAACTTTCATAAAACTTCCCTCCACGTAATATCTATCCTTCTCCTGTTGATCCTTTACTGTAAATTTCCCGCTAAGACTGAATACCTTCTGCTTGATATAAAGCTGCCTCATACTTATGCCCCCAACCATAACAACCTTAAGTCTTTTACATTACTTACGTTTGAAATGGGCATTGGTTCCAAACTCATGCATGAAATTCCAAATAATAGCTCCACTCAAAAGCTCCTTCTTTTCGATTCACTATTATTTATCCTTGACTAATTTACCTTTTGTAAAATCAGCCATTCTTCCTTCGCCATCTAGCCCGATAACAAAATGAAAATCAACCATTATGGTAAATATCATATTTGAATGAATAATAAAAACGAATAACCAATAATATTAAATAACTAATTAATATTATTAATTTATTTAATTAAAAAAATTAATTTTTATTATTTATATTTTCAATTTCTTGTTGTATAATCGAATCAACAAAAAGGAAGGAATTTCATTATGGCCTATCCAGTAATTACAAATTGTCCTGTATGCAGTAAAACCCTGAAAATTACAAAGTTACAGTGCTCTCATTGTCACACGACGATTGAAAATGAGTTTGAATTATCTAAGCTGGCATCCTTATCAAAAGATCAGCTTCATTTTGTGGAAGTGTTTTTAACATGCAGAGGGAATATCAAGGAAGTTGAAAAGGAACTAGGGATTTCGTATCCAACGGTTCGAAGCAAGCTAACAGACATCATTTCAACCCTTGGATATGTGCAGAAGAAGAAAAATGAAATAGATGAGAAAAAAGTGGTCACCATGTTGGAAAATGGCGAAATCACTCCAGAAGAAGCCATTAAGCTCTTAAAAGAAGAATAAGGAGGAATAACCGATGAAAGAGGAAATTACAAGAGTGTTAACAATGGTTCAAGAAGGGAAAATTGATGCAGATAAGGGATCAGAACTGATTCAATTATTAAAAGAGAAAGAAGAGACAGGTAATAAGCTCTTTGAAAACCAGACTCCATATTTAGATAAAACATTAAAAATTCGTGTGGTATCTGCCGAAAATGATAACGTTACTGTCAATTTGCCTATAAAACTTGTCAAGGTCGTATTAATGGCTGGACACAGCATCGCAGCGAGTATCCCTCAATCGGAAAAATACGTGAAGGATATAGACATAAGCCTTATTATTGAAGCAATCGAAAATGAATTAGATGGCCAAATCATTGATATTAAATCGGCAAACGGAGATACCGTTTCAGTCATCATTGATTAGTGATTGGCTTATGATACATGTAAAAGTGAAAGCAAAAGACGTTCGATTTACCCTCCCCATTCCATATGCTATGTTACACCTTGCTATTTCTATTTTGTCTTCAAAGCTTTTTCAGCAAAATGTAAACAAATGGACAAAAGAGCACTTCGAAAGAAAAAAACTGGACGTTACCTTTCCGCAAATAGACAAAGAAACGCTAAAGCCTATCGTCAAGGAATTGAAAAATTATAAGGGAATCGTGCTAGTAGATGTCAAAGCTATGGACGGTACTGAGGTTAAGGTTAGACTATAATTTATTATAGAATACACCGACTATTGACTGGTTTTTTGAAGAAACAGCCTACTCGCTCGCTTAAAATACCGAGGAAATTGTAAAAAGATAATAAAGTAATTTAATCATAAAAGCTCAAACAAGCATAACCCCGTTTTACATTTAGGACGGGGTTAAAAATATAGTTGTTTCATTTTTGATGTAAGATGCTTCATTATACTAAAAAATATAATAATAAAGTCGTTTAAACATCTAAGTTTTATTCAGCCATCGCGCCCGATTCTTGAAGATATCGCGTTTTGCACGCTTACCATGCATGGGTCAGCGTGCTTAATTATTGTAAAAAGTACAAAGTTCTATTTTACGGCAAGCCATATTTCATTCAACGAATTTGGGCTATGGAGATTAGAATCTATATAAGCTTCTATGGCTGGAAGCTCAGCTATTTCATATCCATTGGAAGGAATCCATTCAGAATAGATTTGTTTCCAAGTATTGACCATTGCTATTGGAGCAGGCCCCTGCACTTCAAAAACGACCCATTTGGATGCGGGGAATTCATAGCTCAATAATCCATCCGGCACCTCTCCAACATGCTCCGCAGCAACCCAGTAATCAATCGTATTTTTCTCAGCATTATACTTGTCAGTCATTCCTAATAAACCGTTAATTTCTCCGTTGATAAATGGTATCAGCTTGTTGACTGTTCCATTTGCATTGACTTCGCCCCAAAATTCTGGGATACCCGGACCTTCTGTGTCAGCACCACATGGACATTCACGTTTTACACCAATAACTTGGAAAGCATCTCTTTCAACAATTTGATATTTCATCGGTTCTGCTCCTTTCAAATTCACCTGTATAGTCAGGCGGTTATACGATTGCAGTTTCCCTATCCCTTTACGCACTTCACGTGGAGTCATACCATGCTGTTTACGAAAAGCTTTTGAGAAAGCTTCGGGAGTTTCATAGCCATATTTATAAGCAAGGTCAATAATTTTGCTATCTGTGCTGGTTAACTCTTGTGCTGCTAAAGTTAAACGGCGTCGCCGAAGATAGTCTCCGACAGATAGATCTGTCAAGATCATAAATGTACGTTGAAAGTGAAAAGGAGATACATTTGCACGTTTGGATATCTCCTCAATCGTTAGATGATCTAGTAAATGTTCTTCCATGTAGTCTATTGCCTTTTGTAATGATTCCACCAATGCCATAATGCTCAACTCCTTAAGTAAATAATAAGTATAACGTGAACACGATTCCTGTTAATTTGTGCTCTGTTTGGACAGGAGTTATATCTTTATTGCCTAGTTAATTTAAGTACAATTCTTGCATCTTCTTTACTTTAACCTATATTTAGCCAATTTTCATTTTAAACTTTTGTTCAAGAAAATGGTCCGATTGCTGAGGAACGAATATAAAACTTTGGTATCAAATGGACTTGTCATTTATTGATGATACCGTTCACCGTGGTCATTTAAGAAGCAAAAAAATAGCATTGGATTTTACTAATCCATGCTACTTTTTTATGATTTTATTAACGATAGACATTATGTACCTAGTACTGCAGGCTTTTATTATCATATGTATAACTTATAGCTCTAAATGTCGAGATTGTGTTATGTTTAACGTCCCCTTGCGTAAAACTGACGATGGAGTTGTCGAACTTCTTCCGCTAGTTCAGGAACAGGGCCATCTACTGTGGTATCACTAATGACATCTTGAATGGGCAGATTCCGAACACGCGATGGAGCAACGCCCCATTCAATTAAGCATTGTACCAACTGTTCAGATGAACTTGCATAAACGATTCGACCTAAACCAACCCAACCATGAGCCGCAGCGCACATAGGGCAATGTTCCCCAGAGGTATATACTGTCGCCTTGCTTCTTTCTTCAGGTCCCATGTTATTAGCTGCCCATCGCGCTATAGCAAATTCCGGGTGTTGGGTATGGTCACCGCCTGCCACGTGGTTATGATCTTCAAAAAGCACCTTTCCATCGGCTGAAACAAGTACTGAACCAAATGGCTCGTCACCTTTCTCCAGAGCAATTTTTGCTAATTCCACACAACGTCGCAAGTGCTTCAAATCTGTATCACTTATCATATTTGACTCCTCCTCGCCCTTTTTTATTTTTCGGAAACGCGGGGACGGTTTCATTTTAAGGAAAATACTTCTTATATGAAACGCGAACTGTCCCTATGTTTCAAACAACAGGCCTAGTATTAACTACTTTAATTCTTTAATTGAGTCAATATATCTTCGAGAAAGTATAAAAAGTTCCTCTATTTGTTTTTTATTTTTACTAGCAGAACCGTTTACAACACTTCGAGCATATTGGAGTGAATATTGTTTATGAACAATTTTATTTCTTAACTGGGCGAATACTTTTAGAACATTGTCAGTTTTTATTACTTTGTCTAATTCTTTTTCAATTAATACAATTGTATTTTTAGATTTGTGAGAATCTGATTCTATTTTATCTTTATCGAATTCTTTTCCCTCTAAGTGAACGTATATATTCAACATTAATTGTTCAATTATGGCATACATTTCAACCACAATACTAGCAAACTTTCGGTCTTTTCTTTTTTTGCTTATTTCTTTCTTAAATAATGTTGATATGGATAAAAATTCCACCCCATATTCTTTTTCTAACTTACTTTTCTTTCTTTTTTTAGTACTTTTAACAAGTTCAACATAGTCTTCTTCTAGTTCAATTAATTCCGCTATTGCAATATTTTTAAGTTGGGAGATATTCATTTTCTAGCCTTCTTTCATAATTTAAGCAAATGTATAAAGATTCCATATTATATATACATATCTTACCACAATACTAAAGTAAAAAAGTTGTTTTTCTTGAATATAAAAAATGAACTCTGTTAATAAAAAAATCCAATTTTTTTGTTATCTTATTCCATTAAATGGCCCTTTAGTAGAATAACAAAGATAATTCTTTCAACTTAGACACACATACAAAAAATGTACTAGTAAGGTTTTGATTCAACTGATTATAGCAAATCAAATTGATTAAGAAGGAAAATGACAGCACTCCTGGGTGATATCAAACCATTTCTATTAACGATTCATCACTTTCATGATTGGTCAGGAGAACTGCTACATTCCAACAAAAAAGGAAGCAGAGAATCTCTTGCTTCCTTTTTATTATTAATAAGTGATTACAGCCATAAAAATGTACCACTTCTGCCATGTTTATTACCAGTCATTGCTATAAACAAACCTATTAATAAAAATCCCCTTCAAGATATGCCGTTACGACTTACTCTGCTTCGCCAACAACAGTAAAACGTTCGTTTACGTGTTGTGGATGTTCAATTTCATCTAAGACGGCAATGGCATAGTCCGCATAACTGATATAGCTTTCACCTTTTGAATTGACAAGAAGATGATCTTTTCCCGATTGATACGATCCAGTTCTTTTTCCTTCCGCATCAAATACGGCAGAAGGACTGATAAATGTCCATGTAAGATCTGTCGTTGTCTGTAATTCTTGCAAATTCCGCCCTTGGCCTTTTGCTGTTGGTTTCACGAAATCTGGAAATTCAGGTGTGTCAATTAACTGAACCGTTTTATTTTCATCGACATAAAGGCTTCCGGCACCACCGACGATGATGGCTCTTGTATTTGTTCCTTTTAAAGCCTCAATTAAAGAATGTCCAGCATCCACATGCGCTTGCTCTTCCCCAAGTGGAGCACCGAAAGCATTAACGACCACTTCAAATTGCTTCACATCATCCTGTGTAAGGTCGAATATACCTTTTTCAATCACCGCAACATTCGTATCTTGAAGTTTTGACTTATCCCTTACAATAGCCGTCACTTGATGCCCTCGATTAACTGCTTCCTTCAAAATAAGACTACCTGCTTTCCCGCTTGCACCAATAATTCCTATTTTCATTTTATAGTCCCCCTACCATGCTAAATTTAGTTGTAATTAATTTGATTACATGTAATCATTGTAGTTACATGTTATGTGAATGTCAACAGTAAAAATCATTTTTTAGTATGTCTAACTTATTAAGTTATAATATACTTGTAATCGAATGAATTACATGATAAACCTATTCATCTATTTTCTCGTAAAAAAGTAAGGAAGGTGACTGAAGATGTCCATCAGCAGCAGATTTTCCGTTGGAATTCATATATTAACCTTAATTGAAATAAATAAAGATGGGGTAAATTCATCCGAATATTTAGCAGGAAGTGTGAACACGAACCCAGCCGTCATCAGAAAAATTATGGGAATGCTGAAAAAAGCAGGATTAATAAAAGTACAACCTGGTATTGCAGGGGCGGAACTTGCAAAAGACCTTTCTGATATTACATTGCTTGATGTTTATAAAGCCGTTAATGTTGTCAAGGATAACGAACTGTTTAGCATTCACGAACATCCAAACCCTGATTGTACCGTCGGAAGGAATATTCAAAATACCATTGGACCCCTTTTTTCTAGTGCTCAAGCTGCACTGGAAAAGGTTCTCGAAAATGTAACGATTGAAGATGTAGTAAAGGATGTTATGGAAACAGAGAAATGAAACGTGGGGACGGTTCTGCCGCTTCATTTTAAGGAGAATATTCCCTAGATGAAACAGGAGATCCGTCCCTACGTTTCTTTATGGTGAAAAGGTGCCTGGCATCTTTTTCTAAACCGAAATTCATCCCCCACCTATTCATTAGGCTATCGCCCTTCACACTCCTTGAGGATGGGAGACTTCTTTCGGAAATCCGTTAATAGTAATCTATTGATCCATGAAAGGTTAATCGAATAATAAAGGACGAGCCATTTTACTAAAGACGCCTCCATCGACCCTTAATGTATGACCGCTGATATAGGATGCTTGATCAGAAGCAAGAAATAAGCAGGAGTTTGCCACATCTTCAATCGTCCCAATTCGGCCAAGCGGTTGGAACGCTAGTGACTGATTTAACGCTTCATCTGGATTTGGATAGTCTTTCCATATGAGCTGTCCTGAATCAATGATACCTGGTGAAACAGCATTGACGCGAATATGAAGCGGACCGCAATCTAAGGCCATTTGTCTTGTTAAAGCCGTTAATCCCCCTTTAGAAGTGGCATAAGCGGCGATGCGTGGAATCGTACTGTCAGCGTGGAAAGAAGCAATATTAACAATGGATCCTCCTCCACGTTTTTCCATTTCCGGAATGGAATACTTTGAGCAAAGAAATGCACCTGTCAAATTGATATTGAGAACCTTTTGCCATTCCTCCAACGTTGTATCTAATACAGACTTACGTAAGCTAATGGCGGCATTATTAATTAAAATATCAATTCCGCCAAATTCCTGTACACCCGCTTGAATCATATCTTTTACGTCTTGTTCATTACTTATATCCGTTTTTACAAAAATAGCTTCTATTCCCATGGACTCTAGTCTATCTAAAGCCTTTATTCCATCCTCCTCATCAATATCAGCGATAATAATCTTTGAACCATGCTCGCCGAGTTTTTGTGCAATCCCCTCTCCTATCCCTTTAGCTGCTCCTGTTACAATGGATACTTTGTCTTTTACACTCATATCTTTTACCACCTAATCAATTAATCTAGATTTAAATTACTTCTATAATTATTCTATACATCTTGGCATTTTTCAGGAGAACACTAGTGACCGAACCTTTAGTTGAGCAGAAACAATATCTGCTCAACGATCCTTCTTTTTCGTCATTTCGTATTTACTTCACTCTTAATTAAGTTTGGAGGAACGTCTCCCTTTAACCCAACAACCAAGTTTTCAGCTGCTAGCATAGCCATATTAAATCGTGTCTCCATCGTGGCAGAACCGATATGAGGCAAAGTCACAACATTTTTCATTGAAAGAAGAGGATTGTCTTTTTGAACAGGTTCTGGATCAAACACATCAAGCCCTGCGGCAAGGATTTCACCCTTTTGAAGAGCCTGAATTAAGGCTTCTTCATCAACTGTTTTCCCTCTTGAAGCATTAATAAAAATGGCACTCTGTTTCATTTGTTCAAACTCTCTTAGCCCCATCAGTTTTTCCGTCTCAGGAGTCAAAGGCGTCATAAGGCAGACAAAATCAGATTGATTTAACAATTCCTCAAGAGAACAATACGTAGCACCATATGTTTGTTCTGCCTCATGATTTCTAGAGCGATTATGGTATAAAATATCCATATTAAAGCCGAAATGAGCTCTTTTCGCAATAGCCGTCCCAATGCCCCCCATACCGATAATCCCTAGTACTTTATGATGGACATCGACTCCAAACCATTTTTCTTCGAGCATGGAATCCCATTGTCCATTCTTAACCCAATAGTCTAACTCAGGCATCCTTCTAGCCGTGGCTATAATCAACCCCATAACGGTATCTGCGACCGTTTCATTTAATACTTCTGGCGTATTCGTTGCCATAATCCCTCGTTTCGATAACTCAAGTAAATCGAGATTATCATAGCCTACGGCTACGTTAGACACTATTTTGAGCTGTGGCGCTTGATCTAGTAATTTTTTATCTATTCCTAAACCAACACCGAATAGTCCATGAGCATCCTTCAACTCATGCAGGAATTCAGAATCGTTCTGTGAATCTAGTTCTTCAAAATAAACGACCTCACACGTCTGTTTAATATATTCCAATACCTTTTGGTTTACTTTCTTATAGACAATGACTTTTGGTTTCATGATTAATTCCCTGCCTTGTAATAAATGTATGTAACAGATAGTACACAATTTTCAAACTATTATTATTTTACAGTATAATTGAAATAATTGCATGTCAGATATCCTCCTCACCCACTGCCAATCCATTCAACATTCAGGCATTTTTGGGTAGTCAACTCCCCTATTTACGACATGGAACCAATCATAATGACTGAAAGAAAACCGTTATTCACATAATCGACCATCATTCTCTAATCGTTCGCATGAAAGCAGAATGACTCCAAACTAAACGAAATCAAGCCTTTTACTTATACTCTGTTCTATTAGAACATTCGAAAATGGCCAAAAGCATGACCCTTCTTGCGATTGATTGGTTAGAAGCCTATCACGAGCTGGATTCATTGTTATATTCTATACTTGGAATGAGCTGTCAATAAACCTAAATTTGTATTTAGCACATAGTGTTTTTAGTTTAGAATAGAAGAATTATGGATTATTTTAATTTCATAGAGATTGCTTGATTAAAAGTGCGAATTATTGATAATAAAAAAAAGCAGAGATTTATTCCCCTGCTTCCTTCACAATTATTAGTGATCCACATTATCCTTAAATGACTCACATCAACGATATACTTATTTTGCATTCTTATCTGGCTGATATGAACCGCAGGAACGGTTTCCCTCTGTTTCATATTATTTAAGGTTTGGCGAACTGTGCCTGGCACTGTTCGCTAAAATGAAGCGGCTTATATATTTGGAAAAACCTTCCTCACCGCTAAAAAAATCCATGAACAAAGAACAAAGGGCATTGTTAAAACAGGTAATCCATAGGGTAATAGAAATATATTAATACCTGCAGTTATTGGGATTGTTAAACAAGCTGCGATGATGCCCAATAATAACGCAAAGCGATTATTATTATTAAAAACTTCTGAAACAGCTATAAGGGTTAATATTGCATTATATCCGTAAAGCCCTTCTGTTATTAAGTTGTGTTCTCCTCCTAAGGCATATGAAAACATAACAGCAGTAATACTCCCAATGACTGCATAGCATCCTAGTTTTCTACCCGCTAAAAATAGTGCAACAAATAATAATAGTCCGGATATTTTGTTCTCCAAGAAAACAATTTGGCTAATCCCGTTAAATATTGCATCTATAAAATGAATTCCTTCATTATTTATTTCCAAATTTTGTAAATCATGTGGAATCAATCCGGAGACTATGTTAATATTCCCCAATTGGTAAGTAGAAAGCAATATAAGCCATGTTAATGCTATATAGGGAAAAGTAAGAACTGGCATTTCTGTTCTTTTCATAAAATGAATCATGGCGGCTGTGAAAAGTGCAGCTATTGCCGCCCCAACTAAAGCAATTAGCCAAGCAAATGGTCCTTTTAAAAAAAGTATGAGAGCCATTCCCGTTACAACAGAGTTATATCCGAATAAACCTTGATTTATGATATTTTCATCAGCTCCACCCAGTTTTGCAACTAAAGTACCGATAAGTGAAGATAATAAAGCAATGATTCCTAAATAATAGGATGAGATGGTAATGGCTAAAAGAATGAGTAAACCGGTACTTACTTTTTCAATTAAGAATACTTGAGAGATTCCTTTGAAAGATGCCAATATAAAAGAGAAAAACTTATCCTTAATGAATACACTTCGTCTATTCGTTCGCATAATAATCACCTTTATAGTAATCCACAGTAGGGTTTCCATTTTGAAAAAAAACACCTTCATGATTCACGAATATCCTAATAACATTCGTATGTATGAAGGTGTTTAAATTTTAATTATCTGAGCGATTGGTGTCTTGTATAGCACGACATGCTCCAAGAGGCAGCCGATCGTATCGATGATTAACAGATCCCGCTTCGGATAAATCTTGACTTTTTTTAAAATCCAGATGGTTTTGACTATCCTATCGAACCGTATGATGAAATCTATTAATTAAACAAAGGGTCGATTGGCGTCAGAGTATCCGTTTGTGCTTCAATGACTTCCGCTGCATCCAATATCGTATCTTCACGGAATCGCCTGCCTAAAAGTTGGACGCCTGATGGTAAGCCATTATCGATTGAAACAGGAACGGACATAGCCGGAAATCCCAAAACAGGGATGGACAGCATGGGCCATTGAGCTGCAAGGAGTCTTCGATGCCTATCCAAACTTTCAATATCTTCGTTATGTTTAAACGCTTGTTCACTTGAATTTGGTAAAAGTAATAATGGATATTCTTGAAGAAATTGTTGTAATTTTGCCATCAGTGTAAAACGACGAGTATAGCCATGCTTAAACTTTTCTAAAGTGGTTTCTCCCCAAATTTCTTTACCAACCTCAAGATAATATTGAATGCAAAGACCGATCTCATCACCTCCAAGCTTTTCCATTTCCGATTTCTTGTCCCTAAGATCTTCTAACACAAGTAATAACCATAATTTATGCGCCTCGGCCAATAATGGGAGTTCTACTTCCTCCACAATATAACCGGCATTTCTTAAGTAATTTGCTGCTTTATCCAATGCTTGATTCACTTCAACAGTGGATTGGGCAATTCCAACATCACGCAATAATCCAACCTTGATTGGTTTTTCAAGTGGCTCCCCAATGAATGGAACTTGAGAATGAAAGGGATCACTAGGTTGATCATTTGACATAGAAGTAAGTGCTAAGCGTAAATCTGCCACATTACGCGCCAAAGGTCCATGTACAGACATTGTCTGAAAAGAAAGTGAGCGTTCAAGATGAGAAGCGCCAGGAGGACCTGATTCATTAGGCACTCTCCCTAATGTCGGGCGAATTCCCACTATTCCCGACGCATACGCAGGATAACGGATAGAACCACCGAGGTCATTTCCATGGGCAATCGGGACCATTCCACTTGCCACTGCGGAAGCTGAACCCCCGCTAGACCCGCCAGGAGTTCTACCTGAGTCCCAAGGATTAAGTGTTTTTCCATATAAATTGTTACTAGAAAACCATCTAAGGCTAAAGGCAGGGACATTCGTTCTTCCGATAAACACTGCCCCTGCTTTACGCAAGTTTGCAATTGGAGCCCCATCTGTTTTAGCCATATTATTTTTGAATGCAGGTACTCCATCTGTTGTTACATGTCCAGCCTGATCGGTATTGATCTTCGTCGCAACTGGAACACCATGAAGTGGACCAAGTGCTTGTCCGTTGGAAACAGCACGATCCGCATCATCAGCAGCCTTAAGTGCTTCTTCTGTTAAAACTTCCACAATTGCATTTAATTTGGGATTGACTTGTTCAATACGATTGAGACAACTGATGACAGCTTCACGGGAGGAAATCTCCTTGGTTCGAATCCCACGAGCTAGATCACTTGCTGACCATTTCCAAAGTTCAGCCGTTTTCTTCTGACTTTCTGCTATCTTGTTCATCATTTCACACTCCAATTTTGTTTTGATTCTAGTTCTCTGTATCTGAAACACTTGCAAGTTATTCCACTAAAGATTTTTTTCCGTTTCTTAAGCTGGGTATTCTTGCTTACTCTTAAGAGAAACACGAGACCCATTACTTATAAATAGGGACAGAATGACACACAATAGAATGGGCAAACCAAGGGAAATCAGCCCTGCGTTCACAAAACCTAACGGTAACAGAACTGAAAACAAAGGACCTCCGAATATTTGCCCTACTCCGAACATAAATAAAATCCATCCACTAACTGTTCCAGCCATATGTTCCCCCACAGAATTCTGTCCGATCGCAACGGCGAAACCGGGTAATCCAACCCCTGCGCCCATTATCAATGCGGAAGCGCCGAGAAGCAGAATGTTCGAACCAACACTGAATAGCCCTATGCTACCAATTAAAATGAATAAAGCCGTAAGTATAAACACACGCTTCGCCCCAAACTTATCAGCTAACATTCCTAATGGGAATGAGATGATCACACCCGCTATTCCATACATGGAGAAGATCGTGGCAGCCTGTCCTGACGGTATAGACAGTTCATTCAAAAAATACTGTGAAGAAAATCCAAGAAAAGCAAACAGTGTCACTCCGTAGAAAAAGCTAGCAATTGAAATGAGGATTACGTTTTTGTTTAATAACTCCTTCATTTTAAATTTTTGTTTTTCAATTTGTTTATATGTTTTCGGAATAAATAAGTAAATTAATATCAGTGTGATCAGAGAGGTGATCCCTGTGACGATAAATGATGTATGGTAATTAGGTAAAAACGCGGAAACCAAATAAGGGCCTACAAACATCCCACCCCCATAGAAAACAGAGAAAGTTGATAAAGCGCTGCCACGTTTTTCATAGAAAATATCCCCCAAAAAGCTTAGAATGGCAGCTTGAAACATTCCAATTCCAATTCCTACAAACAACCTTGCTATAATTAATAGAGTAAGACTACTTACAAAACCGCTTACAAAGGTAAACACTGAAAAAAGGGCAACAGATATAAGAATCGTATTTTTAACTGAAAGTCTATCAAACGCAAAGCCACCGACTATACTGAACAAAGCTGCACCTACTGCTTGTCCTGTTGTCAAAAGACCAAGCATGGCAATAGGAGCTTGAATACTTTCTATGATGGCTGGAGACGAAAATGCGAATACATTGTAATCAAATCCTTCTAAAAACGCAGGCAAGCCCGCCATTAGAACAAGAAAGATGAAATAAACTTTCCCTTTTTCTGCTATTGAACGGACAGTAACATCATTTCTAAGACCAATCGGTTTCTTAATAGTAATCTCCCCCTTTGTAAAATTAAATATGGTCGTTTACAACCATTTTAAGAAATCAGCAACCGAATCAATTACAGTGTGATCAAGCTATTATAAATGTTTGTTAGTTACTAACGACCTTAGCCCACAACGAGTAATAAACGATTAAAGACTCTGCTAAGCCTTGTTTCCACTAATTGAATGAAAGTGGATCATTTTCTCTTCAAGGATTCCGAAGGCCATTTCTGTTGAAGTCTACCGTCACCATTCACCTACAGTCCATTTTAAATCCCCCTTTTATATATATTGAAAAATCAAAATATTAATAATATTATTAATATAGTTCTATTGTAGGTCTAACAAACATTTACAACAATGGCTTGAATATGTGATTTTTAAATATAAGGGGTACATGAACTAGTACCTTTACTAAAAGGGGGACTATTGTATGCTTACTAAAGCTAGCTTACCTAAATCGGAGTATGAGCATCTTGTAAAATTTAGTTCCGCTTTATCTGCCAATGTAAAAAACGGAGCTAATGGACTGCAACATATGTTAACCCAACATTTCGGTTATCGTTCATCCATTCTTTGGAAGATTGATCAGGAAGGCAACTTATCCAATCCAAATAATCACCTTATCAGTGATTATTTAGTAGAGGATTATGTAAGTAATTTTCATAACTATGATTATTTGCACCCCAAAAACCACTTAGATTTATACCGTGAAAGAGCTGCATTACGATTAGAAGATGTCATTTCTCTAAATGAATACGATTATTCTATTTATTATAAAGATTTTATGAAAAAGCACGGGCATTACCACAAAATGACCGTTGTGTTTCATTCTCATAATAAGTTTGTTGGTGTACTTGGTATTACCAAACCCTTGTCAGAAAAGGGATTTACTGAGGTTGATCTTCATAGATGCCAAATCCTGGCTCCGATTGTATCAAATATTTTATATATGGAGAGTGAATACGAAGAACTGCGCCAAGAGAAAAATATCTTGGAGGCGTTTGCTTTTAAAAGTCATACCGGATTTATATTGCTTGACCAAGATTATAAAGTGATATATATGAACCGGGCAGTTTGGGATATTTATAATGAAACCGCTATATATAAAAATATAGAAAGTTTAGTGGAAGATATCATTTCAGGCTTGTTAAGCCCATTTTCTCGTTCATCTAAGCTGAAGCTTTTAGGATATAAGATTAATATTATTGGTCATCAGGAACCTTTTTTATCAAAGGTAAGCCGTTTTGCCATTTTAATAGAAAGAAATAATGATGAAACCTTACAAGAAAGTGAAATATTAATAAATTTGACTACACGCGAAAAGGAAGTTTATTTTCATTTAAAAAAGGGGTGTACTTATAAGGAAATTGCAGAAAAACTGTTCATCAGTATCAATACAGTAAATAAGCACATAAAAAATATTTACCGAAAGTTAGGGGTCAACAGTAGAGCTTCATTACAAGCCCCGCTACTTTGGAATGATTCTTCTAGCAGGAGTTAATCACTCCTGCTAGAAGATTTCGTTAAAACTCCTATTAATTGAGACAAAAATACCAGCGATTTAGAACTAATGATTAAAGAAGACTCATCTTAAAATCCAATTTAATCATCAATGGATGAAACGTGGGGACGGTTCATTTTAAGGAAAAGATTCCCCCTATGAAACGCGATCCTCTGTTTCATAAACTTCTGAACCTTTTATTTAAGGTTTAACTCGTTTTTAAAATCCTCTGTAAACACATCTCTTGATATTTGTTCAAGCGTTTGGGGCTCATTAAAAATTCTATATTCTCCAGCTACGCTAAGATTCACTTTGAATATAAATGTATCATCAGTTACATAAACAACTACTAAACTCTCATCGGGGTCATAAGAATCTGAACCGCCAAATGTACTTGTAATGGACGGATTTGCAATTTTCCCATCCAAAAAACCTTCTTTAATAAGGTCTTCCATCGTATATGATCGTTCACCAGAATACTCACTTTCCGGCATATATCCATTAGCATAAGCCATTTTCCCCGCATGTAACATTTGTCGAGCATTAGATAGATGCGCATCTGCTTTTGAATGGTTAATGATTTGACCAACAATCGGTATAGCAATGGCAGCCATAATGCCTAATATCACGATAATCGCTAAAAGCTCTATTAGGGTGAATCCGCGTTCGTTTCTCATGTTTCTCCCGCCCAAATGATTATTTATGGAAAAATCAACCTATTTATAGAATAACATTTACAAGTCTAGTATCCTAATACTTTTATACTATGACCTCGTTTGTTATATTACATGTTTAAAGTGTCATTTTTTTTATGTGTTTGGGTTCATCACCCAATCATTGTTAGACTGTTTACATAGGATGGTCTTAGCATGAAAATAACCTTCGCCAAGGCTAACTGCTACCATAAAGAAAGGCCCTCTTTTGAGGGTTTTTCCTTTTGAATAATTAAAAATGGAATAAGACAAAAATTCCACATCATAAAATAAGGCGTACTAAAAAGGAGGAATTTTATGTTATGGAGTAAGTGTTTGAAATTACAAATTTTCTTAGACCAACTGGATGATCATCTATGGAGTGAGGATGAAAAAGAGAGGGTTCAAGAAAAAGCTACAAGTTATCTAACGCAAAATAAAGGCTCTAAATTCAAGAAAGACAAGAATCCACAAAGGACTTCATGAGGAACGTTCCATACATAGAGAGAGGTATTAAATTTAATATGTAGGGTGTCATTTTGTGACACTCTTTTTTAGACTGAAAGGGTCAATTTTTCCCTAGAATTTCAACTTGATGAACGGTGCCTGGCACTGTTCACTTAACACACTCCAGTTGTTCTACTTCATTTGGCACATATGCTGACCAAAGATTCTGTACCAATCGTTTAACTAAGAAAAACGCATAAAGAAATGAGGTCTTGTGCTCGACATTTTCGTTTTCGGCGAACCATTCCTGTTTGGTTCGCTAATGTCTGTAAATATGGAATCGAAAACTTCCTTTTAAGTTTTTCACCTATTAAACGTAGTTCTTCTTGTGTGGAATCAAGAAAATAAGATATAAAAATGGGTCATCCTTCCATACGTATTGAATGGAAGGATGACCCATTTAAATGAAAATGATTCATTTCTTAACAGGATGGCTACGGCCTTAAAGGCCTCTTTTTTGTTTTTTTTGTTACATTTTTACTTTCTTTGCCCCTAAATAGCGTTCTTTCCAGTAAGGACTATTCATATCTGAAATCGTTACACCTGTAGAAGATCCTGCATGAATGAATAGGTTGTCTCCCATATAGATGCCAGTATGGGATGGTCCTGTCTTATAGGTTGTAAAGAATACAAGATCACCCTTTTGCGGAGTTGAAACAGACGTTGCAGCGCTCCACATGCTTTCAACCGTACGAGGTAGAGATATCCCTTGTTTATTGTACACATAGTTTAAGAAACCGGAGCAATCAAAACTAGCTGGTGTGGTTCCTCCCCATAAGTATGGAACACCAATATATTTTTTTGCCTCTGTAATTAACCTATCAACATTAAATGTACTTTCAACCATTGGAGCTGATGCTGGAGCAGTTTTCCCTTCAGACGTTAATTTTAGTACTTGTCCAACGTAAATATTATTACTCGTTAAGTTGTTAATAGACTTCAATTGTGGGACCGTTAGATTGTTCCATTTGGCAATTGAATATAAAGTGTCACTAGATTTCACTGTGTATTCTTTAACCGATTTCTCCACCACTGGAGCTGTTTTATTTACCGATTCGCTATTAGGCACCTTTAACACATGTCCAACTTTAAGTATATCTGAAGTTAGTTGATTGATAGATTTTAACTCTGTAACAGTTGTATTGTAATTCCTTGCAATGAGACTAAGATTGTCACCTGGTTTGACTGTATAAGTACCATGAGGAGTATGTGTATGTGGAGCGATCAATGAAAGTTTTTGTCCAACATAGACTCTATTTGAAGTGAGGTTATTCCAATTCATTAAATCTTGAACCGAAACATGATTGGCTGATGAGATTCTCCAAAGCGTATCACTTGATTGGACTGTGTAATTCAATTCATGTGCAGATGCTTGAGTGGAATAAGCTGAAAATAAAATTCCAACAGAAGCTGCCATCACGAATAGTTGTTTTTTCAAACAATCCTCTCCTTTGGTTATCTAGTCGTTTTGTTTGTGAAAATCTCACAAGTTGAATTGTAACTTGATAACCAAAGAACTTATACCCCCAAAAAATTGGAAATAAGTAATCAACATGTAGAAACGAAGTGATTTTGACATTTCACTTAAAGGAAAATTGTACCCGATTCTCCACTTATTATTAACAATAGTTCCTCTCTATAGGACAGGCAAACGAAAGGCTTAACGCCAGGAGCCATCCAGAAAATGGATGGCTCCCGGCATCTTGATTTTACATCACAAATCCACCATCGACATACAAGGTCTGCCCTGTCATAAATTGACTCCAATCAGAGGCTAAGAACAGCACGGGGCCTGCTATATCCTCTGGAGAAGCCATTCTTCTTAATGGTGTTTGCGCAATGATCATTTCCTTCAGCTCTTCTTTTGTCGTTCTGCTGGCATCTGTTGGATACACTAGGCCGGGTGCCACGCAATTCACCCTGATTCCAAAGGATCCGAGTTCTGCAGCTAAATTTCGGCTGTATCCCATTAAAGCCGTTTTAGCCGTATTATATTCATGATACGGAACAATGGGCCTTTCTACTAAGTTACTAATCACATTGACAATGCTTCCTTGGGATTGTTTTTTCATAATGGGAAGTACACCTTGACACATATAATGTGTCGAGCGAACCGCCCCATCAATTTGTGCTTGATAATCCTCCCACTTTAGCTCCCATGACAATTTTCTCTGCTCTGGATCAAATTTGAACGGTTTAAATGCATTATTGACAACAACGTCTATTCTTCCGGTTTCCAATGATACCTGTTCGATTAATCGATTGACGGCCGATTCTGAGGTGACATCTCCCTGGACGGCCCAACCATCGCCGCCAAGCTCGATACACTCTGATGCCACTTGCTCTGCCATCCTTTCATTTTGAAGATAATTAATGATGACAAAAGCCCCTTCCTTTGCGAAAGCACGGGAGATGGCGGCTCCAATTCCGCGGCTGGCACCAGTGACGATGACCACTTTTCCTTGAAATTTCGTCATTGCTTTTCTTCCCCCGTAAATTCTTCCGTTACAACCTTTTCCAATTCAAGCTTGTTCTTTACTAATCCTAATTGTTGGTACGTGTCCGCCCCCTCCTGTAAAATGGCAGCGTTCAGGGCACCTAAGCCTTCCCTATTTGTATCAACGGAAATGCTCGCAACATTGCGTAATTTGATGATTTCTTCATTTACTTTTTCATCTTTGCCATCAATCGCAACTTCTTTGGCAAGAGTGGCCGCTTCCTCTGGATTTTCCAGCATCCACTGTGCACTATTTCGGTAAGCCTCTATAAAACGGTGAAGCTCATCCTTTTTTTCTTCATAGGTTTTCTCTGTGACAGCGAATACGTCACTTGGAATGTTTAAATAATCCTTTACTTCCATGACATTCACGTCGCTCAGCCCTTTTTGTTTCGCCAAGAATAACCCTGTATCGGTGGCCGCCGTGGCATCCACTTGTCCTTGCATTAACGGAGCAAAATTCGAGATCCCTACTTCAACTATTTTGACATCCTTCTCAGTAAGGCCCGCCTTGTGCAAGAGTACTAATAAATTTTGACGTGTTCCACTAGACAAGCTATAAACACCAATCGTTTTCCCTTTTAAATCTTCCGGCTTCGTAATGTTGCTTTCTTTTAGCGACACCACATTAAATACATTCTGAGGGTAAATAGTGTAAATCACTTTTAGCTTTTCACCCTGGTCTAGCGCGAAGTAAAGCGAACCTGGATCAGTAAAGGCAATATCGGCTTGTCCGGAAAGAATATTTTTAATCGCATCTCCGCCGCCAGCGCCGGGAACTACCTTCACATCAAGTCCTTTATCTTGAAAAAATCCTTTTTGTTCATCGACTAACAAATTGGTTTGTTCGGTAATCAGCTGACTCCAGTTTGCCACTGTAATCGGCTGCAGTTTTTCTTTTTTCTGTGCCGAGCTTTCCTCTTCTTTTGCCCCGCAAGCAGTGACAAATAAGAGAAGCGCCGCAAACAATAATGCTTTCCATTTCATTTTTAACTCTCCTTTTTATATGGCTTTGACCATTTTTTCTCAAACAAAGTAATCATCTGATAGAGGATCATTCCTATCCCTGTTAACAAAATTAAAGTAGCAAACATGAGCGGGGTATCCATCATTCCTTGGGAAGCAATAATGAGCGCTCCTAATCCTTCGCTTCCTCCAATAAACTCCCCGACAACGGCTCCCACTACCGCTAATACAACGGAAACACGCAATCCTGCTAATATTCCCGGCATACCTGCAGGGATTTTTAAATGGACCAATGTTTGCAGTCGTGATGCACCAAGCATTGTGAACAATTCTTGTTTTTGTTTATCGCTTGATTGAATAGCAGTAACGGTGCTCTCCAATAACGGAAAAAAACAAACTAATGCGGTAATGACCACTTTTGACGTCATTCCAAACCCAAACCATAGAATAAAAAGAGGGGCTAATGCGAGTTTTGGAACGGCTTGACTAGCAATAATATAAGGAAAAAGAAGCTTTCGTAAAAACGTAATCTCGCCCATGAGAATACCAATGAGAAACCCTGATAAGCCGCCAAAAAGCAACCCAAGCAAAACCTCTGATAGGGTTCGAATGATATGCTCGGTGAAATACCCGCTCTTTATTCCATCAAAAAGGGTGAACCCTATGACAGATGGTGCCGGCAGCACAAGCTCTGACATCGTCCCAGCTGCCATTTCCCATATGACAAGCAGTAGAATCAACAATAAGAATGAATACAAGGGCATTTTTTTCATAAACGTTCCCCGCCCATCACTTGACGCAATGTTAAACAAAGTTCATTAAAATAGGGATCATATCTCATTTTCATTGTTCTTGGCCTTTCAAGCTCTACCCTTGATTGAAAGACAATTTCTCCTTTATCCATGACAGCTACTACATCCGCTAAATACACAGCCTCAGAAAGATCATGAGTAATAAAAAGAACAGTTGTATTGTGGATACTGCACATTCGTAAAAGGTCATCTTGAAGCTCTTCTCTCGTAATGGCATCTAACGCCGCAAAAGGTTCATCTAAAAACAGCAAGGACGGTTTCTGAACAAGAGCCCTTGCGATTGCGACGCGGCTTTGCTGTCCGCCTGATAATTCGGAAGGATATCGGTCATGATAAGCGGACAACCCAACAAGCTCCATTAACTCCATCGCCTCGTTCCAATCTTCCTTCGTTCTTTTTCGTTTCAACGTCACAGGAAGCAGCACATTATCGATGACACTTTTCCACTCCAAAAGGGTCGGAGATTGAAACACAAATCCGCATTCTGGAGAAGGTTTGACTACTTCCTTTCCCTGCAAAATAATCCTTCCTTTATCAGACGGAAGCAAACCTGCAGCGAGCTTTAATAATGTCGTTTTGCCGCATCCGCTTTTTCCTAGCAAACAATGAAATTCCCCTTTTTCCATTTTCCAGTTTACTTCATCGATTACAGGTTTCTTCCCTTGGTAACTATAAGACACATCTTCTATTGTTAAAAAACTCATGCTAAAAACCTCCTAATCCTCATAAGGAGCAAATCTTTCACTCGCTTCTTCTACTGAGGATTCGATGTCTACCATCTGAACTAAATCCGTGATATTAAAACGACCATCATGATGCCAGCCTGGTTCTGGGGAGGTCATCCTTCCTAAAGCCGTGATACGTGTTACTCCTATACGCCCGAGGATCTCCGCACATTGAAAAAGTTCCTTTGGACTAGCAGCCATTCCCACGGTTTGCAGAAAAGACCGGTAAGGCTTCATAGATGGCACAATATCTTCCACTTTTTCAAAGGCAATCACACGAATGACGCGATTTAAAGGGCTGGGAGCAAACACACCCTTTTCCTCTTCATAAACAACCGTCCAGTGATTGGCCGAGTCTCCCAGCACCTCTTTATTCTGATTGGAAAAAAGGCTCATTTCTTCTTTTTGCCGCCATGAAGTGAGTGACGCAGATTCTTCCATTGAAAGCTTTCTTCGCGGATACCTTTTTGAAAAATTCTCTAACTCCCTAGCCATATACCGTGCAAATTCTTTTGGTGATACGTTTCCGCCCGTTTGCACATAAAAGAGATGTGGGGAATAACAGCCTTGCTGGTCATAGCGAACGACATCCAGTGCCGCTTGATGAGCCGTTCGCCATGCTTTTTGCGAATCAAGTGCCGAATGTAAAACAAGCCCAAAACTGATTTTATGTCCAAAAGGTAAGAAACGGGTTGTAACCGGAATCCGACTTTGAAGCGACTCCAACGAATGATTCCCTCCGTACCCAATGACGATGTCAGATTGTCGGAATAAAGAGGTCTCCCGCTCCACGTCGCCGCCTTTCCACCACACGACAGCGAAGCAATTAGCCAGTCTCGGCTCCACTTCCACTAAAAGATGAGCAAACCAGCTGGCAAAAAGAGGCTCACCGCTTGACACTTTTCCGATGTTTCCTGCTTTTACTAAGAGGCCTGAAACAAAGCTCCATAGCGGCAATGCGGGAACATTTCCTGCCCAAATATGTGTGATTAAGTCAGGTCCGACTGCTTTGGAGAACCCGCCTTTCACTCGCGGCTGGAAGTCATCAAGCAACAAAGGATTGCTCAAATCTTCTACAAGAAAACGCTGCAGCTCATGCTTGCGAAAGGACTTTAAGTAAGAAGTCAGCCCAAGTCGAATCATCTCTTCATCATAGCCTGTCACAATGGGCAGCAGCTTTTCTGCTTTTTGGCGATAGGCTGAATTTCTGTCTAGTAAACGGTCTGTTACTCTATCGATGATAGTCACAATCTCTGAAATGGTAAGGGATTTTAATATCTCCTCACTTCCCTTTTTAACCGTTTCGATGACTAGATTCATTTGCTCCTCAGTAAGCAGCGGGATCTCCACTTCTAAATCTCCGAACTGCAGCACTTTCCATTGGAACTCCTCTTCTCCGATGTCTGGAATATACCCGGCTACTTCCTTCATTTTGCAGAACCTCTCGTAAAATCAATAAACTCCTCAACCGCAATGGAACAACCTCTTGCTTCTGCCCCTTTCACTCTTCCTAATAGAAGAAATCCATCATCATTTTGTACGCCAAGATCCTCAGTAAGAATGGTCGTTACCGAATTGAAATTAGCTAAATCGCAATGGACAAGAACGCCGCGCTCCCCCTTCTCAACCTCTCCGCCTGATAACGGATTAATGACTCTCGTCTTGATCCAATGGGGTCCAGACTTAACAGAAGGAACGACATCATTTCCATCGTCATAGAATTGCGTGCTTAGTTCCGTCACTCCATACATATTGATACAAGCTCTCCTGTCCACCCCTAAAAAGGTCGACAGCAGTTGATAGAATTCATTTAATTCTAATTCCTTTGATTGATTTTTATAGCCGCCAGTATCTAGTATTCTACTTCCTTTCGGCAATGAAAAAGTCTTACCCACTTTCTCTAATTCTTCGAACAAATGGACAAAACTATAGCTTGCTCCAAGTAAAGCATATGGTTCTCCTGTTTCCTCTGCTTGGGTCAGTTCACCTAACAATCGGTCCATGTCCAACCCGCTCTCATTTAATAAATAATGGCTGTCTTCCGTTCCAAATTCTTGGACAGCAAGTGCTAAATAATGGGCCAAGGATGAATTCGGCATTTCTTTTTCAGTTGGAAAAAGGACCCCCATTTGAATGTTCTCTGTTTCTTTCATAAATCTTTCTTTGAAATTGGCAGTCATGGATAAATCATATATTTCTAGTGTCGGGTGGTAATGCTTGCCTCTAATCCCTTTTGTCGTACCGCTTGTCATGAACACAGCTTCCGCATCGTCTGGATCTGTACAGCTTAACGGCACCTCTTTAAACGCATTAATCGGTACAAAAGGAATGTCTCTCCATGTTTTTACAAGTCTTGGAGTCTTCCCTTTTTGCCTGCAAAAGGCCTGATAGGGGAGGTTATGTTGATATTGATAAGCAAAAATCTGTAAGGCCAGATTATTGAAATCCCCGTCTGTGGAAGACTTATTTTCGATAAAAGTAGAAAGATTCCTTAATATGTCTTGCTGCTGATTCATCTGCTTCAAATCCTTTCGGAACATAGTAAAATTTCTGAACAAAATAAAAATGCACCCTGCGTAAGCAAAGTGCATGAATTAGACTTTCGTCACTTTTCCTACGCTGGCATTACCCAACAGGTTCAAACGGTCTACGACAGATTAGCCGTACTCTCAGCCTGATTCCTCAGACTCCCGATACTTAATTATTATATTATTAAAAAGTCTACCCCTTCTTCGAAAAGAATGCAATCCTATTTTCCAAGTTCGCAGTCGTGCATCAATCGCAGAAAGGGTCGAAGAGTACCCTCAATCCAAGCAATCATGGTGAAAAGATTCATTGAAAAAAACAGGACACTGATTACCTACTATATGCAGATGATCAATGTCCCTTATTCCTGTATATTGATAAAGCTTCTAACCACTTGTTCAAAGTGAACACTTCTCAGCAGGCTCAGATGATTCTTCTGTTTCATAAAAATCATATATAGATTTTTCTCTATAGAGTCTTTCCACTCAACGATTCCTTATTTCGCAAAGACATGGTTTCCAATCGTTGTTACGACTTCACGGCTGCGAATCCAAGTATCTGTTGCTATCTCTGGATTATAGAAGAAAATGGAGTCATGTAAACGATCTTGTCTTGTTAATGCTTCTTCCACCGCTTGTATGGACTCATCTGACGCAGGTTTGTTGATTGCACCGTTTTGTACTGGAGTAAAAGCATAGGCATCTCCTACCACTTCATTAATGACATTTGTCACCGTATCTGGAAACTCCGGAGACTCCACTCGATTTAAGACAACCGTCGCAACGGCTACTTTTCCTTCATAAGGTTCACCCTTTGCTTCTGCTTGTACTAATCTGGCAAAATAGTCTTTTTCTTCATTAGAAAGAGAAATGGCTGGTTCCACTGGTTCTACCGGTTCCTCTTCTTTTATTTCTTCTTTCAGCTCTATCGGCTGATCCACTTTGTTCAGCATAAGTGTTGGCAACGGTAAGACAGATGTCTGTGGTTCTGGTATTTCAAGAATTTCATCTATAAGAATTAAATCATTCGAAAGATTATTTTCAGCGTTTACACCATTTTGTTGACCAAGCTCCCAAACCGTGTCTTCATTAATTATATGATCTTCTGTAACGGCCTCAACCGTAGTATTATTTACCCCTATAATGGAAAATACAGCTGCACAAGCTGTAATGAATGTCTTCATATAAGTGTTCTTCAAGATTGTACAACCTCCTAGTAAACTCGTATGCTATAACACTAACATGAGCTTGTACACCTTTGACAGAACGATAAGGTTACATTTCTTTAGGGATTAATGAAGAACATTACAGTTAAGGTGAGTTTATGACATATTCCCTATATCATCGTTACATTGGAACCATTTTTTATATACTAGAGGAATATTTTGTTAATGAAACGTGGGGACGGTTCTTCCGTTTCATTTCAAGAAAAATATTTCTCAAATGAAACGCGAGAACCGTCCGGGACTGCTGAAAAAGTTCTTTTAAAAAGAAGGCTTTGTTAAATAATATTGTTGATTTTTGACTCATTTAAGCTGTATT
>NZ_VYKL01000080.1 GCF_008710145.1 Niallia endozanthoxylica
ACAACCTCATATCTTCAGTTTTCAAAGAACAACTTACAAGTATAGTGTAGCACGTTTGTTCGTATCACTCAACCATTTTGGCTAAAGCCAACCGACATTCATCTCCCACTTATTTCTGGGCTCCGCCCTGCACAAAATTGAAGAGGGAGTCTTCTGTCGGGAAATGATAAATGTACCAGGAATTAATAACGGATGAATGCCCGCCCCTGACGCCGTTTGTTTAATTTCTTCTTCTGTAAGGTCGTGATCTGGTGTCCAGCTCCAAGTCCAAACCCAACAGTTATCATCATCAATAGGCACCCATACATGTTCTCCTCTTGGAGCTCTTCCAAATGGCGGGATCATCGTATAAAAAGGCATTAGAAACTGTGTAATTCTCCAATAGAAGTTTTCCTCATCTGCTTCACGTCTTGCACTGATTAATAAACCGTAATCAGTATCGACTACTTCAAAACGCGGTGCCGTATCTTTCTCTAACAAAGAAGCACTCTGACTCTTTCTAGAAACCCCGATGCCTCCGACTGAACCTGAGTGAAGAATCGAAACATGACTAGAATCAATTCCACCCTCTAATCCCTGAAAATAATTACATTGTTGAACTTTTTTCGAAATATATCGTTGACTATCCGAAACAAGCATCCATTCTTGTTCTGGTAATTCCAGCTTTAATTATGGAAGGTATTAGGGTTAAATAGAAGAAATCTAAAGAACCTTTTGTTTTTAAATCCATTTCCAACGTTAAAATTTCTTTGACAAAACAAACTAATTACACAATTATTTAGGATGTCTCACCACTCATGAGAAAATGTCTACCTAAACAATTCCTTCGTATTCCAAACGTATACTTACTACATAGTTTGTATATGTTAAGAGAAAAACTAGGGAGGTTTTTAGTTGGAGTGGATTTTTTATCTATATCTGTTAAATACGTTCTTTCTGTTATTCATAGCCATTTGGGAAGTTCGTCGGCCTGCCAAGGCTTTGAATTGGATAATAATAGTCCTTATTTTGCCTGTCATTGGTTTCTTACTATATCTTAGCATATCAAATCCCAAGCTTATTCATCGTAAAAGATTGACCTCTTCTCATAATGAGTCTGATAAGTTACCTGATACATATAGTGATTCAGCATCGATAATCGCCGATGCTTTAAGGTATTTTACTGTAGGCGGGCTTCGAGTCGGCAAAGTCCAAGTACTAAACAATGGAATAGCAAAATATGAACAACTTATCGAGTCCCTACAAAAAGCCCAAAAAACCATTGATCTGGAATATTTCATCTATCGGAACGACCAAATTGGTAATCGCATTACAGAACTGCTGATCGAAAAAGCAGTAAATGGAGTGCGGGTTCGTTTTATTAGAGATGGTTGGGGGAGTAAAAAATTTCCGCGTCAAAAAATTCTTCAGATGGTGGAAGCAGGGATAGAATGTCGGACAATATTTCCTTTAAGTTTTCCCTGGCTTTTGTCCAATTGGACTTATCGGGATCATTGTAAGATTGTCACGATTGACAGAAAGGAATCCTTTACTGGCGGTATGAACGTTGGGTATGAATATACAGGATTAAAGCCAGACGTAGGATTTTGGAGGGACACTCATTTGCAAATTATAGGGGAAGCTACAGGCGACTTGCAGACTATCTTCGACGTTCATTGGAATATCGCTATACCAGAACGGATAAAGTCAAAAACAAAATCTGAGGCAACGAAAAAGGCCACTAAAATCCCAAAATATAAATCAAAGGAAATTAATCCAACCGGCAGCATAGATCTTTCAAGATGGTCTGCCGAATTAGGATCTGAGTTATGGCCTATAGAAGGTAAAACAGACAATATCCAAACAAAGACAGGAGAATTGCAACAAGCATACATCCATACGTTGGAAGGAAACCCTGGAATTCCTACACCAGTTATTCGTCAAGCTTACTTTATATGTATAACACAAGCGACTAAAACCATTGATATTACAACGCCCTACTTTATACCAGAAACAGATATTATTATGGCATTAAAGACAGCTGTGGCTCATGGTGTACGGGTAAGATTACTTGTTCCTCGCCATATTGATCAAAAAATCGTGGGCTTTGCAAGTCGTACCTATTACGGGGAACTTATAGAATCTGGGGTCCAAATCTACCAGTACGATAAAGGAATGTTACATGCGAAACTGATGATCATTGATGAGGAAATTGCAGAAGTAGGCGCAGCAAACTATGATATGAGAAGTTTTCGCCTGAATTATGAAGTGTGTCAATTCGTGTACAGTGCTGATGTGGCAAGGGAACTCACAGAGCAGTTCGAGAGGGATCTTACTGATTCTATACCATTAAGAATTGAAGACTTGTTGCAACGATCCCTGACCGAGCGCATTGTTGAACAGGGTTCTCGCCTGCTTTCTCCATTATTATAAGTTGATGTATCCTGTTTTTATTGTTCAATCTTAAATCTAGATTTAAAAAATTTCATTGTTTTTAAAATATTTCTGATTCATTTGAAAAAAATCGAAAACCCGTGTTAGAAGAACTTTCAACATGGGTTTTTTCTTATTTTACGATGGAAATTCATTACTAAAAAACGGTAATACTAAAAAGGCAGGTTCAAAGAGTTTGAATTCAAAAATATCTATTACCTTTTAATTTAAATATAGAGGTGATATCAATAGATAATATATTTGAAAATCTTAAGGAAATACGTTTATTAAAAGATAAGCTGTATCATTTAGAATTAAATGGTTGGCTAAAAAATGAGCTTTTAACTTGGGAATAGTGGATACTAGTCGTTTTTTTAGTTGTCCCTTGGGTTATATGGGCTAACTTGTTAAACGAGATATTATTTTAGAAATTTTGTTATTTGGTACCATAATTATCTTGACAAAAACCTTATTAGATGTAGTTGGTGCACCATATAGTTTTTGGGATTACCCCATTGCATTCTTACCTATTATTCCTCGGGCCTTTCCTTTTGATTTTTCAATGGTACCTGTAGCTTACATGTTGTTATATCAATATTTTAGAACATGGAAATCTTTTATTTTAGCCCAGATCATTATGGCACTAACATCTGCCTATATAGGTGAACCCTTTTGCGAGTGGGTCAAACTTGTTAATTATTTAGAGTGGAGATACAGATATTCAGTCATATATTACATCATTGTTGGAATTGTAACTCGAGCTTTAATACTAAAACTAGCCTCTATATCTAAATTCCAAGATCTTACAACTAAGTACAATTTAAATTGGAGGAAAAAACTTTGGAAGAAGTTAATATTGGTTTACTGACGATCAAAGTCATCGTTGGTTTTGCAACTTTATTTTTTATCATTATCATATCAGGCAGAACATCTATCTATCAGTTAACCCCGTTTCACTTAGTTTTTGTGTTAGTACTTGGAGATTTTTTAGGAAATACCATTTATCAAGATAAGGTAGCGATTTTTCACTTTTTATATGCCATCGGATTGTGGACGTTCCTTATGTTGGGAATAGAGTTTATAACTCTAAAAAATAAATCGGTACGTTCTCTCTTATTAGGCAATCCTAACATCATCATTCGAGATGGTGTTATGGACAGAAAGTTACTTACAAAGAACAAATTGGATGTAAATCAAGTATTGAGTATACTCCGTCAAAATAATGTCTTTTCAGTTCGCGAGGTCAAGTACGGTATATTGGAAGCTAATGGGCAAGTAAGTTTATTATTAAAGTCCAAGTATCAAAAACCAGACAAGCAAGATCTCAATCTTCCAGAAAGTCCAGTAGACCTCCCAACATCGTTAATTATAGATGGGGAAATTTTATGGGATAATTTACATGAACTCGGATTTGATCAACAGTGGTTAGATAACCAATTAAGTACCAATGGATATGATAAGGTAAAGCGTATACTTTACGCAGAGTGGCGAGAGAGTGAAGGCATACATGTAAGCCCTAAATAAAATTTGTTAGGATAGGAGCACATCAATTTTCTTGGTGAATATAATGTGGATTTAAAAAAACTCAACCAGTAAAAACTGGTAAATATATATTACAATCGGGCGCGATTGTGTAAAGAAAGGACATTACATATTAGTCATATAAAATATGTAATGTCCTTTAATCTATGTATCCTTTTTACATTTAGAGCTTGATAAGCATTGTTAAGGGGGGGTTCCTACACGAATGCTGGGACAGCACTGCATCAATCTATTCTACTTGAAGGTCATCATTCCTGAATGTTAGAAGTATTCAGGAATGATTTGTTCCTTCTCCCGTTTCAATCAAAAAGGGAGTATGTTGTATGAATGAGGAGTAATACTTTTTCAATACTAGCTTTTTTAATAAACGTTTTAATCTGGTTTTAATTACTTTTCTCAATTGTGGATGTCCATCATTCCGTACTATTAAGGGAAAATATCCACTTCACCTAAGAGATTTTTAAATATAAAAGGGGGTTCTTGACAGATATACTGTCGCACTTATCCAATAAGAATCAAGGTCATAAAAGAGGTTAATGCCATGCTTTTCTAGACGTTTTTCAAAAGAGAAAGAACGAATCGAATCCAATGGCTACTTCTAAAAAATGAAGTTTTAAAAGATCATTTCTACAGTTTTTTCAGGCTTTGAGAAAGAGGGGGTCTTTTCTGACAGCTTTTTTATTTTGGATTCTAAAACCAGACAATATTATTAGCCAAGGATAAGCTTAGATTGTTTAATAATTGGATTAGTTGAGAATCATCAATTGGATGAATACAAAAGTATTTTTAAAAATTATGATATAAAAGTAAAAAAAATGGTTCTATCACATGTGGAAGTGCAATAATTGGTTCTTTAAGTACGATAGTAGTATGTTTTCTATTCTGAATCCTTATAAAAACAGATAGATTCATATTTATATGTAGTAAATAAAATGTGGAAGATAAATTGTCATGAAAGAAAATAATTTTTGGACAAATTTTAAAGATTTATGACAGAATCCAAATGCCAATACGACCAGCGCTTGCATAGAAGCAGCTCTATTTGGGTGTATCAGCCCGGCATTAATTATTATTAATGGTCGTACAAACGGCGGGTTGACTTATACTGAAACGATCAGTTGGCTATTAGCAGTTGATTTCTTTGGAGGATTTCTTTGGGATTAAAATACCGCCAGCCCATTTCAGGTGCCTGCATCATTGCGGGTGCTATATTAGTGACGGGTGCCATAACACATTTTCAATTAATGAAGCGGGCGCATATTTAGTAGTCCATATCTTATCATTCTTCTTGGTTTGTCAGGCTTAATCTACGAAGTAATGAAGTTGATACCGGTTCCGATTGTGATGGGGATAATTGTTGGAGTAATGATCCGTTTTACAACAGAAATGATCACATCTATTACGATTTCACCATTACTAGCAGGTTCAGCTATTTTAGTATTTTTACTTTCGTCACGATTCTTGAAAAAAGTTCCACCTGTTTTATCTGCATTAGTCATAACTGTTTTATTGGCTTTCTTTACGAGTGAATTTAAAGTCGTGAATATTCATGATACAGTCATTCTCCTACAATTAATGGTACCAGTATTTAATTTTGATGCCATTGTGTCGATTGGGATTCCGCTTGCCTTACCCCTCCTTTGTTCGGAAAATGCTCAAGTAACTGAGTATTAATGAATCAAGGATATAAACCTCCAAATACCTGGATGGCGATTTACGGTTCTATTGTTGGCCTGATGGCTTCATTATTCGGTGGACATGCAATTTATATCGCAGGACCGATGACAGCTATCTGTGCAGCAAAAGAGGTACGCAAAAAAGAAAGACGGTATGCAGCATCGGTTGCGAATGGCGTGTTCTTCTCGATTTTTGGACTATTTGCGTCAATCCTTGTTCCCTTTGTTGTGGTTATGCCGACTGTGATCGTTACAGTGATCGCTGGACTAGCCATGCTAGGTCTTCTCATCAATTCACTATTTTCCAATAGTAAGTTTCAAATCGGTGCCTTTTTTACCTTCATTATTGGGATGCCAGGTGTGAACTTCTTTAATATCAGTGTGCCCATTTGGGCAATTGATGGAAGTTTATTTGTCTCGTTCCTTGTTGAAAAGGACCATTTTATATCGAGAGCAACGGTAGAAAAGGTGAAGGATTCAAAAGAAGAAACAATTACTTGAAATGGTCTAACTAGTAGATCAAACTCTTAAAGATTATTTATATTTTGATTATGCATGTGGATCATATCAATATGTTTCTGCCTTCCTTCCGTGAATTGAACTACTCACCGCTTAATTCCTGACGGAATTTGAAGCGGGAG
>NZ_VYKL01000081.1 GCF_008710145.1 Niallia endozanthoxylica
TAGTAGGGTAAGTGCCCAGCGCCTTTCCACATCTCTATGGTAGGTTTCCAAACACTCCCCCCCGAACCGTACTTACACCTCTCGATGTATACGGCTCTCCACTTATCAATCTAACCTTCCTGCATGAAGATCTACGTGGCATTGCCTACAGAGTGCCATTGTTTTTCTCCTTCTGGCTATCATAAATTGTTCCCACTTTTTCTTTCCTTTTAAATCCTTTAACTTGCGTACATGATGGATTTCTATCGGTACATTACTATCTCCGCACCATTCGCATATTTCAGCCTTCAACCTATCAATAAGTTTTGTCCTAGATAATTTGTATTTTTCTAGTTGAGGCAGGTAATCTATTTTGCTGTTCAGATCAGGCTTGTTTTGCCTGGTCATACTATCTTTAAAAAAGAAAGCTGTTCTCTGCCCTTTTTTGGTTTGATAGCTTATTGCGAAATGTCCATTTGAGTTATATTTCTTTGTAATGCTACTTATTTTAGACTTATATTTATTAGCGAAGGTTTTGTACATGCTATATTCCATTACATACTTGAATTTATTTAGTACACTGACATTGTGGGCTAACTTATAATAATTATAGAATCCTCTGATTTCGGCATTGTAGATATTTAGAATTTCTAAGTCATCATTATCCTTAAGGTACGTCCGATGGACGGGTTCCCAGATTTCTCGATTATCAATTTGTTTGATCTTTAGCGAACCGATGGAAAGAAGCTTATCCCTCCAGTTTTCGAATGGCACATATAATCCCACTTTTCCATTGTTGTATCTTTTCTTAGTTCCCTTCTTGTCACTCCTAGTGTTGTTTGTTTTAAACACTTTAATTTCGTGTCCAAGGAATTTCGCTGATTTTGTACTATGAGTTATAAGGGTTTTCTCTAGGGAAAGTTCTATCTTTAATTCGTTATGAAGGTATTTCTTAATGTCCTGTTTTACCTTTTCTGCATCCTGTTTACTTCCGATGACTCCAATTAAAAAATCATCTGCATATCTTACATATTGTAGCCTTTTATAATCAGGATACATTGGATCGGTATAAGAAATTTGGACTTGTTGCTGTTCCAAATCATTAAGTTGTTTAATAATCTCTTCCCTAGAGTCTTCTGTTAGTTCTAGCGTCTTTCTTTTCCCATCTAAAATCACGGTATGTCTTCCTGTACTTAACCATCTTCTTCTTTTAGAAATTTCCCTTCTTATTAGTTCATATTCTGGGTTATTAGGACGTTTACTCCCTTTGTCAAATTGTTTCTTGTATGCATTCATAAATTTGTCGAAGGAGTCTAAATAAATGTTTGAAAGGATAGGACTTATAATTCCACCTTGAGGTGTTCCACTATAAGTCTGGTGAAACTTCCAATCCTCTAAGTAACCCGCCCTTAGAAATTTCCAAATAAGGTTTAAAAACTTCTCATCACTTATTCTTTTACGAAGAAAATTTATGAGAGTATGATGGTCAATATTATCGAAGAAGCCTTTAATGTCACCTTCTATAAACCATTTAGCTCCTGTAAAATTCCGTTGAATTTCCAGCAACGCTGTATGGCAGCTTCTTTTAGGTCTAAATCCGTGCGAGTGATTAGAAAAATTAGACTCATAGATACTTTCAAGTATTAACCTTAAAACTTCTTGCACTATTTTATCCGCGAAAGAAGGGATACCCAATGGTCTTTTCCCACCATGTTTTTTAGAAATGTATGTCCTTCTAACAGGATTAGGTTGGTAGCTTTGATTTTTAAGGGATTCAATAAGCCTTCTAACTATATCAATGCTAAATCCATCAATGGTGTTTCCATCTGTACCCTGAGTGAGGTTACCTTCTTTATGATAGATGTTGCTGTAAGCTAAGAGGTAAAATTCCTCATTATACAGATTTCGATAAAGTCTTTCAAATTGATAATCCTTTTTAGATGACATCTTAGCTAGATTGTCCAATACTACATTAGGATTTCTCATAGTGTCTCACACACCTTCCTTATTAGTATTAAACTCGATAAGCTGTCCCCCTTCGCCATGTGCTAGGCTTTCCCTAGCTCGGACTACTACGAGGACTCCGTTGCCCTATTGGATATTCAGATACATTTATCATAGCTATTTCAAGCATTCCAACTTAGGCAATCTCCGTTTAGACAATATAAAGACAAGGCGTGCTGTAATGTCGGATGCGACTTTCGTCTTTTCTCACTTATTGTGAGAGGATAATCAATGGACACACGTTCTCTCTGACAACTGGTATATCAGATAACATTGATCACATAACGTCTATAGCTACCTTCCGTTATGAGCCACGCTATACTTCCTCAGACTATCGTTCAAGCAGTGTAGCTTTCATCCTCATTTACAGCTTTTCACTTCGCCATTCAGTCGTGACATGGTAGTTAGTCAACTTATGGCTTTACCACATGCTTTTGTCCCCTTCCGGTTTCCCTTCCAGGTTAGTGAATTTGTGATAGGTATCTTGTGTCCTGTACCTAGGGTCTTGCCAAGGACCCGATCTTTATATCGCCCTTACGGACGCACCCA
>NZ_VYKL01000082.1 GCF_008710145.1 Niallia endozanthoxylica
GTTCGCTCGACTTGCATGTATTAGGCACGCCGCCAGCGTTCGTCCTGAGCCAGGATCAAACTCTCCAATAAGATTGTTTGACTTGCTCATAAATAAAATGTTGTTGCCATATGACAACTTGAATTAACGTTGACGTTTTTGTTTGTTTAGTTTTCAAAGAGCAATTGTTAAATTTTGTAAAAACAAGCTTTATGATAATAACATTTTCACCAAATCTTTGTCAACTCTTTTTTTGTTTTTCCAATTAAAAAGTTGTTCATCAGCGACGATTACTAATATAACAATATTGAAAATAGAAGTCAATAACTTTTTTGATTTTTTTTGTATCGGTTAGATGCTTTAGAAATTTTTGAAGTGGTGCGCATATATCTCAAGCAGTCTTTCGGGTCAGCTACCCGCTTAAATAGAGTAAATAGATGCTTATAGCGCTCCTCCATTCCTTTCTTTACGATAAGATCAATGCGTTCATCCTTTAAATCAAATAGAATTTCATCCATCTCTCTCTTTAATAAATATTGCATTTCCTTAATCTCTATCTCATTTAATAACATACCAATCATCTTTCTAACCCCTTGCCATCATTATTTTTCTGTAGTGTTTTCATTTTTTAATCTTTTTATGAAAAATTTAGTTCATTTTCTTTTAAATTCCTCATAGGATTGTACAGAGAGTGTGGACGAGGTGATTAGATGAACTTTTTCTTTGTGTTAAATGGAAAAACGATTAAACAAATTCTCTTAATTCTTATGGCCTCATTTTTCACTGCATGGTTTTTATTCTTAGGAAATATGATTCAAGTCCCTGTTTTCTCTGCAAAGGATGGCCCTAAGGCTGTTTATAAAGGGGAAAAAGATATTGCATTGACCTTTAATATTGGCTGGGGTGATGAAAAAGCAGAACCCATACTTGATGCTTTAAAAAAGTACAATGTGAAATCAGCTACCTTTTTCTTATCAGGCTCTTGGGCAGAGCGGCATCCTGATCTTGTGAATCGAATGGTGAAGGAAGGCTACGAGATTGGCATGCTTGGTTATGAGTACAAAGATTATACGGAGTTAGAAGAGGAGAAAGTTAGACAGGATATTGCCAATGCGCAAACCGCTTTTAAAAAGCTTAACGTAAATAATATTCAGCTTCTCCGCTCTCCAACAGGGCACTTTGATGCGAAAACCTTAAAAATTGCTGGGCGATATGGATATACAGTTGTTCATTGGAGTATTGATTCGAAGGATTGGACGAATCCTGGTGTTCAAGTGATTGCTGAAAATGTAGCAAAGGCAAAGAAAGGTGATATCATTCTTCTACATGCCTCCGATTCTGCTAAGCAGACCGAAAAAGCACTGCCATATATATTAGACAGTTTAAAGGACTATAAATTAGTTACCGTTTCAGAAATGATTGCAAATGCTAATACGAAGACATCTGAGATTAAATAGTTCGTTTTATGAGGAACCGTTTTAGGTAAACAATGCACAAGGGATTTCCTAGAGAAGTTCCTTGTGCATTTTTTTTAGTTGGGGGCAGATTCTAATAAAGTGAAATTTCCATCCGTGGGGGTTTTCTTCATCCCCCACGGATAGTTAGTTGAGGCCCACAGAATGTGGGTCACACAGACGTTGCCACAAATGTGGCGTTCTTAGTCTGTGATTCCACGAATGGACCTTTACGGGCAGTTGATTCCTCACCTATCTTCTTGTGTATACTTAGAATCTTGAGGCGGGGGTCTTACTGCCCTTTAAGAGTGGGATAAAAATGTCCCTCACCATTAAATGAAGGACATTTCCGGCCTAGGCCGGCTTATTTTTTTTTGCCTGTCTTTCTTTGTTTGAGTCCTCATTTAGCTTATGAAGAATAAGCAGCTGGTAAGCATTGCATACTATTAATGGAAAAACCATCAAATATAACCAGTTATAATCATTTAGCCTTATAATTGGCACCCATTCAAGAATCGTCGCAACAACCATAAAAAAGACCGCAGGAATAAAAGCGCTTTTATTCGTTTGTTTGACCTTGAAATAGGCAACTACCAAACCAACAACCAGAATCATAACAGCAGGAGCAAGATACGGTAAAATTCCTTCCCCCGGTTCGGCATATGACTTATATCGGAAATAGACTAGGTCATACAAAGCAAAAAGGATGAATACGATTTGTACCCCATTCCAAAGTGAGGCCGATTTGAAAATTCCCAATCCGAAACGATGTACGGTTAAGTAGGCAAAAAAGGATACCTGACTAACCAAACTAAAGATTAGACCTACACCGCATAGCCAAAAGAATGTAAAAATAATTTTTAAAATGTTAAAATTCAAAAAATAAGACGCAAACTCATCCCACCGAATAATAAATCCCGTTATCCCCGTCACAAGTGCGCCGATTAGTAAGGTAGAAAAAAATAATTTAACTACATTTCGACTAGTCACAATGCTATCCCCCAATATAAAAATCTTCCATTACTGTCATTTTAACAACCAAACTTTGAAAAATCTAGGAATAGCTTTGCCACGAATAATATTAATCAAAATTCTTCATCCTAAAGGTAAGAATTACTCTGAAAGGAGCTATCCATAATGAATCCTAAAAAATCCTTTCTCCTTCCCCTACTCGCCATTTTCTTTATCTCTGGCTGTGCTCAGGAAGAAGCAGGCGGAGGCGGTCAATTAGACTATGAAGAAACGAAGAAAATGGTTGTTGATATCTTAAAAACGGATGATGGAAAAAAAGCCATTCAAGAAGTGATGTCTGATGAAAAGCTAAGACAGCAGCTAATTATGGATCAAGCAATTGTAACTGATACCGTACAAAATACTTTAACAAGCGACAAAGGAATTGAGTTTTGGAAGAAGACCTTTGAGGATCCCAAGTTCGCAGAAACCATTGCTAAAACCATGCAAAAGGAACATGAACAGATTATGAAAAATTTAATGAATGACCCGGAGTACCGCGGCAAAATGATTGAAGTGATGAAGGACCCTGAACTTGAAAAGGAATTAACAACGGTCTTAAAAGGGAACGAATATCGTGAACATCTGAAACAAGTTGTATCAGAAACCATCGAGAGCCCTTTATATCAAACCAAAATTCAGGAACTTCTATTAAAAGCATCTGAATCAAAAGCATCTGAAGCGAAAACAGACGAAGCATAAGATAAGAAAGAGCTCCCTGTATAAGAGAGCTCTTTTTACATATGAAATTCGCTCGTCGAATTTGCGTCCAGATTACCTGAGCTCGCTCGATAAATTACCTTTAAAAAATCGCAAGACTCGCCGGAGGCTTAACTTTATTCAGCTCGAGTTTGAACCTCCACTGAATCGGAGAGCTCTTTGCAGTTATCCCTTAACTTTTGAAGTGGAGGACTTCTGCTGAATGAAGTTAAGTTATTTGTTTAGGTTTTGTATCATTTTCTGGGCGATATCTAAATAAATCTTACCAAGCTGATGATCTTCTTGGTAAACAGATGGAGCAAAATCTTCTTCATTCCAATCAGGCTGTGCTAATGGCAATTGACCAAGAAGCTCCGTATTTAATACCTCAGCGAGTTTATCGCCTCCGCCTTTACCAAATACATGTTCCTTTTCACCTGTTACCTTGCTTTCGAAGTAGGACATATTTTCAATCACACCTAGAATTTCGTGATCTGTTTTTAATGCCATTGCTCCTGCACGAGCAGCAACAAACGCTGCTGTTGGATGCGGCGTTGTCACAATCACTTCTTTACATGTTGGAAGCATTGTATGAAGATCAAGTGCAATGTCTCCTGTTCCTGGTGGAAGGTCGAGCAATAGATAATCTAAGTCACCCCAGGTTACTTCTTTAAAGAAGCTATTCAGCATTTTCCCGAGCATCGGTCCACGCCAAATGATCGGTGAATTATCCTCAACAAAGAAGCCCATGGAAATCACTTGCACGCCAAAACGTTCAACAGGAATGATCTTTTCCCCTTTTACTGCCGGCCGAGTCGTGATTCCCATCATGTCAGGTACACTAAACCCATAAATATCAGCATCGACAAGACCAACCTTCTTGCCTAATCTTGCAAGAGCTACTGCTAAGTTGACAGAGATTGTAGATTTACCAACGCCACCCTTACCACTTGCAATCGCAATAAACGTCGTTTTACTGTCTGGAGACAGTAAACTAGCATCTGCCTTAGGAGTTTCCGTTTGATATTTTGCAATCACGTCTGCAGGTAATTCAGCAAAACGAATTCCCACGGTTTCTGCTCCAGCTTCTTTTAAAAGATTCACGATTTGCGTTTGCAACTGAAGCTGCTCGGCAGTTCCTGTCTTTGTAACCGCAATCTTTACACTGACATGATTTTTCTCTTCCTTTACTTTTATCTCTTCAATAGCATTTAATTCTGCTAATGATATATGTAAGAAAGGTTCTTTAATCGGATTTAAAAGCTCTTTTACCTTTTCAACTGTTACCATTTCATAGCACCTACCTTATCCTTTTCTATAACCTAGTATACCACAGGGAATAAAAATCACTATTATTCTAAATCACAGTTTACCGTTTATCTTGATAAAAAACAAAAAAGGCGCCTAATAAACGCCTTACTCAGGAATAACAATTTCCTTCTCAGATGTATAATACCGCATCATTCCATTATAAATGGAAGCTGCAATCTTATCCTGATAGCTGTTATCCTTTAATCGTTTTCTCTCTTCGGGATTCGATAAGAACCCAATTTCCACTAATACTCCGGGATTTTTTGCATTCTTTAATATATATACATGATTAATGGGTTTTGCTTCACGCTTTGTATTACCTAGATTAATTTTAAGTTCATCCTGAATAAACTTGGCAGCCCGCTTATTTTCTTCAAATTGCGGTGCATAGAAGGTTTGCGCCCCGCTCCATCTTGGCGAAGGGATGGAATTAAGATGAATACTGACATAAAAATCTACATCTTTCTTGTTAATCATTTCAAGACGTTTTTTTAAGTCTTCTACTTTTCTCCGGCTGTATCCCCTTGTATCTTTAGCGGCTAAATCCTTATCCTCTTCTCTTGTCATAATAATGAGCGCACCTTGTTCCTGAAGATAATCCTTCAGCTTCATTGAAACATCTAAGGCAATATCTTTTTCTAACGCTCCTTTATCACCCGCTCCACCGTCCGGACCGCCATGACCGGGATCAATCAAAATTACTTTTCCTGACAAAGGCAGGTTCCAGGATTTCCATGAGTCTTCCTCCGAGAAATCATACTGTAAAATAAAAAACAGGACGATAAGTCCAAGCGAATATAAACTTATTTTCCAGCCTTTTTTCATTAGTATCCATCAATCCCTCCGACTTGTCCTTCCAATACAATATATGGGACAGGAAGGGAGGGTAGAACTATGAAAAAATTTAATGGAGCTTTAACTTAATTCTTCGTTCACCTTTATGAAAGCCTTCTAACCACCAGTTATTCACATACTGTTCGCAGAGATAATACAGCGATTCACTCAAAGCGCCTTCCTCTCCGCTTCCCCAATATAATAAAAAGTTATATAACGTATCAACAAGGTGCTTTTCCTCTTGCTGGCAACGCTTTTTTACTTCCGTTGCAGACTCACCGTAATAACCGAAGCGCCCCATATTGGCTCCTAATAAATAGGCTTCAATCGCTACATCATAGCAGGCCTCTTCTATTCCTGTATTCATAATTAAACTTTGTGTTAGTCTTGAGGAACCGAAATAATGCTGCACTTTCTCTTTTAATGATTTAACCGATATTTCACGGAGAACCGATTTTTCATATTTAATCTGTTTTTCTCTTCTCTTTTCAACAAAGGTTGTAATGACATTCACTTCTTATTTCACCTCTTTAAAGGTAGTCTTTAACTACAAGAAAAGAGTCATTCATTTCGGACCCCTGTTTTAACTGCCAATTTTTATTTAGAATGCGCTGTGAATGTCAAAAATGCTCGCTAGAAACTAAACATAATTGATTCAGCACTCGTGGTCCAAATGTTAACAGAATAGTAATAAACGCGTCCAAGAACCACCTTACTTTTTAACAAAAAGGAATGTAGAATTATTTTTAAACGAAGAGAGGAAGTGGATGATGCTATTAAAAGCACGGACAGAGCCAGTTGAATTGAGAGCTTTGCACTTACTAAATTCGCGAATGAGCTTACCAGCAAATGAAAGGACTCGTATAGAGAATTTAGAAAAGGGCTATCAAGGGGAAATGATGTTTGACCAATTAACAGATAAGCTTCAATCGGAGGTGTTTGTTTTAAATGATTTATGTTTAGAGCATAACAACTCCATTTTCCAAATTGACACTTTAATTATATCTCAAGATACCAGTTACTTGATTGAAGTGAAGAATTTCGAAGGTGACTTTTATTATGACTCTGACAACTTTTTTTCAATAAAAAAGACTGAACTAAAAAATCCTTTGGATCAACTAAAGCGAAGTAAACTACTCTTAAGCCAGTTGCTCCGAAGCCACGGGTATCATTTAAACATTGAAGGTTACGTTATTTTTATCAACCCCGAGTTCACCCTATATCAAGCTCCCATTCATACACCGATTATTCACCCCACGCAAATCAATCGCTTTATGAAAAAATTAAACCAAAAATCCGCAAAGTTAAATGGGGTCCATAAAAAGCTCGCCGATCAATTAATTGCACAGCATCAAATTCTATACCCCCGGTTGCCGCCATATACATATGAACAGCTAAAAAAAGGTATTAATTGTTCTATTTGTAAATCCTATATTACCTCTGATGTAATACGAAAAACTAAATGCAATATGTGTGGCCACGAGGAGGCGATTGAATCAGTTATTTTGAAATCCGTGGAGGAATTAAGACTGCTATTCCCAAATCTCATAATCACTACAAATATCGTCTATGAGTGGTGTGATGTAATCATGTCTAGAAGAAGAGTTGCTACGGTTTTAAAAGAAAACTTAAAATTGATGGGGTTTGGTCAATGGACCTATTATGAGTAATAGGTCTGAACTTGTAGCTATTATTAAATAAATCCTTTTGATGTAAGATTTAGAATTAGTCCTGTTTGTTCGTGTATCAAAAGCCCTAATTGTTGCATGAGTAGAGCTAAATCTCCTCTTTACCTGCATCAATTACAGCCATTGATGCACGAATGAGGACCACATTCCTTTTTTCTTGCTTCAATACCCCTTATTGATGCACGAATGAGGACCACATTCCTTTTTTCTTGCTTCAATA
>NZ_VYKL01000083.1 GCF_008710145.1 Niallia endozanthoxylica
TCTCCCGCTTCAAATTCCGTCAGGAATTAAGCGGTGAGTAGTTCAAAACTCACATTATTTATATCACACTTTAAAATGATTCGTATTTGTTTAATTTTAAAAAAGAAGAATAGTATAAAAATTCCTCTCCTTATTAATATATAATTTTTTTATTAAATAAAAAACTATTTATTAGTTGTTAAATAATGGATAACCACATTTGGAATGAATTAATCCTGAGAGGTTATTCATTTACTTACATTTATAATAAGGGGAATATTTGCATAACTTATGCGTTTTTATGAAAAATAAGGAAAATAATCTTTTTAAGAAAGTGGAAAACGATAAAAAAATCCTCTACTTAGTAATTTACAATTACACAACTACTTTATTAAAAACTCCAGCCATTTACGATAAAAATATAGTCAATTGGTAAATAAAGAAAATTACATTTTTCATTGGTGTTATATACCAAATAAATTAGACGAATAAATCATTACTAATAAATGATTCCACATCTGATGTCTGAATGATGGTCAAATCTGCAAACGATAATGGATAATTGGTTTTTTTAGATACAATCCAAATTAATGGGAAACAAGGCTCTTTGGTTAAATTCCACCCTTCGTTTTTCCATTCATTGGATTGGTAGTAATGCAAATAACGATTGAATTTTTCATTCATTAAACTGGCTGAATAGATAGAATTCTGAATTTCCACAAAGATAGGGGTTCCATTCCATATCATAAATATATCAGGTTGCATAAAATTCGCTCCATAACGAGGTTCAACATGAAAGACTGAAGGCTTTGAATATCTATTGACGGAAATGTAGAAATCTGCAATCGCTAAATAGTGATTGACTTTCTGTGAATTAAATTTTATAGCCGGCGGATTGGAAAAATAGATGTAGGGTACATGATTTTCATTTGCCATAATATATCCTTCACGCCTCAATCTCTTTAAAACATAGTTAGTTGAAGTAATGGGATTTTTCAGTTTACTAAAAAAGAGGGACGAGATTTGATCTCTCGAAAGGCAACGGAAAAGTTGTAACGCCTGAATAATATTCCTATCCCTTTGTTTAAGCATAATACTTTTCCTCCTTTTTGCTGACTAAAACATCTGCTTTTATAACCGTTTATAATAAAAAGGGGATTAGATAATCGTTATATATAAAGATATATACAGTAAAAAACAAATGTAGTACCTACATTTGTTTTTTTGTATTAAGTAATAAAAACGATCTGTAAGATTACTTAAGTTTATTAGGGATAGTGTCAGGAAAATATGTATATACAATAAAGGAAAATGGCAATTTTATTAAAGGAATTCTGCTAATCCCTTTGCTGTTTTTACTAGTGGAAAAGACGAGTTTTTTATTATAATACTATCTAATGCCATTTCAAATGTTTTTTCATTCAATGGAAAATTATAATATGTACGCGAGTCTTATTATTTATACCTAAAACTGTTCTGATTATATTCAAATATGGTATTGAATCATCGCTTATTATTTTCAGTTTGTAATTCCCTTTTTTGTAGATATTGTTTGTAAATTTCTACTGTCCTCTGGACCATTACTTCAAGCAACCAATTATTTGGAGCCCACTCCTTTGTGTCAGTCCCAACCTTTTTCGTCGCTTTTCAGATGTTAACAAGGAACATAAATATTTAGTTAATGATTTACTTAAGGGATCAGACTACTATTTTTTCATAAGACATTTATTTAGTTTGCATTTTAATGGCTGAATTCCATTAACGGAATCCCCCTCTTTATACCCTCCAATTGTTTTTACTGAAAAGCTACATATGCATAATCATTAGATATTTTTGAGGTGTGCCTTTTCGTAGGGAATAATCTTCTTTTAACGAAGTATACATGGTAAAAAAGGAGGTTAAAGCTATGAATCACATTGAAGAATCTATCGAGAGTCAGCAATTGAAATGTTCAAAATGTGAAAAAGAAATAATGGATGAATGGGAGTATTATGATAATAATGGAGTTTGTGATGATTGTTACAGTATTCCTTTGAAAAAAAGCAGAGGTTTGATTATTAGTTGATCCTAGTGTTCCATTTGTTGAACTACTCACCGCTTAATTCCCGACGGAATTTGAAGCGGGAGATTCCTGCGAACACCGACGTATCCGTCAGTTATTGAGCAGGCTCTACCCGTCGTCCCGACGGTGATTACTTAACTATCCTGTACGTTGGACTCGCCACACGCCCTACTCTGCTT
>NZ_VYKL01000084.1 GCF_008710145.1 Niallia endozanthoxylica
CGTAAGCCCGAAATATAAAAATGCGCACCTTTCCGGTACGCATGACGAATAGCCATCTATCCTAAAATTTTTTTAGATAGTTGGCTATTTTGCACATGTCACTTGGATATTTTTCGACCAAGGCATGTAATTATGTAAAATTTCTGGCTGCTGATGGATTGGTAAATGTGGTAGATCCGTTATTAGCTTCACTAGGTACTGATAAAAATCGATGCCATTTGCTTTTGCAGTTTCCGCTAAACTTAAACAAATGGCATTCGCCTTTGCACCAGCCTCACTAACAGAGAAAAGCCAGTTTTTTCGGCCAATCACATTTGGGCGAATCGCATTTTCTGCTGGATTATTATCGATTTCAATTCGACCATCGAACAGAAAAGCTTTTAATCCATGGACCCGATTTAATGTGTATTCCGCAGCTTTCGCTAAGGCACTTTTCCCGAAGAAAGGCGATTCATCCACCCATTTTAGAAACTTTTCTACAATCGGCTTCGAATGTTTTTGCCTTGCTTTTCTGCGTTTTCCCGGTGAAAGATGCTTAAATTGACGTTCTAAACGATACAATTGATCGCAATATCCCACGCCAATTTGGCCATTTTTGCTATCGGCTTTCAGCCAATAACGTCGCACATGCGCCCAACAATTGGCGAACGTGACATCGGGTAAATTGCCATATGCCGAATAACCATCGCAAATCACTGTCCCTTTAAATCCGGCTGTGAAACCTTCTAGGACAGCTCGACCTCGCGATAAAGCACTTTGGAAAAGAACGATGATGGGCCCCTGGCTTGGCACGCTTCGAAATACCCAATTGTAGGCATTAGATTGACCTGATTTCCCATCAGAACGCTTAATGATTTGCGCATAGGTCTCATCCACATGCAGAACAGATTTTGATATTAATACTTGTTTCATCTGCCCATAAATAGGTAAAAGCCAATCTTCTGCTGCACGAATCACCCAATTGGATAAGTTCTTATCATTGGTAAGAAGACCATATCGTTCCCATTCCTTTACCTGACGGTAAAGAGGCAAGTACTGGATAAACTTATCGTAGATGAGTTTTGCTAAAACTGTCGGTCCTGCAATACTTCGCAGAATGGCGGCTTGTGGTGCTTTCCCACGTTTCATTTGCGCTTTTTGTGAGAAATTCTTTTTACAGTGCTTACATTCATAGGCATGCTCAATATGCTGGATGCGCATCATTTTTGCCGGAATGAATTTCGCTTCTTCACGCGCAATGGTTGTACCTGCTTCTGTCATTTGACCATGGCAACAGTCACACTGTGTATTAGCGGGATGATGGTGAATTTCTTCTATTTCAATTCCATCATGAAAAGAATCATTTCGTTTTTTCTTATTTAATTTACGGACAACGGTGTAGCTAGTCGTCTCTGTGCTTTGTTTTTCTGTGTGCTCAGAATCGTTAAAAGACGGATCATCTTCGAATAAAGAACCTTGTCCGTCTGGAGCTTGGTACTTTGATTTTTCCGATTTTGAACTATATAAAGCCTTCGTTAATTGGCGAACTTGTTCTGTTAGTACTTCAATTTGTTTGGATAAATCTTTGTTTTGTTCTTTCATATATGTTAGTTGCTCTTCAAGAAGTTGAATCACTTTTTCATTAGAAGCGCTCATTAAATCACTCACCACATTCCGTTCAGTATAAGTTATGGATGATTATAACATCTGGATAGGTGAGTTTAAAAGACACCTTTTGCAGATTTCGCAATCGCCTTTGGTTGCTGCAGCGATAACCCTTCCAATAACCAACGAAGCTCCTGTTGTGAAAGATTCCGTACTTCATTTTCATCTTTTGGCCATTGAAGCTTGCCATTATCCAATCGCTTATAAAGCATGGCGAAGCCATCTCCATCAAAATATAAACATTTATAGCGGTCCTTGCTCCATCCGGAAAACAAAAAGATGGAATCACTATACGGATCCAATTCAAATGAATCTTGAATGAGTGTTGCTAGACCGTCAATGCCTTTTCGCATATCGGTCTTGCCGCAAATGATATAGATGTTTTGCACGCTCGTAAAATCATGCTTCATTGTTTGTTCAGCTCCTTCATGATCGTCTGGATGATACGCTCATCTACGCCATTGAAGAAGGAAATTTCAGCACTTGCTGTTTTAATAACACAACTCGGGCCAGCGGAAATTTGAGATGAATGGATAGAAGACGGTTCGTCAGTGATAGGATTTAGTGTCACAGGGACAATCGTGAGTTTATTAGCTAGCATAAAGAAGCACCCCCTTGAATTGATATGTCTATCGTACCGGAGGTGCCTGGTTGTTTATATGCGTTATTTGATTACGGGCTTAC
>NZ_VYKL01000085.1 GCF_008710145.1 Niallia endozanthoxylica
GCCTTGCTCTTGTCAGAATCAGACCTTCTTTCTGACAACGTTCCGGGTTTTTGCCTTGCTCTTGTCAGAATCTGGTCTTCTTTCTGACAACGTTCCGGATTTTTGCCTTGCTCTTGTCAGAATCTGGTCTTCTTTCTGACAACGTTCCGGGTTTTTACCTTGTTCTTGTCAGAATCAGACTTCTTTTCCGACAGGGTTTCGTTTTTTGACCTCGTTCTTGTCAGAATTGACCCTCTATCCCTATTCCATCAACGGCGCCTGACACCAAATATCGACTAGAATTTACAAATAATTTAGATTTCAGGCGGCTTATATGGTAAAATATTCCCATATAACTTCCTGACTATTATTTGCCAGGAAACCAATCTGCTTTTCATCATTTAAAAGGGGTTTCTCATGGGGAATTTATCAGCGCAGAGCAGAGCCATTACCATTACTGCTTTGCTTATGTTCTTAAACATTATCTTAGTTATCATCTATAGACATGATGAATGGTCGCTTATGGTCATCTCGAATTTCTTTCAAACGTTCGCACCGCTTCTTGTTACGATTTGGTTGTTTAGACGGTATTTGACGGAGAGGAGCCATGATAGGAACTTCTGGTTATTTCTTGCCTTTTCTCATTTTTTTTATGCTTGTGCCATGATCATTTGGGATGTGTACGAAATCTTTTTACATACCGCCGCTCCCTTCCCTAGTGCTGCCGATATCATGTGGATTCTAGTGAATGCTTTTCAACTGGCGGCATTACTTTGGGTCATAGTCAAGAACCGGAAGTCATTAAGAATTGCTCAAATTCTCTATGATGTGAGTATTATTTTTATCGTCACGGCTTTTTTCTGCTGGGAGTATATCCTGAAGCCGGCTATTAATAGCAATCAAGGAACCTTTGAAAAAGTGCTCAGTTTGATTTACCCTGTTAGCGATTTGCTCGTTCTTTTCATTCTTCTCTGTATCTATTACTCTGGAACGGTCAAAGAACAGCTGCAGGTGTTTTGGGTTATTTTTTCAGGGATAATTCTATTATTGCTGGCGGATACGTTCTACTTCTATCTTGAAACACACCATGCCTATCAAACAGGAAACCCGATTGATCTCCTTTGGACAGCAGGTATTCTGTTGGTTGGGTTATCTAGTTTCTATGGAAGAGGCGAACCTGTTCTAACGTTTGAGCCTCCAAAAGCAGCGGAAAATACGATTGGCGACTGGACTAGATTGATTAAGTCTCCACGCTTAATGGTCCCTTATTTAGGTGTGCTGATGCTGTTTCTTTTAACCATTTGTCAAGATCAGGTCTTTAACAGCCTGATTATTGGGTCCGTTCTCACACTCATTCTTATCCTCTTGCGCCAAGTGTACACATTAGCCGAGAACAAGTCTCTTTTGAAAAAACTGACTGTGTTAAATAAGGATTTAGAAAGGACGGTTACGGAAAGAACCGTTGAGTTAATGAATAAAAATACGCTGCTTGAAAAATCTATTAAACAAGTAGAATATTTAGCCTATCATGATCATTTAACAGGGCTGCCTAACTATCGATATTTCTCTCAGCAGCTAGAGGAAACATTAGCAGCTGCGAAACAAAGGAATGAAACGGTGGCTATTCTATTTTTAGATTTAGACCGCTTTAAGCTCATTAATGATTCTTTCGGTCATTCTATCGGGGACTTTCTTTTACAGGAGACAGCCAAACGGCTTTCAGGCTGCATTGGGGATTCCGGCATCATATGCAGGCAGGGCGGAGATGAATTCTTAGTCTTTCTGCCAAATACGAGTCGAGAAAAAACGGCGAAACTGGCGAAACAGATTCTTCATTCTTTACAAAGAGTGACGGATATTAAAGGAAATGAACTGATTGTTACGTCAAGTATCGGGATCAGCCTTTTTCCGGAACATGGCGAGGAGATTGACCTTTTGCTTCAGCGGGCCGATACGGCGATGTACTCAGCGAAAAAAGCCTTAAGGAATCGGTATTCGTTCTACCATTCCTCCCTTAGTTCAGGTACGGCTGATATGCTTCATCTGGAAAGAGACCTTCGTTATGCGATAGAAAGGCAGGAGTTCTACCTTGTTTATCAGCCTTTGATTCACATTGATACGGGTGCGATTAAGGGAGTGGAAGCACTGGTTAGATGGGATCATCCGTATAAAGGATTTATTTCTCCGGGGACCTTTATTCCTGTTGCGGAAGAGACCGGCCTTATTATTCCGATGGGAACATGGATCCTTGAGACAGCCTGCAAGCAATGGAGGACTTGGAGAGAGAAAGGATTTCCTCCGCTTACGATTGCAGTGAATGTCTCTATCAATCAATTTATGGATGAACAATACCTGGAGCATGTTCGCCGGATTATCCAGGAGACAGGCATGGACCCGAATTACCTTGAGCTGGAGATTACGGAAAATATTCCATTCGAAAGCAGTCATGCGTCACATGTGGTTCAGGAGTTGTCTCAAATGGGCATCAAGCTTAGTATCGATGACTTTGGCACAGGCTATAGCTCGCTGCAATATCTGAAAAAGATGCCGATTCATACGTTAAAAATCGATCAATCCTTTGTTAGGGATCTTCCGAATGATAGTAATGATGCCTCCATCGTTCAAACCATCATCTCTATGGCTAAACATATGCATTTGGAAGTCATTGCAGAAGGAGTCGAGTCGAACGAGCAGCTGGCATTCCTGAAAAACTATCAATGCCAAATGGCCCAAGGATACTTTTTCAGCAAACCTCTGCCAAGCCGGGACGTGGAAGCTCTGTTGAACGGGAGTACGCAAGGTGGGCTTGTTCCTTTATCATAGAGAAAGAGGTTTTTTCTATTGCAGGCTTCTTGCTATTAAATAAGATGGATTCTACCTCTAAAAAACAAGAAATGACGTGTGAATCGTGTACACGTCATTTTTTGTTTTTTATTAAAAGGAACGCTTATTTTACCCTTAATAAGGATCCGCTCCATGGCTTTTCTTTACTGCCTCGTCCACGGCTTCATTCGCAGCTAATGAACCTTGGCCGAATTTGGATTTACCTGATTCACGGCCAGGAACTTTGTTTTCCTGCTTCATTTCTTTCATTACTTTTTCAATGCCTTCTTTCACACGGCGGCCATAGTCTTCATCGGCTTGTGTGAAGTGTCCGATCATCGCGTCTTGGATACGTTTGTCACAGACAGCAAGGGCTTCGGATAGGTTCTTGATCAATTCATCGCGCTCCCAATCTTCAAGGCTGCGGTATGTATGGCCTGCTTGTCCGTAGTTGTTCGGACGATCAATCGGCGCACTCATGGCTGCCGCATTATACATCGGCTGGTGCGGTGCACGGTTTTCTGTGCTTGCTTCCTGAAAGCCGCCGAGCATCGATGGCTCATAGTTGATATGTGGATTATCTCCCGACTCTTTCGGGTCACGGATATCCATTTGACCGCGATGCTGGTTTGTGCGAACAGGCGCTTTTGGTGCATTTACAGGCAATTTTAGATAATTGGCACCAATGCGGTAGCGCTGCGTATCCGAATAAGAGAAGGTGCGGCCTTGGAGCATTTTATCATCCGAAAAATCCATTCCATCGACAAGAACTCCTGTACCAAAGGCCGCCTGCTCAATCTCGGCATGGAAATCGACTGGATTGCGGTCAAGGACCATCCGACCTACCGGCAGCCACGGGAACTTATCCTCCGGCCAAAGCTTTGTATCATCAAGCGGATCAAAATCAAGCTCTGGATGGTAGTCATCCTCCATGATTTGTACAAAAAGCTCCCATTCCGGATACTCTCCGCGCTCAATTGCTTCATATAAATCCTGTGTCGCATGACCGACGTTTGTCGCTTGGATTTCGTTGGCTTCTTCTTGTGTTAAGTTACGAATTCCTTGCTTCGGCTCCCAGTGGTATTTTACTAGGACTGCCTCGCCTTTAGCGTTTACCCACTTATAGGTGTTAACGCCGGACCCCTGCATATGGCGGTAGGTCGCTGGTATCCCCCATGGAGAGAATAGGAATGTAATCATATGTGTGGCCTCTGGTGTGCGGGAAACGAAATCAAACATCCGCTCCGGATTTGGCACGTTTGAAGCCGGGTCTGCTTTAAACGCATGAATCATATCAGGGAACTTCATTGCATCGCGGATAAAGAAAATTTTCAGGTTGTTCCCTACAAGATCCCAGTTGCCATCCTCCGTATACATTTTTACCGCAAAGCCGCGCGGGTCGCGGGCTGTTTCCGGCGAATCCTTACTTCCTGCGACTGTAGAAAAACGAACCATAAGCGGTGTTTTCTTTCCGGCACCTGAAAATACTTTCGCACGGGTATACTTTTCGACCGGCTCATCTCCGACCTTTCCATACGTTTCAAAATAGCCAAAGGCCCCAGTCCCTCTTGCGTGAACAACCCGTTCTGGTATCTCTTCACGGTCAAAATGAGAGATTTTTTCAATGAAATGATAATTCTCTAATGTTGCTGGGCCTCGGTCCCCAATCGTACGAATGTTTTGGTTATCTGACACAGGATGCCCCTGCCGTGTGGTCAGCGTCTCGCGTTCCACACCTTGTCCGCCCGAAGCATCCTTCTCGTTATTTTCAATCATCATAGATCCTCCTTAAAATCATCACCTCTTTCTTTTACCCAATTTTGGAAGAAATATGCTATTACAATCAAAACCAAACCAAAAGAGAATCACTCCGCTTTAGCGCGTTACCCCATCGGGGGACAGTCCCTCGATGCTTTAACGCATTACCCCATTGGGGGACTGTCCCCCGGTGCTTTAACGCATTACCCTATTGGGGGATGAACTGAACCCAAAAAGTTAGACAAATATTTTTATGCAGCTAAA
>NZ_VYKL01000009.1 GCF_008710145.1 Niallia endozanthoxylica
AAGAAACCCCCTCCTCAAACCGAATGGTTAGGTGGGGGAGGTTCATTATTAAGGAATACAGTTTTCTTTTCTTTTGATGAATAGATTTCTTTACCTTCCGATATTACTTTACCTTATTCCCTTTCATTTTTAGAAGTGCAAATTGAACTTATCTTTTTCTATGAAGATGGTCAACTGCTGTTAACTCTCTTTTGTTATATTTGAACTTTTGTGTTTTATGTTTCCAGTTCACTGCTGTCTTATAGTAATATAATATTTAAAATAGAAATGGTTATAATCTATAAGTAGAATAAATATATGAAATGGATTTAATTTACAGGATACTTAAAAATCAAACTCGAAATATGGAGATGTTGATAGTAAGTATTGGTCAATTGGGAAAAGGAGCTATACATGAAGAATAATGTTAGTCGCAGTAAGAAAGTCTCATTCATAATATCAATTATATATATTTTATCTAGTATTTTTTGGGTTTGGACAACTGAGTGGATATTAACAAGGTTAAATATACATGAAGTTTTTTGGATAAGTATTGGAAAAGGATGTCTTTTTATTCTTGCAACAGGATTTTTATTATATAAATTTATTCATAAAAATATGAAAGATATTGAAAACAGGGAGAAGCAGTTAAATAGCCTTGTTGAAAATAATATGGATGCACTCATACGTTTAGATTTAAATGGCCATTTTATATCAGCTAATCGTGTAACTGGGAAAATAACGGGATATAGTGAAGAAGAGCTGACAAACATGTCTATTAAAGATCTTATAAGCAAAGAAGATTTGGATAAAGTTCAAAAGCACTTTTTAGAAATAGGAAAAGGGAAGTCTTCCATCGTAGAGTGCAGGTGTATGATTAAAAGTGGAGATTGCATACAAATAAGTATGAAAAGTGTACCAATCGTGATAGATGATAAAATAGTAGGGATTTTCGTCATTGTGAGAGATATTACAGAATTAAAAGATAAAGAGGAACTCATAAGGAGATCTGAAAAGCTTTCGATTGTTGGTGAATTAGCGGCTGCTGTAGCACATGAAGTTCGAAATCCCCTAACATCTATAAAAGGCTTTCTACAATTACTACAATATAAGGATTCAAAAGATGAAGAGAAACAATATTATAACATCATGTTATCTGAAATTGAGCGTATCAATTTAATTGTTAGTGAATTCATGGTACTTTCCAAGCCCCAAGCGATTACCTATCAAAATGAAAATATCACTTCTTTATTAAAAGATGTCCTTACTTTGCTTGAGACAATCGCCATTGTTAAAAATATAGAGGTCACAAAAGAGTTTGAATCGGATATGATTTTGGTTAAATGTGAAGGAAATCAAATAAAGCAGGTATTTATAAATGTTTTTAAAAATGCTATAGAGGCTGTTCCAGATAAAGGAAAAATTCATATTGAGGTTTCACAATGGAAAAAAGAGAGCGTGCGTATTCGTTTTATTGATAATGGGCAAGGTATTCCAAATGACTTATTATCTAGGTTAGGTGAACCCTTTTATACAACAAAAGAAAAAGGAACCGGTTTGGGTTTAATGGTCAGTTATAAGATTATCGAAGATCATCGGGGAAGTATCAATATAAAAAGTGAGATGAATAAGGGAACAACAGTTGATATTATACTTCCGGTTTCCATAGATGAATAAACTTTCTCAAATTAGCTCTAGAATACTATCTAAATCGAGAGATGCGGAAAAAGCCAGTTTGGGAGTTAAAAAAAGTCAACTAGAAAATAGAGTGAATGACTCCTCACTATTTTCTTTCATGACACTTAACAAATCATTATTAATGTATAAATTTAACTTGATGTAGGACAGATTTTACTTATGGTAAATCTGTCCTTTTTTTGATTAATATACATAGGAATGGTCGACCGACATACTTTCACTTTGCTGTTATTTGTACGAAATTTTACAAAACAACTGGCTTTATATGATGGACCGACTTTTATAAAGGTGAACAAGTTACAACAACTACTATTCTCTTCTCCATACCCGCTTGGCCGCGCATATGGTGTTATTGTTCAACAGTTAAAAGACCCAGTGTATGAAAAATTGCTCATTCGAGGTGAAGAGGATGATTGATTACTTTACATTTGATGTGATGTTCTTTAATGACGTTATTGCTTCCGTCCATTTAAAGCCGGAAAATGGTGGATTACCTTATGTGAGGAACTATATAACGGGGTTTAATAAACAATTTTCACCTGATATGGAGGGCGAAATTTCATTAGAAGAACAGGAATAATGGTTAAAATGGTGTACGTTTCCGCCAGCTCGTGCCAATGCCGATGAATTACTCGAAGCTCTTGGCCTGAATACATATCACCGGTGGGGGATTGTCCGTAAAACTCCTGGTGTCATGGCTGAGGATGAAATTTTGATTCGATTTCAAGGGGAAACCCTAAAACATCAGGATGTATCTTTAAGAAGAGGCCGTTATTATCGAGGAAAAGTTAAGTAAGATAAATGGATTGCACATTCAAATTAGATGTACAGTCTATTTATCTTTACCTGGCAGAAGACTCCCACTTCAAGGAATGCAAATGGGCAGTTTAGTTGAACAAGGATTGGTAAATGCGGACGAACAATTATCGATAATTAATCAATGGTGAGTGTTTATAGAAGGTATGGAGTGATTGTACTGTTAAATACCCACGTTATAAGGAACGTCAGCACGGAAAACCCCAAAATGGACATTCCCATTGTAACGAAATACTTACGTGAAATATTCATACGTCCACTTACTCGATAGGAACAGAACCCAATTGTTGCCCCCATTGTATTGACAACAATATCAGTTAAATCAAAGCTGCCTAAATAAGTGACCATTTGTAAAATTTCCAAGCATAGAATAAAAAACACAAACAAGACAATAAACCGAAAGTATGATTTTATCTGTTTTTCAAACACCATCGGAACAAGTATTCCAAACGGAATAAATGCTAAAAGGTTACCAAGAGCAAATATCCATAGTTTCATAGTATCTATTGAAAAATGGTTAGGCAGCCACAAAGGAATACTAGTAAATTCTAATGAATACCGAAATTCTTGCACCTCTACAAGCCGTTGGGGACGACCAAATCCGAAAAACATGAAGTATACCATTAGGGCTATATACAAGCCAAAGAGTATAAAAAGATAGGTATAATTATTTTTTTTTGTTGTCAAATGAAACATCACCTTCAAAGCATAGAAATCCAAATTTATCTAATGCACTTTATATGAACAATTCAAAGCATATTATACAATACTAAATTAGTATTCACATCAATTTTAAGCAAAGCCTAAGGGGTACAGCATTGAAGAAAATGTTTTTATCACTATTATTAATCATTACGATTTTACCAGCCTGTCATTCATCAACACTAAGTTTTAGTGAAAGTGCACATTTTTTGGGGGGATAAACTCTATTTTTTATCTGTAATGGCAAAGGCTTTTAAACTGTAAATGCTAACTTTTCAAGATATAATAACTGCAGGAGGTTGATAACATGAAAGCCATTCAAGTTACACAGTTTGGTGGACCTGAAAAATTAGTATATACAGATGTTGAGGATGTAGTAGCAGGCAAGGGAGAGGTATGTGTTCGTTTATACGCAGCGGGTGTTAATCCGGCTGATGTCTATGCATTGACGGGTACATATTCGACAATCCCTCAGCTGCCTTATACCCCAGGGGTAGACGGTGCAGGGATAGTGGAAGCGATTGGAGAAGAAGTCTCAAATGTACGTGTTGGTGATCGAGTATTTATTGCGACTTTAAATGGAAGTTATAGTACGGGCACATTTGCTCAAAAAGTAGTATGTGATAAAACGAACGTTTATCCATTACCAGACCATGTATCTTTTGAACAAGGTGCGGCATTAGGAATACCGGCATTGACTGCCTATCGTGCATTATTTCAACGTGCAAACTTGAAGCCTAGTCAAATCGTTCTTGTTCATGGAGCGAGTGGTGGGGTTGGATTACAGGCTGTACAAATGGCAAAAGCCCATGGTGCTAAAGTAATTGGAACAGCAAGTAAGCCAGAGGGTAAAAAACTGGTTGAGCAAGCTGGCGCAGATGTTGTCATTGATCATGTAAAAGAAGCAACGATTAAAGATGTGCTAGCCTTAACAGAGGGCAATGGACCTGATGTAATTATTGAGTTTCTAGCAAATGTTAATTTAGAAACAGATTTAAAGCTGATTTCACCATTTGGCAAAATTGTCATTGTTGGAAATCGTGGTTCAATAGAAATAAATCCACGACTTGCTATGCAAAAGGAATGTGATATTTTAGGAACAGCCCTTTTCAACTCACGACAAGATGAATATGAACAAAGCATTCACGGTGTAATTGATATGCTAACAAGTGGTGCGCTTCGTCCGATTATTGGTACAACTTTGTCATTACAGAAAGCGTCGCAGGGCTTTGAAATGCTAGCAAAAGGTATTGGAAATGGTAAAATTGTTTTAAGTATTGACTAATTATTCTATATAATTAAAAACGCTTATTCTATATCTTTTAGTATAAGGAAATCATTTTTAAGGATTGTGAAAGTGGCACCTAAAGTAACACGGTCTTATAGCACAATCACTAAATTACACTTTTGAAGCTCTGAAGTAAAAATTGAAACAGAGAAGCAGATTCAGGAGACACCCCTGAGAGCCTAAGAAATTCGTTCTAAGGCTCTCAGGTTGGTGAATGCGAAGGGCCATTGTGAATGGATACAAACATACTACACGGTCTGGTCTCCCGTGAAATTTGTGGTTTGCAATATCATCACCAACAATGAATAATTTTTCGCTTCAATTTGAATTTATCTCACTTCTACGGAGTAATGCGGGATTGGTCCAAAATGCTAAGATTCATGGAAATCTATCTTTTTTTTGCATTAAAATCAACGATACCGCTCTTCCTTAAATGGATTCGCCGTCATAGAATAGCCCAATTCCTCCCAAAATCCTGCTTCATCTTCCCTCATAAATTGAATGCCAGTAGCCCATTTCGATCCCTTCCATAGGTAAAAAGAAGCAGGGGGGATAAACCTTAATGGATAGCCATGCTTTGGTGTAATCTCCGACCATTGTTCCTGATTTACATCCTTATAGCGATAGACGAACAACGCATCATCCCCCATTAAATCCTTCAAAGGTAAATTTGCTGAGTAACCAAATGGGTCCCCATTATAGTAGCCGAATATTTTCACATAATGGACGTCTGGATGCAGCCTTACTGTGTTTACTAACTCTCGCAACGTAATCCCTTCAAACGCCATTCCAAATTTGGACCATGTTGTCACACAATGCATGTCAATCGTAGAAATCGTTTTTGGTAAATCCATCATTTCAGAGTAAGTGTATGTTTTCTCTTCTTCTACTTCGCCAAACAGTTTAAATCTCCATGTTTCTTCGTTAAACAAATATACTTCCCCTTGATGTAGAACAGGCCATTTCTCTGTTTCGAATTGTCCTGGAGGTAATTTTGCCATGGTTTTTTTCCTTTCTATGTAAAAAATAGTGTTTGCATGCTTATTTTAGTAAAAATGATACCGATTACAGGATTCTTTCGCAACTAATTGAAATGCTATTAGTGTGGTAGATAATGGGGAAGGAGTCTGAATCAAAACAACAGTAGCCATTAGGCAGTCTAAATCGAGCAACAAATGCTGTTTTCCAAAGGCAGCATGCGAACGCCCGCCTTCAACGAAATCATCTTAATTTAAATCATCTTTTCTTCCTGTTATGATAAAAACAAATGATGATGGAATAACCTTTTGTAGGGGATCGCATCAATACTATATTAATCAAACACATCCAAGCTGCATCCAGCTAGTAAATTAATAAAGAAAGAAGTGGATATCCCATGCCAATAACTAGACCGACAAAATCCATCAACGAAATACCCTTTTCCGTCCTTGACCTTGCACCCATTGTGCAAGGGGGGACGCCTAGCCAGTCCTTCCAACATTCGATTGAGCTAGCCCAGTTAACGGAAAAACTAGGCTTTAAACGGTACTGGTTAGCGGAGCACCATAATATGCCTGGCATAGCAAGCTCTGCAACATCCTTAGTAATTGGTCATGTAGCGGCACATACTTCTACTATTCGTGTAGGATCCGGTGGAATCATGCTTCCCAATCATTCACCACTGGTTATCGCGGAGCAATTTGGAACACTCGAAGCGATGTTTCCAGGCCGAATTGATTTAGGATTAGGGCGTGCACCGGGAACGGATCAACGAACAGCCCATGCTCTTCGTGGGGCAAACTACACCAATGGTGCTGATTTCCCAGAACAATTAGAACAACTGCAAGCCTATTTTCAAGGTTCGGAAGCGGTACGAGCCATCCCTGGTGAAGGGGCAAATATCCCTATTTGGTTGTTAGGTTCTAGTGGGTTTAGTGCCCGATTATCGGCACAACTCGGGATGCCGTTTGCTTTTGCCAGTCATTTTTCACCTGAAAACACACTGCCAGCCCTGAAATTGTATTACGAGAACTTCCAACCGTCGGATGATTATAATGAGCCTTACGCAATGGTAGCAGTAAACGTCATCGCGGCAGATACGGACGAGGAAGCAGAATTTCTTGCCACTTCCATCAAACAAAGTTTCCTAAACATGATGAGGAACACACCATCACAGTTACAACCACCAGTAAAAAATTTAGATGAGCTCATGAGCCCATATGAAAAGGCCATTTTAGAAAAACAATTAGGCTCCACAATCATCGGAAATCCTATCAATGTAAAGAAAAAGCTGCAATCCTTCTTAGAGGAGACGAAGGCAGATGAGATCATGGTGAGCACAATGGTCTATGACCATAACGCCCGACTCTACTCCCATCAACTCGTGGCAGAAATAATTGGGTTAATGGAAGAAGAGTAAATAAAAAAAGCATTCTGGTTGTGTACATTGTGTACTGTTCCCTGAATGCTTTTTTCCTTTTTTTATTTAGAATGTATTTCCTGTACGCGTCCGACCCGTCCATCTGTTAGCCTGACTTTGATACCGTGGGGGATGGGTGACCGATTTGGTGAGAATATCTTTCACTATGCCCCTAGTGAGCTTTCCTGTTTTTTGATCCGCTTTTAAAACAATATCAACTTCCAAACCGGGTAAAATATCTTTCCGATTTTGTCCGTTCATTAGACACCCATTTTTCTGCGGGTATTGCTTGTTTTTTTCGTTTGCTGGCTTTTCATTTTTTTTGTTGAAAGATCAGTACTCACCTTTCCTTTACCAGAGTTCTGGTTCTTTTTGTTTTCAAGCTGCTGCTTTATTGCATCTTGCAGGCTGATTTTCTTTTTTGGTGCTTGTGATTGATTATTCTCAGTCATAGGAAATTCCTCCTTTTGAATAGGATAGTTAGTCCAGTATAATCGATTTTCACTTATTTGTGAAAGACTAACGAAGGTGATATGGGTAAAAAATTATGTTTTTTTACGTTAAGTAATGTAAATCATTAACGTGCCTAAGTAGGAAATAATTGAAAAAATAGCATGAAAATCCTTATTAAGTCATTCAGAAGCTATTTTCTTATTTAAATTGGACAGGTTGGTGCAATAAACAAAATTGCTTTTGTTATAATAAAAGCAAAATCTTAACTATTTATTAGGAGATACAATGTTTAAAAAAATGAAGGCTTGGGCGAAAAATTTAAAACGACAGATATTTATTCTTTATTATGCTTGTAAAGACCACCGAGTCCCTTGGTATGCAAAAGTATTTACTGCTTGTATTGTCGCTTATGCGTTCAGTCCGATTGACCTAATACCAGATTTCATACCCGTTCTTGGCTATTTAGATGACGTAATTCTCCTTCCGTTAGGGATCATGTTGGCATTAAAGATGGTACCAAAACACGTATTATCTGACTGTGAAATAAAGGCAGAAGAACTGATGAGAAATGGTAAACCGAAGAATTGGATAGGCGGTTCAATAATCCTATTGATTTGGGTCGTAATTACGGTATGGGCTGTTACGAAAATTTATCCACTTTTCAGCTAAACGGGGGCTTTTCCTAAGTAAGCAAAAGCGTCCTTTTGTTGTGTGACAAGGATTTTCTCCGTTCAATCATTTGTCATTGTCTGCGATTCTTAACTATCCCGATATAAAAAAAAACTTTCCGTGAACATAATAGAATCTGGAATAATGGATTGAAACAGTAGGAGAGTGAAAGAATCATGTGATGATTAGAGCATAGAAAAGTACCAGTTAGATAAACAAATAGAGACGTTATCCTGCGTAGTAGTACAACTTAGGATCATATGTTAGAATATTATCAAAATAAAGTAATTAAAGAGGGTTTTAAGGGTGTTAAAACAGGATGCTTCGATTGTTATTCAAGCAAAAGAACGTTGTAAAGAGTACGGTCTTGATCCAAGTAGTTTACCAACATTTTCTCAATGCTTATCTTCTGATGCTTATGCTAAAAAAATCAAGACATACTCTGACATATTAGATATGGTAAAATTTTTTATGAATAAATTTCTTTCCTCATTTGAGGGTGTACCGTTTCTTGTAGTCGTAACAGATGACGAGGGACATATTTTAAGATTTGAAGGTGATTCGACCGTTTTAGACACTGTGAATCAGTTAGGCATTAAAGAAGGCGTTCGTTATATTGAGAAAGATATGGGGGTAAACGCTGTATCGTTAGCCCTTCGATATGATCGGCCGATTCAATTGGCAGGAGAAGACCATTACTGCCAAGTTTATCAAAATACGGCTTGTTATAGTGTACCATTTCGATATAAAGGTAATAACAAACCTCTAGGTACGATTTCGTTATTAACTCATATCCCATATGATAATCCATTGTTATTAATGCTATTACATACCGTCGTTGATTCTATCGAACGAGAGCTTCTTGTTCAGGAAAAAAATAAGAAGCTTTTTATTTTGAATCAGGGACTACTTCAAACAAGCTATCAAGCAGTTATTGTTACAGATGCTCAAGGGGATATTATCGATTGTAATGAAAATGGAAAACAACTAGTAAAGTTAATGTCTTCAAAAAGAAGTGATGGCAATCTTTCTAGTATTTTTTATGCAGAAAAGATAGGTTCCTATTTTTCGAATGTACATTCAGACAAACAAGAGATAACAGGAATTGAAGTATCCATAGATATAGACGGTACTCTTCATTATTTTCTTCTAGATGTAATCCCTATTTTTGATGATGGACATTCGCTCATTTACATTGTAGGAAGTCTTCGCGATATAAGTGAAATGAAAAGTGCGGAAGCTTACTTACGCAATTCTGAAAAGCTTTCTGTAGTCGGGCAGATGGCTGCAGGTGTGGCTCATGAAATCCGCAATCCATTAACAACCGTTAAGGGATTGCTTCAGCTTTCAAAAGATCAATTCCAGTCTGAACATTACAATCTTATCATGTCTGAAATTGACCGAATGAACTTTATTGTAAGTGAGCTTTTGGTTTTGGGAAAACCTCAGGCTGTTCATTATAGTGAGGTAGAGTTTATTTCCATATTGGATGATGTCTTGAAATTATTTGAAGGTCAAGCTGTAATGAATGGCATTACTATTACGAGAGATATCAAGAGTAGCGGCCGTATTTATTGCGACCCAAATCAAATTAAACAAGTATTTATCAATATTCTTAAAAATGCCGCAGAAGCCATGCCATATGGAGGAAAGATTCACATCATAGTGGATAGGGAGGGGTCGGAGCAGCTGATTCGCTTTGTAGATAATGGAGAAGGTATACCTGAAGATGTGTTGAACAAAATAGGACAGCCTTTTTGTACGACGAAAAAGGATGGAAATGGTTTAGGTATTATGATGACAAAAAAAATGATTGATTCCCATAATGGGAAAATTCAATTTAACAGTCAAGTTCAATCAGGTACAACAGTAGATATTCACCTTCCCTTACCTCATTTGTGATGTATCGAATCCCCATTTTACCTATGACAAAGGTCATTCAACTTTATTTTTAGTAAAAGTAAGATGGAAAAGAATGGTGCTAAAATGATTGAGTACTCGCCTTTCATCACGTTCTTCAAGTAAACGGGCACGAAGAGGCAAAAAAATGGGCTGCGTGGCAGTCTATTTTTTTGCCTCTAATCCAGTTTAGGGCAGGTTACGTGAATAAGGATAGTGGTAATTGAATGGGGGAAGATACCTTAAATATAATGTAGGGATGATAAGAATGAATAAAAGGCTCTCTCTTTTATTGCTGGTATTTATTATCTTCATTTGTTGGGCAGATACTGATACAGTTTGTGCAAATGAAAACGATAAGCCCCCATCTTACGAAGAGTTTTTTCCTGAAATAGGATATAAAACGGCTGAAGAGGCAATAGAGGAATTTGAACAACATGTTAAACAAGATTTGAAATTGCCGCTTAGACTACCACCGATAGCATTTACTCATTCTTTCGGACGATTTAATGATTTAGACGGCGACATAAATGATTCTCTAGATATAGAGTTTATAAATGAACAATCACCAGAAAATCATTATAAAATCGATATACGTCACTTGAAAAATAAAGTAACAATAAGAGACAAAGGCAATCAGCAAATGTATACTCTTAAAAATGGACAGAAAGCCATCTTTATTATTGAACGAAACTCTAATATCCTTGTGTTTGAAAAAGATTATTGGCAATATATGCTTGGAATTGATAAACGGATAGCAAATAAAGTGACACCAGAAATATTAGTTGAAATCGCTAATTCAATCGATTATTGAATTTTGGGTGGGGGAAAGAATTTAGAGCTAAGTAAGTATCCGGTAATAATAAAAATGAATAAATAATTTTGATAAACTAAAAATCAGTTTCTCCAAAATGTAAACAAAAGTTGATATTAAATTTATCTTCAATTAGTAAGATTATATTTGAAAGAGACTAAAGGAGGTTTACATTTTTGAGAAAACTGTTATTTTCAATTACAGATTGGGTTTCAACAAAACGAGGAATGTGGATGACGATTATCGCTTGGCTAGTCCTGATGGTCGGATTAAGTGCGGGACCAAGGCTTGGTGATTATAAAATAAGTAATTTTCAATCGCTTCCAGATGAAGCACAATCGATAATAGCTGAGAAAAAGACAGAAGAGATATTTCCAAATGAGCAAGGGACACCAGGAATTCTTGTATTCCATAATGAAAATGGCAACATCAATACCGATGAGGTCACACAAATACTAAATGGAATAGTAGAAGAAGATATTAAAGGAATTGAGACGATCCTTGATATAAGCGCACTTCCACCTCAAGCGTTAACGGGATTTATCTCTGACGATGGTACAACCATGATTGTGCCGATGGAATTAGAGCAGGGGCTTGGTAATAGTGAATTTGCCAAAATAAACGACAAGGCTTCTGAGATAGGCAATAAGATTGCGGATCAGTTTGAAAATATGTCCTTTTATATCACCGGTCCAGCTGGAATTGCTGGGGACACACTCAAGTTATTTGAGCAAGCAGACGTGGTGTTATTACTTGCAACGATAGGTATTATTTTAGTATTACTTATTGCGATTTACCGCTCACCGTTACTTGCATTCATCCCTCTACTTGCAACAGGGATTGTCTATCAGGTTGTGAATCAAAGTGTTGCATTACTAGGGGCGGGCGGGTTAGAAATCAATAACTCAACAACCTCCATTATGAGTATTTTGCTTTTTGCTGCAGTGATTGATTATTCACTATTTGTCTTCTCCCGTTACCGTGAGGAGCTTAACAAGGTTGAAAGCAAATATGAAGCAATGAAACTTGCAATGCGTGCAACAGGGGAACCTGTATTTTTTGCTGGAGGCACGGTGTTAGCGGCGATGTTAGTCTTATTCTTCGCTAATTTCCGTGATTATCAAAACTTTGCTCCAATTTTCGGTCTTGCCATGTTCTTCATCATGTTAGCATCGATTACATTGGTTCCTGCTTTATTTACACTCTTTGGTCGAAAAGCGTTTTGGCCGAAAGTTCCAAAGTATGGCCAAGGAAAAGAAATAAAACACGGAATTTGGGGACCTATTGCGAAGTTTGTTGTGAACAAGCCTGGTATTTCCGGAGGGATTGTTGGTATTTTCCTTTTCATTACTGCTTTAAATGTGTTTAATCTTGATTTTGAATTTGATACTGTCAAAAAGTTTCCTGAGGATTTACCGTCTCGAGTTGGTTATGAAATTGTAGAGGCAAGATATGACAAAGGGGAACTAGCACCTGCAACATTGTTAATCGAGAGTGATAAAGCTTTAGTAGAAAAAGACGTAACTGCTATTACCGGAAAACTAAAAGAATATAATGAAATTGCATCTGTACGATTGACTGCTCAATCTGAAGACTCTAAGGCTATAAAGCTTAGTGTTGTGTTAGCAATGAATCCATATTCTACGGAAGCTATGGATATGATTCATGATTTACGTGAAGAATCACCAAACCTATTAAAGGACGCTTCTATATCCGGCGAAGCATACTTTAGCGGAGTGACTGCAAAGCTAGTAGATGAACGAGATGTGAATACGAAGGATATTTTTACCATTGTGGCACTTGAAACATTACTAATTCTAATTCTTTTATTCGCCCTAACTCGTTCCATTAAAATGCCTATTTATATGATGGCGACCATTTTACTTTCCTATGTATCTGCTTTGGGTCTTGGCATTTTTCTAGTTGATTTCTTGTTTGGTTATGAAGCATTAAGTACTCGTGTACCTGTCTACGCTTTCATCTTCTTAGTGGCTTTAGGGATTGATTATAATATTATCCTTGCCTCTAGATTCATCGAAGAGCGGAAGACGCACCGAGTTAAAGATGCTCTTGAAATGGCAATCCGGAATACTGGTGGTGTTATTTCATCGGCGGGTATCATTCTAGCGGCAACTTTTGCAGCGTTGACTACGATGCCAATTGCTGACCTTTTCGTATTTGGTTTTATGGTTGCAATTGGAATCTTAATTGATACTTTCCTAGTTCGGGGAATGCTTCTGCCAGCTTTGATCCTACTATTTGAAAAAGACAAGCAAGTCTCCCGTAATGGACAGTAAAAATGGATACAAAGGACTTCCTTTCCTTTGTATTCTCCCTTTTAGGAGGTTCCTATAATGAAGATTCTTGTTGTAGATGATGATGTCTATATTCAACAGCTTGTATCTATCCACTTAAGCCGAGAAGGCTATCAAGTATATAGAGCGAATCATGCTGAAGAAGCCTTGGATATGTTGGAAGAAAAAGCAGTTGATTTAGCAATTGTAGACGTCATGATGCCAGGAATGGATGGGTTTGAATTGACAAGGATATTATCAACTGACTACAATCTCCCTGTTATCCTGCTGACTGCCAAAGGGCAGATTGGTGATAAAGAACAAGGCTTCTTAGCTGGTTCAGAGGACTATATCGTGAAGCCATTTGAGGTAAAGGAACTTCTATTTCGTGTTGCCGTAGTGTTAAGGCGCGTCGAACGTGCCATGGAAACGGTCATAAAAGTAGGAAATCTTACGATTGATCGGAAAAACTTTGAATTAATGATCAATCAAGAAACAGTCCTTCCACCACTAAAGGAATTTGAATTACTAAGTTTATTAGCTTCACGCGCAAATAAGATTATACCTAGAACTTTTTTAGTTGAACAAGTATGGGGAGTTGATTATGAAGGCGGAGAACAAACTCTTAATACTCATATAAACCGTATCAGAGATCGTTTAAAAAAATACGATGCATCGGTGGAAATTCAAACGGTTCGAGGGATTGGCTATAAGCTTGAGGTAACCAAATGAGAACTTTATATCAAAAATTCATTGTTGCAACGCTATTGATTTTAATAGTAAGTGTTACGATTGGGATGATATTAGCTAATTTTATTTACATGTCTTCTACCAAACAGAAGATGGATCAGCAAAATGTAGAAATCGCCCAAACCATTACATTAAACCTCGAGAATATGCATTCGGATCATTCTTCCTTAGAACCTTTCTTAGAATCGATTGGAAATCTTGGGTATCAAATATATGTGGTAAACGAATCCGGGGAAGATGCTTATTTTGGCAAGCCTTTTACAAAGAAAGAACTTCCTAAAGAAGCCAAGAAGGTAGTCTTGGAAAAAGAAATCTACCACGGTATGAGCCACTTTTCCAATAAGTTTTTAATGATGGGACATTTCTCAAATGATGTCAAGAATACGGTAGGTGTACCATTCACCATGGGCGGGGAGGAATATGGTTTATTCCTGCGTCCCAATAATAAACTGCTCTTTTCTGATATTCATATGATTTTAGCATGGTTCTTTGTAGCGGTTACAGTTGTTAGCATTAGTGGGGTAATCCTGTTTGCAAAGCATCTCATTCAGCCGATTACAAAGTTAACGGAAGCTACTAGAGAAATTACACGTGAGAACTTTCTTTATCCATTAAAGATTGATCGGAATGATGAGCTTGGACAATTATCAGAAAGCTTTAACAATATGCAGAAGCAGTTACAGCATAATGATGAAGCTCGAAAATCCTTTATCAATAATGTGTCACATGACTTTCAATCTCCCCTAATGAATATTCAGGGATATGCGGAGCTTCTACTGTCACAAAATGTAAATGAACATGAATTAAAAGAGTATCTACAGGTTATTGATCATGAATCAAAGAGACTTTCCAATCTAACTAAGCAACTATTGTTATTAACTTCCCTTGATCAGAAAGCGTATCCGATGATGATATCAGAGGTCCAATTGGATGAACAAATAAAACAAACCATTCGTAGGTATCAATGGCGACTACAGGAAAAGGAAATTGAAGTTTCTTATAAACTATCACTTATTCGGATGAAGGTTGATGTCGAACTAATAAGCAACGTCTGGGACAACTTGATAACGAATGCGATAAAATATAATGCTCATGGAGGGAATATTTGGATAAGTTTATCTAAAAGTGAAGCCTTCATCACGATTATTGTGAAAGATTCCGGAATCGGGATGTCTAAGAAAGACGTGACCCAAATTTTCGACCGTTTTTACCGTGTAGATTCATCTAGAAAAAGTGACGGTACAGGGCTAGGCTTATCAATTGTTAAACAGATTATTGACCTGCATGGAGGGGAAATAAAGGTTGATAGTGAGGTTGGAGTGGGAACAACCTTCACAATCATACTTCCAAATAAAGAAAGAAAATTGGAGGAATAAATAGATGGAACAAACTTGGAGTCTAAGGCTCATTCGTTTTTCAGCGATATTCGGAATAATCGGTACTTTTATTGGTTCTCAAATGTCAGGAAATATGGATTATTCATTGAGACCCATTCATGCTCATATTCTATTAGTAGGATGGCTATCGGTATTCGCTTGGGGAATTTTTTATAAGGTATATAAGATTAAATACAAAAGACTTGTAGCTATTCACAGTATATTAGGAATGCTGGGTGCTGCAGGATTGACTGTAGGAATGTGGATGTACAATCTGAATCCATTAAATCTGGATGAAACCTTTGTAATGGTGTTCTTTATCGTGGGTGGAAGCTTACTTTTACTAGCTTTCTTATTATTCGTACTTATCACCTTTCTAGTTGAAAAAAAGGAAAATTAAAATTTAAATGGTATTGCAACATTTTTATTTACATTAGTCCAAAATGTCGATTGGATAAGATTTACAGATTTTCCGAACGAGAAAGCCCATGCAGGTCACAGACCGTCTTTAGACATGGGATGATAGTGAGGTCAAATACGGAGTACCACTCTGAACTGAAAGGTTTGTGGTGCTTCAAGTATTTGAACGTTCCACTATCTATTTTTTTATATACTTGTTGTAGTTATATTGATAGACTGATACAATATAAGTATGGAAGAATATAGAAGAACAAAGACAACCGTATCATTCATTAACTATCACTTTGTGTTTTGCCCTCGATATAGAAGGAAGATATTTCTTGATGCCAAAGTAGAACAAAGATTCAAAGAAATGGTACACGAAATAGGCGAATCGCTAAAAATACAAATAATTGCTTTAGAGTGTGATAAAGATCATGTACACATGTTTCTAAATGCATTGCCAACATTCAGCCCAGCGGATATTATGGCAAAGATAAAGGGGATCACATCTAAACAATTGCGCGAAGAATTTCCGCACCTTCGTCACTTGCCAAGTTTGTGGACACGTTCTTATTTTGTTTCGACTGCTGGAAATGTATCAAGTCAAACGATCAAAAAATATGTTGAACAACAAAAAACAAGGGGATGACTGTACATCACATATAAACTTATATGAAGGGAGGTGAAAGAATGAAAACGTTTCATAAGGGGTATAAATTCAGATTGTATCCTACCTCAGAACAAGCCACTCTTATTAATAAGACCATTGGTTCTTGTCGTTATGTGTTCAATTGGGCTTTAGGCAAACAAAACGATAAAAACATGTATTGGTACATCACAGAAGAAATGGTTCAAAACGGACAATTAAGCGAAAATAACTGGAAATCGGAATACTTTCGTTCTTTCAACGTACAAAAGGAACTCACTTCTTTAAAGAAAGAATGGGCTTGGTTAAAAGAAGTGGATTCTACTGCTTTGCAAAATAGCCTTCAAGACTTGGGAACAGCCTTTTCTAGTTATTATAAGAAACAGAAAGGAAAACCTCGTTTTAAGAGTAAGAAAAACGAAATTCAATCGTATACATCCAAATGCAATAATGGCAAATCAGGTTCTACTATTCGTGTGAGAAACAATCATTTTATACAACTCCCCAAATTAGGATTAGTTAGATTTGCAAAAAGTAAAGAGGTGAAGGGTAAAATCCTTTCAGCCACCATTAGAAGAACGCCTTCAGGTAAGTATTTTGTTTCCCTTTTGACTGAACAAGAAACGGAGTACGCCCAATCTTCTTTCTTTGAAATCGGAATCGATGTGGGATTAAAAGAATTTGCCACTCTTTCAGATGGGACAAAAATTGAAAATCCAAAGTGGTTTCGAAAAATGGAAGAAAAATTAACAAAAGCTCAACGGATACTTTCTCGAAGAAAATATGGAAGTTCAAATTGGTATAAACAAAAGAAAAAAGTGGCTAGAATCCATGAAAAGATTGTGAATCAACGAAATGATTTTTTGCACAAAGTTTCGACTTCGCTCGTGAACGAAAACCAAGTCATTTGCATCGAAAACTTGCGTGTGAAAAATATGTTAAAGAATGGAAAACTTGCGAAAGCGATTTCTGAAGTATCTTGGTCGGAATTTCGCCGAATGTTAGAATATAAATGTAAATGGCATGGAAAAGAACTAGTCGTTGTAGGAGCTCATTTTCCAAGCTCTCAATTGTGCTCAAATTGTGGAGAAAAAAATAAAAAAGTAAAGGATTTATCTATTCGGGAATGGACGTGTTCATGCGGTGCTGTCCACGACAGAGATGAAAACGCTGCGAAGAACATACTCCAAGAAGGGAAACGTCTTCTAACCGTCGGGCAGACGGGGATAGCCTAATGAGGTTCACTAGAGATTAGAACTTCTTTGCGGACCAAAAGTTCGCAAGACATAGGAAAACTCATAGCAAATAGACAGGGTGAAAGAAACGTCTATTTAACGGGCTTTGGGGTGGGAATCCCACTGCTTTAGCTGTGGGAGCAGTCAATTCCAATATTGGTGAATATACAATGACGAGAGAAAATCTACAAGAATGGTATGGTAAAGACTTAAGTGAAGTCCAAAACAAGGATGAACTAAGAGAACGTCTACAAGAATATTTAGAAGACGAAAACAAAGTTAATCAGTTATTAAACTAACTTCGAAGGTGATTGATAGGTGAAGTGATATGATACTTATGTCGTAACAATGAGCTTCAATCATACCATGCGTCCATAATCATTTAGTCGTGACTGATTATTTCTTGAATCCATTGTTGAAAAAAACTGAGGAGTAGTGTTATGGGGTTAACTAAATGAAACAGATAGTTAAGGAAATTATGACTCCAAGTAAAGTGTATAAAGCTGAAATTATGAAGCGAAGTGATGGATTATTTGAATACTGTATCTGCACTTGGACTAGGGAAGAAGTACCTGAGTATGCATATATGTCAGAATGGTATGGGGATCCTCTCACAAAAATACTCTCACTTATTGATACAGAAAATCATGCTATCAAACTAGCTCTTGAGGACCTATACCTTTATTCAGGTGAAAAATTAGAATGAAAGTACGAAGTTATTACACGACGGGGTATGATACTTCAAAAACAAAGGATCTTTATTATCTTCAACAACGGGGGCTTTGCTATAATAACTAGCTAAGCCTTTTTCGTTTCATAAATTTTTACCAATTATTTTGAGAATACGTAGAAATTAGTTACTTGATGACCTGCATTATACTTCAACCTCGTTCTTCGTCACTGCATTTTCCTGACTACACCGGTTACATGTAAACCAATTCGAAATAGATCCCAATCCTAAAAACCTCCTGTGAAATTAGATTGTACTGATCTCTAGCTTATATTTATCAGCAGATCTTTCAGTATTGATTGACATTCTCCATAACGATGTGAAGAATAGATTAAAGTTCGAAATTTTTCCATTGAACAAATCATATAGGTATCTTTTCGTCATATTTCCACTTTTCATGTAAAACCATTAAACATAAAAAGGGTGTCCCAAAATAATAACTTTTGGGACACCCTTTTTTGTAACTCGAGAAGTTTCTGAAAATCAGCAAAATAGGCTTTGATATCAGTAGCGATACCCACCTATTGTACATAGTTTGTTGGGGAGGATTCGAAATGATTATAGTCACCTATAGTTAAAGTATTTTTGTCATCCTTCGTTTTTTTTCAATGGAATCTGCCCTTAGTTAAATTATTTAGGAGGTTAAATAAATGTATGATTTTCAAAATGAACTTCAAGCGTTAAATCTCGGTGATTTCCAAGCTTCCCAACCAGTGCCGTACGATCCAAACCAACTTTATGATGATCAGGACCGTATATTCCTAGGTGTGGGTGGTTTTGGCCGTTGTTCTAGTTGCTTTAGCAGCTGTTTTAATTGCTTTAATTGTTTCAATTGTTTCAGTTGCTTTAACTGTTTTCATTGCGGTGGGCATCGATGCGGCGGTCATCATTGCGGAGGCGGACATCGTTGCGGAGGAAGATAGGTTTCGCTTTATAAACGGAAAACCAGTTGCTTATAGAGAAGAGCCCTTGCAATCGTCGCAGGGGCTCTTCTCTATAAGTTGAACATAAGGGACAAATTGCCGTACATAGGATAATAGTGATGATAATGAGTGATGAGGACTTAAGGAGGAACGAAAGTGACAAATTTAACCCCTTCTGCGCGTCTGAAAGTAAAAAGGGACACGTTTTTTCTCCCATACCCAAACAGCGGTGTGTTTTTTCGGAACAATGTAAGCTCCTTCCGTATGGAAGGCAGTATGATCGATAAGTGGGTTGAACAGTTAATGCCGATGTTTAATGGCCAGCACACCTTGGAGTATTTGACAACCGGATTACCGGGTCCATACAGGGACAGAGTGTTTGAAATTGCTGAAACACTGGTCAGCAACGGATTTGCTCGCGATGTAAGCCAAGACCGTCCGCATCAATTGACGGAACAGGTCCTTAAAAAACATGCTTCTCAAATCGAATTTGTCGATAACTTAATAGATTCAGGAGCGTTCCGTTTTCAATGCTATCGACAGTCGAAAGTGTTGGCTGTAGGATCAGGGCCATTTTTTATTTCGTTGATTTCTTCGTTACTTACTTCCGGACATCCCAAGTTCAAAATCCTCATAATGGATACGGATCAGACCAATAGACGACGGTTGAACGAACTGGTGGCTCGTGCCCGTAAATCAGATGATGAAGTGGAGATAGAAGAGATTACCCAAAACAAGGAGAAAGATTGGCAGGAAGTGATGAAACCGTTTGATTACATTTTGTATGTTTCAGAAAAGGCTGATGTAGAGGAACTGCGACTTCTACATAAGGTTAGCAGGGATGAGAAGAAGGTGTTTCTCCCTGCTATTTGCTTGGAACAGGTCGGGTTAGCTGGACCGTTTGTGCATCCAAATTCAGAGGGGTGTTGGGAGTCTGCATGGCGCCGTCTTCACCAAACATCCCTCACCAAAGACCAGCCATTTTCCGCATATTCTTCAACAGCAACAGCAGGACCCATGCTTGCCAATGTGATTGTATTTGAGTTGTATAAGCATGTGACAGGTGTGTCTGAAAAGGAACAGAAAGAACGATTCTTTCTCCTAGATTTAGAAACACTTGAAGGTAACTGGCATCCGTTCATGCCTCATCCACTAGTAACTGGACATCATTCTGTTAGATTAGTAGAGGATATCGATGTAAGACTGGAACAGAGAACAGAGAATCGTGATCTGAGTCCATTACTGGTTCACTTTAATCAGCTGACATCCAAGGTATCAGGGATTTTTCACAAATGGGAGGAAGGGGATTTAAAGCAGTTGCCATTATCACAGTGCTCCGTTCAGGCAGCCAATCCATTAGCAGAGGGACCTGCTGACCTATTGCAGGAGAGGGTGTGTTCAGCACTGACACATCAGGAAGCGCGAATAGAAGCAGGGCTGATCGGAATAGAAGTGTATGTCTCAAGAATGGCTGACATCTTTGACCTGCCTCCACAAGTGAAAGTAGCTGCAGGTGTTAGGTTAGCGGAAGGGGTTTGCCGGGGGCTGCAGAAATGTTTGGAAGAGGAGTTAATCAGACAAAGCCGTGAGCCGAGTTATTCCGTTTCTATAGTGAAGTTGAGGAAGGTAGAGGATCAACGCTGCCGTTTTTATCTGCAGTCCCTAACGACTATGCAAGGTGTACCGACCATTGCTATAGGTGAGAATGTGTCGGGATTTCCGGCTGTGTGGGTTGGCACAGGAGACGGATGGTGTGGCAGTGTAGATATCAATAGAACTCTGGCACTGCGAAACGCGCTGCAGCAGGCTATTAGAAAAGGCCAAAACCATGGAGAATCGGAAACAGCGCAATCATTGGAAGTTCCCTCATTATTTTTGGATGAAAAAGAACCGCAAAGCATAGAAATTCCTGCGTGTGAAGACAGGATTCAGTCCGGGGACCTCCAGGAAGCGATTACAGTCCTTGAACGGAACAGAAAGCAGCTTCAGGTGTATGAACTAGAAGTGGAACCTTTTCTTAAACAGGAATTGGCAGGGGTATTCGGGGTATTGGTTCAAGAGGAGGGATTCAAGTGAGTACGGTTGTGTTAGTGGTCGGAGAAGGCATATTGTCAGACCTCATATGTGAAGAAATGTCCTCTCAATACCTAGTGGTTCGTAAATCTAATTTCGAAAGCATCCTACCAGCCACCATCGATTTGGCCTTGGTTCTGCAGGATGTCTGGAATCCCTCTGTTTATCAACAAGCAGAACAGCTGTTTCGTCGTATCAACACTCCATGGCTGCGAGGTTTTGTTTCTTTTGGAGAAGGAATCATAGGTCCTCTGGTTCGGCCTGGTACCCCGGGCTGCACTCAATGTGTGGAGACAAGACGTCTTTTGACAGGAAATGACCGTAGAGACATGAGGGAGATGCAGAGACGGTTGGAGTTAAATGGGGGAATGCACCAGGAAGCTTGGGCATCACGCACGGGACTCCAACAGTTGGCTCACATAATCGGAGCTGAGGTAAAAAGAATTATACAAGGAGAAGAGGCAGTCTCCGAAGGAAAAGTCTGTTTTCTGAATCTGAAAACCTTGAATAGTTCATGGCATACGTTCCTGCCTGTCCCTTTGTGTACTGTTTGCAGTTCAATACCAGACGATTCACGCGAAATGGCAAGGATTTCCTTGAGAAATACTCCGAAGTTTAACCGTGACCATTTCCGCACCCGTTCGTTAGATAGTCTGAGTACAGTTTTAGTGAAAGACTATCTGGATCCGCGTACAGGGCTTTTAAATGAAAAAATCGTCAACCTTGTTCATACATTTGCGGATGTAGGTGTTAATCTGCCTTTGTTCGAGGGAGATGAGGGAACAGCGGGCCGGACCAACTCCTTCGCGGTAAGTGAGTTAACAGCGATATTGGAAGGATTGGAGCGGTACTGTGGACTTCAGCCCCGTGGTAAACGGACCGTGGTCCATGATAGTTATAACCGGTTGAGAAATCAGGCACTCCATCCAATTGAAGTAGGTGTGCACGAAAAAGAACAGTACCAAAGATCTGATTTTCCATTTGAAGAATTTGATCCCGATCGCCCGATCAATTGGGTATGGGGATATTCATTTTTGCAGGAGCGTCCGATCCTAGTCCCTGAGTTGCTGGCCTATTACAGTTTGGGCTGCGGATCGCGAGGGTTCGTCTATGAGACTTCCAACGGATGCGCGTTAGGAGGTAGTTTAGAAGAAGCAATTTTCTATGGTATTTTGGAAGTGGTGGAGCGTGATTCATTTTTAATGACTTGGTACGCGCAGCTTCCATTGCCGCGTCTTGATCCATACTCCACGGCAGATCAAGAGCTTCTGTTAATGATTGACCGGATGCAAACGGTTGGGGGATACGATTTACATTTATATAACTCGACCATGGAGAACGGAATCCCCAGTATTTTAGCAATCGCGAAAAATAGAAAGCAAACAGGTTTGAATCTGATTTGTGCAGCTGGAGCTCATTTGGACCCAGTACGGGCTGTAAAAACCGCGGTTCACGAGTTAGCTGGGATGATGCTGTCATTGGATGAGAAATTGGAGAAGAACAAGTCGGAATATGTGCGTATGTTACATGACTCAACCTTGGTCAGACAGATGGATGATCATGGTATGTTGTATGGATTACCGGAGGCCGAAGAGCGCCTAAAGTTTTTGCTAGAGGATAATCGCCCATTAAGAACCTTTGATGAGGAATATGGTTCTAGACGTAAGCATTTAGATCTGACCGATGATTTATTGGAACTTCTTCAAGAATTTCGCCGTTTAAACCTCGATGTGATTGTGGTGGACCAGTCGACACCGGAAACGCTTCGAAACGGATTATATTGTGTGAAAGTGCTGATTCCTGGAATGCTTCCAATGACATTCGGACAGCATCTCACACGAATAACCGGACTCGAGAGGGTGTTAAGGGTCCCAATGGAATTGGGATATACAACGGAACCGCTGACGATCAAACAGCTTAATCCCCATCCGCATCCGTTTCCATAAGCAGTCATTAGGAGGCGATTGTTATGAATCTAGATGAGTTTCTGCACCATTTACATTTCGATATCGAGAAGGCAAGCATCCCGAATTGGGAAGTGGATTGGGAGGATGGACCCCTTGCCTATAAATTATATCGCGGTTTGCCTGTCGTACCATTACCTCTGGACGTACCGTTGACACTTGAAGGTTCTAAACATCCCTTAAAGCCTAATGTTCGTGAAATCGGTTATTTTCTTTGGTATGTCTACGGGCTCACTCAATTTAGTCAATCTGTTTTTTCATCGAGTGCTGGAGAGAACAACACAGACATGATGCAATCGTTCAGAAGATTTGCTCCTTCGGGTGGCGGGTTGTATCCAAACGAATTATACGTCTATCTGAAAATAGATGATTTGCTCCCCGGGCTGTACCATTACGATGTGGCACACCACCGCTTGGTCTTGCTGCGAGAAGGCAATTTCGATTCATATATTGCCCGGGCTCTTGGTCATCGCTGTGACGTATCTTCTTGTTTTGGTACAGTTTTTGTGTCGACGATGTTTTGGAAAAACTTTTTCAAATACAATAACTTTGCCTACCGGCTGCAGGGGTTGGATGCGGGTGTATTGATAGGGCAGCTATTGGAAGTAGCTAAACGGTTTAGCTGGGAATCGGGGGTGTACTTTCAATATCTTGATCAGGCCGTCAATCATTTGCTAGGTTTATCGGAAGAAGAGGAAAGCGTTTATGCGGTTATCCCGTTATCGGTAGAATCGACCATTTGGACAGCGCACGGAAGCGAAAGGGAAAGAATGGTTTTCTCAGAAGAGCTGATCCGGGAATTACAAGCGATTCAGCCTGAACACTATGTCCGCTCTAAGAAGGTCAAAGAATCTCCTATGTTAACCAAGTTAAATCAAGCAGCCATGCAACATTCTCCTTCTTCGTTTGTCTTAGTCAAGGAAAAGCGAAAGGTGAAAGCGGAAGGTCAGCTGATAGCTCTGCCAGAAACAGAGCGGATGTCCTATGATTTGGCAACTGCCTGTCGAAATCGATTTTCTCCTAGCCTGGATTTCGTGTGGGGAAAAGTCAGTCAACAGAAATTAGCTTATCTCTTGCAGGAGGCGACGGACTCTTTCTCGTATCGAAATGATTTGGAAGCTGTGCATCATAATCATGAGCTGCGCGTCACTCTAAGTGTTTTTATGTATAATGTGGAAGGGATTCAAAATGGTGCCTATCACTATGAACGTCATGTTCATGCACTAAGACAGATTGAACCCGGGGATTACCGACTCCTGCTCCAATCCGGGATGTCAATGGATAATGTTAATTTGCTGCAAGTCCCACTCTGCTTTCATGTGACAGGAGAGAAGGATTACAATAAAGATGCATTCGGATATAGAGGATATCGTATCCAGCAGATGGAGGCAGGTATGCTCGTGCAACGATTACTTATCGTTGCATCAGCGTTAGGCTTAGGAGGGCACCCGCTCCTCGGATATGATGTGAAATTGTGTGATCACCTGTATAGGTTGGATACTCGAGGGGATACGGCTCTCATCCAAATTCCCATTGGTCCTTATCAACATCGGTCTTGGTTAGTAGGAGGTTTGCATTGCTAAATGCTTGCTTCATGAAAAATGCGTGAATTCACATACGAATTCACGCGTTTATTTTTGTTAATCTTTCAACACTTTCTGCACAGGTTCTGGGGATTATTATCTTGGGGATGAACAGGATGGAAAAAAGTTTGAAACAGAATGGGGGAAAGCTTATATCATTGATACTAATCACGAATAGGCCAGCAGGCTTTGGCACCACATTTCTTCCGTAAGGTGTGAGACTGGAGACGGAATAGTGTTGGTTTTGTCCATAAAAAGGAAAAATTCAATATGCAAAAGCTTTTCCAGAATAAAGCGAGATGAATTCGTTCATTAAAGGCACGATCCAACATGTGGACCGTGTTTTTAATGAGTGATATGGTAAATGCGCATCATTGCTGTCCATCGTTTTCTAAATGGCGGATTCATTCTGCAAGTTCCAAAAATCACGCTTTACTTGTTTAGTAATGAGGAAGCATCAATGAATAATGAAAGAAATAGAAAAGCGGTCATGATACATCCAGCTGCAATAGCTTTTCCTTTTCGTTGAGGGCCTAAAGACTGGAGTACGTGCTTAAAATAAAAATAGGAACCTGCTGAGATTAAGAGAAATTCCACTAGGATGCTTCCACTAATAGAATTCCATAAACCGAAACCTAAAAGCGGTAAGTCGCCTGCATTGCCTGGAAAAATAGGCAAATCGGGGCGATGAACAATCAGATCCAAAATCCAGTGACTAAAAGCTACTGATCCAATAATCACTCCTGATTTTCTGCCCCAAAAACCCCCGGCAAGAAGCCCTGCCAGAATGGAAAAAAACATTGCCCCTAATAGAGAATGAGAGTAGAATGCATAAATCATCATGTTGGCATAACCTCCCTCACCAATTGGCTCCATTGACTCCATTCCAGCCAAATTGAAGGGGATGAACACAATATCTAGCAATTGTGTGCTGACCAACAGGGACCAAAGCGGTAGTTCAGGAGTTTTACTTTTAACTATGGCAGCAACTCCAAAATGTCCAGAGAACATTTCATCATCTCCTAATAGAATAATAATAAAAGTCCGAATCCCTACAATTATATTTAAATGAAATAATCTTTATTTAATAAAATTGTAAATATCATGTAATAACTTGCTGCTGACGCAGGAACATTTATCCCATAAGGCAGCTGAGAAGTAGAAAATCCTCATCTGGATAGCCATAGCTAATCATGAAATAAACAAAGACTTCTTCTTTTTGTAGGAGTGGTCGTCTTGTTGAAGGAAGTGTATCATTTGATAATTGAATCAGGGATTTTCATCATTCCTTCGAATGTGACATGCGATCACTTCATACATATTATCTAAAGGGGACTTAAGTTTATGTCAATCATTTGTACTTCATATTCGTAATAAATCCCAACATTAGAATGAACAAAGAACGAACGGTACCATAACCAATATACCCACCTGCTGCAAAGAAGTTAAGAAGAGATAGATATATTTAACAGGAGGGGCTGCGTGTGAAATTTACGATAGAGTATATACCACTAAGCAAAATCAAACCTGATTTATCACTGAAAATGACGAAGCACTTGAAGAAACTTCAGAGATTAATGTGGGACTGTATGATGTATGTAATGGTTGTAAAAAAAAATCGAAAGGATGGCAGCTATATCATTGTTAGCGGGCAGGACCGATTCGAAAATCTTAAAAAACACACCAAAAATATGTATGCGCCATGCATCGTTGATAAAAGTGATTATATCGGAAGACAATTGTGGTTTCATCGCTTATGGAAGAAACAACCTCTAGATGACTTTCCTTTCATGCCAACCAGTTGGTTAATCGTTCGTTCCTTTTTGAAACAAGAACCTCGTTTTCAAAATCTATCCCGATCCGAACAAATAAGAGTGCTGCGTATAGCGGCATGTTACAAGAAAACCGTGATTTATACAATGAAAAAGAGAGTGGATGATATTCTAAGAAGCAACGAATAATTCTTCCACCCTCAACAAAATCAAAAGCTATCATATGAAATATATTATTCTTACAAAAAGTTCCTGGAGTTTTAAAGGGCCAATGAAACAGAGGGACGCTTCTCACGTTTCACCTATGGAGAGTAAGTTTCAAAAAAATGAAACGTAAAGAACCGTCCCATGTTTCCCTTTCTAGATGTTAATAGCCATAACTATTTTTCATAAAAGATGCTCCAACAATAATCAATAAGATAAATAAAACAACGATTAATGCAAAATTGTTATCTTTTTTCTCGTAAGACATAAAGCATTCACCTTCTTTCTTTAAAGGGGTTAATACAATTTATGTTTTAACTATTCATTTTGAGTGGACATGCATTTGAATAAATAATAAATGATGAAAACGTCGTAGTTCGATAAAGTTGTGAAGAGACTCACTTAAGCCGAACGGGTGCTTGAGAACAAGATGATTGCCCCTGCGGCGGCCTTTTTTTCTTGTTCAACCAGCAGTTTAGCTCAGTAATACTATTTACTATCAATTCGGCAAAAACAAATATAATATTAAGAATAGTAAATATATTATTTTTAATTTTAGAGGAGTGATTTGTTTGAAGGCACAAGTTATCCGTTCTTTTGGAGAGGCATCTGTTTTTCAATTAGAAGAGATTCCTGTTCCTGAAGTGAAACCCATGCATGTTTTAATTCAGGTAAAGGCTACAAGTTTAAATCCCCTTGATACAAAAATACGCAGTGGAGTTTTTGCTAAGTTTGCTCCTGAATTTCCAGCTGTTTTACATGGCGATGTAGCTGGTATTATCACAGAAATCGGAGAAGGGGTTACTGATTTTAAAGTTGGTGATGAGGTATACGGTTTTGCAGGTGGTGTTAAAGGTACAAGTGGTGCTTTAGCAGAATACATGGCAGCAGATGCTAGATTACTTGCCCATAAGCCGAAAAACCTATCATTTGCAGAAGCAGCAGCCCTTCCAGTTGTCGCAATCACTGCTTGGGAAGCTCTAGTTAAACGTGCCAATATTGGAGCTGGAGACGAGATTCTAATTCATGGTGGTGCAGGCGGAGTAGGGCATGTTGCTATTCAGTTGGCAAAATGGGTCGGTGCAAAGGTATATACAACCGTCTCTTCACCAGAAAAAGCTCAAATTGCGGAAGAGTTTGGAGCCGATGTTGTCATCAATTATAAAGAAATGTCCGTACAAGACTATGTGAATATGTATACGGATGGTAAAGGGTTTAAATATATTTTCGATACCATCGACCGTAAAAACCTTGAGAATTCGATTGAGGCAGCTTCTTTATATGGAACAATTGTGGCGATTGCTGTAAGTCAAGACTATAACCTTAGTCCATTTCTTGTAAAATCATTGAATTTCCATGTTGTATTCACAGAGATTCCTATTCTTCATGAAGAATACCGTCATATAAACGGTGAGGTATTAAAGAACATTACACCTGTTATTGAGGAAGGAAAACTTCGACCATTACTTGCTCAAAGACAATTTACCTTTGACGAAATAGCCCAAGCACATGAATATTATGAGGCTAATAAAGCAGTTGGTAAAATTGTTTTAGTAAACAACTGGTGAAATTAGAAGTTACATTAAGAATATGTAACAGAGGCGGTCTTTCCTTAGAATTTTAATTATTGTGTAGTTAGAAGAGATTGTGAATGTTTCTACTTAAACGGGGTGCTTTTGTTCAAGAAGCACAATTAAAAAACAGCCTATATAGAAGGTCTATTTATGACTTGTATATTAGGCTGTTTATTTTTATTCAAAGAAATACACTCCTACTGAGTTAAGCACTAAAAATGAGTGGTGAAAGTATGAAAATGAGGTAATTTAGAGGTAGGGGAAGTATTTATTCTAATTTGAATGTATGAAAATGTAATTTACCAGGATGGGCGTGGATTCACACAATCTAGGTGACGTGAAAAGATTTGTTAAATCTTTTCAGCGCCATGCTTCATAAACTGTTCAATTATCAACTCAATGTACATGATTACTTTCCTAATCAACATCCTAAAAGAAGGAACAGTTACACTCTATCTGTTAGGAATACCCTCCTTGATAAAATAAATACGTAAACAACCAATTGCTGTCATGTGCAGCAAAACAAGGAGGAGTTTGGGATGGAAATATCGAATAAAAAAAGCTGGAGAAATTATGTATTTCCTTTCTTTGCATTATTATTTGCACTCGGAAGCTTTGTCGCTTTACAAAGTGTTGATGAAGGGTTAATGCCATGGTTTCATGATCGTTATTTAGAAGAAGATTGGTTTCAGTCTTCTATGCTTTGGCATTACGGGGCACACGGGGTATTAGTTGGGATTTTATTCGGAGGAAGTTTAGTTTCTTTACTCTGGAAAGCTGAAGCAAAGCCTCTTGCCCTTCAATTCTATACAGTTGGGCATATTATTTTTATTTTTGTTGGGATTATTACGTATGATCAAATGTTAACAATGCCATTTGTTCTTATTATGTTTACTACAGTAAATCTTCTATTAATTCTGACGTATATTCGTCCAAAACAATTGTTAAAGATTCATAAAGCAGAAACAGTAAATAAACCATTGCTAATAATCACGATTGCTGCAACACTGGTCCTTCTTCCTCAAATTTGGCACGGTTTATCACAACAATGGAATCAAGTTGGCGGAGAATTTCGTTGGGGTGAAATGGCAGTCATGTATACGGTATTACTAATCGCGGGATATGGGGCTGCACTTGGAAAAGAAGGAGCGAAGGTGTTAAGTACATTGGCAGCCATCGCCTATCTTTATCTAGCCATCCTTTCCTTCTCCGTCCCTGATTTTCCTGGAAGCTGGGGCTATGTTGGTGGTGTATTATCTCTATTAATGAGCGGCAGCTTCGTCTACTTCGGCTTAATAAAAAAAGTAGAAAATTCGATTGAAAATAAAGTATCCGTTTCTTAAATAAGATATGAATGGGAGGGGTTTCGCAATGACTATTCTAAAAAATACTCATTTGGAGGGGAATAGACTTGAGCATATAACCCCTCGTTTCCTCATTTATAAATATAGTATTTTATCAATCTGCTTTATTGCCGCTTGTGTGTTTTTACTCAGCATCTCTCCTCTCTTTCATACAATCCAAACAAACTGTATTGAAGAGCGTTGTAATGAGGTAGGTGCTGTTCCCCCTGGACTTGCACAATTAGAAGCAATTGGCTGGAGCCAAACAACCTATGCAGCCTTTTACACGGGAATGTATAGTTTGTTTGTCCTGGTATTCTTTGGGGCAGCATTTCTTATATTGTTCAAAAAGCCGAATAATCGAATGAGCTTGTTTGCCATCCTAACACTATGTACCTTTGGCGTTTCTTTCCCGGCAACGACTAGTGTACTGGAAGGAAAGCATGTAGTATTGGATTTTTTCATTAACATGACCTATGTTGCAAGTGTCATTGGCATTGTTATGTTCTTTTTTCTTTTTCCTAACGGGAAATTTGTTTCGAACTGGTCAGGTTGGATTGCGGCATTTTTAGTGATTAGTAGGTGCATAGAATTTATCATCCCATCCTTAGGTTGGTCACTGAATGACAACATTTGGACGATTGGGTTATGGCTTGTGGTTTGGCTGACTACACAGCTTATCTCTCAAATTTATCGGTTTCGTAAAATTTCCAGCTGGGTAGAACGCCAGCAGACCAAATGGGTGGTATATGGATTTGGGGGCGTAGCCATTGGATTCCTATCAATTGGTGTTATCCCTATTTTGATTGACGAACGCTATATTACCGAAGGTGGACCGATAAAATTTGCATTAATGAATCTAGGAATCCATGCTGTATTTATGATTCTGCCGATTACCATCACGATTGCTATTTTACGAAATCGATTATGGGATATTGATCTCATTTTAAAACGGACATTTATATATGGTGCTTTATCCTTATTTATTGTCGTGCTATACATTTTAGTCGTTTGGTACTTAGGATTATTTTTCCGGCAACAAGGAAGTCTTTTATTTTCTCTCATTGCGACTGCAATTGTTGCTGTCTCCTTTGGACCAATTAAAGAAAAGTTACAAAAGGCAGTAAACAGATATTTATTTGGGGAAATAGAAAACCCGTATAAGGCACTTGAACAATTAGTAAAGCATTATGAACAAACAATGGAGGCAAATGAGGCCCTGAAAATGGTTGCTCAAACGATAAAAGATTCGATGAGGCTGCCTTTTGTATCCATTACGGTTCATCATCAAAACGGTGAATGTTTTACAATCGAAACAGGAGTGGAGAAAGGCGAGAAGTTGACATATCCTGTTATCCATAAGGAGGAAGAGTTAGCAGTATTAGTGATTTCCCCTAGGTATCCGCAAGAAACTTTCTCTAAAGCTGATCAAAATCTCCTGCAGCTCTTAATCCGTCAAGCGGGGGTTATTATAAAAAGCTTGAAACATGATTTAGAAATAAGAATGCTGAATGAGAGTTTACAAGAATCACGAGAGCGACTCGTCATTGCCAGAGAGGAAGAACGACGAAGATTGCGACGAAACCTCCATGATGATTTAGCCCCTAGACTTGCGGCACTTGCACTGAATGCAGGTACTGCTGAAGACTTGGTTAAAGAAAATCCTGAAAAAGCTGTGGCAATGCTTTCAGATGTTAGAAATGTCATTCGTAAATCCGTGTCAGATATACGTCGACTTGTTCATGATCTCAGACCTCCTGCATTAGATGAGCTTGGGATTGTAGGGGCCATTAAGGAACGAATCAATGACATGAAACCAAAGAATATCGCCCATGAGCAAAGAATAGAGATTGAGTTTTTTCCTGCTGAGCTTCCCGTCTTGCCCGCAGCTGTCGAGGTCGCTGCCTTTCGAATTGTAACAGAGGCACTCGTTAATGTTGTGAAACATTCCCAAGGGACGAAGTGTCAAATCAGCCTATATGTGAATGAACAGAAAGAAACACTTGAACTTGAAATTATTGATAATGGCATAGGAATACCAGTTTCGTCCGTCGCATTAAAAAATGGAATTGGCTTACATTCCATGAAAGAGCGAGCATATGAACTAGGTGGAGAATGGAAAATGGAGCGACTGGAGAAGGGGACACGGATATGTGCCTCATTACCCATTACACATTATTAATGATAGGTTGTGAGAGAATGAAAAATTTGCGGATTTTAATTGTTGACGATCATCCAATGTTTTGTCACGGTGTTAAAACATTGCTTGAAAGCAAACAAGGATTTGAAGTCGTAGGTGAAGCAACAAATGGTAAAGAAGCCGTAGAACTTGCTAAAACGCTTCAGCCTGATGTGGTACTAATGGACATCAGAATGCCAGGATTAAATGGCATTGAAGCCACTCGTCAGATTACAAGCCTTCAATTAAATATAAAAGTTTTAATCGTTACCATGTTTGAAGACGATGCATCCGTCTTTACAGCTATGAGAGTTGGAGCGAGGGGTTATATATTAAAAGATGCCGATCGGGATGAGATATTAAGAGCCATTCGAGCAATAGGTGAAGGTGAAGCTATTTTCAGCCCTGAAATCGCCTCAAGACTTATTGAGTATTTTTCAACCGCTAATCCTGCAACAAGGGAAGAAGCTTTTCCTGATTTGTCTGCCAGAGAGCGTGAAGTATTGTATATGATTGCTGATGGTGCGAATAATGCTAAGATTGCTGAGAGCTTAAACTTGAGTAAAAAGACGGTGGCTAACTATATAACGATTATTATGAATAAGCTGCAGGTTCAGGATCGGGATGAAGCGATTCGGTTGGCTCGAGAGGCTAGGAGGTTGTGAAACAAAGGGGCGGTTCTCACGTTTCATCCATGGAGACTGTCTGCGACCCAAAGAAACGACCCATATTTCAATTTACTAGGTTATTTTTACAAAAAGTGAACATAATTAGGAAAGTAAAATAATTAAAACGGTTGGGGGGTGTTATGGTGTCCGAAGTTGAAAATATTGATGTAAAAAAAATATTTGAGGATCAAGTTCATGAACGTCATCATTTCAAGGTAACTATTAAAGGTGATGAATATGCTGGTATTTATCATAATGGAGAGGTTCAATGGTTTAATCCTCAACCGAGAAATACAATTGAAGATGAACATATTGATAACGTTGAATCATCCATACATGAATACTTGAGCAATAACATTGAAGATTAGATGATGAATTTATTGTTTAAGGATACAAAAAAGTTTGGTTTTATCTATAACTGCATTTAATAATAAAAAACGGAGAGAAATGATCAATAGTCGTTTCTCTCCTTTTCAATATTGAGGTAACTGCCTTTCTTTAATCAGGGCTACAAGTTAGGCATCATTTTTCTTGCACCTAGGAACAGCCAGGTACAAAGTACAAATGGCATGGTTAAGACAGGGAGTCCATAGGGTAAAAGAAAAGAGCTAACTCCTGCTGCTATGGGTACGGTTAAACAAGCGGCAATCATACCTGATAGGAGTGCATAACGATGATGTTCATGATTAAAAACCGCAGATACCGCAATAATGGTTAAAATCGCGTTATAACCATAAAGACCCAACACGATTAAAGAATGTTCCCCTCCTAAAGAATAAGCAATGATGATGGCCGCTACATTCCCGATGACTGCATAAAATCCCAGCTTTATCGAAGCGAAAAAGACAGCAATAAAAATGATGATGCCTGAGATGGAGTTATCTAGAAAAAATACTTGTCCAATTCCATTGAATATTCCATCTAATAAATTGATATCTCCTGCGATATTTAATTCCCAATGTGTCAAATTTTGAGGCACTAATGTAGAACTCAACTGAATCCCTTTCAATTTGTAAGAAGACAACAGAATAAACCATGTCAAGATTATGTAGGGAAATGTAAGAATGGGTATTTCTGTTTTTTTCATCAAATGATTCATAGTTACAGTAAAGACGGCAGCAATGGCTGACCCAGCCAATGCAATCATCCACATATAAGAACCACTTAAAAATAATACCAGTGCCATTCCTGTTAACACGGAATTATATCCAAGTAAACCTTGATTGATACTTTGTTCATCCGCACCTCCAAATTTCGCGACTAACGTACCGATGAAGGCGGATAGAAGAGTCATGAGCCCTAAATAGTAGGATTCAATGGTGATGGCTATAAGAATAAGAAGTCCTGTGATTGCATTTTCAATCAAAATGACTTGAGAGATTCCTTTAAGTGATGCTGTTAGTAAAGTGACGAATTCTCCATTCTTTAATGATGATAGTAAAGAGAAAAACTCTCCATCCTTTAATGATGCTCGTTGATCTGTTGCCATAATTAGCTCCTTTTCATCAGTACTATAAATAACTTGATTTATGTATCATTCAAGGGGAATCTAGTACGTCTAGTTTGTTTAATTAAATATCAAACTATTTACATAACATACATTCCCCATGTGGAGCTGCATTTATGATAAAAAAATGATGGGGTTGCCGCTTACTATTGATTAGAAAAATTTGTATTTGGTCATGCTTTATATGGTGAGATGATTCATTAAATGTATACAGAAATTTAGGAGGTTTTTCCATGCAATTATTACCACGTGAGATTGATAAGCTCATGATTGTGGTTGCCGCGGACCTTGCAAAACGACGAAAAGAAAGAGGCTTAAAATTAAACTACCCAGAAGCGGTTGCCATTATAACTTATGAAGTATTAGAAGGTGCACGAGATGGGAAAACAGTTGCAGAATTGATGGAATACGGTACAACCATTTTGTCGCGAGAAGATGTGATGGAGGGGATTCCAGAAATGCTTGATGATATTCAAGTAGAAGCAACCTTTCCTGATGGAACAAAATTAGTCACTGTACATAGTCCAATTAAATAAAAATCGATAGGAGTTAGGTAAATGGAACCGGGACAACTAATTTTAAAAGAGGAAGACATCATTTGTAATGCAGGAAGAACGGCCAATCAACTAACTGTAACTAATACAGGTGATCGTCCAGTTCAGGTAGGTTCACATTTTCATTTTTATGAAGTGAATGAAGCCCTTCAGTTCAATCGAGAGGAAGCATTCGGAAAACGTCTGGACATTCCAGCGGGGGCTGCTGTTCGTTTCGAACCTGGCGATGAAAAAGAAATTGAACTGATCCCTTTCGCTGGGGAACGTCGTGTGTTTGGTTTTAATAATAAAGTGGATGGGCCATTAGAAAAGGGGGGTAAATAATGAGTTTCAGGATGTCAAGAAGGCAATACGCTCAAATGTATGGTCCAACTACAGGGGATTCGATTCGTTTAGCAGATACAGACATCATCATTCAAGTAGAGAAGGACTATACATCATATGGTGATGAGGTTGTATTTGGCGGCGGAAAGGTGATTCGCGATGGAATGGGTCAGCATCCTTTAGTTACGAGAGGCGAAGGAATGGCAGATGTCGTCATTACAAATGCTGTTATCTTGGACTACACGGGTATTTATAAAGCAGACATTGGAATTCGTGACGGGAAAATTGCCGGAATTGGAAAGGCTGGAAACCCGTTAGTCATGGATAAAGTGGATATTGTCATTGGAGCAGGCACTGAAATTATTGCAGGTGAAGGGAAGATTGTGACTGCCGGAGGAATTGACACCCATGTTCACTTTATTAATCCGGAACAGGTTAGAACAGCATTAGCTTCAGGACTTACCACCTTAATTGGAGGAGGAACAGGTCCTGCTGCAGGTTCAAAAGCAACAACCGTAACTCCAGGTGAATGGCATATTCATCGAATGCTTGAAGCTGCCGAAGGATTACCTATTAACGTTGGATTTACAGGAAAAGGACAAGCTGCTTCTAAAGAACCTCTTGCAGAACAAGTTCGTGCTGGTGCAATTGGATTGAAAGTTCATGAAGACTGGGGAGCCACCCCTTCAGCCCTTGACCATGCATTAAGTGTGGCGGAAGAGTACGATATACAGGTTGCCCTTCATGCAGATACCTTAAATGAATCCGGGTTTGTGGAAAATACAATGGCAGCACTTAAAGACCGTGTTATTCACATGTATCATACGGAAGGTGCAGGCGGCGGTCATGCTCCAGATTTAATCAAATCCGCAGGTTTTATGAATGTTCTGCCATCCTCTACTAATCCGACTTTACCTTATACGATTAATACAATCGATGAGCATTTAGATATGCTAATGGTGTGTCACCACTTAAATCCGTCTATTCCTGAAGACCTGGCTTTTGCTGATTCACGGATTAGACGTGAAACCATTGCTGCTGAGGATATTCTTCAAGATATGGGTGTATTCAGTATGGTAAGCTCGGATGCTCAAGCCATGGGCCGGATTGGCGAAGTTATTATACGTACATGGCAAACCGCAGACAAAATGAAAAAACAAAGAGGTATGATGCAGGGAGATCAGGAACTAGCTGATAATAACCGAGCCAAGCGTTATGTTGCCAAATATACGATTAACCCTGCTATCACTCATGGTATTTCTGAATACGTTGGATCGATTGAGGTAGGGAAAATGGCGGATCTAGTCGTTTGGCATCCAGCCTTTTTCGGTGTAAAACCTGAAATGGTGATTAAAAGTGGCTTTGTTGTAGAAGGTTTAATGGGAGATGCGAATGCATCGATTCCAACACCGCAGCCTGTTATTTCTCGTCCAATGTATGGACAGTTTGGAAAAGCTCTATCCAGTACAAATATTACCTTTATTTCCCAAGCTGCTTTTGATAATAACGTACATGAAAAGCTTGGCCTGCAAAAATTGATTCTTCCGGTTCGCGGCATTCGGAAATTAACGAAAAAAGATATGAAACTGAATTCTGAAACTCCTGAAATAACGGTTGATCCGCAAACCTATGAGGTAAAAGTCAACGGAGAATTAATTACTTGTGACCCTGTTGACAGGGTACCAATGGGGCAGCGATATTTCTTATTCTGAGGTGAGGAAATGATAGTTGAACAAATCATAACAAATATGGAAGAAATGGAAAAGGAGGAAATTATCAAACGTCATATTGAAAAAGTGTATCTTGAAAGCGATCATTTAGTGAAACGTATACAACGAGTGACAACCGATCATGGAAAAGAAATTGGTATCCGTTTAAAAGAACCACGCGACCTGACGGCTGGTGATGTTCTCTATATGGATGATAAAAATTTAATCGTGGTGGATGTTTTATCAGATGATTTATTGGTAATCCAGCCGCGCAGTTTGAAGGAGATGGGAACCATCGCTCATCAATTAGGGAATCGCCACCTGCCAGCCCAATTTGAAGACGATGTGATGCTTGTTCAGTATGACTATCTTGTCGAAGAATTACTTCAAGACTTACAAATTCCTTTCAAACGTGAAGAAAGAAAGGTCAAACAGGCATTTCGCCATATTGGACATAGTCATGAATAAAAATATTTTATCCTTATTCCAACTATGCGATTCCAATTTCCCCACAGGGGCTTTTAGTCATTCGTACGGCCTTGAGAGCTATATTCAAGAAGATAAAGTTCATGATCAAGCAACCTTTTTACAATGGCTTCATGCGTATGTAAATGAGCAGCTCATCTATTCAGATGGGCTTGCTTCTCGCCTTGTATATGAAGCATTAGAAAAAGAAGATTTACAAAGAGTGTGGAAAGTAGACCGCATGCTAACGGTTCAAAATTTACCGCGTGAAACGAGAGAAGGAACTCAAAGAATGGGTGAACGGATGCTAAACCTCGTAGAATCTCTTTATGATATACCAATTCTTTCGGCTTATCGGGAGCGAATCAATAAAAAGCAATCATTTGGTCATCCAGCAATTGTTTTTACGATGGTAGGCCATCATCTAGAAGTTCCAAAGTCAACGACCATTTTGTATTATTTATATTCTACCGTTTCTAGTCTTGTTCAAAATGCGGTTCGTGCTATTCCTTTAGGGCAAACCGCGGGGCAGAAGACCATCCAGGAATTCCATGATGCTTTAATTCAAGCAACAGAAAAAATCCAGAGTTTAGAGGAAGAGGATTTTGGGATTGTTTCTCCTGGCTTGGAATTATCTCAAATGAGACATGAACGTGTGAATATCCGAATTTTTATGTCATGAAAAAGGAAGTGTTAATAATGGAACCAATTAAAATTGGTGTAGGAGGACCTGTTGGGGCAGGTAAAACGATGTTAGTTGAAAAATTAACCCGTCACTTGCAGGATGAAATAAGTATGGCGGTTGTGACAAATGATATTTATACAAAAGAAGATGCGAAATTCTTAATGACAAACGGGGTGCTTCCTGCTGATCGCATTATTGGCGTCGAAACAGGCGGATGTCCACATACGGCCATACGGGAAGATGCCTCGATGAATTTTGCAGCTATTGATGAATTAAAAGCAAAGCACCCAGATGTTGAGCTTATTTTTGTGGAAAGTGGCGGCGATAACCTGGCAGCTACATTCAGTCCTGAACTTGTGGACTTTTCAATTTATATTATCGACGTTGCCCAAGGGGAAAAAATCCCCCGTAAAGGCGGACAAGGAATGATTAAATCGGATCTGTTTATCATCAATAAAACCGATTTAGCTCCTTTCGTTGGGGCAAGTTTAGATGTGATGGAATCAGACACAAAGGTTTTCCGCGGGGACAAACCGTTTGTTTTTACAAATTTAAAAGATCATACAGGTCTTGATGAAGTGATTGACTGGATTAAGAAAGATGCACTCTTAAAAGGTTTGGCGTAAGATGACGGATTGGACAGGAGTTTTGCGTTTAGGTGCAGAAGAAAGAAATGGAAAGACCGTGCCAAAGAATGTGTATTTCCAAGGGGCATTTAAAGTGATGCGTCCCATCTATCATGATGAATCGGGTCAAGCCTGCTATTATCTTTTAAACCCGGGCGGAGGATATTTGGACGGCGATCGCTATCAAATGAAAGTCGGATTAGAAAAACAAGCGAAGCTCACCTTAACCACTCAATCGGCAACCAAAATCTATAAGACACCTAGGACATATGCCTATCAAGAGGTAGAATTTAATTTGAAGGATGGCAGTTATCTAGAATATATTCCTGATCCACTTATCGGTTATCGAGATGCCCGGTATAAGCAAAAAACAACGATACATATGGAAAAAGGATGCACCCTTCTCTACTCAGATATTATCACCTCTGGATGGTCACCTAATGGAGAAAAATTCAGCTACGATATGCTTCAACTTTTAAATGAAATTTATATGGAAAAGGAGCTGGTGGTATATGATCATATAAAGTTAAATCCAGCTCATCAAGGGATGGATGGTCTAGGTTTAATGGAAGGCTATTCTCATTTGGGTTCAATGGTTGTTATAAATGAGAAAATAAATCATGAGTTTCTTGATCGTTTATACCAGGCTATTTCCTCCTATTCAAAGGCATGTAAAATAGGTTTATCTTTACTGCCAATCCCAGGGTTTACCGTCCGTGTATTTGCCAATACCACACAAAATATTGAGAGAATATTTTCGGACTTCCATCATATGATTAGTCAAGAATGCTTTAACAAAAAACCGAGTTTTTTAAGAAAATATTAGAGTGAAAACCCAGCGATTATTTTAATTGCTGGGTTTTCACAAGAAGCGGGGGAGAAAACATGATGGAGGTTACTTTTTTCTCAATTTTAGCTCTGGGTTTTATTTTAGGAATTAAGCATGCGATAGAACCAGACCATGTGATTGCTGTATCAACGATCGCAAGTAAAAGCAAAAAGTTATGGCACTCATCTTTGGCGGGAGTATTTTGGGGAATCGGTCACACGTTAACATTATTTATAGTCGGTATTATTGTCATTCTTATGAAAGGCGAAATACCAGAGAAGTGGGCGATGTCGTTAGAATTTTTAGTTGGAATAATGCTTGTTTATCTTGGTGTTAAAACAATTATTTCCTTCAAAAATATCCATGTACATCAGCATCAGCATGAGGGAGATGTTCATAAACATGTCCATTCTCATGAAAATAGTGGTGAACATGATCATAAACACCAGCACAAGAATGCATCCTATTTAAATTCAATGTTGATTGGCTTAGTGCATGGTCTTGCAGGAAGCGGTGCAATGATTCTATTAACCATGAGTACAGTTAAAAGTGTAGGAGAAGCAGCCATTTATATCTTCATTTTTGGGGCAGGAACGGTTATTGGTATGCTTTTCTTTACAACCATTATTGGGATTCCATTTGTGTTAAGCAAAAAGCGCAGCAATATAAGCGGAATATTAGGAATGACAACCGGAGCAATTAGTACTATCTTCGGTCTATATTATATGTATAACTTAGGTATTAACGAAGGGTTATTTAGCCTTTTCGTTTAAGCCTTAAATACATAGAGACGTGAGTAGGATATGGGGATGGGTTGGCACAGGTTCCTATCACAAAACTCAATAATACATCTGAACTCTTGTTATTGAAAAAGTAAGCGGCTCAGTCCAATACAGAGCCGCTTACTTTTGTCTATTCAAGTTTCTTTTTTACTTGAAACAAGGGGTATTCTCACGTTTCATCAATGGAGAATAAGCTATTATGAAACGTCAGAACCTCCCTCGTATATCTTTATCAGATAAAATTTAAAATTAAAAAAGTGTCACAAAATATTCACAAATTCTATGAAAATATGATATTATTTTATAATGTAATTAGGAATTAGAAATTCATTGATAGAATGTAACAAAGGGTTGCATCTTTATCCTGGTTTTCTAGTTCTATAGTGGCGGGATGGATTTCTGGTATTTCACAATGCTTAGATATTAACCCACCATAAAACGGTTTATGCGAATCCTTTTGCATAGAAACCGCTTTATGGTGGGTTTTTTGCTTTTTATAGACAGAAATGAATGACCGTTGCATGAACCAGATAGACATTATGTTTTATAAAGAGGTGCTGTTTATTTGGGTAAAAAGGAAAAAAAGAGTGAATAAAGGGAGATGAAATATGGCATTTAATAGTCCAAATCATATTGTCCAGCAAGTGGTAGAGGCTGGTGCAAAAAAAGCAGTCATGCCAGTTCGTAACACATTGGTATTGGGGTTTTTAGGTGGAGCATTTATCGCATTAGGGTTTCTATTAGATATTCGTGTAATCGGAAATCTGCCAGAGGAGTGGGGTTCTTTCAGCTCGCTTCTTGGAGGGGCTGTTTTTCCAATCGGACTGATGCTTATTATCATTGCTGGGGGAGAACTGCTAACAGGGAATATGTTAGCATTGCCGATGGCGATATTGGCCAAGCGTGCCACTTTAGGTCAGCTAGGGAGAAATTGGTCACTTATTCTAATAAGTAATTTTGCAGGAGCCATATTTGTCGCCTATTTCTTTGGTCATGTGGTTGGTTTAACAGAAACAGGGCCCTTTTTAACGAAAACCATCGCGATTGCTCAGGCAAAAATCGATGATACATTTATTAAAGCTTTCGTTTCGGCTATCGGATGTAATTGGCTCGTATGTTTAGCTGTTTGGATGGCGTACGGTGCAGAAGATATTGGCGGGAAAATACTAGCGATTTGGTTCCCCATCATGGGGTTCGTTGCTATCGGATTCCAGCACGTTGTGGCCAATATGTTTGTGATCCCTGCGTCCATTTTCGCAGGAGGCCTGGGTTGGGCCGATTACTTTTCTAACTTCGTTCCAGTGTTTATGGGCAATGCGATTGGCGGAGGCGTATTCGTAGGTTTGATGTACTGGATGGTTTTTAAAGAATCCATCCGAAACATTGAATCTCAAGTAGATAAAAGAATGAAGAAGGCAGTGTAATTCATTTTTAATGAAGAATGTTTCATGTAGTGAAGCTGGTCGTGATAATACTCTGTTATCATGATTGGTTTATTCATTTCGCATAAAATAAAAGTACTATATTAATAGTGTTAATGATGATAAATAGTGAAGGAACATGGAGGTCGAGTAATAGGGATTGCTTTGATCTCTTGCTCCTTACACATGAGATGGCGGGTATGATCGCTAGTATATAACATGCTTAGATATTCTCCCCACACAAAACGGCTGTACTGATTAAGGAATAACAGCTATTTTATGGGTTTTTTTGATAAATAGGAGGGAATGAGATTGTCGGAAAAAGTGAATGTTTTAATCAATGGAATCGCTCATGAGGTAGAGCAGGGAACACGTATTTTAGATTACCTTCTCTCACAGGAGATTCAGCATCCGCATATTTGTTATTCAGAAGTCCTAGGTCCGGTTCAAAGTTGTGATACCTGTATGTGTGAGGTAAATGGCAGTATTATGAGGGCCTGTTCAACTGTGATAGAGGATGGAATGACTATTCTCACTGCCTCTGAGGTAGCGAAGAAGGCGCAAGACGAAGCGATGGACCGAATTTTAGAAAATCATTTATTATATTGTACGGTCTGTGATAATAACAACGGTAATTGCCGGGTCCATAATACAGCTGAAATGATGGGAGTGGAACATCAATCACGCCCGCATCGCTCTAAGGGTTATGAAGTGGATATGTCCCATCCGTTTTATCGCTACGACCCCGACCAATGCATTTTGTGCGGCCGCTGCGTTGAAACCTGTCAAGACTTACAGGTAAATGAAACATTAACTATTAACTGGGAAAGTAATCAGCCACGTGTGTTATGGGATGGCGGAAAAAGTATTAACGAATCTTCGTGTGTTTCGTGTGGACAATGTGTCACCGTTTGTCCTTGTAATGCATTAATGGAAAAATCTATGCTCGGCAATGCAGGCTTTATGACATCGATTAACGATGACTTACTTACACCGATGATTGATCTTGTAAAAGCGGTAGAACCTGATTACAAAACCATCTTTGCGGTTTCTGAAGTAGAGGCAGCCATGCGTGATACTCGTACAAAAAAGACAAAAACGGTTTGTACTTTCTGCGGTGTGGGCTGCTCCTTTGAGGTTTGGACAAAAGATCATGAAATCTTAAAAATTGAACCATCTGAAAACGCACCGGTAAACAGTGTTTCTACATGTGTAAAAGGAAAATTCGGCTGGGATTTCGTCAATTCACCAGAGCGAATTACTTCACCATTAATTCGTAAAGGTGATATGTTTGTGGAAGCAAGCTGGGAAGAGGCATTAGATCTTGTTGCAGAAAAATTAGGCGGTATTAAAGATACGTACGGAAGCGATGCACTAGGATTTATTTCCTCTTCTAAAGTGACGAATGAAGAAAACTACTTAGTTCAAAAGCTGTCCCGTCAAGTATTTGGCACAAACAACGTGGACAACTGCTCCCGTTATTGCCAATCTCCAGCTTCTTGGGGCTTACAGCAAACAGGCGGAATCGGGGGCGACTCTGGATCCATTAAAGACATTGCTGGCGCTGGACTTGTGATCCTTGTTGGATGTGCTCCGGCAGAAGGCCACCCTGTACTGGCTACACGCATTAAGCGTGCGCACAAGCTGCATGGCCAAAAATTAATTACAGTGGACGTGCGCAGACATGAAATGGCAGACCGTGCGGATTTGTTTGTCCGTCCAAAGCAAGGTACGGATTATGTATGGCTATCTGCTGTTACGAAGTACATGATTGATCAAGGATGGCACGATGAAACGTTCATTCAACAACATGTGAATCAATATGATGAATTCATCAAAATGATTTCTCCATATACGTTGGAAGAAGCGGAGAAGCTTACTGGTATTTCAAAAGAAAACTTAATCCAAATGGCTGAAATGATTCGTGATGCCGATGGCACGGCCATTTGCTGGGGGATGGGTGTTACCCAAAATGTTGCCGGTTCTTATACATCTGTTGCCATTGCCAACCTTCTTCTTGCAACAGGAAATATGATGCGAAAGAATGCAGGTGCGTTCCCGCTTCGTGGTCATAACAACGTACAAGGTGCAGCAGATATGGGGACGATGCCAAATATCTTCCCAGGATATCAGTCAGTAGCGAATGACGACATTCGTGCAAAGTTTGAGAACGTCTATGGTGTGACGCTTCCTGCTAAGCCGGGCATCGATAATATTGAAATGCTTGAAGCCATTGAAAAAGGTCAAATGAAAGCTATGTATATTGTCGGTGAGGATATGGCATGGGTGGATGCTGATTCCAATCATACACAAGACATGCTTTCTAAACTTGATTTTCTTGTGGTTCAAGAAATCTTCTTAACAACAACGGCTCAATTTGCAGATGTCATTTTACCGGGCGCACCTTCGCTTGAAAAAGAAGGGACATTCACCAATACGGAACGCCGTGTGCAGCGTTTATACCAGGCATTAGAGCTAACTGGTGACAGCAAGCCTGACTGGTGGATTCTTCAAGCGGTAGCCAATCGCATGGGCTTTAACTGGGGCTATGAGCATCCAAGTGAAATCTTTGCAGAAATGGCAAGTTTAACGCCATTCTTTGCACATTGTAATTACGATGTACTTGAGGGCTGGAACAGCTTTACTTGGGGTTCACCTGACGGAACAGATACTCCAGTACTATACCTTAACGGTTTTAACTTCCCTGATAAGAAGGCTCGTTTTGGCTTGTTTGACTATGTGCCGCCAGTGGAATTTCCGAAAGAGTTTGATTTGTCGCTAGATAATGGCCGTTTGCTTGAGCACTTCCATGAAGGAAACTTGACACATAAATCAGAAGGGCTTCAATACAAGTTTCCAAAGGTATTTGTTGAAGTGTCGCCTGAACTTGCGAAAGAACGCGGTGTAAAGGATGGGACACTTGTCCGACTCGTCTCTCCATATGGTGCCATTCGGGTTCCTGTACTAGTGACAGACCGTATGGAAGGCAAAACCGTCTATGTACCGATGCACTCAGCAAGCCACGACAGCGCAGTGAACCTACTGACAGGGGGCGCAGTGGATGTCGTGACACACACACCTGCCTATAAGCAAACGAAAGTTCGAATGGAAGTGCTTGAAGTAGAGGGAGAAAATCCACTTCCGAAATTCAACCCACGGAATGCGATACGTACACCGCAAATGGGTCTTGAAATTTACCGAAAATGGGAACGCGGCGACTATGTTCCTATCGCAAGTGTTAATGAACATATAACACCTGGTTTGTATGATAGGAGGAATGCGTAATGGCTAAACCGATTCAAATGATAAAAAAAGTCGAGCTTAGTGAAGAGGAAAAAAAGAAGCAATCCTTGGAGAGTCTTCTCTTTGAGGTGGCAGAAAATAAAGATTCCCTGCTAGATACCCTCTACCTATTGCAGGAACTTCACAACAGCGGCATTTTAGAGGCCATCAACAGTCTTGTCAAAACAAAAGAGGAAGTGGCAAAAATTGCCGTTGGACAAATGACACGTGAGCCAGTGACGAACATCATTAATAATGCGATGGCTGCTGGCGGAGTATTAACGGAGCTAGATCCTGAGATGACAAAGAAGTTAATGGGAAGTGTGAAAAAAGGATTGGAAAAAGCAGAACAAGGGCTTCAATCGAATTCAAAAGTTGGAATACTAGACTTAATGAAGGCCTTGAAGGATCCGGATTTGAATCGTGTCATTGGATTCGGTTTAAATCTCCTAAAGGGTGTTGGTGAAGGTTTAAAGGAATAAAAGGTCAGGAAATCCATTTGTTTTTGACCGAACGAATGGATTTCCATATATGGTTCGCAACCATTTTGAGATGCAGACAAGGGGATGTAGACAATGGGAAAAAATTTGGAACATCAATTTAGTATGCTTGTTCGGGAAATCAGAAAGGAATTTGTTGGAAATGGTCCGAAGGAAATCAGTACCCGCTTTGTTGGAAACTGGGCCATTAGTGAAATGAAAGGGAATCTGACGAATGTTGAAAAGTTTATGATTAACTCTGAACAAGGGAAGCAAATGGTACATGAGGCCCGGACTAAAATGGTCAAGGAAATCTATAAGAAGCCAGAGGTCATTGAAAAGTTCGAAGCATTAATTGGGGCGAAGGTGCTGCGGCTTTTTTCAGATATTAATATTGAGGAAGATATTGCGATGACTGTTTTTGTATTCGATGAATCAGTTGATCTAAAAGCCAAATGAGAAAAGGGGGACAAGGGCCATGGATCAGCACATGCTCGTAACCAATCAAGTGTTGCGTTTTGAAAATGGAGAAGTTCAATTGGTTGAGGATGTCATCGTCACCGAGTTTCCGGTTACCATCATGTTAAATGGCCAAGAATTTGCGACCTTAGTATGCAGTCCACAATCTATCGAGGAACTCGTAGTCGGATTTTTGGCGTCAGAGGGCATTATTAGCTCCTATGAGGATATAAAGGAGATACAAGTGGTTGAAACCATAGGAAAGGCAATTGTTACGACACATCGAGTGAATAAATTGAATGAAATGTTCCACTCCAAGCGGTATGTGACATCGTGCTGTGGAAAGAGCCGTCAGAGTTTTTACTTTTATAATGACGCAAGAACGGTCAAGCCGATTGAAACAAAAAATAAAGTGCTTTCGATTCAAGATTGCTTTCACCTCATGGAGAACTTGCAGAAATCATCAACCATTTTTCAAAATACGGGGGGTGTTCATAATGCAGCCCTATGTGATGAGAATGGCATAATTGTCGCCAGGTCAGACATTGGCAGGCATAATGCATTGGATAAAATTTATGGCTATTGTCTGAAACATTCGATTTCAATAGAGGATAAAGTCATTGTATTCAGCGGCCGAATTTCCTCAGAAATATTATTAAAGGCAGCAAAAATTAAATGCGGGATTGTTCTTTCAAAATCTGCACCAACGGAACTAGCATTACGCTTAGCAAACGAACTTGGTATTACCACAGTTGGCTTTATCCGCAACAAAACATTAAATATCTATACCAATCCTGAACGCATTATCATATGAAATAAAGGGGGAGGTTCTGCCGTTTCATTAATGGAGAATAATGAAACGGCAGAACCTTCCCTTGTATCTTTTTGATATAATAAAATGAAGTTTTGTAGGTTTCAAGTAGATAGGAGGATAGCCGTGAAAATTAAAATAACAGATTTAAAGAAGCAGTTGAAGGAATATGAACAAAAAGAGTTAATTGAACTAATTGTTGAGATGTTCAAGTCTAGTAAAGAGGTCCAAAATTATTTATCTAGTAAATTTTTGGGGGATGTTGCAATTGAAGGCTTGTATCAAAAGGTCAAAAACAAAATAGAAAAACAATTTTCTTCAGATCGAGCGCTCCGCCTGGCAGAAATAAAAAAAGAAATAACTGATTTCCAAAAGGCAACAAATGATATAAAAAGAACCGCTGACCTTATGCTTTTGTATGTGGAGCAAGGTGTTGAATACACTACTTCATTTGGATACTTTTCAGAAAGCTTTTATTCCAGTATGGTGAAAATGTTTGACCAAGTTGCTACAGAGTGTGATAACGATGAGGAATTATACAATGACTTATCAAATCGAATACAAGAAGTCCTATCTATGCTGGATGATTGTGATTGGGCTTTCTCCGAGGCAATCCATGAATCGTACTACTCCATCGGCTGGGTTCATGATGAAGAGGATGATGAGGAGTGGTAAAAGAAAGGTGAAATCTTGCTTATCGAATGGATACATCCAATTGTTTCCCAGTAACTTACAATGGAAAACAGCATAAATTATGTTATGATGATACATGTCAGCAAGAGCTGATCACTAATCTTTGCTCGGCCTTTGAGCCATCCGAACGTCAGCGCGAAACTTGCGCGAACCGATTCGATCTTTTAGTTTATCGGCGGTTTTCTTATGAAGGGGACGCTACGGATTCGACAGGGGTAGTTCGAGCTTAGGTTGCGAGTCGAGGGGATCGACCTCGTTAAAACGTCAAAGCCTATAACTGGCAATCAAAAACAACTTTTAGCTGCCTAATTAAGTCAGCTGTTCGCCCTTCCATTGCCTGCGTGGTAAGGTAGCGGACTCAAATTTAGCAGGATACGCCGGATTCTACCGTCTGAGGATGAAGGAAGAGAATAATCAGACTAGCCGAGCCCGGGCGCCCGTCGATAGGCATAAGGAGCGGCGAAAGTGCGAATATATCGACTACACTCGTAGAAGCTTAAGTGCCGATATTCTTGGACGTGGGTTCGACTCCCACCGTCTCCACCATACATAATCAACGGTGGTTAATCTAACATCTATGATAGGAACCATAAAATTTCCATTTGGAAACTTTATGGTTCCTTTTATTTTAGGCCATATTCTGGAATAGAAATCTACTATATTGACAAATTTAAATAACATAGATAGAATCGATAACATTAATATCTGCATAACGAAGATTTGTTTCAAACATTTCGGAGTATAAGAACAAAGGCTATGATAAGAAAGAGTAGCAATCATGTAAACAGACAGAAAGTGACCGGTTGATGAGAGGTGCATGTTGAACGATTGTGAATACATCTTGGAGCTGTGTACCGAAAAGTAATCACTTAGTAGGCTACACCGGTTAAGCACCCGTAATCATGTGCTAAGTAAAAGTCAAACGACTGTACTTACTAAGGTAAGCAATGTGAGTTGCTTATGAATTAAAGGTGGTAACACGAGATGAATCGTCCTTTTGGTTAATCCAAAAGGGCGTTTTTTATTTTTATCCTTTGTTTCTTATAGAACTTGCCATATTAGAAATAATATTCCAAGGAGATGTTAGTATGTTAGTAAAACCTGAAGAACAATTAAAAATCATCATGAAAGGTGTTCAAGAAATAGTAAACGAAGAAGAGTTAATGGCAAAATTAGAGAAGTCATACCAGTCACAGACTCCACTTACCATTAAACTAGGACTTGACCCTTCTGCCCCTGATATTCATTTAGGTCATGCAGTTGTATTAAGAAAAATAAAACAAATGCAAGATTTAGGACATAAAGTAGTTATTATCATTGGTGATTTTACAGGTCGTATTGGGGATCCAACTGGAAAGGCAAAAGGCCGAGTAGCTTTAAGTGATGAGCAGGTTAAAATAAACGCAAAAACGTACTGTGAACAAATCTTTAAAGTGTTAGATTCAGAGAAAACCATCGTCCGTTTTAATAGTGAGTGGCTATCAAAATTAACTTTTGAGGAAGTCATTAAATTAGCAGCAACCACATCCGTTGCAAGAATATTAGAACGTGATGATTTCCAAAATAGATATAACAATCAAGTACCAATTGGAATTCATGAATTTTTCTACCCACTCATGCAGGCGTATGATTCGGTAGAGATACAGGCGGATATTGAATTAGGTGGGACAGACCAAACCTTTAACATTCTCATGGGGCGTACACTTCAAAAGCACTGGGGATTAGAAAAGCAAATTGCCCTTTTTATGCCATTGCTTGAAGGTCTTGATGGTATAGAGAAAATGAGCAAAAGTCTTGGAAATTATATTGGAGTAAATGAACCGGCAGAAGTCATGTTTAAAAAGGTTATGGAAGTACCAGATAGCCTAATTATTAAATACTTTGAGTTAGCGACGGATGAACATCCAGATGAAATAGAGAATATTAAACAACTTCTTGAAAAAGGAGTAAATCCAAGAGATATTAAACTTCAATTGGCTCAAATTATTACAAGTTTATACTGGGGAGAAGAAGAAACGAAAAGAGCCATCACCTATTTTGAAACGGCTTTTAGCAAAAAAGAAATACCAGATGATATTCCTGGGATTTTAATACAAATTGGCGCAGAAACAGTTGAAGCCATCATTCCACAGCTAATTGAAAAAGGATTCGTAAAAAGTAAAAGTGAATTTATACGTTTAGTTAAACAAAATGGGGTACAGCTCAATAAAGAAAAAATAAATGAAGATGATTTAGACCGTGTCTTAATGAATAAAGACGTATTACAAATGGGTAAAAAACGATTTATACGTTTTATTAAATAATATAGAAATCTTTTGGGAGTGTTAATTAGGTACTTTAATATTAACGCTCTTTTTTCTTATTGTACTAACGGGTAACTGACACATAAATGCTCTTCAACAATCGGGTGTATTTCCAGAGTATGGATCTGCGCCTTTTTGCATGAACGGGCCATTTAATGGAACAAGAGACCCTCATATTTTAGAGTTGTTTTTTCCTTCATATTGAATCAAGCATAACTAAAGATTTATTTACTAAGAAAGATACCTCTAACATGATGTGTTTGCTACGCTAAGGCATTTTTAGCATAAACAGTCGATTTCTAAAAAAAGTATTCGACTGTTTATTTGTCTTGTTCAACAATCGCTCCCCATTGGCTTTTTTAAAAGAAATCCTCAGTAGATGATGTCTCTCTTTGGAACTATGATAGATTGACGAAATTATTTATTCTAAATGTGAGAGAAAAACTTTTTTAATACGTTGTATAAGGTGTAAAAGCTTTTACAAAAAAATAAGGGGAATCGTACATGAAGTCGAATGAAAACAATTTTATACAGCGATTACAACGACAAAAGGAAGACGCATTAGAATTTATAGTTGATAAATATCTGCCATTAATAAAAGGGATAACTTATAAAGTTCTTTCCCCTCTTGAGAATGATGGAATCATAGAAGAATGTATAAATGATATTTTTCTTTCAATCTGGAACCATTCAAAGAAATTCCATGGAGATTCGGCAGATTTTAAAAAATGGATCTGTGCAATTGCTAAGTTTAAAGCGATTGATTATTACAGAAAGGCTAGTAAGAAAGTGGAATTCACCTCAAATGATATGGATTTGAATGCTGAAAAATCAGCAGAAGATGAACTCATTATGATCGAAGACAAAGCGGAACTTATCAAGTTAATAAATCTATTAGAGCCTGTGGATCGAGATATTTTTATCATGAAATTCTTTCTAGGTTTAAAAACCGAGGATATATCTAAAAAACTAGGGTTAACCAATTCTGCGATAGATAATCGAATTTATAGAGGGAGAAAGAAACTAAATAACAAAGCTGCGAATCTTAATCTAGGAGGTAGTATATTGTGAAGGATATTTATGAATTATTAAATGATATAGACATAGATGAAAATGAATTTGAGGAAATGGAAGTAAGTGAATTTGAAAAGACTAAAGTAAAAAAGGCTTTAAAAAAATCATTAAATGAGAAGAAAAAAATAAAGGGCTGGAAAAGAAACGTTGTTGCATCAGCCATTATCATCGGCTTATCAGTCTCAGCTTTTGGATTATCGTTTCCTGCTTATGCTGGCAATATTCCTGTCATAGGAGATATTTTTAGATTTTTGGATAATGGAAGAACTGGCCTTTATGATGATTACAAGGAATATTCCACTGAGATAAACATGACAGAAGAAAGTAAGGGGATCACCGTTACAATTAATGACGCAATTTATGATGGGAAAACAGTTTCAATAACATATTCAATCGAAAGTGATCAAGATTTAGGAAATGATCCGATCATTCTTGGACACCTAGACATAAAGGGGTCAACAGGGCAGGCAGGCAGTTCTACCATTTCAAAAGTAGATGAAAATCATTATGTGGGTCTTATTACAGCTAGTAGCATGAATCTTACGAATGAAGATACAGTAAAAATAAAATGGAAGATAGAAAGTATAACCATTCCAGAAAAACAGGAAGAAATTAAAGGAAAATGGAACTTTGCCCTTGGGCTAGATGCAACGGAAAGCAATACGCAACAATTAAGTGATCATAGCGTAGAGCGGAATGGAGTACAAGTAAATGTTGGAGAAATATCTATCACACCCATGTCCTTTATTGTTTATTATGATCAAGTGGTTTCCGAAGAGATAAGAAACAAATGGCACGGAGTAGATGTCGAGATAGAAGTGAAAGATGACTTAGGAAATAGTTATTCAGGTGAAGGTAACGGAGGAACAGGTGATAGTGAAGGATATAATATTCGTTGGAGTAAAACATTCGAAAAATTAGACGAGAAGGCAACGAAGCTCATCATAACCCCATACATCACCTTAAGAGAGTATACTTCTGAAAATTTTGGTTCAGTCGAAATTACCGACAATGGTGAACATAGGGAAATTCCTATTCCAACGAAGCCTGGTAAGGGGAGAGAAGAATTTGTATTAGAGGATATTGTTATTGAATTAGAGAAATAACGTCATCTATGAAATAACTGGCTTATTTACAAAGGCCAGTTATTTTAGTGTTGTTCAGCAAAAGGGCGCATTCCTCTTATAAGGATTGCGCTTTTTTGCTTTGAAGGGCGATTGAGTTGAATAAGACAGAATCGACTTGAAAAAAAGTGTAATTAAGCTATAATATTAGATTTATTTAGTCTAATTAAATCTTTGCAAACAAAGAAAGAAGGTTTTTCTATGAAGTCGATATTATTAATCGGACAATCAAATATGGCAGGCAGAGGATTTATGGAGGATGTACCGCCAATTTATAATGAGTACATACATATGTTGCGAAATGGCAGATGGCAAATGATGGCAGAACCACTTCATTTCGATCGTCACGTAGCTGGTGTTGGGCCGGCAGCCTCTTTTGCTCAGGCTTGGACAGAGGACCATCCGGGAGAGTCCATTGGGCTTATACCATGTGCCGAGGGAGGAAGCTCTATGGATGAGTGGGCAATGGATGGACCATTAACAAGACATGCGATTTCTGAAGCCAAATTTGCTATGGAAACAAGTGAACTAGTGGGAATTCTGTGGCATCAAGGCGAAAGCGACAGTTACGGAGAACGTTATCAGACGTATGAAGATAAATTGCTTTCATTATTTAAACACTTGAGAGAAGAATTGAATGCACCAAATATCCCGATTATTATCGGTGAGTTGGGACATTTCCTTGGAGAAGTAGGATTTGGAAAAAGCGCTGTAGAATATAAACAAATAAACCAGATCTTATCTAAAGTGGCTCATACCGAAGAAAATTGCTATTTTGTCACAGCAAAAGGCTTAACGGCAAATCCAGATGGCATTCATATTGATGCGATCTCCCAAAGAAAATTTGGATTACGATACTATGAAGCTTTTTCAAAACAAAAGCATGTGTTAGATAGTTTGGATATAGAGGATGCATGGATGGAAAAGGAAGCAACACGTGAATTAACGAAAAAGGAACGTATATTTGTTCAAAGTACGAAGTTTGCCTTAGGACAATTGAGTTTTGAGGAGTTTTCTGTTAATGTTTCCACTATTAATGAAAGTAAGTAATAAAGACCACATCCTTCTACTCTTTAATAGAAGGGTAGTGGTCTTTTTGTACATATGGATGGAGCCTATCTTTCAATAACGGAAGAAAATTGAAAGGCATGGGTTTGTACTATTTGGTTTTGAATCGAAGGGCCGCCTTCAATTGCTGCTTGAAAATGATAAACAGCGGTTGTACTGCTTTGAGATTGCAGCAAACGAGCGGCATTTGTAGTAGCTGATGATTGTTCAATCATACCTGAACCTTTACTAGTTTGTTTTAGTTCTGTTGTATGGTTTGTCAATTCGCTATCTACATCAAGGGTCGTTTCACTTTTTTGTGTGGCAGAGGCTGGACCAACTGAATATCCATTTTGAAGCTGATAGCTTTTCAAATGGACGGAATGTCTTTGGATAGAATTTGCCGTTCCATTGATTTCACTTGTCACCTCATTCATTTTATCTCTTTTGATTTCCAGTATTTTTTCCCAGCCGCTATTCGTTTGTTCGACTAGGATGGAGGATTGATTCCATTCGCTTGCCTCGCTGTCTGCACTAGCAAAACTAATACTTAAAGCGGAAGCAAGGATAAAGGATCCAACTACTTTTTTTAGCATCGCTTAACCTCCCAGATGTGTCTAATATGAATAAGAAGGCTCCATCCAGCAAGTTCCAGATGGAGCAGGTTTGAGCATCGTTTTCTCTTTAATTAGTTTGCAGATTGTCCTTGAACAACAGTAAAGCTTGATGATTGACTTTGGCTAATGTTGTCGCCTTCTGAAACAGCAGATTGTGTGGTTGTAATATCAGAGACTTGGCTTTGATTAGCTTCTACAGCATCTCCAGCCGTTTGTGTTTGAGTGGTATCATTTGTACTTGTTTGTGTAACTGTATGGTTATCACCAGTAGAATTAGTTGTTTGATCAGTGACAGCTGCTGAATTTTGAGCTTGTACATCACCGGCTCCTGCTTGAACCTGTGCTGTAGTGTTAGAGTTTTCTTGTACTCCGTCGTTATTTAGACCGTTCTTGTTTGTTACTTGTTTGGATTGATTGGTAGACCCTTGATATTGCTCAGATTCAGTGTCACCTACTTGCGTTTGCTCTGTAATAGCTATCATATCTTGGTAGGTATCATTAGCTGCACCTGCTACCGCAGCTCCTTGTTCAACGGATACAGCTGAATCTTGATCTTGTACGCTTCCTTCAAAGCCTGTTTGATCTTGTACAACATCATTGTAATGGTATTGCTCAGCTGCAGCATTTTCGCTATCTACAACAGCTAATTGTGTACCTTCAGACACTGTATGTTGGTCTTGAACAGTATTCGTGGCACCCATTTGAGTCTGCTCTGCATTGGTAACAGAATCTTGAGCTGCATTCACATTTTCGCCCGTTACATAGGCGCCTTGTCCATTTGTAAGGCTAGAACCCTGGTTTTGAACGGCTTCATCTGCTCCAAATTGGTCTTGAGCTGCTTCACCATATACGATTTGATCAAGTTCAATATGGTCGCCAATTACTGTACCACTTTGCTCGGCATCATGGGATGAATCCTGAGATTGATAGGCACCGAGAATTCCTTCCTGTGTTTGAATGGTATCTGTTTCAGCATCTTCAATGATGTAATTTCCATTTCCTTCTATAATCGCACCTTGACCTGTCGTGTTTGTTAAAGTTTGACCTTGGTGAACATTTTCAATATCTCCAGTTTGCTTCTGGTTATTGAAATGGGCAGAATATTGGTCCGCATCGTTCTCGTCTCCATCAACACCAGCGATTTGCTCTGAAAGATTATCTGCCAGTTGATTTTGAGTCATTCCGTTGCCATTAGCCTCTTGGTTTTGAGTTGTTCCATTGTAGATGTCCTGGTAAGGATAGTTACCCTCTCCGATCGTATCTTGATTTTGGATATTCGTGTCGTAAGAACCTTGAAGTTGATCAATTAGATTACTATCTGCACTTTGGTTAGAATCTGTATCATTGTATGCGAATTGATCCTGTATATTTTCATTTCCGCCACTCCCTTGGTTTTGTACATTATATTTATAGGAGTCTTGGATTTGACTGAGTCGAGAGCCGATACCTGCTTTCATTTGATTGATTTCACTATAAATATCTTGCAGTTGACTGTTCTTTGTACCGTTTGTATGTTGAAGTTGACCATTTTCGTTGTGTGATAATTGGTCTTGAATCATGTCGTTTCCGTTACTTGTTTGGGCTTGTTGTTCTACCATATCGATGGCTTGGTCTTGTTCATTTTCTTCGTTATTTCCACTTTGTTCAAGTGTGGAGAAGCTATCAGATGCTTGTGTTTGTGCTAGTGAATGGCCCGTTGCGGAGGATTTTTGTTCTGCCCATGCAGATACACGTTGTTTTTGAGCAGCTTTCTTAGCTTGAATGGATTGCAATACACTTGCAAAATCGTCGTCTGATTGATCTTGATAAGAATTAGAACCTTTGTTGACTCTGTCTTGGAAACTATATTTTGTCACTTCTTGACGCTGGTCCACATTTGGTTCTGCAGCAAAAGCAGAGGTTGAGGCGAATAAAGTACCGACAAGTAATCCTGTACTAACAATTTTCTTCATGTTTAATACGTTTTTTACTTCTTTCATTTTCTTATCCATCTTGTTCATCCTACCTCCAAAAATGCATAATTTTCGTTGCAGGTGTAGTATACGTTCTTTTAGGAATCATAAGAAAATCTCGAATTCTGGCAATTTTGCTTTTGAAAATTCATTTTTCTCTATTTTTCCCTTTTTTACTCAATATTCCTCTATTGGTTTAATTTAACAATTCTTAACGTGTTTTCACATGAGATTAACTAATTTTACAAACATCTCTAATCTATTTACATGTGTTTATTTTCTTTAATATTGACTTAAAATGACAATCACAAATAATCCTACTAATATCCTGTGTCTTTGCTCTGTTTTTAATATTTAAAACTATTTTTATAGTTCTAATATCTTTGTTTTTGAAAATAAAAGCCTTTTCCTGTTCGTTTATCACCTGCTTTTGGTCTGTTTTTTGGATGTAAAACATGAAATTACATAAGATTAACAGTTCTTTTAGAATGGCTTGTTACCTTTATAGATAGAGTTTGCTGTAAAACTAGCATCCTCAAATTCAATATAAAATGGAGGTTTTTGTTAGGATGAGCAATACAGGGATGGATAGACGTAATTTCTTGAGGGTTGGCGGAATGAGCACATTGGCTTTAACACTAGGAACGACGGGTCTTTTTTCACTAGCAAATACATCAAAAGGTTTTGCTGCTGAGGTTGCTGGGAATCCAACAAGCGGGTTTGGCGGTTATGGTCCTCTAGTAAAAGATCCAAACGGCATATTAGATCTGCCTAAAGGCTTCCATTATAAAATGTTTTCAAAGGCAGGAGATTTGATGCCTAACGGTGATAAAGTTCCTGCGATGCATGATGGTATGGCTGCTTTTAAAGGAGAGAAGAACACAACGATTCTAGTAAGAAACCATGAAAATAGTACAAACTCAAGTCTCCCTGTAAACGGAAAAAATCCATGGGGCCAGGCTGCTGGTGGAACAACGACGTTAATCGTAGGACCGAACAGAGAAGTGATTGATCAATATGTATCGAGTTCAGGTACAGTTCGTAACTGTGCTGGGGGAGCTTCCACATGGGGTACTTGGTTAACGATGGAGGAGACGGGGAATAAAGGGCATGGATATATTTTCGAGGTGAATCCGCTTGATCCTGAAAATGAAATGTCCAAAACACCAATCTATGATATGGGCCGTTTCTCGCATGAAGCCGGACATGTGGATCCATCAACAGGTATTTGGTATTTAACAGAAGATGCGAGCCCAAGCTTCCTTTATCGCTTTACACCAAATGACAGAAGCCAAACACTAGGTTCTCTGCAAAAGGGTGGAACGTTAGAAGCAGCCGCCATTGATGAATTACCAAGAGCAGCACAAATGGCAACGGGACAAACATTTGGCGTCGTTTGGAAAAAGGTAGACCCTGAGATTGCTCAAGCAGATGCAAAAGCCAAGGGCTGTATTCAGTTTAGCCGTCTTGAGGGTGCTTATTTCTCTGAAGGAACTTTCTGGTTTGATGATACAAGCGCGGGTACAAAAAGCCTTGGCCGTGTTTATCGTTATACGCCAGCAACAAATACCCTGGAGCTTTTCTATGAATCTACTGATAAAAATGATTTAGAAATGCCTGATAATATTACGATTACTCCTTGGGGAGATCTTTGGATTGCGGAGGATGGCGGCGGTAACGATCGCATTGTCGGATTAACGCCAGAGGGAGAAATCTATACGTTTGCGGAGAACGTAATGAATAGCTCCGAATTTGCCGGACCAGCCTTCTCTGTTGATGGGAATACGTTCTTTGTCAATATGCAGACTCCTGGTATTACGTTTGCGATTTGGGGACCTTTTGCTCGTAAAAATTCTACCCGCAGACGCGCCATGAACTATGCTCAGCCTCCAGCAGACCTTGCACCAGTCGTATCGGACAAGCTTAGAGCTTTTGCCGAAGAACAAGGGATGTCCATGCTTGAAGCAGCAGCGCTCGAGCGTCATGGAATGCCAATCCTTTAATTAAAAGGAAACAGCAGCTAAAAAGAAGAATGAAAAAAGACAGTTACCATCTGTAAAGGCGACTGTCTTTTTTTGATGCGCAAAATCACTGCAACTGATGAATCCCTAGAAATAAAGGTTTACTTACTAAGTGGGTAAACCTATCAATTGGGACGATAAACTCCTCTAGACCCTTTCACAAAACCGTAACAACTTCCCCAAAGTAATAGGACATTTTGAACCCCTTTGCTTATATAACAATAGCAAAACGGTGGTGCAAGAGTTATGAAAATAAAATCAGACGCAATGGACCAATTTGAACAGTATTGCCAATTTAAATCAGAGAAGGAATTCAAGCAGCATGTTGAAAAGATTCTGCGAGATTACCAGAAGGTTTGGACGAAGGGAGATCGAGTTGCGCTTCTCATGCTTGCGCGTTGTTCCTATAGAATCCCCGGGGTGTCTAATCCTTCCATTGATTCGTTGCTAGAGTTTATCAAAGAACATAATGATGTGAGGCCTATTTCGCGGTCTACTTTTAAGCGAATGGTTGGGAAGGCAAACGCACTCGGCGTTCTCAACGTTTATCAGACAGAAAAGGAAAATGGTTACCAGTTAAGCAATCGTTATATCTTCAATAACAGAACAACATTCGGAGGAAATCAACATGAGCAAGCTGTTAATCCATGATAAACCCATTATGATCAACATTCGAAAGAAAAGGACCAGGAGGAAATCATTGTTGCCAAGCAGCGAAATGGCCCGATTGGAACGGTTCACTTGAAGTTTCAGAAGGAATTTGGTCGGTTTCGGGAATTGGTGGGGTAGTAGGATGAGGGACAGCAGGTTTTATTGCAATAGACAGACAAAATCATTATAAAGAATGCGGATAAGTAAAGTGGATATAATAGTAAATCCTAATGTAGAAGCTTGAAAAAATAGAATGATAGAAAATATGGAAAGGGGAAATAGAACAATAAATGCAATGGTTCTATTCATTTTCTATGGTGATACCTTAGGGGGCAAATATCCGGTAGGTGAAGAGATTCAGAAAGATGGAAAGGAAGGACCGGGAGCAAGGAGTGAATATTGGGGGGAGGCAAAGGTTCGGCATACCAGCCTCCTGACACCTTTCCCCCATGAATGTTTCCGTTGTTAGTGTGAGATGTGCCGGCCCAATGATAACCATATTACCGGCTGCAAGAGCTGCTGCTACTGCTAAACTGAAACTTTTGTTTTTTCAAAAGTGATAAGTGGATTCCAGCTACCTGAAGATTGTCCATCTGCAAAATAAATGGGAGTACAATCTTCATCAATAATGCCAAGCAGCATGGCTACGTGGCGGCCTCCTGACTCCACTTTTGCCATACTTGCATATTGCGGCAACATTTGATAGGCAGCTTTATAGTCTTTATTCATTAGCAAATCGACGAATTCTTTATCAAGGGCGTGCTCAGCAAAGGTTGGCATATGATGTCTTCCACGTACTAAATTATGTGAAAGAGCGCCGCTAGAAATAAAAACGACCTTCTTCTCAGATTTTTGTAAAACTTTAGCAATCTCTTGGCCCCATTTATAGGTTTCTTCAAGATTAGCAGCTAACGTAACAGATAGGTTAATAATAGGAATATCCCCATTTGGAACAAGATAACGCAAAGGCACAATTGTACCATAATCCCACTCGAAATGATCACCATATACTCCTTCTACAGGAATTTCAGCGTTTTTCCCCGCTTGAACAAGCAAATTGGCGAGTTCTTCATCACCTGGGTAATGATAGGGGACATCACTAATCATATCTGGAGCTTCCTGTGCAGTCAGAATCCCTTTGTGAATGGGATTACAGTCGACATAATGGGCAAAGGTAGACGGCCAGTGGCAAGAAACCAAAACAATCACATCAGGTTGGATTTGTGCAATTTCCTCAGCCACTTCTTTAAAGCCGGCAACAATGCCTTGCTGGAAATCTGGGGCCTGATTTTCATGGCAAAGACTTGGAGCATGTGGTACGAGCATGCTTAATTCAATTGACATAATGAATTCCTCCATTTTTTAAAGATTTACTTTACTAATCTCAGTGTGTCTCCTGCTTTTTCCCATTCGATCGGCAGGCCTACATAATTTTCTGCAATCATTGTTAATCCTGCTTCATACGAAGTATAGTAATCAAGATCGGCCAATTGAATCCCGCGTTCAAAGGAGTCAAGGTTTGGATTTGTATGGAGAAGCTTTGTCATGAAAGAAGAGAAGCGTTCTGCTTTCCAAACACGACGAAGACAAATTTCTGAGTAACGGTCCAATAGATCGTTGCTGCCTGTTTGATAGAATTCTGCCATTCCGCGAGCCATTACTTTGACATCTGTAGCAGCCAAATTCAATCCTTTTGCTCCTGTAGGAGGCACGGTATGAGCGGCATCACCTGCGATAAATAGGCGGCCATATTGCATCGTTTCACAAATGAAACTGCGCATTTGGATAATTCCTTTTGAATTAATCGGTCCATCCGGTATTTGCCAGCCATCATGGGTTTTTGTTCTTTCGTTTAATTCTGTCCAAATTCGGTCATCAGACCAATTGGCAATATCATCGTTTGCATCTACTTGTAGGTAGTGACGTTGTAAAATCGGGGTACGTGTACTTAATAAAGCAAATCCCCTCTCATGGTTAGCGTAGACAAGTTCATCTGCTGCTGGAGCAGAATCAGATAGAATACCTAGCCATCCATCCTTATACATATGTAGATGTTCTTTTCTTATATTGTCAGGAATGGCTTGACGGCTTGGTCCGTGAAATCCATCACATCCTGCGATAAAATCACAAATCAGTTCTTCGTCCATCCCATTTTTACGATATTTTATTTTTGGTTTGTCTGTATCAATATCATGTAAAGTGACGTCCTCTACGTCAAAGATGATATCTTTGCCATTTGCATAGCGAGCGTTGACTAGGTCGATAATGACTTCATGCTGTGGATATACGACAACTTGTTTTCCACCGGAATATTTTTTTAAATCAATGCGGCGTCTTTCTCCATTAAATTGAAAGTAGTTGCCATCGTGAAAATGACCTTCACGATTCATACGATCCCCCACACCGATTTCTCTTAAAATATCAATGGTCGTTTGTTCTAAAATGCCGGCTTTTACCGTTCCTTCGATATTGTTTCTTGATTTACGTTCTAATATAACTGAATCAATTCCTTGTTGGTGTAATAATTGTGCAAGAATAAGTCCCGCTGGTCCAGCTCCAATAATCCCTACTTGTGTACGCATATTTCTATCTCCTTTGTAAGCGTTTTTAAGTTATCCACATTACAAATGATATTATGAAAATATTCTGAATAAAACTTTCAACTTCTTATATGCGAAACAAATGATAATTTTTCGTAAAAGCAGGTCTTAAAAGAGGCAAAATCTAGTCAATGAAAGAAGTTGATTTTTCTATATGAAAAAGTACAAGCCTGTAAATTAATGATTCGAATCGATGAAATAAAAAATTTTAAAAAAATTCAAAGAGTTTCACATAAAAGAAGTTACTGGTTTTATTCTGAAAATTCATAATATACTATTTTCACTATGAAAACGATAATAACGTAAAAGTAAGGGAGAGATGTTGATGCGCACGATAGTTGCCCAAGATGTTGTTTCTGCAAGTAAATTTAATCGCTTTCATTTACTAGTCTTTCTGTGGTGTTTCTATGCAATCGGTTTTGATGGCTTTGATATTGCTATGTATGGTGTGGGGTTGCCATGGATGATGGAGGAGTGGAATTTATCCGCGCTTCAGGCTGGAGCTGTTGGCAGTTACTCTTTGTTCGGGATGATGGTTGGTGCTCTTGTCTTAGCTCCAGTAGCCGATAAGTTTGGCCGAAAAAACGTCATTATTATTTGCATGTTCTTATTCAGTGCATTTACATTGGCAGCAGGTCTTTCTCCTAATATTACGATGTTTACCATCATGCGCTTTATTGCCGCGATTGGGATGGGTGGGTTGATGCCGAACTGTATCTCACTCATGACAGAATATTCACCGAAAAAACAACGTGCCCTCCTTGTGGGAGCCATCTATATTGGATATGCTCTTGGAGGCATTTTAGCTTCGTTAATTGGCATGTATTTGGTTCCGCAAACAGATTGGCGTGTATTGTACTATATTGGTGCAATCCCTTTACTAACTATTCCGTTTTTCATCAAGCAGTTTCCTGAGTCACTTTCTTATTATCTAGCAAGACAACAGGTTGGAAAAGTGGTAGAGATTCTTAATAAAGTTAAGCCTGATGGGAATTTTTCCGAAAAGGATGATTATCAGCTTCATACAGCTCTGAAAGATGGGAAGGGCTTTCCAGTTAAAAAGCTCTTTACGAACAAACGAGCCTTTACGACGATTGCCTTTTGGATTGCCATCTTCTGTACCATGATGATGGCATACGGCTTAAATACATGGCTGCCAAAAATTATGCAAAGTTCAGGCTTTAGTCTTACATCAAGCCTTTCATTTAATATCATGCTTTGTGTTGGTCAGATTGCAGGTACCTTGATAGGCGGTTACTTGGCTGGAAAAATAGGATATCGGAAAGTACTTGTTTCGTTATATTTAATGGGTGTTGTGACATTCATTGCATTAAGTATTACGACGAATGTGGCTCTTGTTTACTTTTTGATTTTCTTGGGCGGTGCAAGTACCGTCGGGGCCATGAACTTGGGCAACCCGTACATTACCGAATTCTATCCGCGTGAAATTCGCGCAACTGGAATGGGCTATGCCCAGGCAATAGGACGAATTGGTTCCATCCTTGCCCCGACTTTAATTGCGATGCTTCTTGTAACTGGAATAGATCCCAAAATGGCGTTTGCTACATTTGCCGTGCCAAGTATTTTAGCTGTTTTAGGGTATCTTTTAGTCCAAGAAAAGTACGGGTCTTTTGACAAAGTAGTCGAAGAAAATGGGATGAATGAAGAATTTATAGAAGGTGAGAATAAGAGAATTATTCAATCTTAGTCCATAGACATTCTATGAAAGAAAGGTTTAGCAGCAATAAGCTCTAAACCTTTCTTTTTGTGTAAGGCTTTGTTAAAGTACTATGTTGATAAACCAGATTTTTGACTCATTCGTGTGAAATGAACATTTCACACGCCTT